>JBFWZV010000012.1:0-65446 GCA_050184975.1 Pseudolabrys sp. | reverse complement strand
CGCACGAGCGGGTACTTCACGCGATTCGCGCTGTAGAGGTACCAGCTGTAGCTCGCGCCGCGCGCGCAGCCGCGCGGTTCGTGGTTGGGCAGGTCCCAGCGGGCCACGCGAGGTCGGCACCATGATGATGACGCTGTACCAGGTCGCGCTCGGCTGCTTTGTGCTGTTGTTGTGGCAAGGCGCTTCCGGGCGGTTGATCGACGACTTCTTTATCTCCAATCCGGTCAATGTCGGCGAGCGGCTGTGGGAATGGACCGCCAACGGCTCGATCTTCCTGCACGTCTGGGCGACCGTCTATGCGACGCTGATGGGCTTCATCATCGGCGCGCTCGGCGGCGTCGTGCTCGGCATCTGGCTCGGTGTGTCGCCGTTCATGGGTCGGCTGCTTGGGCCTTATCTGAACGCACTCAACGCGCTGCCGAAGGTCGCGCTGGCGCCGCTGTTCGTGCTGTGGTTCGGCCTCGGCATCGAGTCGAAGATCGCGCTCGCCGCGGTGCTGGTTCTGTTCCTGGTGTTCCTCAACACCATCGCCGGCGTCCGTGAGGTCGACCAGGATCTGATCGATGGCGCGCGGCTGATGCGGGCGACGCGGGCGCAGGTGATCCGCAAGGTCATTATTCCCTCGGCGATGTCATGGGTGTTCGCCGGCCTCAAGATTTCCGTGCCCTATGCACTGATCGGCGCCGTGATTGGCGAGATGATCGCGGCCAACAAGGGCCTCGGTTACCTCGTCCAGTTTTCCGGCGCCCAGTTCGATACCGCGGGCGTGTTCGCGGTTCTCATCGTGATCGCGCTGCTTGCGGTCGCGCTCAACTACGTTGTCGACCTGATCCAGCTTCGCATGCAGCGCTGGCGGGCGGTCGGCAGCTGACGGCAACGACCAACAGGGAGGTACGCGCTATGAGACTGTTCAGGGTTGCGGCGCTCGCGGCGTTCGCGATGGTGTCCACGGCCGCGTCGGCCGAGACGGTCAAGATCACCAATATCGGCCACGGCTATTTCTCCGGCCCGCTCTGGGTGGCCAAGCAGCTCAAGCTGTTCGAGAAGCATGGCCTGCAGCCGGAAATCAACATCGTGCAGGGTGGCGCGCTGGCGCTGCAGTCGGTGCTCACCAAACAGGCCGACGTCGGCATTCTCTCCTACGAGCACGTCCTGACGGTTGCCGCGCAAGGCAAGCGCATCGTCGCGTTCTTCAACATCGCCAACCGTCCGGTCAACAACATCATCGCCGATCCCGAACTGATGAAGGGCTCGGAGAAGATGTCGGTCGAGGAGAAGGTCAAGCGGCTTAAAGGTGCCCGCGTCGCATTGCCGTCGGCGAACGGTTCCGGCGAGAAGATGCTGGGCACGCTGGCCAAGAAATACGGACTCACTTTGCCGGGCGACATCTCCTCGGTTTACGTTGGCGCCGAAGCCGGCGCCTATGTGGCGGCATTCGAAAAAGGTCTCGTCGACGCGGCCTTGCCGTTCGAGCCGGCCGGCGTGTTGGTGCAGCAGGCGGGCAAGGGCCAGATCTATCTCAACGTGATGAACGGCGAGATTCCGGAGTTCCGCGATATCCTGTTCATGACGCTGGCTGCGCATCCCGACGTCATCAAGGAAAAGCCGGAGACGCTGCGCAAGGTCGCGGCAGCCTTCCTCGAGGCGCAGCAAATCCTCAAGAACGATCCGAAGCGCAGCAAAGAACTGCTGGGCAAGGAATATCCGAACATGAAGCCGGAGACCAACGAGAAAGCCTACGAAACGGTCAGCCAGATCTGGACCAAGGACGGCCGCATGACGGAAGCGCAGGCCAAGGCGACGTTCAGCTATCTCCAGCCCAAGGGCAACACGGAGATCGTGTTCAAGGACACCTTCACCAACGAGTTCCTGCCGAAGTAACGGCTCGCGAAACGGCCGCCCGGTCCGCCGGGCGGCCACTATTTATTGATGGAGGCGCAGGTGCTGAAGATCGGCGACGCGACGATCACGCGGATCGAGGAGTTCTACGGGACGACCTATCCGTTGACCAAGATTTTCCCGGAATGCACGGCCGATCAGGTCGCCGAGCACAAGTCGTGGCTCGCACCCGGCCACTATGAGGCCGAGACCGGCAAGATCAAGCTCAGCGTGCATAGTTGGCTGCTGCAGATCGGCGGCAAGAAGATCCTGATCGACTGCTGCTGCGGCAACAACAAGTCGAAACCCGACCGGCCTTTCTGGCACATGATGAACACGCCCTATCTGGAGCGGCTTGCGGCGGCGGGCGCCCGGCCCGACGAGATCGATCTCGTCATGTGTACGCATCTGCATCACGATCATGTCGGCTGGAACACGCTGCAGAAGGACGGCAAGTGGGTGCCGACCTTTCCCAATGCGCGCTATGTGTTCTCCAAGCCGGACGTCGACTATTTCGCCAAGCTCGACGCCGACCCGGCCACCGCGCCGGCGGAGCTCGGTACTTTCCGCGAGTGCGTGGTGCCGGTCATCGACGCTGGCAAGGCCGATCTTGTCAGCGGCGGCAAGATGCGGCTCAACGACTTCATCGAGATCGATTCGGCGCCGGGTCACTCGCCGGGCCACGTTTTCTTCAAGCTCGAAAGCAAGGGCGAGAAGGGCGTCTTCACCGGCGACGTGCTGCACCACCTGCTGCAGGTCTATTATCCGGACTGGAACTTCCCGAAAAATTCCGACGCCGCGCAGGCGCGGGTCAGCCGGCGCAAGGTGCTCGATTACTGCGCGTCGTCCGGCGCGCTGATGCTGCCGGGTCACATCGGCGCGCCGTTCTCCGGCCGCATCGAGGCGACCGCTAACGGCTACCGACCGGACTTTTAACGGCTATTTGCGGGGAATTTCGCTCGCCAGTGTTCGGCGATATCGATGCCGCGGCAGAACCAGACGCGGCCGTTCTTGCGCATATAATCGATGAGTTTGATGAGGCCGACGCAGCGGCCGGGCCGGCCGATCAGCCGGTCATGCAGGCCGATCGACAGGAGTTTCGGCGCACCGTTCTCGCCCTCGCGGACCATCAGGTCGAAGGCGTCGCGCATGTAAATGAAGAAGTCGTCGCCGGTCGAGAAGCCGCGGTTTTCATTGAAGCGGTTGTCGTTGGTCTCGTAGGAATAGGGGATCACGAGATGCGGCTTGCCGATAATCTCAAGCCAGTACGGCAACTCGTCGCCGAGGGAATCGCGGTCGTAGATGAAGCCGCCTTCTTCGACGACCAGCCGCCGGGTGTTCACGCCGGGCCGCCCCGTCATCCAGCCGACCGGCCGTTTGCCGGTGAGCTTGGTCAGGACATCGACCGCGCGCCGCACATGATCGCGCTCGACGTCTTCAGGCACCGCGCCATAGTCGATCCAGCGATAACCGTGGCTGACGATTTCGTGGCCGTGCTCGACAAAGGCGGCGGTTAGCTCGGTGTTCTGCTCGAGTGCGCGGGCGACGCCGAGAATGCTCATCGGCACGCCGGCATCGCGGAACACGTCGAGCAGCCGCCAGGCGCCAACACGGCTGCCATATTCGAACACGGATTCGACGAGCGGCGCGCGGCGGCCTCTCTGTGCCGGTGCGCCGATATCGTTCAGATTGCCTTCGGAGGACTCGTCGCCTTCGGCAAGCGATAGCTCGCCGCCGCCCTCCACGTTGAGATTGAAGTTGACAGCGATGACGGCCCCGCCGGGCCATTGCGGGTCGGGCGGCGAGCGCCCGTAGCCGACAAGATCACGGGCGATCATGGGGTCCGGGTTCATTGTGTCGATTGTCCTGCAGAACTGAATTTTACGTCAATGAAAATTACGCGGAGAGCGGAACTCCCGCGGCGAAATCATAGTCTGCGCGATTGTTGCCGCGCATGCGAGGCGTTACCTTCGTACAACGACAAACGGTGGCAGGGGAGGTTCTCGGGCGTTCCGGGACCGGCCGCGCGGTGGAGGATACGAATGTCGGACCGCAAGATCACGCGCCAGGACATGCGCGAGGCGTCTGAGAAATACAAAAACTGGGGCAAGTGGGGTCCGAATGACGAGATCGGAACGCTCAACTATACCTCGCCCGAAGACATCGTCGCGGCCACCCGTCTCGTCAAAAAGGGCAAGGTCATTTCGCTGGCGCTGAACTTCGATCACACCGGCCCGCAGGGTGCCAAGAGCAAGTATCCCTCGATGGGTCGCACCAATCCGATCCACACAATGCTGCGCACCGGCACCGACGCCTATTCGGGCGTACTGGACAAGCGGGGCATTCGCGCCGCTGACGATATGGTTACGATGCCGCTGCAGTGTGGCACGCAGTGGGACGGTCTCGGGCACGTGTTCTACGAAAATTACATGTGGAACGGTTACGACTGCCGTGAGGTCACCAGCGCCGGCGCACAGAAGTGCGGCATCGAAAAGACGAAGAACAAGATGGTGGGGCGCGGTGTGTTGCTTGATGTCGCGCGCTTCAAGGGCGTCGAGTCGCTCGACGACGGCTACGGCATCACCAACAAGGATCTTTACGGCACCGCCGAAAAGCAGAAGGTCGAGCTAAAACGCGGCGATTACGTCATCGTACGCACCGGCATGATGGAGCGCTGCCAGAAAGCCGGTAGCTGGGACGGCTATCCGGGCGGCGATGCGCCGGGCTTCGCGTTCGAAACGCTCGATTTCATCAAGGAGACCGAGCTTGCCGCGCTCGCCGCCGATACCTGGGGCTGCGAGGTGCGGCCGAACAATACCGCGGACGGCATCAACCAGCCCTGGCACTGGATCACCATCCCCATCATGGGCATGACCATGGGCGAAATCTTCCAGCTCAAGGAACTGGCCGACGATTGCGCCGCCGACGGTGTTTACGAATTCCTGTTCGTGGCGCCGGCGATCCCGATCACCGGGGCGGTCGGCTCGCCGGTCAATCCGCTGGCGATAAAGTAGAGAAGGGTGCCAGATGAAGCCGCAGCCGCCATTCGCCCGCACCGACGCCGAGTGGCGCAAGCTGCTGACGCCGGAACAATACATGGTGATGCGCCGGTTCGGCACCGAGCCGGCCGGCAGCTGCGCGCTCAATCACGAAACGCGCGCCGGAACGTTTCATTGCGCGGGTTGCGATCAACCATTGTTTGTCTCGGGCACCAAATACGAAAGCAACACCGGTTGGCCGAGTTTTCATGCGCCGGTCGAGGGCGCGATTGGGACGAAGAAGCATCCGGTCTATGGCGACCTTGAAGTCGAGGTGCATTGCCGCAACTGCATGAGCCATCTCGGCCACGTGTTTCCGGACGGGCCGCCGCCGACCAACCTGCGCTATTGCATCAATGGCGTCGCGCTGAATTTCAGGCCGGCGTGATCGCGCTAGCTCTTGCCGAGCCATAGCCGGTCGGAATCGTCCTTCAACGCAACGCCCGACAGGCGACTGGATTTTATGGCGCGCAGCAGATAGCCGAGCTTGAACGCGGCCTCCTCGTAGCCGATTCCTGCAGGCCGGATATTGGAAATGCAGTTGCGTCCGGCATCGGTCGTCGTCGGCGAGGGACGCCACGTCAGATAGGCGCCCATGCTGTCGGGTGCCGTGAGGCCGGGGCGCTCGCCGATCAGCACCACGACGCATTCCGCGCCAAGAGCGCCGGCGACGGCATCGCCGACGCCGACCCGGCCGTTGCGGACGATCACGAGAGGTGCGGTCCGCCAGCCGTCCGATCGCAAGGCGGGAACAGCCGCCGCGAGCAGCGGCGCGGCGTGGCTCTGCACTGCGCCGGCGGACAATCCGTCGGCAATCACGATGGTCACATCGTAACTGTCCGCATGTGCAGCGAGTTGCGTTTGTGCGTCGGAGGACAGCCGCCGCCCGAGGTCAGGCCGCAGAAGATACTGCGCGCGATCGTCGGCCTGACTGGATATGGTGAGGATCGGCAGGCCGAGCGCGTCAAGTTCGGCGGCGAGCCGCGCCTCGTCGAGCGTGTCATGCACGGCATCGCGTGCGCGGGCGTGCGCGAGCTGAAATTCGAGCAGCGGAGTTGTCGCGAGCGACGCCCCGCTGCGGGAAAGACCGATGCGGGCGGCCGTCAGTCGGCGCAGGTCCGCCCAGGCCTTGTCGTTTGCGCTCATGCGGCGGGTCCGGGTAACAACGCACGAAACCGCGCCGGCAACACGCCGGGGCGAATGCGGGCGGCCTCATCCATGAGGCCCTGCCGTTCGAGCCAGGCTTCGAACTCCGGCGCCGGCCGTTTGCCGTACAGCGCGCGCATCGCGAGCGCGTCGTGAAACGAAGTGCTTTGATAGCCGAGCATGATGTCGTCGGCGCCCGGCACGCCCATGACGAAATTCACGCCGGCGGAGACCAGGAGCGACAGCAAGGCGTCCATGTCGTCCTGATCGGCCTCGGCGTGGTTGGTGTAGCAGACGTCGACACCCATCGGCACGCCCATGAGCTTGCCGCAGAAATGGTCCTCCAACCCCGCACGGATGATCTGTTTGCCATCGTAGAGATATTCCGGGCCGATAAAACCGACGACCGTATTGACGAGGAGTGGCTTGAAGTGCCGCGCGACTGCATAGGCGCGTGCCTCGATGGTCTGCTGGTCGGCGCCGTGATGAGCGTTAGCCGACAGCGCGCTGCCCTGGCCGGTTTCGAAATACATCACGTTGTCGCCGACCGTGCCGCGTTTCAGCGCGAGCGCGGCCTCGCGCGCTTGCGCAAGCAACGCGAGATCGATGCCGAAACTCTTGTTGGCGGCCTGGGTTCCGGCGATCGACTGGAACACCAGATCGACGGGTGCGCCCTTGCCGATCAATTCGAGCGTCGTCGTGACGTGCGCCAGCACGCAGCATTGGGTCGGAATCTCCAGCTTGAGGCGGATGTCGTCGAGCATCGTCAGCAGTCGACGGGCGCGGTCCGGGCTGTCGGTCGCGGGATTGATGCCGATCACGGCGTCGCCGGAACCGAGCAGCAGGCCGTCAAGGATACTGGCGGCAATGCCACGGGCGTCGTCCGTCGGGTGGTTCGGCTGCAGCCGCACCGACAACCGGCCGGGCAGGCCGACGGTGTTGCGGAACTTCGTGACCACCGAACATTTCGCGGCGATCAGCATGAGGTCCTGCACGCGGCAGAGTTTGCTGACGGCGGCGGCCATTTCGGGCGTGACGCCGGGCGCGAGTGCCGTGAGCGCCGCGGTGTCGGCTTCGTCCGACAGCAGCCAGTCGCGAAATCCGCCGACGGTCAGGTGGCGGATCGGCGCGAACGCCGCCGCGTCGTGGCTGTCGATGATGAGGCGCGTCACCTCGTCCGTTTCGTAGGGGACAATCGCGTCGTTCAGGAAGGTCGTGAGCGGCAGGTCGGCGAGCGCATATTGCGCCGCAACGCGTTCCTCGCCGGTCGCGGCGGCGAGGCCGGCCAGTTGATCGCCGCTGCGCAGGGGCGACGCCTTGGCTAGCACGGTTTTGAGATCATGAAACGTGTAGCGGCTCGTCCCTAGCGTCGCGCCATACATCTGCGGTGTCCGGGTTCCGGCGCGTCACTATAGCCGAAGGTGGTCGCGAATTCGCGCGCTTTGCCGCGGTCCGCAAGCCGTGCGATGTAGGATCGGTGGTGCAGGAGTTCTGGAACGATGCTCGGACATAATGCGAAACGGACCGGCGCCGAAGTGCTCGCCGACATGCTGGCGGGTTACGGGGTCACTCATATTTTCATGGTGCCGGCGGTGCTGCGGCGGAGCTTCGCCGAAATGGAGCGGCGCACCTCGATCGCGCGCATTCATACGCACGGCGAGAAGTCGGCCGCCTACATGGCGGATGGCTATGCCCGCGCGTCGGGCAGGCCCGGCATCTGCATGGCGCAGGTGATCGGCGCACTCAATCTCGCCGCCGGCCTGCGCGATGCATGGCTTGCGCATTCTCCCGTCATCGCGATGACCGGCGGCCGCGATCCCAAGACCAAGTTTCGCAAGGTCTATCAGGAGATCGACGACATGCCGACGTTCGAACCGGTGACCAAGATGAATGTCACCGTCGACGATGTCGCGCGCTTTCCCGACATGATCCGGCAGGCGTTTCGTGTCGCGACATCCGGCACGCCAGGCCCGGTGCATCTGCAATTCCGCGGCAACGAAGGTCAGGTCGATGCCGAAGAGGCGGAGATGGAGGCGCTCATCGAGCCGATGTTCCGGCAGGTGCCGCCGTTCCGTCCCGAGCCGGACGCGGCAAGCGTCACCGCCGCGCTCAAGGCTTTGCAGGAGGCGGAGCGTCCGGTGATCGTCGCCGGTGGCGGCGTGCGCGCTTCCGGTGCTGCGACTGAACTCGTCGCGCTGGCGGAGAAACTGCAGATTCCGATTGCCACATCGCTCAACGGCAAGGATGCGATTCCCGGCACGCATCCGCTCTCGGTCGGCGTGGTCGGTTCCTATTCGCGCGAAAGCGCGAATCGCGTCGTCAACCGCGCCGATCTCGTCTGCTTCATCGGCACCGAGACCGGCGGCATGACCACGCATTTCTGGGCGGTGCCGAAAATCGGTACGCCGGCCGTCCAGATCGACATCAATCCGGAGGCGATCGGACGCAACTATCCGCTGCTCGCGGCCGTCAATGGCGATGCCAAAGTGACGCTGGCGCGAATGCTGGCTCAGGCGCACGGTGCGACTGCGGCGAAGCGCAAAGCGTGGGTCGGCGAAGCGCAATCGATTTGCAAGGAATGGTCCGAGAAATACAGGCCGCAGTTCGCCTCCGACGCAGTGCCGGTCCACCCGGCACGCATCTGTCATGAACTGACGCAGCATGTGCCCGATGACGCCATCGTCGTGGTCGACACCGGCCACGCCGGCATGTGGATGGGCGGCATGTACGATCTGCGAGCGCCCACGCAGAGTTACATGCGAAGCGCCGGCCATCTCGGCTGGGCATTCCCGGCCGGCCTCGGCGCCAAGGCGGCGTGCCCCGAGCGCCCGGTGGTGACATTCACCGGCGACGCCGGGTTCTGGTATCACATCGCAGAAATCGAGACGGCGGTGCGCTGGAAGCTCAACTGCGTCACGGTGGTCAACAACAATGCCGGCGGCAACCAGTCGAAGCGTGGCTTCGACCGGGCCTATGGCGGCGAACAGACCGCGAAAGCGCGGGAACTGTGGACCTTCAATCCAATGAATTTCGCGAAGCTCGCCGAGGACATGGGTGCGCTCGGCCTGCGCGTCGAGAGACCGGCGGATTTCGCGCCAGCGCTCGCAAAGGCGCTGGCCGCCAATCGTCCCGCGGTCATCGATGTCGTCACCGACATCGAGGCGCTTGCGCCGCTCGCGATCGCCTAGGGCCGCTTGTCCGCAACATTCGTCGGCGGGCGGCCGAGCAGATCGCGGATCACCTCGATCAGCCGATCGTCCAGCAGAGGCTTTTCGACAAGTTCGATTGCTCCGAGCCTCGCGCTTTGCCTCAGCGCTGCGCTGGGCAGGCTGACGGTGAGAATGATCGGGACAGTGATGCCGTCGCGGCGGAGCCTTGCTACGGCGTCCATGGCGGTGAAACCCGGCATGTTTTGATCGAGAACGATGCAGGCCCAATCGGCGCGGTCCAGCCCGTTCAACATCGCTTGTCCGTCCGGAAACGTGACAACGGCGAAGCCTTCGACCTCGAGGGAGAACTTGATCGAACTCAGCATCGCCTCGTCGTCGGCGGCGACGGCGATCACGGGCGTCCCAGCATGACGAGCGGGTATTGCCGGCATTGGAGCCACGGTTGCGGGTCGATGGCCCGGTTTTGTGGCCATGGAGCCAGCGTCGGCCGGCGCGGGCATTGACTTATCTCAAGCGGGTGGCTGCCACGGCGCTTTGGGCAGTTCCTAATCGAGAATGCCGGCCCGCAGCGCCATTCGGACCAGGTCTGAAAGACTGCCGGCCTCCATCTTGGTCATCAGATTGGCGCGGTAGACCTCGACTGTGCGCGGGCTGATCCCAAGGTCGTGGGCGATAATCTTGTTGGGCTTGCCGACCACGAGACCATCCAGAACCTGTCGCTCGCGGCCCGACAGGGCGGCGATTTTCGCACGCAGGCCAGACGCGTCCGGGTCGGGCGCGTTTCTTGTGCTTTTCAAGGCGGCTGCGATCGTCGACAGCAGCGCTTCGTCGTCGAACGGCTTCTCGAGGAAATCGGCCGCGCCGATCTTCATGGCCTCGACCGCGAGCGCGATGTCGCCGTGGCCGGTGATAACGATGACCGGAATATTCGGCTTTGCGGCAGCAACGGCCTTGAGCAGATCGATGCCGGACAGACCGGGCATTCGCACGTCGGTCACGATACAGCCGCCATCGACTTGCGGCAGACGTTCCAGAAAGGCGGTCGCAGACGTGAAGCAGGTGGTCTTGTATCCCGCTGCCTGCAGGAGAAACTCCAGCGAGTTCCGGACGGCATCATCGTCATCGACAACGTAGATCGGCTGGTCAGGCGTCATCCGCGGTGTCCTCGTGTCTGGCGCTCGGGATCTGAAACGTAAATGCCGTGCCGCCTTCGGAGTTGTCTTGGGCCCAGATCTTGCCGCCATGCGCTTCGATGATGGTTCGGCAAATCGACAAACCGACGCCCATGCCGTGATGCTTGGTGGTCACAAAGGGCTGGAATAACTGGTCGCGGATTTCGGGATCGATGCCGCCGCCGGTGTCGGTAACCGTCACTGCTACCATGCCCGGCTCGGGCTGCCCCATTGCGATCGACAAGGCTTTCTTCGGCGAGCTTTGCATCGCGTCGATCGCGTTGCGGATCAGGTTAAGAAGAACCTGCTGAATCTGAACGCGGTCGGCCAGCACTGCGTCTTCGGTGGAGCGGGTGTTGATGTTGACGAGAATGCCCTGCTCATGAACGCCGACCAGAGCAAGGGCGCTGGCCTCGTGGATCATCTTGGCCATGCTTTCGACCCGCCGCTCGGTTTCGCCGCGCGCCATGAAGTCGCGCAACCGCCGGATAATCTGCCCGGCGCGGAGAGCCTGGTCGGCAGCCTTGGTCAGTGCGTCGGTCATCACGGGCGTGCGTTCATCCGTCACGGACTGCAGCATGCGGCGCGTACCGGTCAAATAGTTCGCGATCGCCGACAGCGGCTGATTGAGTTCGTGCGCGATCGCCGAGGCCATTTCACCCATCGCCGTCAGCCGGGAGATGTGAACCAGTTCAGACTGCAGTTCCTGAAGCCGGACTTCGGTTTTTTGGCGTTCGGTGAGGTCGCGAATGAAGCCGGTGAAGAACCGTTGATCGCCCGATCTCATTTCGCCGACCGCCAGTTCCATCGGAAACGTCGCGCCGCTCTTGCGCTGCCCGACGACGACGCGGCCGATGCCGATGATCCGGCGTTCGCCGGTCATCCTGTAGCGTTCAAGATAGCCGTCGTGACTTTCACGGTAGGGCGATGGCATCATCATCTTGATGTTCTCGCCGATCGCTTCGCCCTGCGAATAGCCGAACAGCCGCTCGGCCGCGCTGCTGAACGACTGAATGACGCCGCGCGAGTCGATGACGATCATCGCGTCGGGAATGGTATCCAGGATCGACTGGAGATGCGCTTCGCGCGCCGCCGAGTCGCGCTGGCTCCGGGATGCGTTGATGCGGTTGCGGTGTAGCAGTTCGCCGACCCACGACATCAACAGGCCGACGAGCGCGAAGACCGCAATATCGAGCCCGGGCATCGAACTCGATAGACGGCTGGCGTTGTAGGCGATCGCTACGACGCCGAGAACGGTCGCCAGAAGGCCAGGGCCGAGGCCGCCGAAAACTGCGGAAATGAGCACGGCTGGCGCCAGCAGCGCACTCTCGAGGTTGGTCGAAGTCAAAGGCTTGACCAGAAATCCGGCGCCGATCGCGGCCGCGACAGCAACCGGTGCGACGGCAAAGCCGATCACCGGACTGCCGGGAGCTGCGGGCGGCGCAAATCCCGGGCCTGCCGGATTGTCCGGATTTTCAGCGTGTTTTGTCATGCTGTCGGGTCCGGGAGATGGTCGGGCGCCTACGTAGAATCCCGTAAGGGGTTTATCCGAATTTAAGGCGATGGCCCTTGGGCGTATTCATAATTGCAGATTCATTTTAAGGGGAAAACGCCGATGTTGAAGCAGGCCACCGCTACCAAATCCGCCCCCCAAGCCCATTCAACCCAGTACGGTGCGGTTTTTGCTGCCCGCCGCACGGACGCCAACCCGCTCGATATTCTGGGCGCGTCGATGCCGTTTGTCCGCAATGTCGAGATTTACGGCGAGGATGATCCGGCCGACTACTTCTACAAGGTCGTGAGCGGGATGGTTCGCACCTGCAAAATCCTCAGCGACGGCCGCCGCCAGATCAACGCCTTCTATGGCCCCGGCGAATTCTTCGGCCTCGAAGTCAACGGTACTCACACGCTGTCGGCAGAAGCCGTCGAAGACACCATTGTGCTGGTGATCAAGCGGAGCACCATTGTCACGCTCGCCAACAGCGATAGCCAGGTCGCGCGGCAGCTCTGGCTGATCGCGGCACGCGAACTCCAGCGCATGCAGGACCGGGCTTTGCTCCTGGTGAAAAGTGCGCGCGAGCGGGTCGCCGGCTTCCTTCTGGAAATGGCCTCCCGCCGCGAGGATGACGCAGTGGAATTGCCGATGTCGCGGCAGGATATCGCCGATCATCTCGGTCTGACGATCGAGACCGTGTCCCGTACGCTGACGCAGCTTACGAATGCCGCGGCGATCGCGCTGCCGAGTGCGCGGCATATTGTGCTGCGCAACCGGGACGCGCTTGCGCTTCTGAACGCATAAACCGAACGACTGTCCTCCCGATCTTGGAACGTATTCTTGCCCCGGCCTTGTGCCGGGGCATTTCTTTGCGCAGCGGCGCCGGCTTCGGTAGTCTGGCAAAAAAGAACGGCGATAGGGGAGGGTGGATCGATGGCGGACTACGATGGAATTGTCATCGGCGCCGGCCACAATGGTCTGACAACGGCGGCCTATCTGTCGCGCGCGGGAATGAAAGTCGCCGTGCTCGAACGCAACGCGCGTATCGGCGGCGGCACCAGCACCGAAGACCGCATTCTGCCGGGACACCGGCTCAACCTGCACGCCAATTTCTTCATGGGCTGGGAGTTCTGCCCGCTGGTGAAAGACCTCGATCTGGCTCGTTACGGCTACTCGTATATCGAGCCGGCGGTGCAGCAGGCCGCCGTTTTCCGCGACAACACCTGCATCACGATCCACAAAGACCTTGACCGCACCTGCGAGTCGCTGGCGCGGTTCTCAAAGCAGGACGCCGAAACGTTTCGCGAACTGTGGAACACCTATTGCATCGAGATGCGGCCGCTGCTCGTTTCGCTGCTTTACAACGCGCCGATGCCGCGGGAGCAACTGCTCGACCGTCTGAGCGGGCCGAAGGCCAAGGAGCTTCTGTCGCACGCGCAGCACGATCTGTTCAGCGTCGTGCGAAAGCACTTCGTCGACGAGCGCATCCGCACGCTGTTCACATCTTATATGCATGTGATCACCACGGAGAACGTGCCGGGCGCCGGCATCGTATTCCCGGCGATTTTCGCCAATATCGCGGGGTTCACGCTTCCGGTCGGCGGTGCGCAGGCGCTGCCGCTGGCGCTCACCCGCATTGTCGAGGCGGGCGGCGGCAAGGTCGTCATGAATGCCGACGTCAAGGAAGTGATCGTTGAAAAAGGCCGCGCCACCGGCGTGACGCTCGCCGATGGTACTTCAATAAAGGCGGCGCAGTTCGTCGCTAGCGCCATCGATTTCCCGACGACGCTCGATATGACCGGACCGGAACTGTTCCCCGAAGCGGTGCAGGACAAGGCCAAGAAATGGCACTGGGGCAATCACAGCCTGGTCACCTTGCACCTCGCACTGAAAAGTCCGCCCGCCTATCGGGCCGAAAGTTTCGATCCTGCAATGAAGAAGGCGTTCAACATCTTCTTCGGCATGGACGATATCGAGCAGGTCGCGAGTTGTTTTGCGGATTGCGCCAACAAGAAGTTCCCGGATGTTCTGATGGGGAACGGCGCATGCAACAGCGAATTCGATCCGAGTTACGCGCCGCAGGGCCGCCACACCGCGTTCTGGTGGCCGTTCGCGCCATACTCGGTCGATGGCGGGCCGGAA
This sequence comes from Pseudolabrys sp., assembly GCA_050184975.1. Classification (GTDB taxonomy): domain Bacteria; phylum Pseudomonadota; class Alphaproteobacteria; order Rhizobiales; family Xanthobacteraceae; genus Pseudolabrys. Next base: position 51,405 of record JBFWZV010000012.1, on the reverse strand, counting down.
AACTGGGACAAGCGGCGCGAGGAATACACGCAGCGCATCCTCGACTACTGGCGGGTCTATGCCTCCAATCTTGAAGGCGACAATCTGCTCGGCAGCTATCTCTTTACGCCGCTCGATGTCGAACGACTCAACCGCAACATGGTTCAGGGCGCGGTACGCATGGGCGCCTATATCCCGGATCAGCTCGGCATCAACCGGCCGCACGCGCTGATGCCGGGTTCGCGCACGCCGATTGCCGGTCTTTATCTGTGCGGCTCGTCTTCCGGCAACGGCGGCGGTGCCAATGGCGCGGCCGGCTACATCGCGGCCAACGCGATCGTCGACGATCTGCGCCTCAAGCGCACCTGGACGCCAGTGTCCGCGCCAGAGTGGAAGCATTAGCACTAAAGTTCAGGCAGTACGGTTGACCTGAATCAAGGCGGAAAACCGCGGAAAACCTAGTTTGAAAAGGCTCCTCGACAGGCACGGGAACCTGTCGAGCGCGCAGCATTTTCAGGCTCAGGCCCACTCCACGGAATCGGACCACCGCCATGGCGACAGCATCCTCCGCCCGAAAAGTCATGACCATCGGAGAAGGAGGATCGGCGCTGGCCTTGGCCGCGCTCGCGCTCCTGTCGCTCTTGGTGGCTGCCAAGGCCCATACGCCGGAATACGCGTTTCACGCCTATCTGTTCGCCGCAGGCAGCGTCGCGGCGGTGTTCGCGATCTTCAATCGCTTCTTCGATCGTGCCGTCGAGCCGGTGCCGCTGATGATCGACGGCAAGCCGAACTACAACATGGGTCCGGTGAAGTTCGCTTCGGTCGCGGCGATGATCTGGGGTCTTGCCGGCTTCACCGTCGGACTTGTCGCCGCGCTTCAGCTCGCGTTTCCGGTTCTCAACTTCGACCTGCCCTGGATTTCGTTCGGGCGCCTGCGTCCGCTGCACACCTCCGCGGTGATCTTCGCGTTCGGCGGCAATGTGTTGATTGCGACGTCGATGTATGTCGTGCAGCGCACATGCCGCGCGCGCATGGTCGGCGATGTCGCGCCGTGGTTCGTGGTGCTCGGCTACAATTTCTTCATCGTCATTGCCGGCACCGGCTATCTGCTCGGCATCACCCAGTCGAAGGAATATGCGGAGCCCGAGTGGTATTCCGACCTGTTCCTGACGGTGGTGTGGGTCGTCTACTTCCTTATTTATCTCGGCACCATCATGCGGCGGACCGAGCCGCATATCTATGTCGCCAACTGGTTCTACATGGCGTTCATTCTGACGATCGCCGTGCTGCATCTCGGCAACAATGCCGCAATTCCGGTGTCGCTGTTCTCGCCGAAATCCTACATCGTCTGGTCCGGCGTGCAGGACGCGATGGTGCAGTGGTGGTATGGCCACAACGCGGTCGGGTTCTTCCTCACCGCCGGCTTCCTCGGCATTATGTATTATTTCATCCCGAAGCAGGCCGACCGGCCGGTCTATTCCTACCGGCTGTCGATCGTCCATTTCTGGTCGCTGATCTTTCTCTACATCTGGGCCGGCCCGCATCATCTGCATTACACCGCGCTGCCGGACTGGGCGCAGACGCTCGGCATGACATTCTCGGTGATGCTGTGGATGCCGTCCTGGGGCGGCATGATCAACGGCCTGATGACGCTGTCCGGCGCCTGGGACAAGCTGCGCACCGATCCGGTGCTGCGCATGATGGTGGTGTCGGTCGCCTTCTACGGCATGTCGACCTTCGAGGGGCCGATGATGTCGGTGAAGGTCGTCAACTCGCTGTCGCACTACACCGACTGGACCATCGGGCACGTGCATTCCGGCGCACTCGGCTGGGTCGGCTACATTTCGTTTGGCGCTCTCTACTGCCTGATCCCGTGGCTATGGAACCGGCCGCTCTATTCGCTGAAGCTCGTCAACTGGCACTTCTGGATCTCGACCATCGGCATCGTCCTTTACATCTCGGCGATGTGGGTGTCGGGCATTCTTCAGGGCCTGATGTGGCGGGCCTATACCAGCCTCGGCTTCCTCGAATACTCGTTCGTCGAAACCGTCGAGGCGATGCATCCCTTCTATGTCATCCGTGCGCTCGGCGGCCTGCTGTTCCTCGCCGGCGCGGTGCTGATGGCCTGGAACCTCTGGAAAACCGCGACATCCGATCAGACCGCGGACGCGCGTGTCGCGCTGGCGCCGGCGGAATAGGGGGCCGACATGTCAGTCTGGGCAAAACACGCGATCTTCGAGAAGAACTCGATCATCCTGGTGATCGGCATCCTGATCGTGATTGCGATCGGTGGCCTCGTGGAGATCGTCCCGCTGTTCTACCTGAAGAATGTCATCGAGAAGGTCGAGGGCATGCGGCCCTACACGCCGCTCGAACTCGCGGGCCGCAACATCTACATCCGCGAGGGCTGCTACAACTGCCATTCGCAGATGATCCGCCCGCTACGCGACGAGGTCGAGCGCTACGGCCATTACTCTCTCGCGGCAGAGAGTATGTATGACCGGCCGTTCCAGTGGGGCAGCAAGCGCACCGGGCCCGATCTCGCCCGCGTCGGCGGCAAGTATTCCGACGAATGGCACCGCGATCATCTGCGTTCGCCGAAGTCGGTGGTGCCAGGAACGGTGATGCCGGCCTATCCCTGGCTTGCGCAGACCCCGCTCGACTTCACCTATATCACCCAGGATCTGCGCGTGCAGTCGACGCTCGGCGTCCCCTACAGCGCGGAGATGATCGAGAAAGCGAAGTCCGATCTCGTCGCGCAGGCGACCGCCGACAGCCCCGAGGCGGGCGATCTCGCCAAGCGTTACCCGAAAGCGGAGGCGCGTGATTTCGACGGCAATCCCGACCGTATCACGGAAGCCGATGCGCTGATCGCCTATCTGCAGATGCTCGGCACGCTGGTCGACTTCAAGCTCTACAACGACAAAGCCAATATCCGGTGAACGCGATGGACCCGACCTACAAAGCCGTTGCCGAATTCGCGCAGACTTGGGGTCTCGCCTATTTCGTCGGCGTTTTTCTCATCGTTGTGATCTACGCGCTGTGGCCGTCGAAGCAGAAGAGCTTTGACGAGGCCGCGCGCATTCCGTTGCGGGAGGACTGAAGCGATGGCGGACAATCGCGAGATCGACGCTGTCACCGGCACGGCGACCACCGGCCACGAGTGGGACGGCCTGAAGGAGCTCAACACGCCGCTGCCGCGCTGGTGGCTGTGGATTTTCTACGCCACCGTCGTCTTCTCGGTCGGCTACTGGATCGTCTATCCGGCCTGGCCGCTGGTGTCCGGCGCGACCAAGGGAACCTTCGGCTGGAATTCGCGCTCGGCGGTGGTCGAGGAACTCGATAAGTTGAAACAGACCCGTGGCCCGATGGTCGCGAGGCTTTCGGCCGCATCGGTGGCCGATATCGCCGCCGATCCGCAGTTGCTCGCCTTCGCGCGCGCGCAGGCCAAGCCCGCCTTTGCCGAAAACTGTGCGCCTTGTCACGGCGCCGGCGGCGGCGGTGCCAAAGGCTACGCCAATCTCAACGACGACGACTGGCTGTGGGGCGGCAAACTGACCGACATCGAGCAGACCATTCGCCACGGTGTGCGGTCGGCCGATGCCAAGACACGGCCCGGCAACATGCCGGCGTTCGGCCGCGACGGCATCCTGAAGCCCGATCAGATCTCGCAGGTCGCCGACTATACGCGCTCGCTGTCCGGCCTGCCGGTTGCGCCGGGGGCAAACCTCGCTGCCGGAAAGAAGGTCTTCGCCGACAACTGCGCCGCTTGCCACGGCGAGACCGGCAAGGGCAATCGCGAGGTCGGTGCGCCGAACCTCACCGACAAGATCTGGCTCTATGCGTCGGACAAGGACACCATCGAAAGCGGCATTCGCAACGGCCGTGGCGCCGTAATGCCGCCATGGGCCGGACGCCTCGACGACTCCACGATCAAGGCGCTGACCGTCTACGTCCATACCTTCGGTGGAGGCGAGAAGTAGGGTGAATGCGGTGCATGCCCAGACCGCCGACATGGTCGCCGATATGGCAACCGAGCGGACTGCGCCCGCAGGCGCCGGCGGACTGGCGCAGCTCGTCGCCGAGGCCGAGGTTCACAGCGGCCCGCCGCCCGATGACGACGTACCGCTCTATGTGGCGCGGCGAAAAATCTATCCGCAAAGCACCCATGGTACGTTCCGCCGCATCAAGTGGGCTGTTCTCGCCGTCACGCTCGGCATCTACTACCTGCTCCCGTTTGTGCGCTGGGACCGCGGGCCGAACGCGCCCGACCAGGCGGTTCTGATCGATTTCAACTCGCGGCGCTTCTATTTCTTTTTCATCGAGATCTGGCCGCAGGAAGTCTATTACCTCACCGGCCTTCTGGTGATCGCGGCGATCACGTTGTTCCTGATGAACGCGGTCGCCGGCCGGGTCTGGTGCGGGTATCTTTGCCCGCAGACGGTCTGGACCGACCTGTTCCTCGCCATCGAGCGGTTCGTCGAAGGCGACCGCCGCGAGCACATGCTGCGCGACCGCAAGGCGTGGACCGCCGGCACCTATGCGCGCAAGGCGGTCAAGCATGCGCTCTGGCTCATGACCGCATGGTGGACCGGCGGCGCCTGGGTGCTCTACTTCGCCGACGCGCCGACACTGGTGAAGGAACTGGCCACCGGACAGGCGCCGTTTGTCGCCTATCTCTGGATCGGCATTCTCACCTTCACGACCTATTCGCTCGCCGGCCACATGCGCGAGCAGGTCTGTCTCTATATGTGTCCATGGCCGCGCATCCAGGCGGCGCTGACCGACGAATACGCGCTCAATGTCACTTACCGCTACGACCGCGGCGAGCCTCGCTGTTCGGTGAAAAAGAGCGAGCAGCTGCGCGCCGAGGGCAAACCGGCCGGCGACTGCGTCGAATGTCTCCAGTGCGTTCATGTCTGTCCGACCGGGGTCGACATCCGCGACGGCGCCAATCTCGGCTGCATTCAATGCGGGCTCTGCATCGATGCATGCGACAACGTGATGACGAAGCTCGGGCGGCCGACCCGGCTGATCGCTTACGACACCGACCTCAACATCAAACGGCGGATGGAGGGCCAGCCCGCCTTCGTCCGCATCTTCCGGCCGCGTACGCTCATTTATTTTGCCGTCATCGCGATCGCCGGCGGCATCATGCTCTATACGCTGGCGACCCGCGATTTCACCGGCGTCAACGTGATCCACGACCGCAACCCGCTCTACGTGCAGCTTTCCGACGGCGGCATCCGCAACGCCTATACGGTGCGGTTGATCAACAAGGAGCAGGAGCCGCGCGACTTCATCATTACGGCGGAAGGCATCGGCCAGTACGATCTCGAGATCGTCGGCGAGCCGGGCCGCACTGTGACGGTCGGGCCCGACCGGACCCGCGAGGTGCGCGTGCTGGTCTCGACCCGCGAGAAGCGGGAGGCGGCCTCGATCCCGATCACCATCATCATCATCGACCAGAAGACCGGCGACCGCACTGAAGCGCGCGATCACTTCATCGGGCCGTGACGGAGACGACCATGCAGAAGGCCGTGCGAGCGAAGGGGTTCGAGGTCACCGGCCGGCTGGTACTCGCCTGTCTGATCGGCTTTTTTGCGCTGATCTTCGCGGTCAACGGCGTCATGGTCTATGCCGCGAAGACGACCTTCGGCGGCGTCGAAACCACGAGTTCCTACAAGGCGGGCCTTTTCTTCAATCGCGATATCGTGACGGCGCGTGAGCAGCAATCGCTAGGCTGGCAAGTCGAAGGTCGATTCGTGCGTGATGGGAGCGGCGACGCGGTGCTCGATATTATGGCGAAGGACCGCAACGGGGCGCCGCTTGGTGGACTGACGGCGCTGGCGCGACTGGCGCACCCGGCCGACGCACGGCAGGATCATGAAATCACACTCTCCGATCGCGGCGGCGGCCGGTTCCGCGGCGCGACAGCCGCCGCGGCCGGGCAGTGGGAACTGATTGTCGATTTCCATCGCGGTGAGCAACGCATGTTCCGTTCGCGCAGCCGTATCATCTTGAAGTAGCCGGTCATGGCGCAGCCGGTCGACCTTGCGCACTACGCCCAACCGCGGAGCGACGGCTCTGTCGGACTGGAATTGGCGGTCGAGGGCGTTGCTTGCGGCAACTGCATCGCCCGCATCGAAAACACGGTGAAGGGTCTGCCGGGCATCACCGAGGCGCGGCTCAATTTCACCAATCGCCGCCTGCGCGTCGCCTGGCGCCACGGCGAAGCGCCGCCGAAGATCATCGACGCGCTCGAATCGATCGGTTATCGCGGCCATCCATTTCAGCCGTTGCGTGCGGAGCAGGAGGAGGCTCGCGAAGCTCGGCGTCTCACCCGGTGCCTTGGGGTTGCCGGCTTTGCGGCGATGAACGTGATGCTGCTGTCGGTGTCGGTCTGGTCCGGTAATGTCACCGACATCACGCCGGAAACCCGCGACTTTTTTCATTGGGCCTCGGCGCTGATCGCGCTGCCCGCGGCGGCCTATGCCGGCCAGCCGTTTTTCCAGAGCGCCTGGCGCGCGCTGAAGGCCCGTAGCGTCAATATGGACGTGCCGATCTCGCTCGGCGTCGTTCTGGCGCTCGGCATGTCGGTCGTCGAGACCGTCAATCACGCCGAACATGCTTATTTCGACTCCGCGCTGATGCTCCTGTTCTTCCTGCTGGTCGGCCGCGCGCTCGACCATGCGATGCGCCGCAAGACGCGGGCGGCGGCCGGCAATCTCGCGGCGTTGAAGGCGGAAACGGCGTTTCGACTCAAGGGTGACGAGATCGTGCAGGTGCCGGCGGCGGCGCTGCGGGCCAATGACCGGCTGCTGGTGCGGCCGGGCGAACGCGTTCCCGCCGATGGCGTTGTTCTCACCGGCAGTTCCGAGATCGACGAGAGTTTGATCACCGGAGAGACCGCGCGGCGCGACGTCGGCGGCGGCGACACGGTCTATGCCGGCAGCATGAATTATGCCGGCGCGTTGACGCTGCGGGTCACGGCCGCCGGTCAGGCGACGCTGATCGACGAGATCGAGCGGCTGCTCGAAAAGGCCGCCGCCGCGCGGCCGCGGATGCGCCGCCTCGCCGATACCGCCGCGCGCTATTATGCGCCGCTCGTGCATCTGACCGCGGCGCTTACTGCGGCCGGCTGGCTGCTCGCCGGCGCGTCGCTGCATGACTCCGTTATCACCGCGATTGCCGTCCTCATCATCACCTGTCCCTGCGCGCTGGCGCTGGCGATCCCCGCCGTGCAGGTGGTGGCTTCGAACGCGCTGTTCCGCGCGGGCATCATCATGAATTCCGGAGAGATGGTGGAGCGGCTCGCGACGGTCGACACCATCGTGTTCGACAAGACCGGCACGCTGACGCTGCCGGAGCCGCGGGTCGAAAACGCGGCCTCGGTCGACCCGGTCCTGCTCGAAATGGCCGCGCGTCTTGCGTTGTCGAGCCGTCATCCGCTGGCCGTTGCGCTTGCCCGCGAGGCGAAGAGTCGGACGCCTTACGATGGTGCTGTAGAAGAACCGGGGAAAGGTGTCCACGTCAGCATCGATGGCGAGCAAGCGCGGCTCGGCAGCCCGGACTATTGCGGCGTCGCGAACATGGATGCCGCCCCGGACGGTTCAATGATCGCCTTCGCGCACGGCAGCCAGTCTGCAGTATTCTCCATTCGTCAGGCTTTGCGTTCGGATGTGGTCGAAATCGTCGCCGAACTGCGCCGGCGCGGCTACGATATTCATATTCTCTCCGGCGACCGCCCGGGCGCGGTCGCGCCGGTCGCCGCTGCGCTCGGGGTTTCCAACGCGATGGGCGGTCTGCAACCGGTCGAGAAAATTGCCATCATCGAGGCTCTCAAGGCGGGAGGGCGGCGCGTGCTCATGATCGGTGACGGCATCAACGATGCGCCGGCGCTTGCGTCAGCGCATGTCTCGCTGTCGCCGATCAGCGCCGCCGACATCACGCAGGCGCAGGCCGATGCCGTCTTCCTCGGTGACCGTCTCGCACCGGTGATCGACGCCATCGACATCGCAACGCGCGCCCATGCGCTGATGAAGCAGAATCTGTGGCTTGCAGCGATCTACAACGCGATAGCAGTGCCAATCGCGGTGGCTGGCCTGGTGACGCCGCTGATCGCGGCGGTCGCGATGTCGGGTTCGTCGCTGCTGGTGACGCTCAATGCCTTACGGGCTCGCAAGGCGGGAGGACGGCCATGAACGTCCTGATCTATCTCGTGCCGATGGCAATCGGCCTCGGATTGGCCGGCCTGTTCGCGTTCCTGTGGGCGCTGCGCAGCGGCCAGTACGACGACGTCAACGGCGCCGCGCTGCGCGTTCTCTCCGACGACGATCTGGATCGGAAAAGCTGACGATCTACTCGGCGGCTTCGGATACGCCGCCATGCGCCTTCGACCAGCCGGCCGGGTCGTTCATGAATTTCTCGACCTCGGCCAGCATTTTGGTCTCGAACCTGCCGCTCTGCTTGGCGACTGCGAGCACGTCCCACCAGGTCGTCAGCGCGTGCAGCGTCACGCCGAGATCGCCGAGGATTTTCTTGCTCTGCGGATAGATGTCGTAGAAGAACAGCACGAAGCAATGGTCGCACTTGCCGCCGGCATCGCGCAGCGCCTTGATGAAATTGACCTTGCTCTTGCCGTCGGTGGCGAGATCTTCGACCAGCAAGACGCGGGCGTCGTCGATGAGCTGGCCTTCGATCTGTGCGTTGCGGCCGAAGCCCTTGGCCTTCTTGCGCACATACTGCATCGGCAGCTGAAGCCGGTCGGCGACCCAGGCGGCGAAGGGAATGCCCGCCGTCTCGCCGCCCGCCACCGAGTCGATCCTGTCGCGGCCGATGTCGCGGGCAATCGTTGCAGTTGCGAAATCGATCAGCGTGTTCCGCACATGCGGAAACGAAATCAGCCAGCGCGAGTCGTTGTAAACCGGGCTCGCCCATCCCGACGTAAAGATGAAGGGCTTGTCCTCCATGAACCGCACCGCGCCGGTGTCGAGATACATCCGCGCGGTCAGTTCGGCGATGGTCTTCTTGTCGAGATAGGTCGCTGACGGGGTCATTGGCGTCGGCCTGAAGCGGTGCTTCCGCCGTTCAAAGCACAAATCGCCTCACGCCGCCATGCCGCAGTGGGGCGCCAGTGTATAAGCCAGGTCGAGCAGGGCCTCGTCGCCGCCCTCCCAGCCGATGAACGAGAGCCCGACCGGGCAGCCCGCCACGGTGCCGGCCGGAATGCTGACCTGCGGCAGGCCGGACATGCTGGCGATGCAGGTCAGCCGCATCACGCGAACCCGGAAATCCTCGAGCTCACCGGCCGGCGTGTCGGCGAGCGGCGCAACGCTCGGCGAACTCGGCACCGCCAGCACGGTACCGAGCGTGACGATGCCGCGGATGTGCTCGCGGGCGGCGGCGCGGGCAGCCGAGGCCGCCGCGGCGGCATCGTCGCCGACGCTTGCCGCGAACGCCATACGTTCGCTCACGCCGGGGCCGAACGCCGGGTTGTGTTCGGTCACGAAGGCGCCGAAGGTCTGCCAGACCTCGTAAGCCTGCACGATGCGCATCGCCTCGCGCCAGCCGTCGAATCCTTCAGGTGCGATATGGGCGTGGGTCAGCGGCGGCAGATCGTCGGCCATGAATTCGAGCAGGGTGCGCAGGAGATCGGCGACCGCCGGGTCGGCCTGCGCAAAGGCGTCTTCCGCAACGACGACGCGATGGATCGCCGACGTCGCGCGGCGGCGGTCGAGCAGGACCGCACCGACATTGCGCAAGACGCCCGGCGTCGCCGCGAACCAGCCGGGGACGTCGAGCGAGGGGGCCATCTCCTGCACGCCGGAGAGATCGACGCGGCCGTGGGTCGGGCGCAGCCCATAGATGCCGTTGAACGAGGCCGGCACCCGCACCGAGCCGCCGGTGTCGCTGCCGAGCGCGAAGTCGCACAGGCCGGCGCCCACCGCGGCGGCCGACCCAGACGACGAGCCGCCGGGCAGCCGGCCCGGCGCGCGTGCGTTGATCGGCGTGCCGTAGTGATGATTGGCGCCGGCGACACTGTAGAAGAATTCGTCGCAGATGGTCTTGCCGACGATCGCCGCGCCGTTGTCGAGCAAGGCCTGGACCGCGCCGGCATGTTTTGTTGCCGGCTGATGCGTCGCGAGCCAGGTTGGATTGCCGCAGCCGGCGACATAGCCGGCGATGTCGTACATGTCCTTGACCGCCGCGGTCAGGCCCGCAAGCGGACCGGCCGCCGCGCCATAGATCGGCGCGTCGATATCGTGCGGCACGAAGGCCGAGCGGTAGGTCGACCGCGGCATGGCTAACCTGCCACCTTCGGACGGACCGCAAGATACCAGTCGAGGATCTGCTCGCCGGTCCAGGACACCACGCCATCATGCGCGAGAATGTCTCTGAAGGTTCGCTGCACGTGGCCGATGCGGTGCGGCACGCCCGAGAGATAAGGGTGGCAGGCGATCGCCATGATCTTTGGCCGCTCCTCGGACTCGGCATAGAGCCAGTTGAAATGGTCCATCGCGCGCGAATGCAGCACCTCGGATGGGTGGTGCTGGAGAGCCATCATGACGATGTCGTGAATCTCAAAATTATAGGGTAACGCGACGACCGGCTTGTGCGTGGTCTTCAGCGTCACCGGTTCGTCGTCGAGCACCCAGTCGCCGATATACTCGACGCCGGCTTCTGACAGATAGTCGAGCGTGTCGAAGGTCTGCGTCAGGCCGGGGCCGAACCAGCCGCGCGGCCGCTTGCCGCAGGACTTCTCGATGATGTCCATCGATTTCATGATGACGCCGCGCTGGTCGTCCAGCTTGTGCATCGGCACCTGGTCGTAGCCATGCGCGTTCATTTCCCAGCCGCTCTCGACACAGGCGCGCGTGACTTCCGGGTAGGTCTCGCAGACGCGAGCGTTCAGCGTCACCGTCGGCGTCACGCCAAGCTCGCGAAATATCTTGCGCAGCCGCCAGAAGCCGACCCGCATCCCGTATTCGTGCCACGACCAGTTGGGATGGTCGGGCTGCTGCGGCTGGCCCTGGGGCGGCGAAATCACCATGCGCGCCATCGGCCGGCCCATATCCCACTCCTCGAGCGCGAGGACGGGCCACACCACGAGCCGGACACCGGCGGGAAATTTCAACGGCGGTCGGCCCTCGATCGCCGAGTAGGCGAGCCGTTCGCGCGGATGCATCGCCATCGCAGCTCGTGTCCTGTCTATTGCGGCGGCTTCGGCCCGGCCTTGAGGAACCAGTCGCAAATCTGTTCGCCGGTCCAGAACAGCACGCCGGGTTTCTTGCGGATCTTCTCGAAGATCTTGCGGAAGTATTTCACGCGATGCGGCGCGCCCATGATGTAGGGGTGGACCGAAATCGCCATCACGCGGGCGTGGTCTTTCGACGAGTTGCGGTAGATCTCCTCGAACTGGTCCATCGCGCGGTCGTAAAACTCCGATGCCTTGTGGTGCTGGATCAGCATCATGGCGACGTCGTTGCATTCCTGCGTGTAGGGCAGGTTCAGGATCGGCTTGCCGCGCGTCTTGAGCCAGACCGGCTGGTCGTCGATCACCCAGTCAGCGACGTAGCGATAGCCTTCTTCGGCGAGAATATCCGGCGTTTCCCAGGTCTCGGTGAGGCCGGGGCCGAGCCATCCGGTCGGGCGCTTGCCGGTCGCGGACGCCAGCACCTCGGCGCTCTTGCGGATCGCTTCGCGCTCGTTCTCGACCTTCTGCATGTTGCGCTGGGTGTAGCCGTGGCCGACGAATTCCCACTTGCGCTCGACGCAGGCCTTCACCAGTTCCGGGAAGGCTTTCACCGCAACGCCGTTGATGTTCATGACGCCTGGAATTTTAAACTTGTCGTAGACCTCCAGGAGCCGCCAGAAGCCGACACGGTTGCCGTATTCGTGCCAGCACCAGTTCGGAATGTCGGGCATCGGCGAGCCGCCGGCCGGCGGCGTGATCACCGTGCGCGGCATCGTCGCCGTCGGATCCCACTCCTCGACATTGGTGACGGTCCACACCACCATGCGCGCACCCTTGGGCAGCCGCAGCGGCTTGCGGGTCGGGATCGGCGAATAGGCGATGCGGTCGGTCGGCAGCATGCCGACGGGAGGCTTTTGATACTCGGTCATGACATGGCTTTCAGTTTGTCGGCGGCGATCCCCTTGTACCAGTCGTAGATCTGCTCGCCGTTCCAATGCAGCACGCCGTCGTGCGAATTCACGTAGTCGTAGATCTCTTCGAGAAATTTGATGCGGTGCGGTTGCCCGCTGATGTAGGGGTGGATCGCGAGCGCGCAGATTTTGGCGCGGTCAGCGCTCTCCTTGTAAAGCTGATCGAACTGGTTCTTCGCGAATTTCAGGAAATAGTCGCTGTCGTGATGCTGGATGATCATCACCGGGATATCATTCAGCTCGATGGTGTAGGGCAGCGTGACCAGCGGCCCGTTGGTGGTGCGGATGACGGTCGGCTCGTCGTCATAGACCCAGTCGCCGATATATTTGACGCCCGCCGCGGCGAGCAGGTCCGGCGTTTCCAGTGTCTGCGTCAGGCCCGGGCCGAGCCAGCCCACCGGCCGCTTGCCGGTGAACTTTTCCATGACGTCCATCGCGCGATTGATCATGCCGGCTTGGTCCGGCTCCTTGTGAATCGGCCCCTGCTCGTAGGCGTGGCCCATGAACTCCCAGCCGTCGTCGCGTGCCTGTGCCGCCACGCGCGGATAGTCCTCGCAGATGCGGGCATTGGCGGACAGCGTCGGGCGGATGCCGAGCTTGCGGAACAGATCGTGGAAGCGCCAGCAACCGACCCGCATGCCGTATTCATGGAAGGCCCAATGCACGACGTCCGGCTGTAGCGGCACGCCGGTCGGCGCCGGCAGCAGTTGCCGCGCCATCGGCTTGCCGATGTCCCAGACTTCATAGTTGACGATGGTCCAAAAGATGATGCGGGCCTTGCCCGGCAGTTTCAGCGGCGGCCGGTCGACAATCGCGGAATATTCCGCCCGCTCGCCCGGCTTCATCGGCATGGACATGAGTGACGCCTCCAGCCCCAAAGAGGCCGCTAGCATCTCACGCGGTCTAGCTCACGCGCAACCCGACAAGCCGTTCCAGAGTTGCATGGTCGGCCGACAGTTGCGCAGAGGTGCTGCGGTGCGCGACTTCGCCGCGCTCGAGAACGATGGCGTCGGCGGTCAATTCCAGCGCGATGTCGGTGTGCTGCTCGACAAGAATGATCGCAATGCCGCGTCCGGACAGCATCTGCCGCGTTGCCGCAATCAACTCGTCGACAATCACCGGGGCCAGGCCTTCGAGCGGCTCGTCCAGCAGCAAAAGTGACGGGTTTGTCATCAAGGCGCGAGCGATGGCGAGCATCTGCTGTTCGCCACCTGAAAGCTGGTTGCCCATATTGTGGCGCCGTTCCTGAAGGCGGGGAAACAGCTTGTAGACTTCATCGAGCGTCCAGGAGCCCGGCCGCGCCGTCGTGGTCAGATTTTCCTCTACTGAAAGTGAGGGAAAGATCTCGCGCTCCTGCGCAACCCAGCCGATGCCGTCGCGAGCGCGCCGGTTCGGCGGCATGCGAGTGATGTCCTGACCGCGCCACGTCACGGTGCCGCTGCGCATCTGGGTGAATCCCATGATGGTGAGCAGTAGTGTGGATTTGCCGACGCCGTTGCGGCCGAGCAAAGCGAGGCTGCCATTGGCGGGCAGGTCGAACGACACGTCGTGCAGCACCATGGCGTCGCCATAGCCGGCATGGACGTTCTTCAGGGACAGCAGCGGCTCAGACATGCTTGCGCTTCCCAAGATAGACCTCGCGCACGCCCGGATGCGCCGATATCTCGTCCGGCGGGCCTTCCGCGAAGATCGCGCCGCCGACCATGACGATGATGTGCGAGGCGAAGCGAAACACAACATGCATGTCGTGCTCGATGAACAGAAGCGTCAGGTCGTCCGAGAGACCGGCGACCACTTCGAAAATTTCGCCGCTTTCCTCATGCGGCACGCCGGCCGCCGGTTCGTCGAGCAGCAGCACTTTCGGCCGGGTGGCGAGCGCCAGCGCGATCTCGAGCAGGCGTTGCCGGCCATAGGGCAATTCGCGCGTGGTCTGGTAGCAGCTATCGCCAAGCCGCAGCCGCGAGAGAATATCGAAGGCCTCGTCGACCGACTCGCGATGCGCCGAAAGGTTGCGCCAGAATTCGCCGGCGATGCCCCGGCGTTCGGCGACCGCAAGCGTCACCGCCTCGAGCGCATTGAGGCCAGGAAACAGCGTGTTGATCTGGAAGGTGCGGGCGAGGCCGCGGCGCACCCGCTGCTGCGGTTCAAGGTGCGTGATGGTTTCGTTGCCGAGATTGATTTCGCCGTCGTCCGCCAGCAGCATCCCGGTCATCAGATTGATAAGCGTCGTCTTGCCGGCTCCGTTCGGACCGATCAGCGCATAGCGCGCGCCTTTCGGCAGCGAAATGTTGATGTCGTTGGCGACCACGAGCGAGCCAAAACGCTTCTGCAATCTGCGGGTCGACAGGGCGATCTGATTGCCGGCGGCGTTCACTTGCGCCTCCAGCGTGAGAGCAGCGAGGAAAGACCCCCGAGGATGCCGTTCGGCAGGAACATGACGATCACGATCAGCAGGACGCCGATCGGGAAGAACCAGTATTGTGGCGCGATGCCGGAGAACTGGTCACGGGCGATCATGAAAACGCCGGCGCCGACGATGCCGCCATAGAGCCGGCCGGCGCCGCCAAGCACCAGCATCACGAGCACGTCGGCCGAGCGTTCGAAACTCAGGGCTTCGAGCGACACGGTCTCGGTGGTCTGCGCGATCAGCGCGCCGGCGAGACCCGCGATGGCCGCGGAAATCGTATAGATCTTGCGGATATGGGCGCGGCTTGCCGCGCCGATCGCCGGCATGCGTGTCCGGTTCTCACGAATGCCGCGCAGAGCCAGCCCGAACGGCGAATGGATGATGCGCCGCGCGACCAGGAATACCAGGAACAGCATCACGATCGAGTAAGCGTAGGCGGTCCTGCCGTAGAGATCGAACTTGAACATGCCGAGCAGCGGCCAGACTTCGACGCCCTGCAGGCCATCGGAGCCGCCGGTGAGCCAGCTCGCGCTGTTTGCCGCTTCGTGCAGCAGAAAGCCGATGCCCAGCGTGATCATAATCAGCGTCAGGTGCTGAAATCTGGCGATGATGAAGCTCGTCGCGTAGCCGAACAGCGCCGCTGCGACCGTGCCGATAATCAAGCCGGTGAACAGTTCGCCCCAGACGAATTTCGAGAACAGCCCCGCGGCATAGGCGCCGATCCCGAAGAATGCCGCATGGCCGAGCGACACCACGCCGGCATAGCCGAGGATGAGATCGAGCGAGAGCGCAAACATCGCCGCGATTGCGATCTGGCTCGCCAGCGACAGATAGGTCGGGAACAGGAAATACGGCAGCAGCAGCGACAGCCAGAACACGATCTCGATCGGGCGCCAGCGGCTCTGCGACTGCACAAAAGCGTGCGGTGACTGGACGTGCGGCGTCTGCGCGGTGTCGATAGAAGCCATGATCTATCGTCTCCCGAACAGGCCGACCGGCCGCCACATCAGAATGACCAGCATGACCAGATAGATCAGGAACGAGCCAAGTTCCGGGACGTAGTATTTGCCGGCGATGTCGCTGATGCCGATCAGGATCGCGGCGACGAATGAGCCGACGATCGAACCGAGGCCGCCGACCGACACCACGATCAGCACGAAGACGAGATAGATGAAGGCGAAGAAGGGATCCAGACCGACGATCTCGATCGCCAGCGCGCCGCCGAGGCCGGCGAGTCCGGAACCGAGCGCGAAGGTCAGCGCGAAGGTCTTGTCGACATCGATGCCGAGCCCGCGCGCCATTCGCTGATTGTCGACCGCGGCGCGGACCTGCGCGCCGAATCGTGTGTATTCGAGGCCGAACACCAGAAGCACGGTAACGACGATGCCGACGCCGACCAGGAACAGCCGGTAGACCGCGATGTTGAGACCCATGAACACGAAGGAGCCGCGCATGTAATCGGGCACGTTGATCGGCTGCTGGGTGGTGCCGAAGAACCAGGCGGCGACGGCGACCGAAATAAAGGCGAGGCCGATCGTCAGCAGCACCTGGTCGAGATCGCTGGCGCGATAGAGCCGGCGGTAGAGCGTGCGCTCGAACACCACGCTGGTCGCCGCCGACACGAGAAAGGCGAGTGGCAACGTCGCAAAGAACGGCCAGCCGAAGTTGTTCATCAGCGTCACGGTCGTGTAGCCGCCGACCATGGCGAAGGCGCAGTGCGCCAGATTGACGAAATTCATCAGGCCGAGCGTGACGGACAGGCCGACCGACAGCACGAACAGCAGCATGCCGTACGCGACGCCATCGAAAAGTACGCCAAAGACGGGAGGTAGCATGGGCAGCGGTCCGATCAGGTCACGGCTAAGGGATCATATCCAGACATGAAGGATGGGGCGACCTTATCGATCGCCCCATCCCCGTCCCTTGGCCGACTCGGTGTGGCGATCAGCTCTTCTTCTTCATCGCCTCTTTGACCGGGTCCTTGACGTTCGGAATGACGTCGACCTCGACGTTCTTGAGTTCGTTACCGACCTTGTCGACGCGGCGGATGTAGATGTTGGAGATCACGTCGTTGGTCTCCGGATCGATCATCATCGGACCGCGCGGGCTTTCCCACTTCGTGCCCTTGGCCGCCTTGGTCAGCGTCTCGGCGTCGGTGTTGCCCTTGGTCTTCTTCAGCGTCTCGTAGATGAGATGCATGCCGTCATAGCCGCCGACCGACAGGAAGTTCGGGTTGATCCCGCCATTGTCCTTCTTGAAGGCGGCGACGAAGGCCTTGTTCTTCGCCGAGTTGTGATTGTGGTCGTAGTTCCAGGCGGTGATGATGCCCTTGGCCGCATCGCCCATCTGCTTGATCGCGCTGTCGTCGGACAGTTCGCCGGCGCCCAGCACGCGGGTCTTCGCCGTCGACATGCCACGCTCGGCGAAAGCCTTGCCGAACGCCGCCGGTTGCGCGCCGGCCGGGACGAACACGAAGATCGACTGCGGGTTGAGATCCTTGGCGCGCTGGATATAGGCCGAGAAGTCCGGGTTGGCGACGGCCATGCGGACCGAGCCGACGATCTCGCCACCACCGGCCTTGAAGGCGCGGATGAAGCCCTGTTCGGCGTCGTGGCCGGGGGCGTAGTCGGACGCGAGCGTATAGGCCTTCTTGATGCCGTTCTTGGCGGCCCAGGCGCCGAGCGTCTCGGTGACCATCGGCAGCGTGAACGACGTGCGGAAGCAGTAGGGCGACTTTGTCGTGATGATCGACGTCGCCGCGTTCATGATGACCATCATCTTCTTGGCTTCGGCCGACACGCCGCAGCCCGCGATTGCATTCGGCGTCAGCACCCAGCCGGCGAGAATGTCGACCTTGTCACGGACCACGAGTTCTTCGGCGAGACGCTTGGCGACCGGCGGGGCGATGCCGCCGACATCCTTGCGGATGACTTCGATCTTTTTGCCGGCGACGGTCTCGCCGTTCTGCTTCATGTAGAGCTTGATGCCCGCGTCGACCATTTTCGCCGTGTCGGCGAACTGGCCGGAATAGGGCAGAATGACGCCGATCTTGATGGTGTCTTGCGCGTTCGCGGCCGATGAAACGACTGCCGCGGCAAGCAGGCTGACGCCCGCCAACAGGAACCTTTTCATTGATATCCTCCCATTGTTTTTTGTTCGACCGTAGAATGCCTTACCCCGGACGCAAAGAAAAGCGCCGCGAACATGCGTTCGCGGCGCGACATTTTGCCCGCGAAAGGGCGATGGGGACGCGCCCACATGGGCAAAAATTGCTATGTCCCAGACGTATTCAGGTCAGCGAAACTGTCGCTTCCTCGTAGCGATCGGCGCCCAGATTGCCGTCCGGGAAGATGCCGTGGGAAGCAATCCATTCCCTCGATTCTTCAAAGACTTCCTTGGAGTAGGGTTCGAAGACCAGGCGCTCGCCGGGACCCCAGCGCCGGGTGTCCATCAGGCCGTGGAAACGGTCCGGGAATTCGTTCTTGTAGTAGTGGGTATAGAGTTCCGGCCGCAGATCGATGTCGCGCTGGGCGCGGCGCAGCGCGTTGAAAAACTTCTTGAGATCCTCCGGGTCCGGATTGCCGTGAATCATGGTGGCGATCATGAAGGTCGTGTCGAGAATTTTCCGGAAGCCGAGCTGCTCGGCGAGGTAATAGGGTCCGCTGAACAGGTTGACCGCCGGCGCCTTGCCTTCGATCAGCAGTTCCATTCGCTTGAACAGCATGCCGTCGGCGTAGGTCAGGTTGATCTTGTCGGCCGGAATGAATTGCTCCAGCGCCTGCACGGTCGCGTAGTGGCTGCCGGACTGGTAGCCGACCGAGATCGGCACGCCGGCGAGATCGGCGGGCGTTTTGATCTTGGAGTCCGGGTGAACGAAGATGCCCGCCGGGGACACCGAGTAGAGGTCGCCGTAGAGCTTGCCGTGGCCTTTGGCGGCGGCGACGTTGACGGTCCAGTGGCACGCGCAGCTGACATCCGACTTGCGGCCCTGCTCGAACGATTGCATCGCACCCTGCTTGTCGCCCTTGTCGTGAATTTTGCCGTCGGACGAGCGCACGGTCTCGCGGAACTCATAATCGAGTCCCTCGTCCTTGAAGTAGCCTTTCTCCTCCGCCACCCATTCCTGCAGACGGAAGTGCGGCTCGATGATGAATTTTCCCATTGTTTCCTCCTTATGGGCTCTTCGTTTCAACAGCAGGAAGACCCTGCGGCATCGGCTTTTCCGCGTTCGGCGACGCGCCGGGCACGGATCATCTTGACGTGGTCGTCCATCAGCGCGCGTGCGCCGGCGGCGTCGCGCAGTTCGATGAGATCGGCGAGTTTGGTATGAATTTCGAGGATGCGCCGGGCCAGCGCCGGCGTCGCAGTCGCGTTACGCTTGGGCCACGAGACGTGCTCGAGCGAGATCAACTGGACCACGATGACGCGGTTGTGCGAGGCCTCGGCGACCGCGAGGTGAAAGTCGCGCGACAGCCGGGTGAAGGCGTCGAGATCGTCGATCGCCTCCTCGGCGTCGCGCAACAGTTGGCGCAGCTTCGCGATGTCGGCGGGCGTCGCGTTCTCGGCGGCGAGTTCAGCGCCGAGCGTCTCGATGGCACGCTGGGCGTCCATCACCTCGGCGGCGGACACGCCCGTCAGATCGAGCTGGACCGCGAGCGCCTCCGCGAACAGCCGCGGATTGCCGCTGGCGATCCGCGCGCCGCCACCCTTGCCCATGCGGATTTCGACAATGCCGAGCGCTTCGAGCGTGCGCAGCGCGTCGCGCGCGACGATGCGGCTGACACCGAAACGGGCGGCGAGATCCTTTTCCGTGCCGACGAAATCGCCGGGTTTTAGCCGTTTGGCGAACAGCGCATCTCGGATCTCGGCAACGATCTGCGCCGACAGCGACGACGAGCGTCCGGCAAACATGATCCGCGCGGTGAGCGCGCCGCCCGTAGTGGCTGGATTGGAAACGCGGTGGCGCATCGATCCGTTCGCCTGTCATTGATCTCGATCAAGCTAGGCCGGACTTTATCGATAGTAAAGATACTATCTTTTATCGAGAGCATGGGGTTTGAAGAATACAATAATGATATCAGTATGTTAAAGATCGTCACGAGCCGGGAATGATTTTGAACGGCAGTCTGAGGCCGGTTGCGGGCTACCGCGCCGCCGCGGCCTTGCCGGCCGGCGCCTCGATCCCGAACACCCGCATCGCATTGCCGCCGAGGATGTTGCGCTTGGCCTGCTCCGACAGGAACGGCAGATCATAAATGGTCGAGGGCAGATCGAAGTCCCAGTGCGGATAGTCCGAGGAATACATCAACTGGGTCTCCGCATTCATCATGCGGAAGGTCGTCTCCAGCGCGCCCATGTCGGTCATTTCCATCGGCTGCGTCGAAAAATACATCTGCCGCATGTAGTCGCTCGGCCGCTGCTTCAGCGCCGGCGCCTCGGACGAGCGCATCATGTATTCGTTGTCGAGCCGCTGCATCATGAACGGCACCCAGGCGAGTCCGCTCTCGATCCAGATCGTCTTGAGCTTCGGAAACCGTTCCGGCAGGCCGTTGATGATCCAGTTGGTCAGGTGGACCATGTTGTAGAAGACGAAGCCGATGGCGTGGACCGAGATGAAGCGATTCATCATCGCCATCGACGGCTCGCTCCAGTTGTAGCCGGCATGGAAGGCGAGCGGCAGGCCCATCTCCTCCATCAGCGCGTAGGTCTTCATGTAGTCGTTGTGATGCACCGGCCGGTGCCGCGCCGCCGTCACCATGAAGCCGACAACGCCTTTCTTGCCGCCGAACTCCCGGACCATCTCATAGGCCGCGTCGGGATCATTGAACGGCAGATAAAGCATCGAGCGGATGCGCGGCTCGTGCGCGAGCACGCGCTCGGTCAGCCAGCGATTATAGGCGCGCGCCAGCGCCACCTCGACTTCGACCTGCGGATGCAGGCCGAGCTGCAGCATCGGCGTCGGAAACAGTACGGCGATGTCGATGCCGATGGCGTCCATCCAGCGCCGGGTGAGCTGGATGTCGCGATGCGGCTTGGCGTCTGTCTTCTCGATCCGGCGCAGCGCGTAGCGTGTGACGCGCCCGCCCATGTCCTGATAACCGACGCTCGCCATCATGACACCGGCGCCGCGCTGGCCGGTCTGGCTGGCGCTTGCCGCGAGCTGGCGCAGCACCGGGTCTTCCATGTAGTCGAGTATTTCGTTGAACGACTCCAGCTCGTAGTGATGCGAGTCGACGTCGACGATGGTGAACTTGTCGTAGCCGCGCTCGCGCGCCTGCTGCGCGGCATGGGCGAGCAGCTTGGTGGTGTCGAATTCCTCGACCGCCATCTTGCGGAAATCGCTGAGGGGCAGATCCATCGCGGCCGTCTCCGCTCAGCGTCCCTGAGCCAGTTGTCCGTTGAAGGCCTGCCACATGCCAAGCTCGAACACTTGCACATTGACGGCCTTGAGAATGGCGGTCACGGCGACGACCGCCTCGGTCGCGGTGACTTGCGTGCCATCGGCGAAGGCGGGGAGGGCGGCCTCGCCGGCGTCCGCGCGGGCGGCGTAGAGTTTCACCGCGCGCGCCAGCAGGGCCTGGATGTCGGCGTCGTCCGGCAGCGCCGCGATGCCCGGATCGCGCATCTCAATCTGCGATGACATAGATATCCTCCCCACGGCGGACGACGTCGAATTTGCGCAGCTTGAGCGAGCGGTCGGCGGCGCACTCCCCGGTCTTCAGGTCATATTCGTAGCCGTGCCAGGGGCAGACGAAATGCATTTCGTCGGCCTTGAAGCGCTGGCCTTTCCAGTTCCGGTTTTCGTCGAGCACGTCCTCGACCTTGTGCATCAGAAGGCCTTCGCAGGCGGGGCCGCCCTGATGCAGGCAGACATTGTCGTAGGCGTAAAACGCGCCCTGCCAGTGGAACACGCCGATCTCGCGTGCGCCGCTGCGCACAATGCGGCGTTCGCCGTCCGGAAAGTCCGACACTTTTGCAACGAATGTCTCAGGCATGACGTGCCGCGCCGCTGTGGCAGGGGCGTGAAGTATGCCTCCGATCAACCGGCAGCGGCAATGGCGAGGCCTGCATTCGCTTCCGCTGGAGGCAGGGTTGCGTTATTGCGGATTGCGCACCGGTGGTGACTTGCGCAATCTGCGCGACTTTCATCACGGGACCGGCGGCGTGAACGATCTTTATTTCTGGAGCCTTGTCGTCGTCGTCTTTCTGATCGGCGGCACCGTGAAAGGCGTCATCGGCGGCGGGCTGCCGACCATCGGGATCGGCCTGATGAGTCTGGTGATGCCGCCGGCGCAGGCCGCGGCGCTGATCGTGCTGCCGACATTCATTACCAATGTCTGGCAGAGCATGGGCCCCAATCTTTTCGCCCTGCTGAAACGAATTTGGGTCTTGCAGGTCGGCATCTGCGCCGGCTCGGTCGTCAGCTTCGGCGTTCTGACCGGCGAGGATGCGAGCCTGGCGCGTGCCGGCCTCGGGCTTGCTCTGATCGTCTACACCGTGCTCGGCCTGACCAAGACAAAATTTCATCTCGGCCCGCGCGGCGAGCGCTGGCTGGCGCTGCCGGTCGGCCTTGCGACCGGCGCGATCGGCGCGGCGACCGGTGCGTTCGTGCTGCCCGCCGGGCCTTATCTTCAGGCCATCGGGATGGTGAAAGACGATCTCGTTCAGGCGCTGGGCATCACCTACACCGTCTCGACCGTCGCGCTTGCCGCCGCGCTCGCCTATGGCGGCGCGATGAACGTGTCGGTTGCCGCGCCGTCGGTGCTCGCGCTGGTCGTCGCTTTGATCGGCATGGGTATCGGCCAGAAAATCCGTGCGCGGGTGCGCGAGCAGACATTCCTGACCCTGTTTTATGTCGGCCTCTTGCTGATCGGCATCCATCTGGTTTTACGGACCGTTCTGTGATCGGCTAGGGCCGGTCCGTTCAGCGTATCGGGAGCTGCGTGATGAAGATCGTCGATCTCACCCATGTCATGAATGTGCATACGCCGGGCTGGGTCGGTTATGCCGGCAACAAGATGTATTACGCGCAGAACCTGCAGACCGTGCGCATCGTCGCGCAGCGCATCGACACGGCCTTGCACGTCGGCACCCACTTCGACGGCGCGATGCACGCGACCGACAATCCGGTCGGCGACATGGCGCATTTGCCGCTCGATTACCTGTGCAACCGCGGTGTGGTCGTCGACATTTCGAAGCACATGCACGACTGGGCGGTGATCACGCCGGAGATCATCGAGTCCTCCGGCGCTGATATCCGCGACGGCGACATTCTCATTCTGCACACCGGCTGGCATCGCCATTATGAAGGCCAGCCGCAGCAGGATCTGGTGCGCTACTTCTGCTACCACCCGGGGCCGAACCTCGACACGCTGCAATGGATGCTGAAGCGGAAGATCAAGTGGTGGGGCATGGACGCCGGCTCTTGCGACCATGCCATGAACACTTCGATCCGCTATATGCGGCCCGATCTTGCCGAGGAGTTCACCAAGAAGCACGGCAAGACGCCGGGCGAGTTCTTCGGCACCTTCGAATACACGCACAAGCGCTCGGGCCGCAAAGTCAAAGCCGACGTGTTCCCGTTTCACAACTGGGCGTTCCAGGAAGGCCTGTTGCACGCAGAGAACATCGGCGGTGACATCGAGCTGATGCTCAACAAGCGCTGCCTGATCGGCGCGTTTCCGTGGCGCTACGAGGGGCTCGAAGGCTGCCCGTGCCGGATCGTTTGCTTCGAGGACGCCGGCGACAACGTCGAGGCGGTCGGCGACGCCGCGAGGGCGATCCTCCCGCCGCGGCGCTAGCGCTATTTCTTCTTTTTGCGCGCGGCCGGCGGCGAAGTCTTGAGCCGCGGATCGGGCCTGTTGTTCTGCAGCGTCGACTGAATCGCTTCGCGCAGCGCGCCGTATTGCTTCTTCTTCCACGACGCGACGTGAATGTCGGCCAGGAGCTTCGCCGACTTTCCGAACACCACGATGCGGTCGCCGACCGCGATCGCCTCTTCGAGTTGATGCGTGATGAGGATGGCAGTCGAGCCGGATTCGCGCGCGAGCTTGAGGAATGTCTCGCGCAGTTCGGCCGCCGTTACCTCGTCGAGATGCCCGAACGCCTCGTCGGCCAGCATGATGTCCGGCTGCACCGCGAAAGCACGGGCAATGGCGACGCGCTGGCGCATGCCGCCCGACAGTTCGTGCGGAAAGGCGTTGGTGAAATTTCCGAGCCCGAGCCGGTTGAGCCAGGTCAGCGCGCGCTTGCGCTGCTCGTCTTCGGAGAGCCCGATCAGTTCGAGCGGCAGCTTGGCGTTGTCGAGCGCGCTCCGCCAGGGCAGCAGCCGGTCCTGCTGGAACACGGTCGCGATGCGGCCGCGGAAATAGTCGAAATCGGCGTGCGGGCTTTTGTCGCCGATCCGCAGCGTGCCCTCGGTCGGCGCTTCGAGCCCGATCATCAGGTCGAAGAATGTCGACTTGCCGCAGCCGGTCTGGCCGACGATGGCGACGACCTCGCGCGGCGCGATGGTCAAATCGAGCCGCTCGATGGCGACGACGGCCTGCCCGCTGGTGGCCTGCCGGAACACCTTGCGCACGCCGCGCACTTCGATCGGGGGCGGCCCGCCGTTGCGTCCGTTCATGCCCGCCATCGCAGCATCCGCGCTTCGACTCGGGCGACCGCCGCCTCGAGCAGGAACAACAGGGCGACCAGCACGATGGTCCAGGCGAACACGTCCGACACCGAAAACAATTCCTGCGCCACCGACAGTTGATGGCCGATGCCGGTCACGGCGCCGACCAGTTCCGCAATGGTAACGACGCGGATCGCCAGGCTGATATTGACCTTCCAGCTCGTGAAGATGCTCGGCACGATGGCCGGCAGCATCAGCTTGACGAAATAATGCGCCGTGGTCGGCCGGAACGACCGCATCATGTGGCGTAATTCGCGCGGCACCCCGCGCATGGCGTCGAGCGAGTCGACCAGAAATACCGGCCCGCAGACCACGACCAGCACGAAGCCGATGCGAAACTCGACGCCGGGAAACCACAACACCGCGAACAGGATCCACGATACCACCGGCACCGCCATCAGGATGCGGATCAGTGGGTGAAGGTAATCGTCGAGCGTTTTCGAAGTATACATCGCCATCGCCAGCGACACGCCGACAACAAAGGAGACCGCCAGCGCCCCGAGCACGCGGGCGAGCGTCACCAAGATGTCGATCGGGGTGATTTTGACGATGCTCTGCGCGATCTTGAACCAACTCGGGATCGCGAAGGGCGGAATCCCGAGATACGGCGCAAGGTAGGACAGCGTCTCCCAGACGATCGCGAAGGCGAGCAGGGATAAGAGAGTCTGTCGCGGAAAACTTAAAACCGGAACAGACTCCCGGTATTCCTCAGGCTGCATGACCGCCTACTGGGCGTAAAAGATCTTGTCGTCAGCGGCCTTGTCGTAGAAGCCGGCTTTGACCGCGCGATCCATCATGTCGCGCAGCGATTTCTTCACGGCCGGATCGCTTGCCGGCTTGACGATGAACTGCAGCCGGCCGCTCTCGATCGCGTTGGTGAGAATACCGGGCGGCAGCTTGGTGGTCTCGGTCGCGATCTTGTCGCCGGCCGCGGTTTCCTTGTGCATCACCGCTGCGGTGTCCGCGAGCGCGGCGAGCAGCATTTTGGGCGCATTCGGATACTTGGCGATGAAGTCGGCCCGCATCGCCGGCACGATTTCCCAGCCGGCGTCGCCGGTAATTTCCTTCCAGCCTTCGGCGCCGTTGAAGATGACGTGCCAGTCCGGCCGCTGCTTGTTGATGATGCTTGCGAGCGGTTCGATCACCAGCGCGGCGTCGACCCGGTCGGCCTCGAGTTGCGCGCGCGCCACCGCGAAGTTGGCGTTGACGACGGTGATGTCCTTGCCGAGGTCGATGCCCTTGGCAGCGGCGTAAATCTTGATGACCTGGAATTGCGAGCCGCCCATGTCGACGGCGATTTGCTTGCCCTTGAGGTCGGCGAGCGACTTGATGGCCTTGTTCTTGCTGAAGACCACCAGGTCGCCCAGCGTGAAGCCGGAGCCGATGATGCGCAGCGGAACGCCTTCGTTGTAGAGCTTCTGGAACACGGTCGGTCCGCCGATCAGCGCGTCGGTCTCGCCGGTGGCGAAGGCGGCGTAGAAGGCGGAAATCGAAGGATAGGGCTTGGCGTCGAGTATGAAGCCGTGTTTCTCGTCGAGTTTGCGGGCCTTCATGATGTTCCAGACCAGCGGATTGAACACCGGGAGCGTCAGGCTCGAAGCGCGAATGACCGGTTTTTCCTGCGCCGGCGCGGCGGTTACGCCCGTCAGTGCGATGGCGGCAGCGGCGGCAAGCGTCGTGAGGCGTCGTCGTGACAGTGTCAGCATGGCGTACCCCTGTTTGGACTTTCCTGAACCCCTGGTCGGCGGCGCGGATTCTGAACTGCCCGCTTGCAGACCGGCAACGAGTTTAATAGCCTTTCGTTTGTACGCAAACGATAAGCGACGGGCGAAAGATCGAAGATGCCGAATATAACTTCGCACGATGGGACGCGCCTTTATTACGAGGAGGCCGGCACGGGAACGCCTGTCGTCTTCGTCCATGAGTTTGCAGCGGATTACCGGACTTGGGAACCGCAGTTGCAGCGGTTTTCCCGGTCGCACCGCTGCGTCACCTACAGCCAGCGCGGGTATCCGCCGTCCGATATTCCCAATGATCCCGACAAATACGACCAGATGAAATTCCGCGACGATGTGATCGCGGTGATGGATGCCTTGAAGATCGACAAGGCGCATGTCGTCGGCCATTCGATGGGCGCGTCGACCGCGCTGCATGTCGGCATCAAATACCCCGACCGCTGTATTTCGGTGACCGCCGCCGGCTGCGGCTACGGCTCCAGCCCCGACCCGAAGAAGGTCGAAGAGTCCCGGGCCATCTCACGCGACAACGCCAAGATGTTCGCCGAGAACACGATGGAGGAGGGCGCGCGGCGCTACGCCGACGGCCCGACGCGCCAGTCGCAGAAGAACAAGGATCCGCGCGGCTACGCGCATTTCGTCAAGATGCTCAGCGAGCATTCCAACATCGGCCACTCGATGACCATGGCCAATCTCCAGGCCAAGCGGCCGACCCTCTACGACATGGAAGCGGGACTGAAGGCCTTCAAGCCGCCGCTTCTTATTGTTGTCGGCGACGAGGACGAGTGGTGCGTCGATGCCAGCATCTATCTGCGCCGCACGGTGCCGACGGCCGGACTGCTGATCGTGCCGCGCACCGGGCACACCATCACCAGCGAGGAGCCGGGCAAGTTCAACGATGCGTTGGCGGAATTGTTCGCTGACGCCGAGCGCGGCCGCTGGCTCGCGCACAAGCCGACAAAATAACGGGAGAGTACGACATGGATCTTCAACTCAAGGGCAAGACCGCGCTGGTCACCGGCGGCTCGGAAGGCATCGGCAAGGGCATTGCGCTCGCGCTCGCCAAGGAAGGCGTCGATGTCGCGATCTGCGCGCGCCGCAAGGAGCCGCTCGAAGCGGCCGCGAACGAGATTGCCAAGGCGACCGGCCGCAAGATCGTCGCCATCCCCGCCGATCTCACCAAGGACGCCGACGCCAAGAACTTCGTCGAGCAGGGCCACAAGGCGCTCGGCCGTGTCGACATCATGGTCAACAATGCGGGTTCGGCGCCCGGCGGCGTGATCGAGCACATGAGCGAGGCCGACTGGGAAAAAGGCCTCCAGCTCAAGTTCATGGGCTATGTGCGCTGTCTGCGCTACGTGCTGCCGATCATGGTCAAGCAGGGCGGTGGCCGTGTCGTGAACCTGATCGGCAACGACGGCGTGAAGCCGTCTTACTGGGAAATCGTGCCAGGCGCGGCCAATGCCGCAGGCCAGAATCTCA
Source organism: Pseudolabrys sp. (assembly GCA_050184975.1). GTDB lineage: Bacteria > Pseudomonadota > Alphaproteobacteria > Rhizobiales > Xanthobacteraceae > Pseudolabrys. Next base: position 23,957 of record JBFWZV010000012.1, on the reverse strand, counting down.
CGCTCTCGCTCGCCGGCCAGTACGGCAAGCACAACATCAGCTTCTGCGCGGTCAATCCGGGCCCGGTGCGCACCGAGCGTTGGGCCGGTCTCGTCGACGCCATGGCGCGCGACATGAAGATTTCGCGCGAGCAGGCCGACAAGCTGGCGCCAGCCTCGATCCCGCTCGGCCGTATCGCCGAGGTTGAGGAATGCGCCAATCTTGTCGCCATGCTGGCATCGCCGTTGATGCACATGGTCAACGGCACGATGATCGAAATCGACGGCGGCCAGGACAAGCCGCTGATGGATCGCTTCCGCGACAAGCCCACGGGTTAGAGGCAGGGCAAAGACGATCGAGGGATGTCATGAAGACGGTGTTCGAGAAAGTCATCCCGCCGAAACAAGGCCTCGCCATCGAGGTGAAGACGGGCCAGCACTGGCGCGTCACCGATCTCGAGGGCAAGCAGGTCGTCGACATGGCGTTGTTCAATCTCGCCAATCCGCGCGAGAAACTGTCGACGTCTTATTCACGCACCCGCTACGTGCCGCCGCCGGGGACGCCCTATATCCCGCGCGACCATCTCTCGGTCGGCGACACCTTGATGTCGACGATCTGCCGGCCGATGGCGAAGATCATCGAAGAGACCCCCGAAATAAAGGGGATGCACGACACCCATAACCGGATGTGCAACCGTTTCCTCTACGAGACCTTCGGCTTTGGGCCGCTCGACGGCTGCCACGAGATTATCGCCAAGGCTATCGCGCCCTACGGGCTGCTGCCGGAGGACGTGCCGGACACGATGGACCTGTTCATGAACTACTACCATGACTGCAAGGACCATCGCTGGCACATCGGCGAGCCGTGCTCGAAGCCGGGCGATTACATTCAATTCGAGGCGACGATGGACATCCTCGTCGCCTTTTCCAACTGCCCGCTGGAGCAGATGACGCCGTGCAACGGCTATCACTGCACGCCGGTCAAAATCACGATTTTCGAATCCGCCACCGCGAGTGTCTCATGACGATACTGTGCAACCCGTCGTGGCGGTCTGGCGTTGCGCGCCGCGCTCGCTTGACAGGCCGCGTGGGCGGCATTTGCATACAAACTAATTCGCCGCGTCGGGGCGGCGGAAAGCCGGCACTTTGTCAACCAAGGCGTGTGCGGTTAGAACTCTGGTCAATCAACACGCAGGGAGATCGGACATGAAAGCTACAAGCTGTCTACTTTCTATCGCTGTTGCGACCACGTTGTCGCTCGGAGTTTCCGGTCCAGCGTCGTCGCAAGACACGATCAAGATCGGCGAGATGAATAGCTACAAATTCCAGCCCGCCTTCCTCGATCCTTACAAGAAGGGTTGGCAGATGGCGGTCGACGAGATCAACGCCAAAGGCGGCGTCCTCGGCAAGAAGATCGAGGTGATCTCCCGCGACGACGGCGCCAATCCGGGCGAGGCCGTCCGCACCGCCGACGAACTGGTGACGCGCGAAGGCGTCAACATCATCGCCGGCACCTTCCTGTCGCATATCGGTCTCGCGGTCACCAACTTTGCCGGCCAGAAGAAAGTATTCTTCCTCGCCGCCGAGCCGCTGACCGACAAGATCACCTGGCAGAACGGCAACAAATATACCTTCCGTCTGCGGCCCTCGACCTACATGCAGGTCGCGATGCTGCTGCCGGAAGCCGTCAAGGCCAAGAAGAAGCGCTGGGCGCTGGTCTATCCGAACTTCGAATACGGCCAGTCGGCCGCGGCGAACTTCAAGGAACTCCTGAAGAAGGCCCAGCCGGACGTCGAATTCGTCAGCGAACAGGCTCCGCCGCTTGCCAAGATCGACGCCGGCGCGGTGGTGCAGGCACTCGATGACGCCAAGCCCGACGCCATCTTCAACGTGCTGTTCGGCTCGGACCTCTTGAAGTTCGTGCGCGAAGGCAACACCCGCGGCCTGTTCAAGGACCGCACGGTGGTCAGCCTGTTGACCGGCGAGCCGGAATATCTCGACCCGCTCGGCAAGGAAGCTCCGGTCGGCTGGATCGTCACCGGCTATCCGTGGAACAAGATCAAGACGGCAGAGCACACCGCTTTCGTCACGGCGTACCAGAAGAAATACAACACCTATCCGCGGCTCGGCTCGATCGTCGGCTATGAAACGTTCAAGTCGCTCGCGGCCGGCATCGCCAAGGCGGGCTCGACCGACACCGAGAAGCTGATCGCGGCGTTCGAGGGCCTGAAGCTCAACAGCCCGTTCGGGCCCTACGAGTACCGCAAGCTCGACCATCAGGCGACGCTCGGCGCTTATGTCGGCAAGATCGTGCTCGACGGCGAGGTCGGCACGATGGCCGACTTCAAGTATGTCGACGGCGCTGCGGTGCAGCCGACGGATGACGTCGTCAAGAAACTGCGGCCGGGTACGAACTGAGTTTGGCACCTAACCCGGCAAGGAAATCCCTTCTCCCTGTGATGCAGGGAGAAGGGTTCATCTCATGACCTTTGACGCTCTGCTGTTTCAGGCGCTCAACGGACTGGCGAGCGCTTCGACTTTATTTTTCATCGCCGTCGGCCTGTCGCTGATCTTCGGCGTCAGCCGCATCATCAATATCGCGCACGGGTCCCTCTATATGCTGGGGACCTATATCGCCTACAGCTTCGTGACCCATCTCGGCGGCCCGTTCGGCTTCTGGGGCGGCATCGTGATGACCGCCGTCGTGGTTGGCGTGCTCGGCGCCTTGATCGAGATCGTCTTGCTGCGCCGGATTTACCGCGCGCCGGAATTGTTCCAACTGCTCGCGACCTTCGCGCTGGTGCTGGTCATCAACGACGTCGCGCAGGCGATCTGGGGCAACGAGGATTTGCTCGGCCCCCGTGCGCCGGGCCTCGGCGGCGCCGTCGAATTACTCGGCCGATTGCTGCCGACCTACGACCTGTTCCTGATCTTCATCGGTCCGGCCGTGCTGGCGGCGCTGCATTTCGGCATCAAGTTCACCCGCTTCGGCCGCCTGATCCGCGCCGCGACGCAGGATCGTGAAATGGTCGGCGCGCTCGGCGTCAATCAGGCGATCCTGTTCACCTCCGTTTTCGCACTCGGCGCGATGCTGGCCGGGCTTGGCGGCGCGCTCCAGGTCGCCCGCGAGCCGGCAAGCCTCGCCGTCGATCTCATCGCCATCGGCGATGCCTTCGTCGTCGTCGTGGTCGGCGGCATGGGTTCGATCACCGGAGCGTATCTCGCCGCCGTCATCATCGCCGAGGTCAAGGCGCTGTGCATCGCCATCGGCGTCGTCGATTTCGGCTTCATGAAGCTCAATTTCTCGAAGCTCACACTGGTCGCCGAATTCCTGGTCATGGCGATCGTGCTGATCGTGCGGCCCTATGGCCTGATGGGCAAGCCCGCCGGCACGGTACGTTCGGTGGCGCAGCCGGAAGAACCGATCCGTCCCGCCACCATGCCGCTCAAGCTCTTCGGTGGCGCGGTTCTCGCGATCCTGCTGTGCTTCCCGCTGCTGCGCGAGACCTCGCCCTACATGCTGGTGCTCGGTATCGACGTTTTGATTGCCGTGCTGTTTGCCGCCTCGCTGCATTTCATCGCCGGTCCCGGCGGCATGCACTCATTCGGACATGCCGCGTATTTCGGTCTCGGCGCCTACGGCGCGGCGCTGCTGGTCAAATGGCTCGCCGCGCCGATGGGCGTCGCCTTGCTGGCGGCGCCGGTCGTCGCACTCTGCGGTGCGCTGTTGTTCGGCTGGTTCGCGGTGCGGCTTGCCGGTGTGTACCTTGCGATGCTGACGCTCGCCTTCGCACAGATTGTCTGGGCCGCGGTCTATCAGTGGGAGGAACTGACCGGTGGTTCAAATGGCGTCATCGGGACCTGGCCGACCTGGCCGTTCAACGCTCGTTGGGCGTTCTTCCTGCTGACGCTGGCGCTCGCGGTTGGCGGTGTATTGCTGCTGCGGCGGATCCTGTTTTCGCCGTTCGGCTATGCGATGCGGGCCGGGCGCGATTCCGAGCTGCGTGCCGAGGCGATCGGCATCGACGTCAAGCGGGTGCATTGGATCGGCTTCGCCATCGCCGGCGCAGTCTGCGGCGTCGCCGGCGGCGCGTTCGCCTTCGCCAAGGGCTCGATCTCGCCAGAGAGCATCCATGTCGGCCGTTCGATCGACGGTCTCGTCATGGTGCTGCTCGGGGGCATCCAGACGCTGACCGGGCCGATCGTCGGCGCCTCGGTGTTCGTCACGTTGCAGGACACCATCATCCGGCAGACCGAATACTGGCGCTCGGCGCTCGGCGCCATCATTCTGCTGCTCGTGCTGGTGTTTCCGCAGGGCATCGTCGGCAGCCTGTCCGATCTCGCCGCGCGGTTCAGGAGGCGGGCATGAGCGTCCTCGCCGTCCGCTCCTTGTCGAAATCCTTCGGCGGCGTGCAGGCCGTCAGCGAAGTCAGTTTCGAGGTCGGCAAGGGCGAATTCCTCGCCATGATCGGCCCGAACGGCGCCGGCAAGTCGACTTGCTTCAACATGATCAACGGCCAGCTTGCGCCGGATGCCGGGGCGATCCTGTTCGAGGAGCGCGATCTTGCCGGCCGCAAGCCGCGCGAGATCTGGCGGCTCGGGGTCGGGCGCACCTTCCAGGTCGCCGCGACGTTCGGCTCGATGACCGTCGTCGAAAACGTGCAGATGGCGCTGTTGTCGCATGCCGGCGACATCTACCGTTTTTTCCCGGCCGCCGCGCGGCTGCATCGCGACCGCGCGCTCGAATTGCTCGAGCAGGTCGGCATGCGTGACGCCGCCGACCGGCCGAGCCGGGAACTCGCTTATGGCGACGTCAAGCGCATCGAACTCGCCATCGCGCTCGCCAACGAGCCGCGGCTCCTGCTGATGGACGAGCCAACCGCCGGCATGGCGCCGCGCGAGCGCAACGACCTGATCGCGCTGGTCAAGCGGCTCGTCGTCGAGCGCGGCATTTCAGTGCTGTTCACCGAACACTCGATGGATGTCGTGTTCGCCTTCGCCGACCGTATCATTGTGCTGGCGCGCGGCCGGTTGATCGCCAGCGGCAGTGCCGACGAGATCCGCGACAATGCGCAGGTGCGCGAGGTGTATTTCGGCAGCGGCAAGGTGGTGGCGTGATGAGCCGGGACGCCATGCTCACAGTCGATAGCCTCAACGCCTGGTACGGCGCGGCGCACATTCTTTATGACCTCAGCTTCGATGTCGGCCGCGGTGAAGTCGTCGCCCTGATGGGCCGCAACGGCGCCGGCAAATCGACCACATTGAAAGCGATCATGGGGCTGATCGGCCAGCGCCGCGGCGCGGTGCAGTTCAACGGCCGCGACATCTCGCGGCTCAAGCCTTATGAGATCGCGCGGCTCGGCCTCGGTTATACGCCGGAGGATCGCCGCATCTTTGTCGACCTTACGGTTGCCGAGAATCTCGACGTCGGCCGCCAGCCGCCCCGCAGTTTTGCCGACGGCCAGCCCGCGCCGGTGTGGACGCCGGAAAAGCTCTATACGCTGTTTCCCAATCTCGCCGAGATGATCGACCGGCCCGGCGGCCGCATGAGCGGCGGCGAGCAGCAAATGCTGACGGTCGCACGCACGCTGATGGGAAATCCGCTGCTGGTTCTGCTGGACGAGCCCTCCGAGGGTGTCGCGCCGCTCATCGTGGAGCAAATGGCCGATACGATCGTCGAATTGAAGAAAGAGGGGCTGTCGATCCTGTTGTCGGAGCAAAACATGCATTTCTCGCGGCTTGTTTCCGACCGCGCCTATGTCCTTGAAAAAGGGCAAATCCGCTGGCATGGCAGCATGGCCGATCTCGAAAAGGATATCGACGTGCAGCGCGCCTATTTGACGGTTTGATGCCGTGGATATGTTGCATAATTATCAGGCAGGCTCTTTCGTGACCGCGTCCGAACCGCCATCGTTCCCTGCCCGCCGATTCGTCGAGAAAAACCGCAATGCCGACCAGTGACAAAGTGAAGCTCGCGACGGCGGCGCCGGACGCCGAGGCTCAGGGCGGCTATGTGCTCGACGCGCAGATCGGGTTTCTGATGCGGGTCGCCATGCAGCGGCATACCGCGATCTTCATGTCGCAGATGGTCGAAGGCCTGACGCAGACACAGTTCGCCGCGCTGGCGAAACTTTTTGAAGTCGGCCCTTGTTCGCAAAACCATCTCGGCCGGCTGATCTATCTTGACGCCGCCACTATCAAGGGCGTTGTCGACCGGCTCAACGCGCGCGGCTTCGTCACTGCGCTCAACGATCCGAATGATCGCCGCCGCCGCGCCGTAGCGTTGACCAAGCGCGGCCAGCAGGTGACCGAAGCTGCGATCAAGGTCGCCGCCAAGATCACCGCCGATACGCTCGCGCCGCTGACGGCGGACGAGAAGCGGCAGATCACGGATCTCCTGGAAAGGCTGAGCTAGTTCCGCGCGATCAATGCGCGCAGCCGCTGCGGCGTCACCGGCAGTTCGGTGACCGCGCCCGGCCGCTGCAGCGCGTCGTCGATGGCGGACGCGATCGCCGCGCCGACCGGCGTGATGCCGCCTTCGCCGGCGCCCTTGAAGCCATAGGTATTGAGCGGGCTCGGCGCGTCCTCGGTGACGATCACGCCGACCTCGGGCATTTCCCGCGCGGTCACCATCAGATAGTCGGCGAAGGTGACCGACAGCGGCTCGCCATTGTCGTCATAGCGAAATTCCTCATAGATCGCGCCGCCGAGCCCCTGCGCGACGCCGCCGAGAATCTGGCCTTCGACAAGCATCGGGTTCACCGCGCGGCCGACGTCGTAGGCGACGACATACTTCTCGATGGCGAGGCCGCCGGTGCCGGCGTCGAGCTTCAGTTGAAGGACGTGGGCGCCATAAGGGTAGACCATGTGGGTCTGGATATATTCAGCTTCGGCCTTGAGATTGCCGGCCATGGTGGCTGCGAGTTCGCCGAGCTTCATCGACGGGCCAGCCTTACCGGCGCGCACGATTTCGCCTTCCACGATGTCGAGCGCGTCCGGCGTCGTCTGCATCAGTTCGGCGGCGGCGGCGAGCGCGGCGTCGCGCAGTTTCGCCGCGGCCATGCGGGTCGCTTCGCCGCACATTACGGTGACACGCGAGGCAAAGGCGCCCATGCCCTTGTCGATGCGGTCGGTCTTGCCATGCGTCACGGTGATGCCGCGGTAGTCGACACCGAGCGCTTCGGCGCAGATCTGCGCCATCGCGGTCTCGACGCCCTGGCCGATCGAGGCGACGCCGGTAATCACCTCGACATGGCCTGACGGCGCGACCTCGATGCGCACCTTGTCGAACGGCCCAAGCCCGCTCTTTTCGACGAACATGCCGAAGCCGCAGCCGGCGAGCTCGCCCTTGGCGCGCCGCGCTGCGCAGTCCTTCTGCATCGCGTCCCAGCCGGCGCCGGCGAGCAGCTTGTCGATCAGCATCGCGTAGTCGCCGGAGTCATAAACAATGTCGGTGCCGAGCGTGCCGAAGCCGAGCGAATAGGGCATCGCGCTCTTGTCGATCAGGTTACGACGGCGCACATCGATGCGGTCGAGCTTGAGCCGCGCGGCGATCGCGTCCATCAGCCGTTCGCGCACGAAGGTCGTCTCGTAGCGGCCAGGCGAGCGGTACGTGCCGCACGGCGTCTTGTTGGTCAGCCGAATGTGCCCGGTCGCGCGGTAGGCGGGGACGCGGTAGGGGCCGGGCAACATCGCGGCGGCGAGGTCCGGCACCGTTGCCGCGTGGGTGCGCATATAGGCGCCGTTGTCGTGGAAGAACTCGTCGTCGATGCCGAGGATCTTGCCGTCGGCGCCGACCGCGGCCCGGATTTTGTGGCGCTGCTGGCGCGAATGGTTGGCGGCGATCAGGTGCTCGCGGCGGTCCTCGATCCATTTGACCGGGCGCTTGAAGGCAAGCGCCGCGGCGCAAACGAGCACATCCTCTGGATACATCTCGCCGCGGATGCCGAAGCCGCCGCCGACATGATGCTCGTAGAGCTGCACGGAGTCGATCGGCCGCCCCAGCATCTTGGCGAGACGGTCGCGGTTCCAGTGCGGCACCTTGGCGGCGCCGTGCATTTCCAGCACGTCGCGCGCGGCGTCGTAGCGGGCCACCGCGCCGCGAGTTTCGAGCGGCACGCCGGAATGGCGGCCGACCGAGAGGTCGAGTTCGACCACCGTGTGCGCCGCATTGAATGCCGCGTCGATGTCGCCGGATTTTTTGACGATGATGGTCGGCTCGGTGCCGTAATCCTTGTCGAAAGCGCCGGTCGGCGCAGCGGCGTCGAGAATGACCGGCAAAGCCTCAATGTCGAGCGCGACTGCGTCGGCGGCGTCTTCGGCGGTGTAGGGGTCGCTCGCGAACACGGCGGCGACCGGTTCGCCGACATAGCGGACTTTTTCGCTTGCGAGCGCATACTGGCGGTAAGGTTCGAGCTGGGTGAGGCCGGTGAGGCGAAAGCCGATCGGCGGGATGTGGGCGACGTCTGCAAAGGTCCACACCGCGAAGACGCCGTCCATTGCCAGCGCGGCGGACGCGTCGATGCCGCGCAACTTTCCATGCGCTATGGGCGAGCGCACCACGCGCATATAAAGCTGGTCGGGGAAATTCACGTCGGCGGCGAAGCGGCCGGTGCCGGTCAGCAGCGGCCGGTCTTCGAGCCGCAGCACCGATCTGCCGATATATCTGCCTTGTTCGGGCATGGCCCCTCCGGCGGTCGGGTGCCTCAACCCTTACGCATCTCGGCGGCGGCGGCGCGCACCGCCTTGATGATGTTCTGGTAGCCGGTGCAGCGGCACAGGTTCGATGAAAGAACGTCGATCAGGTCGTCGTCGCTGATGTCCGGCTCGCGCTCCAGCACGCCGACGGCGAGCATCAGGAAGCCCGGCGTGCAGAAGCCGCATTGCAGCGCGTGATTTTCCATGAAGGCTTGCTGCATCGGGTGCAGCGTGTCGCCTTTGGCGAGACCTTCGACGGTGCGGATCTTTTTGCCGTCGGCCTGTACCGCGAACATGAGACACGAGCGCACCGGCTCGCCGTTCACGATGACGGTGCAGGCGCCGCAGATGCCGTGCTCGCAGCCGATATGGGTGCCGGTCAGCCCGCAGTTGTCGCGGATCGCGTCGGCGAGCGTCCGGCGCGGCTCGACCGAGACGTCATGGTCGCGGCCGTTGATATTGAGCGTGATGCTGGCCTTCTTGCTCATGCGGCGTGTCCCGACTTTTTCTGCGCCTCGCGAATGGCAGCGCGGATGCGCTGCGGCGACGCCGGCATGTGGTCGATCTCGACGTTGAACGGCGCCAGCGCATCGTTGATGGCGTTTACGACAGCGGCAGGGGCGCCGATGGTGCCGCCTTCGCCGAGTCCCTTGGCCTTGGTGATGGTGTGGCTGCTGTAGGTCTCGATGTGGTGCAGTTCGAACGGCGGGATTTCGTGGCAGGTCGGCGGCAGATAGTCGGCGAGCGTTGTCGAGAGGTGATTGCCGGTCTCGTCGTAGACGATCTCTTCGAGCAGCGCGTTGCCGATGCCCTGCGCGACGCCGCCATGCACCTGGCCGTCGGCGATCATCGGATTGATGATGCGGCCGGCGTCCTCGGAGACGAGGAATTTCTCCAGCGTCACCTTGCCGGTTTCGATATCGACCTCGGCGATGGCGACGTGGCAGGCGTTGGAGAACGTGCCCGGCGGGTCGTAGGTCGCGCTCTCGCTGATGCCGGGCTCGACTTCTTCGCCGAATTGGAAGGCGCGGTGATAGACCTCGCGAGCGATGTCGGACAGGCTGACGGAGCGGTCGGTGCCGGCGACCTTGGCCATATTGTTTTCCAGCACGATGTCGGCGGCGTCGGCCTCGAGCATGTGGCTCGCGAGCTTGACGAGCTTGGCGCGCACCTTCTGTGCCGCCAGCATCGTCGCGCCGCCGCCGATCACCAGCGAGCGGCTGGCGAAAGTGCCCCAGCCGTAGGGCGCGCGGTCGGTATCGCCGTGGACCACGCGGACGCGCTGCGGGTCGCAGCCGATTTCGTCGGCGACGATTTGCGCCAGCGTGGTGCGCAGGCCCTGGCCATGCGGCGAGGAGCCGATGCGCGCCTCGACGAAGCCGGACGGGTCGATCGAGACGACGACGGTTTCCCAGCCGGTGATGATCTTGAGGCCGCGCGCGGCAAAGCCGGCGCTGCCGTAGCCGGTGCGCTCGGAGAAGGTCGAAAAGCCGATGCCGAGATAATGGCCCTTGGCGAGGGCCTCCTTCTGCCGCTTGCGGAACGCTGGCAGGTCGATCTCCTTTACCGCGATTTCCATGGTCTCGCGGTAGCTCGCCTCGTCGTAGAGGAGATTGGTGATCGAGGTGTAGGGGAACTTGTCGATCAGGTTGCGCCGGCGGATTTCCGGCGGCTCTAGCCCAAAGGCGCGCGCCGCCTTGTCCATCATGCGCTCGAGCACGAAGGCGACCACTGGCCGCGACACGCCGCGATAGGGCGCGATCGGGCAGGTGTGGGTGACGACGCCGCGGGTGTGGCCGCGGTAATGCCGCACGTCATAGCAGCCCGGCATTTCCATCAGCGTCATCATCGGCTCGACGGCGCAGGTGGTCGGGAAACATGAATAAGCGCCGATATTGGCGAGGATGTCGGATTTGATCGCGAGCAGCTTGCCGTTCGCGTCATAGGCGCCCTGCAACGTCACGTGCTGGTCGCGGCTGTGATAGCCGGCGATCAGGTTCTCGCGGCGGTCCTCGGTCCAGGCGAACGAACTGCGGTATTTGCGCGCGAGCCACACCAGCACGACGTATTCCGGAAACACCTGCATCTTCTGCCCGAAGCCGCCGCCGACGTCCGGCGCGATCAGCCGCAGGTCGGACTCCGGCATGCCGATCAGGTCGGCAATGGCGGTGCGTGCCATGTGCGGCATCTGCGAGGTGCAATGGAACACGACGCGGCCGGAGGTCGGATCGTAAGCCGCGTGGCCGGCGCGTCCTTCCATCGGCGATGCGTTCTGCCGGTGCGAGCGCGCCTCGACGGTGATGATCTTGTGCGCGCCGGCCCAGACCTTGTCGAAATCCGGCGTATCGACGCGGCCCTCGACGATGACGTTTCCCGGGATTTGCGGATGCACCTGCGGCGCGCCGGGCGCGAGCGCGGAATGCGAGTCGATCAGCGGCGTCGTTTCCTCGATGTCGAGCTCGACGAGTTCGGCGAGATCTTCGGCTTCCTCCGGCGTCGGCGCGACCGCCGCGGCGACGACCTCGCCGACGTAACGGACGGCGTCGCCTGCGAGCACCGGTTGTCCGCTGATCCTGTAATCGAATTTCTCCAGCACCGGCGTGATCTCTTTGACGCCTTCGATGTCGGCGGCGGTGATGACCATCGCGCCGTCGGGCTTCTTGATGCCGCGAATATTGCCGGCCGCGACCGGGCTACGCACGAAGCGCACCCAATTTTTGGCGGGCAGATCGCCGGTGAAGCGGCCTTCGCCGCGCAGCAACACGGGATCCTCCAGCCGCCGGATCGAGCGGCCGACCCAGGTTGTGCCGGAGCCCTTGGTTGCGTCCGCGCTCATGCGAGAGAAGCCTCCAGCGCGCGGCGCGTGACGGCGCGCACGAGATCGCGGCGATAGGCGGCGTCGGTCTGATGATCCTCCAGTGGATCGATGGCTTTCGCAGCGGCCTCCGCGGCGGCGGAGAATGTTTTTGCATCCGGCGCGGCGCCGTTCAGTACCGCCTCGACCTCCGGAATGCGGCGCGGACGATCCTCGGCGCCGCCGACGCCGAGCCGTGCGTCTTTGATCTTGCCGCCGTCGAGCGAATAGACCGCGAGCGCCGCCGCCATGGCGAAGTCGCCGGCGCGGCGGCTGAACTCGTTGAAGCCGAACTTGGTGCCGGCCGGCAGATCGGCAATCCGCGCCTCGGCGAGCAGTTCATCCTCGGCCAGCGCCGTCGCCATGATGCCGTCGAAGAAATCCTTCGCGGCGATCACCCGCTCGCCGCGCACGCTCTTGGCGATGAGTTCGGCGTCGAGCGTCGCCGCGGTCAGGCACCATTCGGAGGCCGGATCGGCGTGTGCAAGGCTGCCGCAAAAGGTGCCGCGCATCCGGATCGGGTAATGCGCGATGCTGCGCACCACAGTGGCGAGCAGAGCGCCAAGCGGACCCTTCGCCACCGGCTTGTGAAACGCGGCGTGGCGCACCCGCGCGCCGATGACGAGCTTGCCGTTCTCCAGCTTCAGTGCGTCGAGGCCGGCGACTTCATTGATATCGACCAGATGAGCGGGCCGCGCCATGCGGAATGCCATGATCGGCACGAGGCTCTGGCCGCCGGCAAGGACGCGGCCGTCCTGAGGCGCCACCTCGCTCAGAATCTTCACCGCTTCATCGAGCGTGCGGGGGACGTGGCGGACGAAGGGCGCGGGCTTCATGCGGCGGCACCTGACGAAGCGTTAGATCATATGCATACAAACGATAGACGCCCAATAGCCTTTGTCAATTTGGAAAAATGAGCAAGCGCCGTGCCGCGACGGTTTCCGGGTCAATCCGGCTTGCGGCCGGTGAAGTTCGGTTTTCGCTTCTCGAAGAAGGCGCGCACGCCTTCGGCATAATCGGGGGCGCGGCTCGCCTCGCGCTGCAGGTCGCGTTCGAGCGCCAGTTGGGTCGGGAGGTCGTTGGTTCCGCTCGCGTCCAGTGCGCGCTTGATGAGGCCAAGGCCATGGGTCGGTGCCTTGGCGAAATGCGCGCAGAGCTTCTCGGCTTCCGTCATCAGTGCGGCATCCTCGACCGCCTTCCAGATCAGGCCCCAGTCTTCGGCTTTTTCGGCAGGCAGCGGCTCGGCGAGCAGGGCAAGGCCGCGCGCGCGGGCCATGCCAACGAGCCGCGGCAAGATCCAGGTGCCGCCGGAATCCGGGATCAGTCCGATCCGTGCGAACGACTGCACAAAGGAGGCGGACTTCGCGGCCAGCACAATGTCGCAGGCGAGCGCCACGTTGCAGCCGGCGCCGGCGGCGATGCCGTTCACGGCGGCGACAACCGGAAACCGCATGGCGTGCAAGCGCAGCACCAGAGGATTGTAATGCGCCTCCAGTGCCGCGCCGGCGATGATGGTTTCGCCGGGCTTGGGCAGCCGGTCGGCCAGATCCTGCCCGCTGCAAAAGGCGCGGCCCGCGCCGGTCAGGAGCAAAGCGCGGCAGCTCTCATCCCCTTCGGCTTCATCGAGCGCGGCGCGCAGCGCACCATGCATCGCGTCGTTGAAAGCGTTGAGCTTGTCGGGCCGGTGGAGGGTGATGACGCGGTAGCCGTCGCGTTGCTCGCTCAGAATCGGAGTTTCGGTCATCGCTGCGCGCTCACGATCCGGTCACGCCGCCATCGAGATTGATGCTCTGCCCGGTCAGGAATTCGGAAGCGTCGGAGGCGAGAAACAGCATGGTGCCCACGAGGTCGGTCGGCGTCTCGGCGCGCTGAATGCACTGCATGGCGATGATCTTCTCTTTTTGCGCCGGTGTCACGGTCTTGCGCTCGATCTCGGTGAAGGTTGCGCCGGGCAGAATGGCGTTGACGGTGATGCCGTCGCCCCCAAGCTCGCGCGCCATCGACAGGCTCATGCCGATCAGGGCGGACTTGGTCGCGATGTAGTGCAGATAGTTGGGGCGGCCGAGCCGCACCGCGCCGGACGCCATGTTGATGATGCGGCCGCGCTTCTGCTTGCGCATGGCGGGCAGCACTGCGCGCGAGCACAGGAACGGGCCGGTCAGGTTGACGCGCAACACGCGTTCCCATTCCGAAACCGGAATCTGGTCGAACGGATGCATCTCCAGTGTCGAGAAAATGCCGGCGTTGTTGATGAGAATGTCGATGCGGCCGAATTTCGCTGTCGTCGTTTCGACCATCGCGTCGATTGAAGTCTCGTCGGCAACGTCGGTCACGACCGCCAATGCCTTGCCGCCTTCGGCCGCGATCTCGGCCACGACCGCGTTCGCCTTGGCTTCGTTCATCTCCGCAATGACGGCAATCGCGCCGGAAGCGGCAAGCGCCTTCGCGAAGGCGCGGCCGATGCCTTGGCCCGCGCCGGTGACGATGGCGACGCGGCCGGTAATATCGAACAGGTCTTTCGTTCCGGCAGTCACGCCGCACCTCGCTCAAGCTGTGGCAGCTTTTCCAGCGCCGGGCGTGCATCCTGCGGCGTCCACCAGGGTTTGAGGCCGAGGTCGCGCGCGATCAGACCGGCGCTGATATAACCCGAACCGCCGGAGATCGCGCCGCCGGGATGGCCGGCCGATCCCGCGTTGTAGAGGTTTGCGACCGGCGAACGATAGCCGAAATGATTGTACATCACCTGCTCGGCGTTGAACGCGCCCATGAAGATGTCGCCGCCGCGCATATTGATCATCTCTTCGACATACTCACGGCCAGTATAGATGTAGCGGCCGAGAATATTCTTTGACGTCATGTTCGGACAATAGCGCGCGAAGCATTCGACGATCCGGTCGGCGAATTCTTCCTTGAAGCTCTCGTAGCTCTGTCCGTCGAGATCGGGATTGAGCGGCATCACATGCCAGCAATAGGTCGTATGCTTGCCCGGCGGCGCCTGCGTCGGATCGAGCAGGCTCAAGGGACCGGAGCCGAACTGCACGAGTTTCGGCACGCGGCCGGCCTGCACGTCCTGATGCGCCGAGAACAGATCCTCCATCGTCTCGGCACCGATCGACCATTTCATGGCGCGGTTGACATTGGGATCGAATTTTTCGGCGGCGAAGCGCGGACTTTCGTTGAGCGCGAGATGCAGGCCGAACAGGGACCACGCCGTATACTGAAAGCCGTCGAGTTTTCTCAGGAACGTATCCGGCAGTTGTTCGCGGCCGACGAGTTTCTCGAAGGTCTGGTGGACGTCGAGTGTCGAAGCGACGAATTGCCGGGCCCGCACCGTGCGACCGCTGGCAAGCTCGATCCCGGTGGCGCGACCGTTTTCGATTACAATGCGGTCGATCTCGACCTGCGGCTGATAGCGGCCGCCGGCGGCGATGAAAGTCTCCATCAGGCCGCGTGCGAGGTTGAACGAGCCGCCCTGGCAAAGCTGGTAGCCGCTTTCGAGATCGAAAGCGCGGATCACCGATCCCATCGGCGAGGTCTTCGACATGGTATCCACGAGCCAGGTGCCGAACAGCGACACCTTGAAAAGAAACAGCAAGCGCACATGCTCGTTCTCGAACAGCTCGCGCACCACATCGAGCGGCTGCCGGCTGGCGATCTCGAGAAACTCGCGGCCGAGTGCTGTGCGCGAGATCAGCGCCTCGCGTTCCGCCTGCGGCAGCGGTTCGGCATAGCGCTCGGGCAGGAAAATTTCGGCGGTGATCTTTTCTGCCTTGCGGTTCCAGGCGCGGAACGTCTCGGCGTCCTTCTTCGAGAAGCGCGCGATATTGGCGACCGACTCCTCGAGATCGCGGCCGAGCACCAGCGCGCTGCCGTCATTGTGCGCCTGGCCGAATTCGTAGCGCGGCGTGATGTAGGTGACGCGCTCGTCGAGGCCGAGATCCTTGAACCACGGCGTCTCGCTGATGTGGAAATGATTGATCGAGTGCAGGTTGTGATAAAAACCGGGCAGAGTGACTTCGCGGGTGCACAAGCCGCCGCCATAGGTCAGCCGCCGCTCGACCAGCAGGATATCGAGACCCGCCCGCGCCAGATAACTGCCGAGAATAAGCCCGTGATGTCCGGCGCCGATGATGATGCCGTCATAGGTGCGGTCGAGCGATTTCGGCATAAAGGTTCGGCTCCCGGCTGACGCGGATATTATGTATTACGGCCACTAGACTGCCGAGCGTTGCAATCAGGTCAATGGCCGCAGTGTTCGCCGAATGCCGTCGGCCGGATTTTGCGAACTATATTTCAGGTGCGCATTCGCGTGCGCCCGAAATTTTTTCGCTCCTCAGTAGGCGAACGACCGCCAGAAAGGTGGACGTTTATGCGCTCATGCCGCTAGATTATGCGTCAGTGCCAACGGGCCAACTGGCCTCTGGGAGGTATATATCATGCGTCACACACTACTGGTTGCGGGCACAGCACTTGCCCTCACGATGGGCCCGGCTGCGGCCCAGAATACTCAGCCGCTCAAGATCGGTTTCGTCAGCACCTTCAGTGGACCGGTTGCCGCGATCGGCAACGACATGCGCAATTCATTCGAGCTCGCGCTCGATCATCTCGGTCGCAAGCTCGGCGGCCGTCCGGTCGAAGTGATCTACGAAGACGACGGCTTCAAGCCGGAGATTGGCAAGCAGAAGACCGAAAAGCTCATTCAGTCCGACAAGGTCGACTTCCTGGTCGGCTACATCTGGTCGAATGTCATGCTGGCGTCGCTGAAGCCGATCGTGGACTCCAAGACCTTCACGATCATCACCAACGCGGGCGCCTCGCAGCTCGCCGGTGAGCAGTGCTCGCCTTATGTGTTCTCGACGTCGTGGAACAACGACCAGACGCCGCAGGCGCTCGGCACCTACATGAACCAGAAAGGCATCAAGTCGGCCTTCCTGATCGGGCCGAACTACGCCGCCGGCAAGGACATGCTGGAAGGCGTGTCCGCGACCTTCAAGGGTCAGATCGTCGGCCGCGAACTCACCACCTGGCCGAGCCAGCTCGACTTCTCGGCGGAGCTCTCGAAGGCGCGCGCGGCGAAGCCGGACGCGATCTTCGCGTTCTATCCGGGAGGCGCCGGCATCCAGTTCATCACGCAGTATGCGCAGTCCGGCCTCAAGGGTCAGATTCCGCTCTACACCGTGTTCACCATTGACGACCTGTCGCTGCCGCGTCTGAAGGACCTGGCGATCGGCATTCCGGGCGCCCAGCAGTGGGTCGGCGATCTGCCGAATGCGGCCAACAAGAAGTACGTCGCCGACTACAAGGCGAAGTACAAGGCGCACCCGTCGTTCTATGGCTCGCAGACCTATGACGCGGCGTTCCTGATCGACAGCGGCCTGAAGCAGACCAAGGGTGACATGTCGAACAAGGATGCGTTGCGCAAGGCGCTTGAGAAGGCCGATTTCAAGTCGGTGCGCGGCAACTTCAAGTTCGGCCCGAACCACATGCCGATCCAGAACTTCTACCTGCAGGAAGCGGTGAAGGACGGCAACGACTACCGGATGAAGACGGTCGCGACCATCGTCGAGAACGACCAGGACAAGCACGTTTCGAAGTGCAAGATGCCGAACTAACGGCGTCGGCGTTACAGGGACGGCAGAAGCGGAAGGCTTCTGCCGTCCTTGCTTTTTGTCCGGCACGTTGGTTGCATAGCGGCAACAGGGCAAAAGTGGAAAGTGGGGAGCCGAACCCTGCCGGTTCGGCAATGAGGCTGCGGGCGCGATGCTCTATCTGATCGAACAGTGTCTCAACGGCATCCAGCTCGGAATGCTGCTGTTCCTGCTGGCCGCGGGCCTGACCCTGATCTTCGGCATCATGGATCTGGTCAATCTGGCACACGGCTCGCTCTATATGCTTGGCGCCTATTTCGCAGCCACCTTCATCGCCGTCACCGAGAGTTTCGTGGGCGGCCTCGCGCTGGGGCTCGTAGCGACCCTGATTGCCGGCATGGTGATCGAGCTGATCGCGATACGACCGCTCTACGGCCGCGACCATCTCGATCACGTGCTTGGCACGTTCGGCTTGCTGATCTTCTTCAATGAGCTCGTTCGCCTGATTTGGGGTCCGGCTGGCCTGACGATTCCGCTGCCGCCGGCGATGTTCACCGCGGTGCAGGTTCTGCCGGGCGTTTATTATCCGATCTACCGGCTCATCATTATTCTCGCGACGCTCTTTGTCGCGCTGCTGCTCTACGTGCTGGTGATGCGCACCCGCATCGGCATGCTGATCCGCGCCGGCGCGTCCAACCGCGAGATGGTCAGCGCGCTCGGCATCAACATCAAGCTGCTCTATACGCTGGTGTTTGGCCTCGGCGCGGCGCTTGCCGGATTTGCCGGCATGATCCAGGCGCCGTTGTCCTACGTGCAGATCGGCATGGGCGAGAACATCCTGATCCTCGCCTTCGTCGTCATCATCATCGGCGGTATCGGTTCGATCCGCGGCGCGTTCGCGGCCGCGATCGTCGTCGGCCTTATCGACACCATTGGTCGCGTGTTCCTGCCCGACCTCGTCCGCCACTTCGTCAGTTACAGTGCCGGCTCGAGCGCGGGCCCGGCGCTGTCCTCGATGCTGATCTATACGCTGATGGCGCTGATTCTCGTGTTTCGGCCGGAAGGCCTGTTCCCGGCGTCCGGCAAATGACGGCGCATCTCACGCTTCGCAATGTCCTGGTCGCGCTCCTGTTCGCGATTCTGATTCTGTTGCCAATCTACGCGAAGGCGACCGACAATATCTTTCTGCTGACATTGTTCACTCGTATCGTCATTCTGGCGATAGCCGCCGTCAGCCTGAACCTGATTATGGGTTTCGGCGGGATGGTCAGCTTCGGCCATGCCGCCTATCTCGGCATCGGCGGCTACGTGGTCGGCGTTCTCGCCAAGGAAGGCGTTGGCTCCGGCTTCGTGCAGTGGCCGCTGGCGCTCGTGCTGTCGGGCCTGTTTGCGCTCGGCGTCGGCGCCTTGAGCCTGCGTACCCGCGGCGTCTACTTCATCATGATTACGCTCGCTTTCGCGCAGATGGTCTATTACGTCGCCAACGGCCTCGACCGCTATGGCGGCGATGACGGCATGACGATCCAGAAGCGCAGCACCTTCGGCGGGCTGATCGACCTGTCGAACCGCACGGTGTTTTATTATCTCTGTCTCGTCCTGCTGCTGTTGTCGGTCTATGCCGTGTGGCGGCTCGTCAATTCGCGCTTCGGCATGGTGATTCAAGGCGCGCGCTCGAACGAGCGGCGCATGCGCGCGATCGGGTTTCCGGTGTTCCGCTACAAGCTGGTCTGCTTCGTGATCGCCGGCGTGTTGTGCGGTCTGGCCGGCGTGCTGCTTGCCAACCACACCAACTTCATCAGCCCGGCGCTGATGCACTGGACGCGCTCCGGCGACCTCATCGTGATGGCGGTGCTCGGCGGCATGGGCACGGTGGCCGGGCCGGTGATCGGCGCCGTCGCGCTGCTCGTGCTGGAGGAAGCGCTGCCGCACATCATCGGCTTTGGCAGCTATCTCGTCACCGGCAAGGAAATTGCCGCCGCCGGCGAATACTGGCAGTTGATCCTCGGACCGATGCTGCTGCTGATCGTGCTGTTCGCGCGCGGCGGCATCGACGGGCTGATGTCGGGGCCGCGCCGTGACTGAAGCCATGCTCAGCATCGAAGGCATAACCAAACGGTTCGGCGGCGTCGTCGCCTCCGACGACATTATGCTCGACGTGCAGCGCAACGAACTGCACGCCATCATTGGCCCGAACGGCGCCGGCAAGACGACGCTGATCGGCCAATTGACCGGCGAACTGGTGCCGGATTCCGGCCGCGTCCGTTTCGATGGCGCCGACATTACCGGTCTGCCGGTCTACGCGCGCAGCGCGCTCGGCCTTGCGCGTTCGTTCCAGATCACCTCGATCTTTCTCGACTTTACCGCGCTCGACAACGTGGCGCTTGCGGTGCAGGCCCATGCCGGCCACTCGTTCCATTTCTGGCAGAACGCCCGCAGCGAGCCGGAGCTGCGCGAGCCGGCGCGCGAGGCGCTGGCCCGCGTCGGGCTCGCCGACCGCGCCGACGTCGTCGCTTCGGCGCTCAGTCACGGCGAGCACCGGCAGCTCGAACTGGCCATGGCGCTTGCCGGCAAGCCGCGCATGTTGCTGCTCGACGAGCCGATGGCCGGCATGGGCGTCGAGGAATCCGCACGCATGGTCGACATGCTGCGCGAGCTCAAGAAGGATCTCACGATCCTGCTGATCGAGCATGACATGGAAGCGGTGTTTGCGCTGGCCGACCGCATCAGCGTACTGGTCTATGGCCGTCTGATCGCCACCGGCAAGCCCGACGACATCCGCGCCAATGCCGAAGTCCGCCAGGCCTATCTCGGCGACGACGGCAAGGGGACCGGCCACCATGTCTGACCGGCACTTGCTCGACGTCGAGAATATCGAGACCTGCTACGGCCTGAGCCAGGTTCTGTTCGGCATTTCGTTTGCCATCGCCCCGGGCGAAATGGTGACGCTGATGGGCCGCAACGGCATGGGCAAGACGACGACCGTGCGCTCGATCATGGGCATGACGATCGCGCGGGCCGGCTCGATCCGTTTTGGCGGCCAGGAGGTGCGCGGGCTGCCGTCCTATCGCGTTGCCAAGCTCGGTCTCGGCCTGGTGCCGGAGGGCCGGCAGATTTTCCCGAACCTGACCGTGCGCGAGAATCTCGTCGCGACCGCCGCCAATCGCGACGGCTCGACCCAATGGACGCTGGAGCGCGTGCACGACCTGTTTCCGCGGCTCGCCGAGCGCGCGGGCAGCATGGGCAACCAGCTCTCCGGCGGTGAACAGCAGATGCTGGCGATCGGTCGCGCGCTGATGACCAATCCGCGGCTTCTGATCCTCGACGAGGCGACCGAGGGTCTCGCGCCGCTGATCCGTGCCGAAATCTGGAAAAGTCTCGAACGGCTGAAAGGCGAGGGGCTGTCGATTCTCGTCATCGACAAGAATGTCGATGCGCTGACCCGCGTTGCCGACCGCCATTACATCATCGAGCGCGGCCGCGTGGTCTGGACCGGCGCGTCGCGCGATCTCGCGGCCGCGACCGACATCCAGCATCGCTATCTGGGTATCTGACGGAACTATTCCGCCGGTTGCAGCGAGGGCTTGCCGCCGCGCGCCCGCCGTCCGCCCCACAATCTGCGGTGCATCCTGTCGAGCAGCAGATAGATCACCGGCGTGGTGTAGAGCGTCAGCACCTGCGACACCAGCATCCCGCCGATGATCGTGATGCCGAGCGGACGGCGTAGTTCGGTGCCGGGGCCGGCCGCGATGACGAGCGGCACCGCGCCGAGCAGCGCCGCCATTGTCGTCATCAGGATCGGTCGGAACCGTTCCATGCAGGCTTCGCGAATGGCATCCACGGCTGAGAGGCCGCGTTTGCGTTCCGCTTCGAGCGCGAAATCGACGAGCAGGATGCCGTTCTTTTTGACGATGCCGATCAGGAGAATAATGCCGATGAAGGCGATCACGGTCAGCGAACTGTCGGTGATCTGCAGCGCGATCAGTGCGCCAAGCCCGGCGGACGGCAGCGTCGAAATGATCGTCAGCGGATGCGCGAGGCTTTCGTAGAGAATGCCGAGCACGATATAGACCGCGATCAGCGCGGCGAGGATCAGCAGCGGCTGCGCCCCTGCGGTCCGCTTGAAATCCTTGATATCGCCGGCGAAATCCGTGCGGATCGCATCCGGCAGGTGCATCTCGGCGACCGCCTGTTCGATTGCGGCGGTGACGTCCTCGATCTGCGCGCCCTCGGCGAAATTGTAGGTGATGGTCACCGACGGGAACTGGCCCTGGTGATTGACGACGAGCGGGGAGATCGAGCGCTCGACCCTGGCGACGGCGGTGATCGGCACCTGCGTGTTGCCGCTGCCGCTGACATAGAGGTGGCTGATATCGACCGGGTCGCGCAGGAACGGCCGGTCGACTTCGAGAATGACGCGATACTGGTTACGCTGCGTGTAGATCGTCGACACCTGCCGCTGCGAGAATGCATTGTTGAGCGCGTTGTCGATGTCCTGTACGCGCACGCCGTAGCGTGCGGCGGCGGCGCGGTCGATCACCACATTGGCCTGCAGGCCGCCCTGTTCGCGGTCGGTCGAGACGTCGGTGACGCCGGGCACTTCCTTGACGCGGTCGAGGACGCGCGGCACCCAGGTCTGCAGCGCCTCGAAATCGGCGCTCCACAGCGTGAACTGGTATTGAGCGTCGCTGTAGCGGCCGCCGACGCGCAGATCCTGCGCCGGGAACATGAATGTGCGGATGCCGGGAATGCGCCCGAGCCGCCCGCGCAGCCGGTTGACGACCTGCTGGCTGGTGACGCCGCCGCGCTCGGCAAGCGGCTTCAGGCTGATGAACATGCGGCCGCGATTGACCGACGCGTTCCAGGTCGAGGAACCGATCGAGGAACCGAGGCCGGCGACCGCAGGGTCGGACAGCACCACTTCCATCGCTTTCAGTTGCAACTCGCGCATCGCGTCGAACGAAATGTCGGTCGAGGCGACAGTGCCGCCGAAGATCAATCCGGTATCGTCCTGCGGGAAGTAACCTTTCGGCGTTTTGACGAACAGCGCGACGGTCAGCGTCAGCGTAGCGACGAAGGCGACGAGGCCGAGAACATGGTGGCGCAGGACAAAGTCGAGCGTGCGCGCGTAGAACGCGATCATCCGCGACAGCGCGCCGTCGATCAGCCGGTCGAACCAGGTGGCGTCCCGGCTCGGCGGTGAGCGCACGAAATAGGCGCAGATCATCGGCGTCACCGTCAGCGATACCACGGTCGAGACGGCGATAGCGAAGGCGAGCGTGACGGAAAATTCGCGGAACAGCCGGCCGACGATGCCGCCCATAAACAGAAGCGGAATGAAGGCCGCGACCAGCGAAACGCTGATCGACACCACCGTAAAACCGATCTGACGGGCGCCTTCGAGCGCCGCCCGCAGCCGCGATTTGCCGGCCTCGAGGTTGCGGAACACGTTTTCGATCATGACGATGGCGTCGTCGACCACGAAGCCGACGCTGACGACGAGAGCCATCAGCGACAGGTTGTTGATCGAGAAGCCCGCCGCCCACATCGCGGCGCACGTGCCGGCGAGCGACAGCGGCACGGTGACGCCGGCGGCGATCGTCGCCGCGCCACGGCGCAGGAAGCAGAACACCACGAGCATCACGAGCAGGATGGTGGCGGCGAGCGTCAACTGCATGTCGAGCACGCTGGCGCGGATGGTCTGGGTGCGGTCGGCAAGCACGGAAATCTCGAGGCCTGCGGGAATCCACTGCTTTAGTTCCGGCAGCAGTTCATTGATGCGGTCGACCGTCTCGATGACGTTGGCGTTGGCCTGCCGCGTGATGATGAGCAGTACCGAAGGGTCGCGGTTGTACCAGCCGGCGGAGCGGCTGTTGCGCACGCTCGGCGTGATGCTGGCGACCTGCGACAGCCGGATTACCGTTCCATTGGTCGCCTTGACGACGACCGGGTCGTAGTCCTTCGCGTCGCGAAGCTGGTCGTTGATACCGATGGTGGTGGCGCGCCTGTCGCCATCGAAGGCCCCAAGCGGCCCGACTGCGTTGGAGTTGGCGATCGCTGTGCGCACCGCTTCCATGTTGACGCCCATGGCGGCGAGGCGGGAGGGGTCGACGCGGACGCGGATCGCCGGCTGTTCGGAGCCGGCGACGGTCACGTCGGCGACGCCGTCGACCTGCGACAGCCGCTGCGCGATAATGCTGTCCGCGGCGTCGTAAATCGCGCTCGGCGCGATCGTCTTCGAGGTCAGCGCCAGAATGAGGATCGGCGCCGCCGCCGGGTTCGACTTGCGGAAGGTCGGCAGCGTCGGCAGGTCGATCGGCAGGTCGGAGAGCGTCGCGTTCAGTGCCGCCTGCACGTCGCGCGCTGCCCCTTCGATGCTGCGGCTCAAGTCGAACTGGATGGTGATGCGGGTCGAACCGAGCGAGCTGATCGAGGTCAGTTCGGTGACGCCGGAAATCTCGCCGAGCCGCCGCTCGAGCGGCGCCGCCACCGTCGCCGCCATGATGGTCGGGTCGGCGCCGGGCCGTCCCGCGTTCACCGAGATCGTCGGAAAATCGACGCTCGGCATGCTGGCGACGGGGAGAAATTTGTAGGCGACCGCGCCGGTCAGAAACAGGCCGATGGCGAGCAGCGTTGTGCCGATCGGCCGCCGGATCGCGGGGTAGGAGAAATTCACGACGCTTTCTCCATGTGTCTACTCCGCCGGCCGCGCCGAATAGCGGCGCGGCGCCAGACGCTCGCGCAACCGCTCCATATAGAGATAGCACACCGGCGTCGTGTAGAGCGTCAGCACCTGGCTCAGCATCAGCCCGCCGATAATGGTGATGCCGAGCGGATTGCGCA
>JBFWZV010000011.1:0-68568 GCA_050184975.1 Pseudolabrys sp. | reverse complement strand
GGTCCTTGCGCGGCCGTACCTCGGCGGGGATCGACTCCCACCACTCCTCGGTATTGTTGAATTCCGGATCGATGTCGAAGATCACCCCGCGAAAGGGGTAGAGCCGGTGCTTGACCACCTGGCCGATCTGGAACTTCGCCGTACGCATTTTGTTGATATCGGTCATGTCGAATTCAGATAGTCCGGCTGACGGCGGATTTCCAGTGCCTTGGTCACGTCATAAACCGTAGCGTTTGCCCATCTCCGGGTCCTTGGCGGAGACCAGACGGGCAAGGTCGAGCAGAACCTTGGCCTGTTTCCAGGTGGCGTCGTCCTGCATCTTGCCGTCGATCATGACGGCGCCGGCCCCGTCCGGCATCGACTCGACGATCTTCTTGGCGAATGCGACCTCGCCAGGGTCGGGCGAATAGACGCGCTTGGCGATGTCGATCTGGCTCGGATGCAGCGACCACGCGCCGACGCATCCCATCAGGAAGGCATTACGGAACTGGACCTCACAGGCGGCGGGGTCGGCGAAGTCGCCGAACGGACCGTAGAACGGCTTGATGCCGGCGGCGGCGCAGGCGTCGACCATCTTGCCGAGCGTGTAATGCCAGAGATCCTGCTGATAGGAGGCGCGCGGCGTGCCTTCCGGTCCGGGATCGGCAAGCACTTTATATTCAGGATGACCGCCGCCAACGCGCGTCGTTTTCATCGCGCGCGAGGCGGCAAGATCGGCGGGACCGAGACTCATGCCGTGCATGCGCGGCGAGGCCGTTGCGATCGCTTCGACATTGTTGACGCCCTGCGCCGTTTCCAGAATGGCGTGGATCAGGATCGGCTTTTCGATCTTGTGACGCGCTTCAAGCTGCGCCAGCAACTGATCGAGATAATGTACATCCCAGGGACCGTCGACCTTGGGCAGCATGACGACGTCGAGCTTGTTGCCGACCGCGCCGACGATCTCGGTCATGTCATCGAGCGCCCACGGCGAGTTGAGCGCGTTCATGCGCACCCACAGGCCAGTCGCGCCGAAATCGACCGCCTTCGCCATCTCGATGAAGCCGCGGCGCGCGGCCTCCTTGGCATCGATCGGGATGGCGTCTTCCAGATTGCCCAAGACGACGTCGACCTGTTTGGCGAGGTCGCCGGCCTTGGCGCGCAGCTTCTCGATATGTGGCGGCATGAAATGGATCATGCGCTCGAGCCGCACGGGAAGTTCACGCAAAGGGGCGGGCGCCCCAATCGCGAGCGGCTGGAAGAACTGGCGCGGCAATTTCATCGCGGGCGATCCTTTACGAAAACGCGTCTTTCAAAAGGCTCAAGAGCCGTTTAGAGGAAGGCAAGGCTCGCGCCAAGTCCGTTTAAGGCTATCGCGCGCCCGATTTGGCGGCACACCGCCTTGCCGCAAGGCGGCCCGGAACCGACGATGCTTGAAGTCATCAATCTCGCACTGCCGTTTTTCGGGCTGATCTTCATCGGGTTCGCCTGCGGCCGGATCAAACAAATCCCGGACACCGCGCTGGCCTGGATGAATTTCTTCATCGTCTATGTGGCGCTGCCAGCCCTGTTTTACCGAATTCTCGCACAGACGCCGCTCGAGCAGCTCGCGCAGATCGACTTCATCTTCGCAACCACGCTGGCGACCGGCTGGGCCTTCGCGTTTTCCTTCGCGGTGGTGATGCTGGTCCGGCGCGGCCATATCGGCCGTGCCACCATCGGGGCGCTGGCCGGGAGCTACGGCAATATCGGCTATATGGGGCCGGGGCTCGCGCTGTCGACGCTCGGCCCGCAGGCGGCTGCTCCGGTGGCGCTGATCTTTTGCTTCGACACGCTCTTGTTGTTTACCCTCGTGCCGTTTCTGATGACGCTGGCCGGTCCCGCGCCGGTCAGCTTCGGCACCATCGCGCGCACGGCGTTGACGAAGATCGGCACCAACCCGCTGGTGATTGCCTCTGCGCTCGGCGCCTTGTCGGCCGCCCTTCATTTCCAGCCGCCGGTTGCGCTGGAGCGTTTGATGCAGTTCCTGCAAAACGCGGCGGCGCCCTGCGCGCTGTTCACGCTCGGCGTCACGGTGGCACTGCGGCCATTGCAGAAGGCGCCGTGGGAAGTGCCGGTGCTGGTGTCGCTCAAATTGATCGTTCATCCGATCATCCTGTTCTTTTTGTTGTCGTTGATGGGAAACTTCGATCCGCTGTGGGTGAGCACGGCAATCCTGATGGCCGCGTTGCCGCCGGCGCTCAACGTGTTCGTGTTCGCGCGGCAATACGACACCTGGGTCGAGGAGGCCTCGAGCGCGGTGCTGGTCGGGACACTGGTATCCGTCGTCACGCTGACCAGCGTGATGTGGCTGGTGAAAACCAATAACCTACCGCAACTGTTGTTCCGCTGAGGGACTTGGCGCCGATGCAACCGCTCGCCGGCCTTCTGGTTCTCGACTTCTCGACGCTGCTGCCGGGGCCGCTCGCCGCGCTGATGCTGGCGGAAGCAGGTGCCGAGGTCATCAAGGTCGAACGGCCGGGCGGCGAGGAGATGCGCGCTTTCCCGCCGTTGTGGGACGGCGAGAGCGCGGCCTATGCGATGCTCAACCGCGGCAAGACGCGGCTGACGCTCGACCTGAAGAGCGCGGACGACCGTGCCAGGCTCGAACCGCTGTTGAAGCGCGCCGACATTCTGATCGAACAATTCCGGCCCGGCGTGATGGAGCGGCTCGGGCTCGGCTTCGATGCGGTCCACGCGCTCAACCCGAAGCTCATCTATTGTTCGATCAGCGGCTACGGCCAGAGCGGGCCGCGCGCTGGCGAGGCCGGACACGACATCAATTATATCGGCGCGACCGGCGTGCTCGCCTTGCAGCCGGGGCCGAAGGAGCACCCGGTCGTGCCGCCGGTGCTCGCCGCCGACATCGCCGGTGGGACATTTCCGGCCGTCATTAACATTCTGCTGGCGTTGCGGGCGCGCGACCAAAGCGGCAAGGGCTGCCGGCTCGATATCGCGATGACCGACGCGATGTTCACCTTCGCCTGGTATGCGCTCGCGCTCGGGCAGGCGGCGGGACGATTTCCCGCGCCGGGCGAACTGCCGCTGGTCGGTGGCACGCCGCGCTATCAGATCTATCCCGCGAAGGATGGCAGGCTGATCGCCTGTGGCGCGCTGGAGCAGAAATTCTGGCTTGCCTTCACGCAGACGATCGGGCTTGCGCCCGAGCTGGTCGACGACCGCCGTGATGCAGTGGCGACACGCGCGGCGGTGGCGCGCCTTATCGCCGCAAAAACTTCGGACGACTGGCGGCCGATCTTTGCGGAGGCTGATTGCTGCGTCACCATCGTCGCGTCGCTTGAAGAAGCGATGCGGGATCGGCATTTTGTCGGGCGCGGTTTGTTCGCGCACAGGCTTGGTAACGCTGCCGGCAACGAGATCACGGCGTTACCTGTTCCGGTTGCCGATCAGTTTCGAGGTCGCGAGAAAACGAAGCGCGCGCCAGGGGCGAAAGACTAAATGAGTTCGCCGCGCATCAAGCGCGGCTGCGAGGCCGCGGGCATCACGCCCTCGCGCATTAGCGAGCGGCGCAGCGGGCCGATGCGGTCGATCATGTAGAGGCCGAGGCCGCGCGCACCTTGCGCCGGCAGAAAATCGCTGAGCAGCGAGCGGTTGAGCAGATCGATGGCCAGCGTGCGGCTGCCGGCATCGGCGCTGCGGCGGTCGTGATAGCGCGCGAGCAGGTCGTCGGCGCCGATGTCCTGGCCGGCGCGATGCGCGTCGATCACAAGTTCACTGATGGTCGCGGCGTCGCGCAGGCCGAGATTGAGACCTTGCGCGCCGATCGGCGGCACCACATGGGCGGCCTCGCCGACCAACGCGACACGGTTGGCGCCGAAAGAACGCGCGGTCGCAACCGCCAACGGGAACAGGCCGCGTCCGGGCTCGACAGCGATCTTGCCGAGGATCGAATGCGAGCGGCGCTCGATTTCATCGGAGAGCGCCGCATCGTCGAGTTCGGCGACGTGACCGGCCTCGCGCGGATCGAGCACCCAGACCAGGCTCGAACGCTGACCAAGTTTTTGTTCTGTCGCGTTTCCGGACGGCGAACCGGTTCCCACTTCGCCTGGAAACGCTCCACGCAGCGGCACCACGGTGAAGGGGCCGGACGGCGTGTGAAACTCGGTCGAGACATCGTGATGCGGACGCGAATGCGCGAACGTGACGGTCAGCGCCGACTGCGGATAGTTGCGGGTATCGACCGTGATGCCGGCGGCGGCGCGGCAAAGCGAATTGCGGCCATCCGCTCCGACCAGCAAGGGAGCCGCAAGTGTCCGTCCGATTGACGTCGTGATCGTGACGCGATCGGACGTGCAGTTGACGGTTTGGGCGGCGTCCTCGATCACGGCCAGGGCCGGCAGCTCGCGCGTGCGCTGCTCCAGCGCCGCGATCAGCTTTTCATTTTCAACATTGTAGCCGAACGCATCGAGATCGATTTCCGCGCAGTCGAACTTCACTTCGGGGGCGCGCCACAGCCGCCCGGTGTCGTCGACGATGCGCATGACGCGCAGCGGCGCGGCGTCGGCCTTGCACAGCGTCCAGATGCCGAGCGCTTCGAGCGCGTTGACGGAACCCGCGAGCAGGGCGGTGGTCCGGTGGTCGGCCTTGGTGCGGCGCGGCGCGATCAAGGCGGTCGCGATGCCGGCGGAGGCGAGCGCGATGGCCGCGGTCAGGCCGGCCGGGCCGCCGCCGACGACCAGCACGTCGGCTCGTTCGTTCTCGGCCTTGCTTTGCGTCAAGGCGGCCACTCCGGTTCTGCCCCAATCGTGGCTATCATGGCCCGACGATTTGGGCGAGAGCGTTGCAATATGCGATAGATCGAGCATGAGCCAGATGGCCAGCGACCAGATGCGCGCGCCGCCTCCCGCCGGCATGATCGGCGTGTTCGGGCGGCCAAAGGCCGTTGCGATTGTCTGCGTCGTCGTTCTGTCGGCACTCGGCTGGACTTATCTCGCTCTGCTGGTTGGCGGAGCGCCCGGCGAAACGTTGGGGCCGGGCGGCGGACTGCTCGATCTCGTGCCGCGCGTCATCGACGCATTATGCAGTCCGTCGCGCTCGCATCCCGGCATGCCGCTCGGCGCGTGGTCGACGACGGATGCGGGACTTGTCTTCCTGATGTGGTGCGCGATGGCGCTTGCGATGATGCTGCCGAGCGCGGCGCCGATGATCTACACCTATGCCGAGATCGCGGATGCGGCGGCGCGCAAGCAGGAGCCGATCGTGTCGCCTTACGTCATCGCCGCCGGCTATGCCGCGATCTGGTTCGGATTTTCTGCCGCCGCGACGGCCGTGCAATGGGGTCTGACGCGCAGCGGTGTGCTCGATCCGGCACTATCGTCGGCCAGCCCGCTGTTTGCCGGCGCGCTGTTCGTCGCAGCAGGCGCCTACCAGTTCTCGACCCTCAAACAGGCCTGTCTCACCCAGTGCCAGCGGCCGTTTCCATTTTTCTTCAAACACTGGCAGACCACACCGCGTGGTGTTTTCCGGCTTGGACTGACGCAGGGGCTTTACTGCCTCGGCTGCTGCTGGGTCATGATGCTCCTGATGTTCGCGGTCGGCACGATGAACATCGTCTGGATGGCCGGGCTTGGCATCGTCATGGCCATCGAAAAGATTACGACCACGATGCGCTTTACCAAAGTCACGGGTGTTGCGATGATTGCCATTGGTGTGGTGTCGATTGCCCGTGCCGTGGCCGCGCATTGGCCGGGCTAAGACAAAAGAACGTCGAGGGAAGGAATGCGTCCGTGAGCGAGAAGTGGAGCCTGAAGGGCGAGATGGCGCTGTCGTGCTCTTGCACTGTGTTCTGCCCTTGCGTGCTGTCGCTCGGCGAGCACCCGCCGACCGAGGATCGCTGCCAGACGTGGGCCGGTATTCGTATCGATGAAGGCCAGTTCGACACGGTCGATCTTTCCGGCGTCAAATGCGGGTTAATGATGGACCTGCCCGGCATCATGTCGCGCGGCAACTGGACCGCGGCGCTGTTCGTCGATGAGAAGGCCTCGGCGCAGGCGGTCAAATCCTTGACACGGATTTTTTCAGGGCGCGTCGGCGGGACCACGCACCTGTTGTCGATCCTGGTCGGCCAGTTCCTCGGCGTCAGGCAGGTGCCGATCAGCTACGAGACGCAGGGCGAGACCCGCATCATCAAGATCAAGGATTATGTCGACGGCGCGATCTCGCCGGTGAAGGGCAAGGAGGCAGGTGAGAACGTCGTCATCCGCAACAGCCAATACTGGATCGCGCCTGACGTGATCGTCGCCCGCGCCGACAAGTCGCGGTTCCGCGGCTTCGGCCGTAACTGGAACCTCGCCGGCCGCTCGGCAGAAATTTGCCAACTCGACTGGGGCAACTGACGGGGACGCGTCATCGAACGGTTTCGCGCCTTTTGCGTCCACCTGCTGACGGCGTCGGGGGCGGGGCTATCGCTCGGCGCCTTGTTGTTTGCGGCAGAGCGACGTTTCACTGAAATGTTCGTGGCACTCGGCCTCGCGCTTATCGTTGACGGCATCGACGGACCGTTGGCGCGGCGTTGGGAAGTGGCACGGCTGATGCCGCGCTGGTCCGGCGACGCGCTCGACTTCGTCGTCGATTATACGACTTATGTTTTCGTTCCCGCGTTTGCGATCGTCGTCAGCGGCCTGATGCCCCGTCCGCTGGCAATCGCGTGTGCCGCCGCAATCGTTGTCTCCGGAGCACTGTATTTCGCCGACCGCAAGATGAAGTCGGAGGATAATCACTTCAGGGGATTCCCAGCGGTCTGGAACGTGGTGACGTTCTATCTGCTTGCGTTAAAGCCCGACGCGTGGCTGGGCACCACGGTCATCGGCTGTCTTGTTATCGTCACGTTTATACCAGTTTATTTCGTGCACCCGCTGCGGGTCCGTCGCGGCCGAATTCTCAATATTATGATGCTCACGCTATGGGCGGCGCTCGCTGTAATCACGGTGCTGTCGGGACTTGAGCCGAACGCATGGGTATCGGCCGGACTGTTGGCGACGGCCGGATATTTTCTTGTTGCGGGATTGCGAACTGCCACCGGACGTGAATAAGTCTCGACGCCATGTTCGACATCCTTTTCAACCCGAATGCCTGGGCTGCGCTGGTGACGCTGAGCGCGCTCGAAATCGTACTCGGGATCGACAACCTCGTCTTCATCTCAATCCTGACCGCGCGGCTCGATGAAGCGCGTGCGCGAACCGCCCGCGCGATCGGTCTGTCCCTCGCGTTCTTTTTCCGCATCGCGCTGCTGGCAACACTGTCGTGGATCATCGGGTTGACGGCGCCGGTCTTTACCGTCACCGGACAGGCGTTCTCGTGGCGCGATGTCATTCTGATCGTCGGCGGTCTGTTCCTGATGGCCAAGGCGACGCACGAAATTCATCGGGAGGTCGATCCGTCCGAGGAACACGACAGCGAGGCGAATAAGGCCGCGCAGGCGATGTCGGTCATCATCGCCCAGCTTGTCGTGATCGACCTGATCTTTTCACTCGATTCGATCATCACTGCGGTCGGCCTCGCTAACGATCTCGAAGTCATGGTCGCCGCCGTGGTGATCGCCATGGTCGTGATGTTTATCGCCGCCAATCCGGTCGGCGA
Source organism: Pseudolabrys sp. (assembly GCA_050184975.1). GTDB lineage: Bacteria > Pseudomonadota > Alphaproteobacteria > Rhizobiales > Xanthobacteraceae > Pseudolabrys. The sequence goes on along the minus strand of JBFWZV010000011.1, from coordinate 60,951 downwards.
ATTCATCAAGCGGCATCCGACCACAAAGATGCTGGCGCTGGCATTCCTGCTGCTGATCGGCGTTGCACTGATCGCTGACGGCTTCCAGTTCCACATTCCGCGCGGTTACATCTACTTCGCGATGGCATTTGCCGGCCTGGTCGAGTTTTTCAACGTGCTGGCACAACGTAGCCAGCGCAAGCTGAAGCCCTGACAAAGTCGGGAAGGAGAATTCGCGATGACGCGACCTGTTCTGCTCATCGCCGGCGGCAGCCGCGGCATCGGCGCGGCGACGGCCAGGCTGGCCGGCGCTCGCGGCTACGATGTCGCGGTCAATTACAACAGCAATGCCGAGGCGGCGGCGTCCGTGGTCGCGGCGGTCGAGAAGGCGGGCGGCAGCAGTGTGGCCGTGAAGGGCGATATGGCGAAGGAAGTCGACATCGAGCGTGTGTTCGACGAAGCACAGGCGAAGCTCGGACCTCTGACGCATTTCGTGCATAGCTCCGGCATCATCGGCCCGTTTTCCCGGCTCGATGAGGCGGACACCGCAATGATCCGCGACGTGCTGGACCTCGATACCTATGGCGCCATCCTGTGCGCCCGCAGTTGCATCAAGCGCATGTCGACCAAGCACGGCGGCAAGGGCGGTTCCATCGTGTTCCTGTCCTCGATGTCGGCGATCCTTGGGGCGGGCGGCGACTGCGTGTGGTACGCGGCGGCGAAGGGTGCGATCGACTCGCTGACGATCGGGCTGTCGCGGGAACTTGCCCGTGAGGCAATCCGCGTCAATGCGGTAACCCCCGGCATCATCGACACCGACATCCAGCCGCCGGGCCGGCTCGAGAAGGCCGTTCCCGCGCTGCCGATGGGCCGTGCCGGCGAGGCGTCCGAAGTCGCGGAAGCGATCCTGTTCCTGCTGTCGGACGCAGCCTCCTATATCAACGGCGCGAACTTGCGCGTGTCCGGCGCGCGCTGACGGACGCCTTGTGTTCGCCGGTCCGCTCCCTATGATCGCGCCAGCGGCGGTCGCGGACCGCGCCCAGACGAAATTTCATAAGGGGAAACGACGATGGTAATGGCAGTGCGCGTTCACAAGCATGGCGGACCGGAAGTCCTCACCGTTGACGACATCGAGGTGCCGGCGCCCGGCCAGGGCCAGATCCGCATCAAGCAGCACGCCTGCGGCGTCAATTTCATCGACACTTATTTCCGGATGGGCGCTTATCCGTCGCCGGTCGGCATGCCGTTCGTCTCCGGCAACGAGGGCGCGGGCGACGTCGTCGCGGTCGGCCCCGGCGTGACCGACATCAAGGTCGGCGATCGCGTCGCTTACGTGGCGCCGCTCGGCGGCTACTCGCAGGAACGCCTGCTGCCGGCCGAACGCGCGGTGAAACTGCCCAGCAACATTTCCTACGAGCAGGCCGCCGGCATGATGCTCAAGGGCATGACCGCGCAATATCTGCTCAACAGAACCTACAAGGTGGAGAAGGGCACGATCGTCCTGATCCATGCCGCGGCGGGCGGCGTTGGCCTGATCGCCTGCCAATGGGCGAACCATCTCGGCGCGACGGTGATCGGCACCGTCGGTTCCAAGGATAAGGCCGAACTCGCCAAGGCGAACGGCTGCCACCACACGATCCTGTATCGCAACGAGGATTTCGTCGCGAAGGTGAAAGAGATCACAAGCGGTCGCATGTGCGACGTCGTTTATGACGGCATCGGCAAGGACACCTTCCCGGCCTCGCTCGACTGTCTGCGTCCGCTCGGTTACTTCGTCAGCTTCGGCAGCGCTTCCGGCCAGATCGACGCGTTCAACATCAATATCCTTCAGACCAAGGGATCTCTGTTCGCGACGCGGCCGACGCTCAACAACTACACCGCCAAGCGCGACGACCTGGTCAGCACCGCGAACGACCTGTTTAAAGTCGTCGGCTCAGGCGCTGTGAAAATCCCGGTGAACCAGAAATATCCGCTCAAGGAGGCGCAGAAGGCCCATCGCGATCTGGAGGGACGCGGCACCACAGGCTCGTCGATCCTGATCCCCTGACCGCGTAATACCGATCGAATCCTGGCGCCGGGCCGGGTGAGACCTCAGCGAACACGATGGCCCGACTCACGACGCACGTGCTCGATACCGTCAGCGGCCGGCCGGCCGCTGGCGTGCGCATCGTGCTGCGGCGGAACGGCGAGCCTGCCGCGCTCGCCGACGTACGTACCAATGCCGATGGCCGGCTCGACCGGCCGCTGCTGGAAGGCTCCGCTTTCCTGTCCGGCCGCTACGAATTGAGCTTCCATGTCGGCGACTATTTCCGCGGCCGCGATGAATCGCTTGCCGATCCGCCTTTCATCGACGTTATCCCGGTCCAGGTCGTACTTTCGGATGCTGCCGATTATCATGTGCCGCTGTTAGTCTCGCGATACGGCTATTCGGTCTATCGCGGCAGCTGAGGCAGGAGACGCGGATTGGAACTATTTGCCGCAGAATGGCTGAACCTGTTGCTGCGCTGGTTCCACATGATCGTCGGGATCGGCTGGATCGGCACGTCGTTCTATTTCATGGCGCTCGACTACACGCTGACGAAGCGCGAGCGAATGAACCCCGGCGTGCTCGGCACCGCCTGGCAGGTTCATGGCGGCGGCTTCTATCACGTCGAGAAATATACGGTGGCCCCGCCGTCGCTGCCGCCGGATCTGCACTGGTTCAAGTGGGAGGCCTATCTCACCTGGCTCACCGGTTTTGGCCTGTTGATCGTTCAATATTACTTCAACGCCAAGGCCTACCTGATCGATCCGGCGGTGCTACCGCTCGAGCCGTGGCAGGCGATCGCAATCTCGCTCGGCGCAATCTTCACGGGCTGGGCGATCTACGAGGGATTGTGCCGGTCACCGATCGGCGAAAACGCGCCGGTGCTCGCAGCCGCCGTGTTCACGCTGATGGTCGGCTATGCCTATTTCTTCACTCATGTCTTCTCCAGCCGCGGCGCGCTGCTGCATGTCGGCGCTCTGACCGGATCCATCATGGCGACAAATGTATTTGCCGTGATCATTCCGAACCAGAAGAAGATGATCGCGCAAATGATGCGCGGCGAGGTTCCCGAGGCGCGTTACGGCAAGATCGGCAAGCAGCGCTCCACCCACAACAACTATCTGACGCTGCCGGTGCTGCTGATGATGGTGTCGCCGCATTACGGTTTCCTGTCGGCGGGCGCCCACACCTGGCTGGTGGTGGCGTTGATCTTCATCGCCGGTGCGTTGGTGCGGCACTATTTCAATCGCATGGATGCCGGCGACGATTGGGGCAAATACGGCTGGACGGCGCCGGTCGCGGTCATCGCGCTGATCGTTGCGATCTATGCGACCGCGCCGAAGGCAAATACCGGGGGTGCGGCGATCAGCGACGCCGCCGCTCTGCAGATCGTTGCGACGCATTGCAACGCCTGCCACGCCGCCAAGCCAACGCATGAGAGTTTTCAGGAGCCGCCGAAGAACGTCGTGCTCGAGACGACGGCGGATCTGCGCCGGTTCGGCAATCTCATTTACGTGCAGACGGTGCAGAACAAGGCAATGCCGCTCGGCAATCAAACGGCGATGACCGATGCCGAACGCGAGGCGCTCGGCCGCTGGGTCAAGGCGCGGCAATGAACGCTTCCGATCCGAAGGCGCTCGGCGCGCGCGCGGTGGCGATGATCGAGGCGCTGGGGACAATTTCCGCGGAGCCGGACCGGCTGGTGCGTTTGTTTCTTACGCCGGAGCATCGTCGGGCCGCAGACCTCGTCGCGGGCTGGATGCGCGAGGCGGGACTACAGGTCTCGGAAGACGCGCTCGGAACCGTGCGCGGACGTATGGGCGAAGACCTGGGTGACGGCTGCCGTCTGCTGATCGGCTCGCATATCGACACGGTGATTGACGCCGGAAAATATGACGGTCCGCTCGGCGTCATCGCCGGGATCATCGCTGCCGACGAAATTCGCAAGCGGAAGGTGCCTGTCGCCATCGACGTCCTGGCATTCGGCGACGAGGAAGGCTCGCGATTTCCCTCGACGCTGTCATCTTCGTCCGCGGTGGCCGGCGTGTTCGAAACGGCCATGCTTGGTTTTGCCGATCGCGACGGCGTGACGTTCGCCGACGCGCTGAAGTCCTACGGCAAGAGCACCTCGGACATTGCCGCCGCTGCTTATAAAGTGAGCGACGTGGCCGGTTACATTGAGATCCATATCGAGCAGGGACCACGGCTTGAGGCTGCGCAGCAACCGCTCGGCGTCGTCACCGGTATTGTCGGACAAACGCGGCTCAAGGTAACGGTCGGCGGCGAGGCGGGGCACGCCGGTACAGTGCCGATGGAGCTTCGGCACGATGCGCTTGCCGGCGCTGCGGCGATGATCCTCGCTGTCGAAGCGATTGCCCGCCAGCATGGCGACATGGTCGCGACGGTCGGACGGATCGAGGCCTTGCCGGGCGCGACCAACGTCATTCCGGCGCAAGTTACGTTTACGGTCGACCTGCGCTGCATGGACGACGCGGCGCGAAGTGCGGCGATCGAACGGTTCGGCGCCGAATCTCACGCGGCGGCAGCAGCGCGCGGCCTGACGGTCCGCATCGAGACATTTCACGACGTTGCCGCGGTGCCCTGCGACGAGGCCCTGCGGATACTGTTGGCCCGCGCTGTCGAGGATGTCGGTGGCAAGCCAATTCATCTCCCGTCCGGCGCTGGCCACGACGCGCAGATCATGGCGCGGCTCTGTCCCTCCGCGATGCTGTTCGTGCGCTGCCGGGATGGCGTCAGTCATAATCCGTCTGAATATGCGAGCCCGGAAGACATCGGGCTTGCGATTGCCGCGCTGATCCACTTCATTGAGAGGTTCAGCGAATTGTCGGGCTCAAAACAATGACAGACTTCATCGACCGCAATTTCGACCGTGAGGTCGCTTTTCTCAAGGCGCTGGTGCAGGTGCCGTCCGACAATCCGCCCGGCGACTGCACGCCGCATGCTGAGCGCGCGGCGGAATTGCTGACGCGACTCGGATTCGCGGTCGAGCGGCATCCGGTCCCGGCCAGGCTTGTCGAAGCAAACGGTATGCGCTCGGCTACCAATCTGATCGTGCGTGAGCGTTTCGGCACCGGCAAAGGCCCGGTGATCGCGCTCAACGCGCATGGCGACGTCGTGCCGCCCGGCGAGGGCTGGACTGTCGATCCTTACGGCGCGGTGGAGAAGGGTGGCGCGATCTATGGCCGCGGCGCGGCGGTGTCGAAGTCGGATTTCGCGACCTATGCTTTCGCGCTGCTGGCACTGAGAGACAAGCCGGCGGGATTGAGCGGCACGATCGAACTGCACCTGACCTACGACGAAGAGGCTGGCGGCGACATCGGGCCGAAATGGCTGCTCGACGAGAACCTGACGAAGCCCGACCTCGCGATCTCAGCGGGCTTTTCCTATTCGGTCGTCACCGCGCATAACGGCGTCTTGCATCTCGAAGTGACGGTGCGCGGCCGGCAGGCCCATGCGGCGATGCCGGAGACCGGCGCCGACGCGCTCGAGGCCGCCACGGCAATCCTCAATGCGGTCTATGCCGAGCGCAAAAAACTGAGCAAAAGAAAATCAAAGATCGCCGGCATCGGTTCGCCGAAGATCAATGTCGGGCTGATCTCCGGCGGCATCAACACCAACGTCGTGCCGGACAAGATCACCATGCGCATCGACCGGCGCCTGATTCCCGAAGAGAACGGCGCGAGCGTCGAACGCGCGCTGATCGCGCTCATCAGGCGCGCCGCCAAGCGCAAGGGTATCTCAGTTCAGTGCCGGCGGATCATTCTGGCGCAGCCGTTGAAACCACTGAAGGGTATCGCGCCGCTGGTTTCGGCCCTGCAACGGCACGGCAAGCGGTTCTTCAAGACCAAGATCGGCGAGAAAGGCGTACCGCTTTACACGGATGCACGTCACTATAGCGCCGCCGGTATTCCCACCGTGCTTTATGGCGCGGGTCCGCGCACCATTCTCGACGCCAACGCCCACGCCGCTAACGAACACATCAAGCTCAGCGACTTGCGCGCCGCGACCAAGGTGATGGAGGCGACACTCCGGCAGCTGCTCGCAACGGCGTAGCCGGGATCAGAGCAGCCGCGCGATCTGGTGGAAGGCCGCATGGTAGCGCACGCCCGCGGGCAGCCGCGGCACGGCGATCACCGGCGTATCCGGCGCGAAGCGGAGAATGCTCTGCGTGGTGTCGTCGAGCGAGACCGCGCTCGGTTCGCTTTCGCTGACAATGATGGCGGCGACCGGAATGTTGCGGTCGGCCAGCACCTGCAACGTCGTCAATGTATGGCTGATCGAGCCGAGATAACTGCCGACGACGAGCAACGCCGGAATTTTGAGCGCCTCGATCCAGTCGAGGACCGTGCGTTTCGCATCAAGCGGCACCATGACGCCGCCGACGCCTTCGATGAACAGTGTGCCATTCGCCTGGGAAATTGCGGTACGCGAGAATTCGATCAAATTGGCAAATTCGATGCTGCGGCCTTCGCGGGCTGCAGCAAGATCGGGCGCGAGCGGCGCGCGAAACCGCCACGGCGCGATCCGCGCGATTTCCTCAGCGCTGACGGCACGGCCAAGCGCGCCAAGCAACACCGCGGGGTCGCTGGTCTCCGCAACCGAAGAGTCGTAGCCGCTGACCACCGGTTTCAACGCATCGACCACGGCGCCCTGTTCGCGCATCAGGCGGATCAACCCGGCTGTGACGAACGTCTTGCCGATGTCGGTGCCGGTCGAGGTGACGAAGACGGCCGGCATCAGTGTGCCAGCACCTGCGAGCGCACGAGGCCGGCGAGCCGCTCGATGTCGCTGTCGGGATGATTGGCCGTGAACGTGAGGCGCAGCCGCGCGGTGCCAGCCGGCACGGTCGGCGGGCGAATGGCGGCGACAAAAAAACCGTTGTCGGCGAGCAGCCGGGAAGCGGCGAGCGTCTCGGTTTCACCGCCGATGACCACCGGGACAATCGGGCTTTGGGCGTCGGGCAGGTTGGTCATGCGGGTGAAGGCACGTGCCTTGGCGAGCGGCAAGGCGGCATAGGCGGGATCCTGCTCGATGACGTCGAGCGCGGCGATGGCGGCGGCGGCGATCGCCGGCGGCAGTCCGGTCGAATAGATCAGCGTGCGGGCGCGATTGTGGATCAATTCGATCACCGGTTTCGAGGCGCAAAGATAGCCGCCATAGGCTCCGAGCGCCTTCGACAACGTGCCCATCTGCAACGGAACATCGGCGTTCGTTTCGGCGGTCGAACCGCGGCCGCCGCCGACAATGCCGAGCCCGTGAGCGTCGTCGGTCATCAGCCAGGCGTCGTGGCGCTTGGCGATGGCCGCGAGTTCGGCGACCGGCGCCATGTCGCCGTCCATCGAGAAGATGCCGTCGGTGACGATGAGCGCGCGGTCGTGCTCGTTGCGATGCGTCGCGAGCAGTTCCTCGGCATGCGCAAGGTCGTTATGCCGGAAGGTGACAATGGTGCCGCGCGAGAGCTGTGCGCCGGCCCAGATGCAGGCATGCGCCAGTTCGTCGACCAGGACGAGCCCGTCAGGACCGATCAGCGCCGGGATGATGCCGGCATTGGCAAGGTAACCGGAGCCAAAGACGCAGGCGGCTTCCGTGCCCTTGAGCTTCGCAAGCCGGGCTTCCAGCTCGCCAAGCAGCGGATGATTGCCCGTGACAAGGCGCGAGGCGCCGGCGCCGGTCCCGTATTGCTCGATTGCGGCGACGGCAGCGGCTTTCACCTGCGGGTGGTGGCTCAGATTGAGGTAATCGTTGCAGCAGAACGACAGCAACCGACGGCCCTCGCGCTCGATCCACAGCCCGTCCTCGCGGCGGGTCTCGGTGAGGCGGCGCAGCAGGTTCCGGCCCTTGAGCGCGGCGAGTTTCGACTTGGCAAAGTCGTCCAGAGAACGCATCAGGTGACCTGTAGCACAGATGGCCTGTAACATCCGGACTTGTGCTGAGGGTATGCGGAAATGCAAGGCGAACCCGGCAGAATGACAGGACGTGGCCAGCCGGCGTGGCTTCAGGACGGTTTCGACCATCTGTGGCTGCCCTATACGCAGATGAAGACCGCGCCGCCGCCGCTGCCGGTCGCGCGGACGCACGGCAGCAGGATCGTATTGGCCGACGGCCGCGAGTTGGTCGACGGCATCGCATCCTGGTGGACGGCGTGCCACGGCTACAATCATCCGCACATCCGCGCCGCGGTCGAGCGTCAGCTCGCCGACATGCCGCATGTGATGTTCGGCGGGCTGATGCATGAACAGGCGGCACAGCTCGCGTCACGGCTCGCCGCATTGCTGCCCGGGGATCTGTCCCGCGTATTCTTTTCGGACTCCGGCTCTGTTGCCGTCGAAATCGCCATGAAGATGGCGGTACAATACTGGCTCAATCGCGGCCAGCGCGGCCGCAATAAATTCGTCGCGTTCCGGAACGGCTATCACGGTGACACCACCGGCGCGATGGCGGTGTGCGATCCCGACGACAGCATGCATGCGCTGTTCGCCGGCCTTCTGCCGCAACATCACATCGTCGATCTGCCGGCAAGCGATGGACAGGTGCAAGCGCTCGACGCCGTTCTTGAGCAGCATGGCGAAAGCGTCGCAGGCATGATCGTCGAGCCGCTGGTGCAGGGCGCTGGCGGCATGAAGATCCATTCGCCAGACGTGTTGAAGCGATTGCGCGCGGCGGCAGACCGTCATGGAATTCTTCTGATCTTCGATGAAATTTTCACCGGCTTTGGCCGTACCGGGACGATGTTTGCCTGCGAGCAGTCCGGCGTCACGCCGGATATCGTCGCGCTGTCGAAGGCGCTCACGGGCGGAACTCTGCCGCTCGCAGCGACCGTTGCGACGCAGAAGGTGTTCGCGGCGTTCTGGTCGGACGATCCCGCCAAGGCACTGATGCACGGACCGACTTATATGGCGAATGCGCTCGGCTGCGCGGCGGCCAATGCTTCACTCGACTTGTTTGAAAGCGAGCCGCGTCTCGCGCAGATCGCAGCGATCGAGCGTGCGCTACGGGAGCAGCTTTCGCCATGCGCAAGGCTGCCGCGCGTGAAGGAGGTTCGGGTGATGGGCGCGATCGGCGTCGTCGAACTCGACCGCGTCGACGACTTGCAGGCGATGCGGGCGCGTTTCATCGACCAAGGCGTGTTCATCCGGCCGCTTGGAAACGTGATCTATCTCACGCCGGCTTTCACCATTGGCAAAGACGAGCTGGAACAGTTGACCGGAACCATCGTCGAAACCGTACGCGCGCTTTGACAGCGCCGCGAAACCCGGCATTCTCCCTCGCGAGGGAGACTGATCATGAGACGCTACGCCGGGCCGATCATCGATACCCATCATCACATCTGGCTACGCAAAGATGTGGGTTGGCTCGCCGATCCGCCGATCCCGCGCATGTTCGGCGACTATTTCGGATTACGCCGCGACTATCCGGTCGAAGAGTGGATGAACGATATCGTGCCGGAAGGCGTGGTGAAGTCGGTCCACGTCACCGCGATGTGGGGTCCGGGCAAAGAACTTGACGAGACGCGTTGGCTGCAGGCGACCGCTGACAAGCACGGCTTTCCGCACGGCATCGTCTTCAACGCCGACCTGTGTGACCCCGATATCGAGAGCAAGATCAAGGAGCACAAGAAATTCGCCAATGTGCGCGGCGTGCGCAACATGCTCTATTGGGACGGCGACCCGCTGCGCCAGGCGGCCAAGCGGCCCGATCTCTGTAATACGCCTGAATTTCGCCGGGGCTTCGCGTTACTTGAGAAGCATGACCTGCATTTCGAATTGCAGGTATTCGCGCCGCAGGCGCCGTTCGTGCTCGAACTGCTCAAGGCGTTCCCGAATACACGGATGATCCTCGTGCATGCCGGCATGCTGGCCGACCGCTCGCCGCGCGGGATCGACCAGTGGCGCGATGCGCTGACGGCCTTCGCCAGCTTCCCGAACGTGCATGTGAAGCTCTCAGGGATCGGCATGTTCACCAATGGCGTGACCTATCCGCAGGTGCGGCAGGTGATCCGCGACACCATCCAGATCTTCGGGATCGGCCGCACCATCTACGGCTCGAACTTTCCGCTGGAGAAGCTCGCGGCGAGCTACCATGATTTTCTGGAGCCATACCGGCAGACACTTGCCGAATACACCGAAGTCGATCAGCGCAAGATTTTCCACGACAACGCGGTGGCGTATTACCGGCTGTAACGTTTACGCCCGCGCCATCACGGCGCGGGCGCAATCGAAGCCGTTCGATCTAGCGATAGATGTAGGTCACCGTACGCGATTGCGGTTCGACCAGTACCGGCACGCCGTTCACAGTGGCGTACTGATATTGATAGTCCGGAACGGGCGTCAGCGTCACGCCGGCTGGTAGGCCCGCGCCGACGACCACTTCACCCTGGAGATAGACCGGATCCGCCGGGTTGGCGACGATGTATTCACGGACCATCGGTGGTGGTGGGGTAATGACAAGCGGTTCGTCCGTTGCGGAGCGCTGGACAATCGTGCCGGTCACTTCACGGGGCGCCGCGGCCAGTGCAGCGGCGGCGTCGACCGGCACACGATAGGTCACCGTCGGCACCTGCGAGATTGCCTGTGAGACGATCACCGTACGGCCGGCGACATTGCCGCTGAGATATTGCGAGTAGGCCCAACCGAACTTGCCGTTGTAGCTGACCTGACACCAGAGACTGCCCTGGATACAGCCGGACACGGCCGCGCGGCCGTTTTCCGGAATGAAGCCAACCACAGCGTGTTCGGGACCCGGACCGGAACGGATGCTAAGCGACGTCGTGGCGGTGGCGAGCACGTCCGCAGACGCAGCGGCAGGCAGTGCTGACACGACGGCAGCGGCGATCAGGAACGAAATACGTGGTTTCATGACACGAACTCCTCCTTTGAGCGGAAGCTGCTCGCGTAAGATGTCGGTTTAATGGTGAATTTGAGGACGATGTCGTTTGAAGGCGACAGGTTCAGAACCCAACGGCGGTTCCGTGCAGATCGTAGTCGTCGGCGCGCTCAATCTTGACGGTTGCGATCTCGCCGACACGAAGCGGCCTTCGGCTTGCCACATAAACGGCGCCGTCGATCTCCGGCGCGTCGGCCATCGAGCGGCCTTTCGCAACGGTGGGGCCGGCCTCGTCGATGATAACCTGCTGGCGGGTGCCGACCTTCTTATTGAGCCGCTGCGCGGAGATTTTCTGCTGACGCTGCATGAAGCGGTGCCAGCGATCTTCCTTCACCTCGTCGGGCACCGCGGTGCCGGAATCGTTGGCGACCGCGCCGCGCACCGGTTCGTATTTGAAGCAGCCGACGCGGTCGAGTGCGGCTTCACCGAGCCAATCGAGCAGAAGTTCGAAATCCTGTTCGGTTTCACCGGGAAATCCAACAATGAAGGTCGAGCGCAGCGTGAGATCGGGACACACGTCGCGCCAGCGGCGGATGCGGTCGAGCGTCTTCTCCTGCGCGGCCGGGCGCTTCATGCGCTTCAGGACATCCGGGCTCGCGTGCTGGAACGGGATGTCGAGATAGGGGAGCACTTTTCGCTCCGCCATCAACGGGATCACCTCGTCGACATGCGGATAGGGATAGACATAGTGCAGTCGCACCCAGACACCCAGTTCGCCGAGCGCCGACGCAAGGTCGAGGAACTTCGCGCGCACTTCGCGCTCGGCGCCGTCACGGCTCTTCCATGAGCTTGAGGCATATTTCAAGTCGACGCCATAGGCCGAGGTGTCCTGCGAGATCACCAGCAATTCCTTAACGCCGGCAGCGACCAGCCGTTCCGCCTCGCGCAGCACGTCGGCCGCAGGCCGCGAAACAAGATCGCCGCGCAGCTTCGGGATGATGCAGAACGTGCAACGGTTGTTGCAGCCTTCGGAGATCTTCAAATACGCATAGTGCAGCGGCGTCAGCTTGACGCCTTCCGGCGGCAGCAGATCGAGAAAGGGATCGTGTTTCGGCGGCAACGCACGATGCACGGCGTCGAGCACGCTCTCATATTGCTGCGGGCCGGTGATCGCCAGCACATTGGGATGGGCGGCGGTGATGTTCTCAGGCTCCGCGCCCATGCAGCCGGTGACGATCACCTTGCCGTTTTCGTTGAGCGCGGTGCCGATCGCGGCAAGCGACTCTTCCTTCGCGCTGTCGAGAAAGCCGCAGGTGTTGACGATCACGAGATCGGAACCCGCATGCTCGCGCGAAAGCTCATAGCCTTCGGCCCGCAGGCGCGTAATAATGCGCTCGCTGTCGACCAGGGCCTTGGGGCAGCCGAGCGAGACAAAGCTGATTTTCGGGGCGATACTGTCGTCCATCGTGCGGTCAGCTAACGGCCGGGTGATGAAAGATCAAGTCATGCCGATTGCCATTCGTGTCCTGACACTCGTTTTGGTGCTGGCCGCTGTGCATCCGTCACGGCTCGAGGCAGACGGCGCGACAAGCCAAAGCCTCAATGGGGTTCCGGCCACCGTGCTGCCGTTTCCGCGCAGCGAGCGGGCCGCGCGCGTCTGGGACGCCCGCGGCTGCTGGAGCGTCTGCCAGTCCTCTTGTACGGCGGGTCAGGCCGCGTGTCTTAAGTCCGGCGCCGAACCGCAGGCGGACTGCGTCGCCTCGACCGACGCCTGCGACCGGGCCTGCCAGCGCGACTGCCGGAGCGGGGCGGGGCCTTTTCTTCCGTTTGACTGGTAAGGCGCCACGCGCGCCGGGTTTGAGGGGCGGCGGCGCGCAAACAATAGATGGCGGAAGGGGTGAGATTCGAACTCACGGTACCCTTGCGGGCACGCCGGTTTTCAAGACCGGTGCCTTAAACCACTCGGCCACCCTTCCAGCACGGTCTCCAATGGGAGATGAAGGACGGGATTGCAAGTCCGTAGCGGCTCACTTAAGCCTTGCGCACGCTCACCGGGCTGCATGCCGATTTAAGGATGGAACCGGGCATTTACCACGTTAACGGGGCCGGCTTTCGCGGCGATGGCCCCTCGGGGTAATGTTAACGGCGCAGGATCGGGGATCGGTACGGAATGCGGCGAGCACAGGGAATTGCGGGCGGTCGCCTGTCCGTTCGTCTGACATTGCGCTTTGCCGTGTTGGCCGCGGCGGGCCTGACGCTCGCCAACTGCAACCAGACCGTCGATCCGAAATACGGCGTGTCGGCAAGCGCGCGGGTCATCGAACCCGGCCAGCCGGTGCCCAAGGGAGGCGGCGTCTACCGCGTCGGCAAGCCCTATACCATCGCCGGCAAGACCTACACACCCGAAGTCGACGTCAATTACCGTGCCGAGGGGATGGCCTCGTGGTATGGCGACGACTTCCACGGCCGCTATACCGCAAACGGCGAAATCTTCGACATGAATTCGGTGACGGCCGCGCATCCGACGTTGCCGCTGCCGTCTTATGTCCGCGTCACCAACTTGCGCAACAAGCGCTCGCTGATCGTGCGCGTCAACGATCGCGGTCCCTATGCGCATAACCGCCTGATCGACCTGTCGCGCCACAGCGCACATCTGCTCGGCTTCAAGGGCCACGGCGTCGCGCCGGTGCGGGTCGAGTATGTCGGCCGCGCGCCGCTGGCCGGTTCCGACGACATGAAGCTGATGGCGACACTGCGGATCGACGGTCGGCCGGCCCGTGACGGCGTCGGCAACGAGCGTGCCTATGCGCGTAACGATCGCCGCGACGATGACGACGAGCCGCGCGAGACCGCGGAGCGCCGCGAAGCGCCCGTGCAGGTCGCCTCCAACAAACCTTATGCACCGGAATTTTTCGATGCGCGCCCGATGACGCGAATCGCCAGCGTTCCGGCGCCACAGGGCAGGCCCTATGCGCTCGGCAAATCGGAGCCGGCAGCGCCTCCTGTGGAAGCCCGGCCTCTGGCCGCGCCGGCACATCAACCCGCGCCCGCAAGTGTCCGCGCGGGCCTGACGTCACCGGTTTCCGCTTATGCCCCGGTGCGATATGATGCTTCCGCGGGCCTCGTGAGCGGCCGCGGCCTTTACTGAGCCGTAATTTTCGCGCAAAGCCCGCTGACGACTGCCGCTGTGCGGCATCCAGGCGAGGCATTGCTTTGACCCCCATCCTGTACCGCCCGTTCAATCGCATGCTCATGGTCGCCGGTCTCGCGGCCGGGCTGACGGTTGCGCCGGCCACGATGGCTCAGCAGCAACAACAGAAAAAAGATGAGCCGAATATCTCCGCGCCGCACGCGATCCTGATCGACGCCGAGAACGGCGCGGTGCTGTTCGAGCGCGCCGCCGACGATCTGATCTTCCCGGCGAGCCTGTCAAAGCTGATGACGGCGGAATATGTCTTCAACGAAATCAAAGAGGGTCGGGTCAAACTGACCGACGAGTTCATGGTCAGTGAAAATGCCTGGCGCAAGGGTGGCGCGCCGTCCGGCGGCTCGACGATGTTCGCCGCGATCCACAGCCGCGTGCCGGTCGCCGATCTCATTCGCGGCATGATTATCCAGTCGGGCAACGATGCCTGTATCGCACTCGCCGAAGGCATCGCCGGCAACGAAGCCGAATTCAGTGCAAAACTGACCGAACGCGCCCGCAAGCTCGGTCTGCCGAAATCGACCTTCGCCAACTCGAACGGGTTGCCGAATCCGGGCAGCAAGGTGACGTCACGGGAGCTTGCTGTGCTCGCGCGCCACATAATCCTGACCTATCCGGATTTCTATCCGATCTACGGTGAGCGTGAATTTACCTGGAACAAGATCCGCCAATACAACCGCAATCCGTTGCTGAGCGAGGTCGACGGCGCCGACGGCATGAAGACCGGCTACACCTCCGAAGCGGGTTATGGACTTGTGGGTGCGGCGCTCCGTAACGGCCAGCGGCTGATCGTGGTCGTTAACGGCACCAAGACGCCGAAAGACCGCGCTGACGACGCCAAGCGTCTGCTCGAGTGGGGCTTCCGCTCGTTCGAGCAACGCGTGTTGTTCGCGGTAGGGCAGACCATCGGAGAGGCCAAAGTCTTCGGCGGCGAGAGCGGGCGGGTGCCGCTGGTGGCGCCCGGCCTCGTCAAGATCATGGTGCCGAAAAACACCAATGAACGCATCATCGCCCGTATCGTCTATCAGGGTCCGGTCTCGGCGCCGATCGAGGCCGGCAAGCCGATCGGAACGCTGAAAGTCTGGCGCGGGGAAAATGTCGTGCTGCAGACGCCGCTGAAGGCTGCGGAAAGCGTCGGCGTCGGCTCGATGCCGCAGCGCGCGCTCGACGCGGTGAGCGAACTCGTCATCAATCTTTTCCGTTCCGGGGCGCAACGATTGTGACGCGCGGTCATTTCATCACCTTCGAGGGCGGCGAGGGCAGTGGCAAGTCGACCCATGCCAATTTGCTTGCCGAGCGGCTGCGGCTGCAGGGGATCGAGGTCGTCGTGACGCGCGAGCCGGGCGGCTCGCCGGGCGCCGAGATCATCCGGCATATCATCCTGTCGGGCGCGGCCAAGCATCTCGGCTCCGAGGCGGAACTGTTCCTGTTCGCCGCTGCGCGTGACGATCACATCCGCAACACCATCGCGCCGGCGCTCGAGGCCGGAAAATGGGTGATCTGCGATCGCTTCGTCGATTCCACACGCGTCTATCAGGGCATCGTCGGCAAGGTGAACCCGCGGCTGATCCGCGGGCTCGAGCGCATCGTCGTCGGCGATCTGATGCCCGACCTGACCTTCATCATGGACTTGCCGGCCGAGATTGGCCTCGTGCGCGCGCAACGGCGCCGCGGCACGGCACCGGCCGACCGGTTTGAAGGCGAGTCGCAGGAATTTCACGAAATGCTCCGGGAGGCGTTCCGGATTCTCGCGCGCCAGGAGGCAGACCGCTGCATCCTGATCGACGCCAGCAAACCAAAGCCGATGGTGTTCGACCAGATCTGGAATTCCGTGAGAACCCGTTTCGGAATCGGTAGCGCTCCTCGCGTCGCGGTGGATGCCGCGACATGAGCGAGGAGCGGGAGGAGAGCGACCTCCGTCATCCACGTGAAACCGGCGTGTTATATGGACACGTCGAGGCCGAACGCACGCTTCTCGACAGCTTTCGCGGCGGACGCATGCCGCATGCCTGGCTGATCGGCGGCCCGCCCGGCATCGGCAAGGCGACACTCGCCTATCGTTTCGCGCGGTTTGTATTGGCGCACCCGGATGCTCACGGGCCGGACGTCGCGGCGGTGACGTCGCTTGCCGTACCCGAAAACGATCCGGTGGCGCGGCGTGTCGCGACCGCGACGCATGCCGGAGTGTTGACGCTGGAGCGGCGGCTCAACGACAAGGGACGGCTGATGCAGGACATTGCCGTTGACGACGTCCGCCGCCTGGTGCCGTTTTTCGGCTCGACCGCCGGCGAGGGTGGCTGGCGCATCGCCATTGTCGATGCGGTCGATGAACTCAACCGCTCAGGCGCCAATGCGATCCTGAAGCTGCTCGAAGAGCCGCCGCAGCGATCGCTGCTGCTGCTCGTCAGCCACGCGCCGGGCCGCACCTTGCCGACCATCCGCTCGCGTTGCCGCCGGCTCGATCTGCGGCCGCTGGCGCAGAACGAAGTCTGCCTCGCCGCCGGCAAAGCGTTGGGCCGCGCGCCGACCGACCCGGAAATCATGGCGGCGGCGCAGGCCTGCGACGGCAGCGTTGCGCGGGCGCTCGCATTGCTCGACGGCAATGCGCTGGCGCTGCGCGAGAAGACGCTCGGCCTGCTGGCGCAATTACCAGCGCCCGACCCGCGCGCCTTGCATGCGTTGGGCGATGCGCTCGCCGGCAGCGAGCCGCAAACATTGACGGCATTCATGGATGTCATCAACGAATGGCTGTCGACCCGGCTTGAGACGATGGCACGCGAGGCCCGCAGGGCTGCTCGCATTGCGGAGACGTGGGACGCGGTCAACCGTGCCGCCCGCGACGCGCAGACCTATAATTTGGACCGCAAACCGCTGGTTTTCTCGGTGTTCGGATTGCTTGCCGAGGCTGCGCGCGGTTGATAGGTAAGCCGCCTCATGGCCCGCACGCCCTATTACATCACCACCGCGATCTCCTATCCGAACGGCCCGCCGCATATCGGCCACGCCTACGAGGTCATCGCGACCGACGCCATCGCCCGCTTCAAGCGGCTCGACGGCTATGACGTGTTTTTTCTGACCGGCACCGACGAGCACGGGCAGAAGATCCAGCAGACCGCCGCCAAGGAGGGGCTCGGCCCCCGCGATCTGCTTGCGCGGCATGTGCCGCGTTTCCAGGCGATGGCCGAGAAGTTCAACTGCTCGAACGACGACTTCATCCGCACCACCGAGGAGCGGCACTACCGTTCGTCGGCCGCGATCTGGGAACGGATGGCGGCGAACGGCGATATCTACCTGTCGAAATATGCCGGCTGGTATTCGGTGCGCGACGAGGCCTACTACGCCGAAGACGAGACGCAGCTCAACGAGCAGAAAGTGCGCGTCTCCACCAAGACCGGCACGCCGGTCGAGTGGGTGGAGGAGGAGAGCTATTTCTTCAAGCTGTCCGCCTATCAGCAGAAGTTGCTCGATCTCTACGAAAAGGTTCCCGATTTCGTGCTGCCGCGCGAGCGGCTGAACGAGGTGGCGAGCTTTGTGCGCGGCGGCTTGCAGGATCTTTCGATCTCGCGCACGACGTTCAACTGGGGCGTGCCGGTGCCCGGCAACCCCAAGCACGTGATGTATGTCTGGGTCGACGCGCTGACGAACTACATCACCGCGGCTGGTTTTCCCGACACCGACAGCGAAAAATTCAAGCGCTACTGGCCGGCCGACCTGCATGTGATCGGCAAGGACATCGTGCGCTTTCACGCGGTCTACTGGCCGGCCTTCCTGATGTCGGCGGGCGTCGCCGTGCCGAAGCGGATTTTCAGCCACGGATTCCTGTTCAACCGCGGCGAGAAGATGTCGAAGTCGGTCGGCAATGTGATCGACCCGTTTGAACTCGCCGACACCTATGGCGTCGACCAGTTCCGTTTTTTCTTTTTGCGCGAAGTGCCGTTCGGGCAGGACGGCAACTACAGCCACGAAGCGATCGTCAACCGCACCAATGCCGATCTCGCCAACGATCTCGGCAATCTGGCGCAGCGGTCGCTGTCGATGATCGGCAAGCAGCTCGGCGGCGCATTGCCGACGCCCGGTGCATTTTCCGACAACGACAAGGCGATCCTGGCCGCCGCCGACGGCATGATCGGCAAGGCGCGCGAGGCGATGCAGACGCAAGCGCTGCATCAGGTGCTCAACGCCGTATGGGCGGTGGTGGCGGAGGCGAACCGTTATTTCGCCGGCGAAGCGCCATGGGCGCTGGCCAAGACCGATCCGGCCAGGCAGGGCACCGTGCTCTATGTCACCGCCGAAGTGATCCGTCAGGTCGCGATCCTCGCCCAGCCGTTTGTTCCAGCGTCAGCCGGCAAGCTGCTCGATCTTCTCGCGGTGCCGGAGAGCGAGCGCAGCTTCGCGCAACTCGACGGCAAGCATCGTCTGGCGCCGGGAGCGAAGTTGCCTGCACCGCAACCGGTGTTCCCGCGCTATGTCGAGCCGGGCGCGGAAGCCACGAAGTCGAAATAGCGCCATGCTGGTCGACAGCCATTGTCATCTCGATTTTCCGGATTTCGCGGCAGAGCTTGATTCCGTGGTCGAACGTGCCCGCGCCGCCAACGTTGGCCGTATCGTCACGATCTCGACGCGCGTGCGGCGTCACAACGAGATCCTTGCGATTGCCGACCGCTTTCCGGATGTGTTCTGCTCGGTCGGCACGCATCCGCACAACGCCCACGAGGAACTCGATATCGGCACCGACGAACTGCTGCGGATTGCCGATCATCCGAGCGTGGTAGCGATCGGCGAAGCCGGCCTCGATTATCACTACGACAACTCGCCGCGCGACGCGCAGGAACAGGGTTTTCGCGCCCATATCGCAGCCGCGCGCCGCAGCGGCTTGCCGCTCGTCATCCATTCGCGCGACGCCGACGATGACATGGCGCGGATACTGGAGGAAGAAACCGGGAAGGGCGCCTTCCCGGCCGTGCTGCATTGCTTCACCGGCGGCCGCGATCTCGCCATGCGCGCAGTTGCACTCGGCCACTACGTGTCGTTCACCGGCATCCTGACCTACAAGAAGACCGAAGATCTGCGCGCAATCGCGGCCGAGCTGCCGGCCGACCGCATTCTGGTCGAGACCGACGCGCCTTATCTGGCGCCCGGCAAGTTCCGTGGCAAGCGCAACGAGCCATCCTATGTGGTGGAGACCGCAAGAATGCTGGCGGACGCCCGCAAAACCGGTTTCGACGAGATCGCGCGGCAGACGACCGATAATTTCTTCCGGCTGTTCTCCAAAGTGCCGCGCGGGCGCACCGCATGACGATGAAGTTCACGACCAAATTTACAATTTTGGGCTGCGGCTCCTCGATGGGCGTACCGCGCGTCGGACTGGGCTGGGGCGCCTGCGATCCCAATAATCCGAAAAACCGGCGGCGGCGATCTTCGCTGCTGGTCGAGCGAACTGGCCCCGGCGGCGTCACTCGCGTCATGATCGACTGCTCGCCGGACCTGCGCGAGCAGTTGATCGAAGCCGATGTCGACCGGCTCGACGGCGTGCTGATGACACACGCCCATGCCGACCACGTCCACGGCATCGACGACTTGCGCGGCCTGTTCGTGCGCAATCGCCGCCAGGTCGATCTCTACATGGACGAGACGACCGCCGCGGAGGTTCGCCAGCGCTTCGGCTATTGCCTCGAATCCCCGTCCGGCAGCGGTTATCCGCCGATCGCCAAAGATCGCCGGCTGACCGTCGGGCAGGAGGTTGTCATCGACGGCCCCGGTGGACCGATTACGGCGCTGCCGCTGCGCCAGCACCATGGCGACATTGATACGGTCGGTTTTCGGTTCGGATCCGTGGCCTATTCGGCGGACCTCAAGGCCATCCCCGAGGAGACCGCGGCGGCTCTGACGGGGCTCGACGTGTGGATGGTCGACGCGCTGCGCTACGCGCCGCATGCGAGCCATCTGAGCGTGGACGAGACGCTGGCGCTGATCGGGCGGCTGCGACCGGCCCGGGGAATCCTGATCAACCTACACTGCGATCTCGATTACGAGGACTTGCGGCAACGCCTGCCGGCGAACGTGGAGCCGGCCTATGACGGGCTGACGTTCTGACGACCGCCCTGGGGCACAGTCTCAGTAGGTTTTGGTCGCCGCCCGTTTCCTTGCCAAGGCGACCCGTTCGCGTTCGTTGATACGCGCCAGTCGATAGCGGTATTCGAGATAGTCGCGGACAATTCGCGATGCCATTTCCGCGCTGTTGTTCTTGAACCCTCGCGCCCCGGTGACGGCGCTCGCCGGCGGGAACGTGACATTCCCTCCTGAAATTGAAATGCCGGCCGCCTGCGCACCCGAGCCGCCACTTGCGGGTGTCGTCGTCGGACCGCCGCTCGTAATGCCGACGGGCGCAGCAATCGGGTTGTCGCCGAGCGTCTGCAACGCCGAGACGACGACCATGAAAGTGTCGGCATTCAAGATCATGTGCTGGTATTGCTCGGTGGTCAGCGCGCCGTTCAGGTAGGCTTCGCAGAGACGGAAATATCCGTCGCGAAGCATCTGGACCGTCTCGTTGCGGAACCCGATCGATGCGGCGCTCTCGGCGGAGCCGCCGGCTGCGCTGGCGCCGCCCGAGCTTCCGCCGACAAGGTTGAATGTACCGCTGGACGACAACACCGCCGCGCGAGCGACGATGGCGTCCGGCATCGGTTCGGTGCAGGTGACGCGTTCGCCGTCGCCAGCCGAACGATTGGCGACCAGGACGAGGCGCTGCTTGGCATCAAGGCTCAGCGTGTTCACGTCGCGGATGCTGGACTGGGTATGAATGGTACTGCTGCATCCGGCGCTCAAGCTGCCCATGGCAGCGGCGACGATCGCAATGGAAACAAAACGGAGTGATACGACGCCACGCATGACACGCCCCCAGGAAAACAAAAAACAAAAGCGGAGTTAGGAAATTGCGCGGAAATGATATGCTCGTATTAATTGCATTGCCATGGCAATTGTGGCGAGCCTTATATTCTAAAGAATTGCATTCAAAAGACGCCATAAGCATTTGATATAATATTGTTTTGCTGACTTGAAGCCTGCTTGTTATGGGCGATGTTTCACTTGACAAACCCACTCTGAGACGGTATGGTTTAGCTATTGGAGCTAAGCCATGGCAAAATCAGTACTTTCCGACAACCGATTCCACTGCGAGCAAGCGGCTTTCGACTATGTCGAAATGCAGCTTTGGCCGGACGGCCCGACCTGTCCGCATTGCGGCAATGCCGACCCCGACAAGATCGGACGTCTCGCCAATGTGCGGTCGAAGCCGAGCAAAAAGCACCCTGAGGGCGTAGAGCGCGTTGGCCTGCGCAAGTGCTACGCCTGCCGCGGCCAGTTCACCGTGCGCAAGGGCACTATCTTCGAGGATAGCCCTCTGCCGCTGCGACTGTGGCTCCAAGCCATTCATTTGCTGTGCGCCTCCAAGAAGGGCATTTCGACCCGTCAGCTTCAACGGATGCTCGGTTGCGGCATGAAAACCGCGTGGCATCTTGGCCATCGTATTCGCACTGCGATGGACCCCGGCGCTGCTGGCCCCATGGGTGGCGAAGGGATCACCGTGGAAGCGGACGAAACCGCGATCACCAATTCGCCCAAGACCAAGCGACGTTTCGCGGGTCGCAAAAAGCCCCATACCGTCGTGTTCAGCCTTGTGGAGCGGGGCGGCAACGTGCGTTCACTGGTCCTCGATCACCGCGCGGTCGGCCCTATGGTGCGCAAGCATGTACACGAGGCAAGCCGTCTCGTTACCGATGGCGCGCAGCACTACAAATTGCCCCCGGTGGCCAAGCACGAAAGCGTCGATCACTCCAAATTCGAGTGGGCGCGCGGCGACGTGCATACCAACACCCTCGAAGGCTTTTTCAGTGTGTTCAAGCGCGGCTTGATCGGCACCTACCAACACGTCGATAGCAGACACTTCGAGCGTTATCTGGCGGAGTTCGATTTCCGTTTCAACACTCGCGCCAAGCTCGGCATCGATGACATGAAGCGCGAAGCATTGGCCGTACAAGGTGCGAAAGGAAAGCGCCTGACTTACGAAACAATTGGCTGGTAAGAAATATAGACGCTAATGGCTGTCGAAACCTACCGCACCTACGTTATCTGTGACGACGGCAACATGTATCTTATCGATACCATCGAACACGAAGATGGACTTTGGCTCGTGCCCAAATGGAACGAAACGCCATACCCATCAATGCAAAAGCCAGCGCGAATGATTCAGTTGCCGAAAGAGCGCGTGCGGGACCTCGGCCATGATTTTCTCGGTAGCGGGATTCATGCACGCAAACTAGACGATCCAATGCCCAAAGCTGTTTTGGATGGAACGTCGCGAGAAGACTGGCCGCTTGACGTTCAAGAGGCTCCGGACTTACTGATCCGTCGTCCATGAAGGATGCTCAATATGGATAAAAAAAAGCGCAAACCTGACGATGCTGAACAATCCAAACGCTTCATCGAAGCCGCGAAAGAGGCCGAAGCGGATGAGACAGAAAAGGCCGCAGATGTTGCGTTTAAGAAGGTTCTTTCTGGTGGTCCCACCAAAACTGAGAAGTAGGATCAACTATATAGGTCGGCCCTAAGAACCAGTGCGGCGCCATCGGCTTTTTCTTTTTGCGCAAGAAGTTCTGGCGAAGATCTGTGAGACACTCTGGGGAAGCGGCACAGCCGATAATTTCCTTTCCCATTTTGTCCAACTCTTCTTCCAATTCGCTGACTTCGAAATAAGGATTAATCGGATCAACTAAGTTACGCATTTCCGCGCGGTAGACGGAGTAGGCTAGCGCGTCGGCAGCCTGGAGGCCCGGAACGTCGCGCTTCGATCCGAACGACATGAAACCAATCGCGTCTCTAACCGGGAAATTTGGGTCTTCCCTGATTTCCTTAAAGACTCGAAGCGCGTCTCCAGCGTTCTTATGGCCATCTTCAAGAACGAAATTGATTGACCCGCTAAGGTAAAACCCGCGGTGTATGGCCGGATGAGTGTTGAGTAGTGTCCGTAGACAGAGCGCGTATTTGGTATCAAGCCGCTCCCGCTTAGCGGGGCCGTCCGACACATAGAAAATTCGGTAGTCTTCTTCGAGAACGACGGTCTTGCTTGCGAAAATGTCCTTCTGCTCCTGAAGGACATACAGCATTTCGGCCCACAACAGCCTGACTTGCCTATCGGACCAACCCTTAAACTGCTTCTGCTTATGAAAAAGTTCCTTGGCGCGAACGTATTGGACGCCGTGGTTTCGGAGCATCTTGCGCCATTCGCGCTCAAAATTACCCCATTGTTCAACAGGCCCCAGAAAGCCGGCCAGCACAGTTATCGGAGACCCGCCGTGAGTGCCGCTTTCGTCGTAGTATCCCGATAGAATCATAAATGGCCTCGCACCCGGATCGAGCGGGTAGAGGCTTAAGGCCAGCCGACCAATCGGGCTGGCTTCCAACTCCGACCGCAGCCCCTTAGGGGGGCTGGAAACTAGGCGATTCTCAGATTCCACGCAGGCGATCTTTCCCGATTTCCACTAAATTTGGGTGTTGGGTTTGTAAAGTGAAACATCGCCTTGTTATGTTCCATAATATGTCTTATGCGAATCGTGGCTGGGTGGTTCGGTCCAACTCATGCCGGGCGGACATGCTGATCTGATCCGGGCTGGATGGCGAACTTCCAATCAAAGGAGCCCGATCCGATGGCAGAAAAAATCCAGACACTCGAGCGGCGCGCAACCCCCGGACCTGCGCTCGACACCCCGACCGATCTGTCGGCGGCGGCTGTCCGCGACATCACCAGGTCGCTCAACGGCCTCCTGGCCGACGCCTTTGCGCTGTACCTCAAGACCAAGAACTTTCACTGGCACGTCAGCGGCCCGCATTTCCGCAGCTATCACCTGCTGCTCGACGAACAGGCCGCCGACATCCTGGCGACCACCGATCCGCTCGCCGAGCGCGTCCGCAAGATCGGCGGCGCGACGCTTCGCTCGATCGGTGACATCTCCAGACATCAGTCGGTGAAGGACAATAACGAGGACTTCGTCAGCCCGGCCGACATGCTGAAGGAGCTCGTCGCCGACAACAAGGCGGCGATCGCGGCGATGCGCAAGGCGCACAAGACCTGCGACGGCCACGGCGACATCGGCTCGGCCGCGCTGCTGGAGGAATATATCGACCACGCCGAAAAGCGGGTCTGGTTCCTGTTCGAGGCGAGCCGCAAGGCGGACGCTTCGGGGCACTAGCCGAAGTCCGGATTATCCACGACGAGGATAGAGAGCACCCGGCCGCGCGGCCGGGTGCTTTCCGTGTTGTGATAGGGTTCGCCCGGTAACATGAGGCCGATGATGACCCCTTCCCGCGATATATCCCGTCTAATCGAGATCATGGCCGCGCTGCGCACGCCCGGCACCGGCTGTCCCTGGGATCTCGAACAGGGCTTCGCGACCATCGTGCCGTACACGATCGAGGAAGCCTATGAAGTCGCCGACGCAATCGCACGCAACAATCTCGACGATCTGCGCGAAGAACTCGGCGATCTGCTGCTCCAGGTCGTTTTTCACGCCCGAATGGCCGAGGAACAAGGCGCCTTCGCCTTCCCCGATGTGGTTCAGGCCATCACCGAGAAGCTGATCCGCCGCCATCCGCATGTGTTTGCCGACGCGCACGGCAAGACCACTGAGGCGGTCAAGGGTCTGTGGGAGAAGATCAAGGCCGGCGAAAAGGCGGCAAAAGCCGCGCGCGGCGTCAAGGAGCCGACGGGTGCGCTGGCCGGCGTGCCGGCGGCGCTGCCGGCGCTCACCCGAGCGCTCAAACTTCAGGAGAAGGCCGGCAAGGTCGGCTTCGACTGGAACGATCCCCGCGCCGTGCTCGCCAAGATTCGCGAAGAAGCCGATGAGATTGAGGCCGCGCTCGACGCCCGCGACGAGGCTGCGCTTGCCGGCGAAGTCGGTGATCTGTTGTTCGCGGTGGTCAACCTCGCCCGCCACGTCAAGGCTGATCCGGAATCGGCCCTGCGTACGGCCAACCGCAAGTTCGAGCGGCGCTTTGCCTTCATCGAAAGCGCCCTCGCCGCGCGTGGCAAGACGCCGGAGCTAGCCACGCTCGACGAGATGGATGCCTTGTGGAACGAGGCCAAGCGCGCGGAGACTGACGCCGTCGAAAACTAGCCGGTCATGACATCGCGGAATTTTGCGCGGATCTGCCCGGCATGGTCGGGGTCCGCGCGCACGATGACCGCAATGCGGCCGTCCTCGCGCAGTTCTCGCTTCAGCACTTCGGCATTACGGTGCAGCCAGCTCAGGCCAGCGCCGTCTGCGACGTCGAGCGTCAGCGACATCGTCTCCCGCCGTTCGGCGAGCCGGCTTTCGATTCTGCCAATCAGATCGTCAATGCCCTCGCCGGTGATGGCCGAGACCGGAACCGGCTGCTCGTCGCCGGGCTGGCGGGCCGCAAGATTGACGAGAGCGGCGCGGCGTTCGGCATCGAGCCGATCGATCTTGTTCCACACTTCGATCATGCGGTGCTCGCGCTTGGGGTCGATCCCAAGCTCCTCGAGAACCTTGGCGACGTCGTCGGACTGCGCTTCGGCCGCTTCATGCGACATGTCGCGCACGTGCAGGATGATGTCGGCTTCGATCACCTCCTCCAGCGTTGCACGAAATGCGGCGACCAGCATGGTCGGCAGGTCGGAGATGAAACCGACAGTATCGGACAGGATCACGCGCGTACCGTGCGGCAGATCGACCGCACGCAAAGTCGGGTCGAGCGTCGCAAACAGCATGTCCGCCGACAGCACTTCGGCGCGCGTCATGCGATTGAACAAGGTCGACTTGCCGGCGTTGGTGTAGCCGACCAACGCAATTACCGGATACGGCACCCGTTTTCGGCTGTCGCGGTGCAGCTTGCGGGTGCGTTTGACTTTTTCGAGCTCGGCTTCGATCCGCGCGATGCGATCCTCGATGACCCGACGATCCGCCTCAAGCTGGGTCTCGCCCGGCCCACCGAGAAATCCGAAGCCGCCGCGCTGCCGCTCGAGATGGGTCCATGAGCGTACCAGTCGACTTTTTTGATAGGTCAGGTGTGCCAACTCGACCTGCAGTGTGCCTTCCCTGGTGCGTGCGCGACGTCCGAAAATCTCCAGGATCAAGCCGGTGCGGTCGAGCACCTTGGCGTTCCAGGCCTTTTCCAGATTGCGCTGCTGCACCGGCGAGACTGGACAGTCCATCACGACGATGCCCGCATCGAGGCTTTTGACGATGCCGGCGATCTCATCGACCTTGCCGGAGCCGACATAAGTCGCGGGACGAATCTCGTTGAGCATGACGAGGCCGAAATGAACAACCTCGAGATCGATGGCCACAGCGAGACCGACAGCTTCGTCGAGGCGCTCCTGTGGCGCGCGTGCGCGCGCGCTGGCGCGCTCCGCATCGCGTTTGAGGACCGGCTCGATCACCACGGCGCGCCCGGTCACGAGCTCCGTCGGTGCGAAACTCAAGCCCTCCGGGCGCCTGGCGCGCTCGCGTGGTTCCAACTAGGACTTGTCTCCCGCGGACTGATCTTCACCGCCCTCGAACAACTGCACCGGATGGCCGGGCATGATGGTCGAAATCGCGTGTTTGTAAACGAGCTGCGAATGCCCGTCCCGGCGCAACAAAACGCAGAAATTGTCGAACCAGGTGACGACGCCCTGCAGCTTGACGCCGTTGACCAGAAAGATGGTCAGCGGAATTTTGCTTTTGCGGACGTGATTGAGAAATGTGTCTTGGAGATTTTGTGCGCGATCGGCAGCCATCGCTTTGTTCCATTTTTTTGCCCGCGTCTTGATGCGCAGGACGATGTCGTTGCCCGGACCCTCTCTGGCCGTACGTCGTTCCCTGCTGGCCGGCCAGCCCACCCGGGTGCCTGTTTATTAGATGGCACCTTGTCCCAAGGCGCAAGCAAAACTTGTCCGCTTTTGGCGCAAGTTATTGAATTGACATGTATTTTACAACGCTTCGGGAACCGCTATGTCGGCTCGGCGAACTGATGATAGGCGCGCCGCAAGGCGCTGGCGATCAGTCCCGGCGCGCCGTTGCCGACCGGCCGTCCGTCGATGCGCACCACCGGCATGACCGTCTGCGTCGCCGACGTGATGAAAGCCTCACGCGCCGCGTAGGCCTCCTCGATCGTGAAGGGCCGCTCGTCGAGTTGCAGGCCCTGCGCGGCGATCGCGTCGAGCAACACGGTGCGGGTGATACCGCGCAGGATGTCGTGGCCGATCGGCCGTGTCACCAGCTTGCCGTCCTTGCTGACGATCCAGGCGTTCGACGAGGAGCCTTCGGTGACATAGCCGTCGCGGTCGATCAGCCAAGCCTCGCGGGCGCCCTGCTCGCGCGCCGCCTGCTTGGCGAGCACATTCGGCAACAGCGACACCGACTTGATGTCGACACGGGCCCAGCGCTGGTCGGGCATGGAAATGACAGCGATGCCGTCGTTGGCGAGCATCTCGGCCTTCGCCGTGTCGACGTTGCGCGCAGTCACCACCAGTGCCGGCCGTGTCGACGCTGCCGGAAAAGCATGGTCGCGCGGGGCGACCCCGCGGGTTACCTGGATATAAACAAGCCCGTCGCGGACGCGATTGCGCCGCACCGTCTCATGCAGCACCACGCCAAGGGCGTGGCGCGGCATCGGCATGACGATGGCGAGTTCCGACAGAGAGCGCTCGAGCCGGGCGACGTGGCGCCGCTCGTCGATCAGGCACCCATCCTTGACCTCGCAGACTTCGTAGACGCCGTCGGAAAACTGATAGCCGCGATCCTCGACATGGACCATCGCATGGCGATGCGGGACATAACGGCCGTTGACATAGGCGATCCTGCTCATGCGCGTTGCTCCGGGCGCATGATCTTGTCCGAAGATCGGGATCCGCTTCTCGGCATCATGCGCTATCCGATCCCCAAGGCCTTGAGCTTGCGATGCAGCGCGGACCGCTCCATGCCGACAAACTCGGCGGTACGCGAGATGTTGCCGCCGAAACGGTTGATCTGCGCCACAAGATACTCGCGTTCGAACACTTCCCTCGCTTCGCGCAACGGCAGGCCCATCAACTGCTCGCCGCCGTTTCCGCCCGGCATCGCCGGCACCATCGAGCCGACGTCCGGCGGCAGCATGCCGGCGTTGACGATCGCTTCCGGATCGCCACCGGCGAGAATCATCAGCCGTTCGATATTGTTGCGGAGCTGACGTACATTGCCCGGCCAGTCATGCGACTGCAGAACCGCCATGGCGTCGTCGCCGATCTTGCGGCGCGGCAGGCCGGTCGCCTGCGAAATCTGCTCCATGAAGAAATTGACCAGATCAGGAATATCCTCGCGTCGTTCGGCAAGCGGCGGCACCCGCACCGGCACCACCGACAGACGATGATAAAGATCCTCGCGGAACTTGCCGGCCGCAATCTCGGCTTCAAGATTGCGCGACGTCGAGGAAATGATGCGTGCATCGACCGCGATCTTGCCGCTACCGCCGACCCTCTGAAATGTCTGATCGACCAATACTCGCAAAATCTTGTTCTGCGTCTCGCGCGGCAGATCGGCGATGTCGTCGATGAACAGCGTGCCGCCATGAGCCTCTTCGAGCGCGCCGGGCTTGCGCTGATCGGAGCCGTTCGAGGGATCGACGCCGAACAACTCGGGCTCCATGCGCTCCGGCGTGATTGCCGCCGCGTTGATCACGATGAACGGACCGTTGGCGCGAGCGGATGACTGGTGGATCATCCGTGCCGCAAGCTCTTTGCCGCTGCCGGACGGGCCAACGATCAGGATACGGCTGTTCGTGGGGGCGACCTTGGCGATGGTCTGACGAAGCTGATTGGCGACGGCGGAGCGGCCGACGAGATCGAATGCGGCCGGCGCCATCTGCCGCAACTGCTTGACCTCACGCTTCAACCGCGAGGTTTCGAGCGCGCGGTCGGCGACCAGAACCAGCCGGTCGGCCTTGAAGGGCTTCTCGATGAAGTCGTATGCGCCCCGTTTGATCGCGGCGACCGCGGTCTCGATATTGCCGTGACCGGAGATCATCACAACGGGGAGCTCATTATGTTCCTGCTTGATTGCGTCGAGCAGTTGCAGGCCGTCGAGCCGACTGCCCTGCAGCCAGATATCGAGGAACACCAGATTGGGCCGTCGCGACACGATGGCAGCAAGCGCATCGTCGCTGTTGCGCGCGGTGCGTGTCGTGTAGCCCTCGTCTTCCAGAATCCCGGACACAAGCTCCCGGATATCCGCTTCATCGTCGACGATAAGGATTTCGCCCGACATGGCTACTTCGCACCTGCTGACTGAGTTTGTTCAACGCTCGGGCGGTCCGGCGCGGAGTGATCGGCGAACTGGATGCGGACCCAGCAGCCGCGCTGTCCGGCGGCGATTTCCGACGCGTCGCGAAGCTCGATGCCGCCGCCATGTTCCTCAAGAATGCGGCCAACAATGGCAAGACCAAGGCCGGTCCCCTTTTCGCGCGTCGTCACGTAAGGCTCGAGCAGCCGGCTGCGGTTCTCTTTCGGCAGGCCGATTCCGTTGTCGATAACGTCGATCACGATCATGTCGTCGACCCGCGCCGCGCGGACGATGATTTTTCCTTTGCCGAGTTGACCCGGTGGAATGGCGGCGATCGCTTCAGTGGCATTCTTGATGACGTTGGTCAGCGCCTGCGAAATCAACCGACGATCAAATCGCGCCGGCATCGGATCCTCGGCGATATCGGTTTCGATCTCGATATCGGCATTGCCGACACGCATCAAGAACACCGTCTGCCGGACCACGTCGGCGACGTCGTCAGCCTCAATCACCGGTTTCGGCATTCGGGCAAACCGGGAGAACTCGTCGACCATGCGCTTGATGTCATCGACTTGTCGGATGATCGTGTCGGTGCATTGCTCGAATACCGCGGGATCGTCCGCGATCTGCTTGCCGTATTTGCGACGCAGCCGTTCCGCGGAAAGCTGGATCGGCGTCAGCGGATTCTTGATCTCGTGCGCGATGCGCCGCGCGACGTCGGCCCAAGCCGACGTGCGCTGTGCAAGAACGAGTTCGGTGATATCGTCGAGCGTAACGACATAGCCGTGATGCGCCTCAAGCGACTGTTCGCTCGCCACCCGAACCGACAGCATGCGTTCGCGGCCGCCGCGGCTGATCGTGACCTGGCCCTGCGTCAGCCTCTGGCCGCCGGACTGAGCTTCGATCATGACTTCGGCAAGTTCCGGGAGCACCTCGGTGAGGGTGTGCCCGAGAATGTCCACCTCGGCGCGGCCGATCAATCGCTCCGCGGACCGATTGAGAATGCTCACTCTGCCGTCAGCGTCGACGCCGATAACGCCGGCGCTTGCGCCGGAGAGCACGGCTTCGGTGAACATGCGCCGACTGTCGATGGTGTCGCGCGCGCGTACCAGATCGTCGCGCTGAGTACGCAGCTCCTGTGTCATCCGGTTGAACGTCTCGCCGAGATTGGCGAGGTCGCCTTCAGACTCGCGCACCGGAACGCGGACATAAAGATTTCCGGTCGAGACCACATTGGCGGCGCCGATCAACCGGCGGATCGGAGCGACCAGGCGGTTTGCGAAGTCGAGGCCGATCCAGATCGCTGATAACAGAACGATCAGCGCGATCACGGTGTACATCAAACCGAAGGCGACCTGAACACCATAGCGACGCGACTGAATCGCGGCATATTCGACGACGCTCGCCTGCGTCGCGCGCAATTGTGCGAGCACACGAGGGTCGAGCAGTCTGGCGATGTAGAGATAGGTGTTCGAGTACTGGCGAACGCGGATAATCGCCGCGACATAGTCGGTGTCGGGAAGCAGCGCGATTTGCGGCTGGCTGTCCGTGACTTGCGGCAAGGCTTCGCGCGGCGGCAGTGCGAAGACATGCTGATTGGCCGGAACGCTTCCGCGGGCTACGATCTTCAGGTCGGAATCGAGCATGATTGCCGCGCCGAGCCCGCGCAGGGTCGCCTGAAATGTCAGATATTGCGTGAGCTGCGCCGGTTCCTTGTCGAACGTTTCCTTGTTGCGGGCGACCTCGAGCGCGATCGCCACGATATCGGACCGCGCAGTCTGGGCGTGATCGCGCAGATAGGCGTCCGCGATGATGACGGAATTCTGGATTGCGTCGCGGGTGCGGCTCGAGAACAACCGATCGAGGCCGCGGTCGAGCGTGACGCTGGCGACGATCGCAACGAGGATCGCCGGCACTGCGGCGATCACGGAGAACAAGCCGACGATTCGGATATGCAAACGCGCGCCGGCGGTACCGACCCGCCGCGCCCTGAATATCTGCCAGGCCTCGATGGCGATGATGGCGAGCAGCATCAGCACCGCGCCCGCATTCACGAGCAGCAAGGACACGACAACGGTATGGGTCGGTAGGACGGGTGTCAGGCCGGCCAGCACCAGGAACGTCACCAGCGCCGACAACAGCGCGATGCCGACCGCGACGGGCGCGGCAAGCCGGCGCCAGCGCCTCCTCGGCGACGTTTCATTCAATGTTGGTGTGCCGCTGACGGCCTGATCGACGCTCATGATCGACGTTTATTGGCCCTGTTGGACGACCGCACGGCGCCACTCTGCATGTCGAATGCTTAGCGTCGCCGCAGCGAATGCGGCTTTTATACAACAATGTTGCCAAATTGCGACAATTCGACGGCTGATCCCGCCGGATTGTGGTTAGCGCCCAATCCGGGTGGCCGATCAAGCGCTACCGCGAAACACCCTGATGTCGAGGTCGCGAATCTTCTTGCGCAAAGTGTTGCGATTGAGGCCGAGCAAATCGGCGGCGCGGATCTGGTTGCCGCGCGTTGCCGCCAGCGCTGCCGACAGCAGCGGATATTCGATTTCCCGCAAGATGCGATGATAGAGCCCGGCCGGCGGCAGGCCGTCATCGAAGTCTGCGAAATAGGTCGCCAGATGGCGCTCCACCGCCGCACTGAGGCTCTCGCTGGGGCGAGCGTCGTCATCGGCGGGTGCCGGCGCCTGCTGCGACAGCTCGGATTCGATCACCGCCGCCGCGATCGTCTCCTGCGGATAAAGCGCGGCCAGCCGGCGGGCGAGATTCTCGAGCTCGCGCACGTTGCCCGGCCAGCGATGTCGCTTCAGTCGGTCGAGGCCGGCCTGATCGATCTGCTTGAGCGGCAGCCCCTCGCGCTGGGCCTGCGTCAGAAAGTGGCGCACAAGGTCGGGAATGTCCTCGAAGCGTTCGCGCAGCGGCGGCAGTCGCAGCGGCACGACATTGAGACGGAAGAACAGGTCTTCGCGGAACAGGCCCTGCTGAATCAGCGTGCGCAAGTCCTTGTTGGTCGCGGCAATAATACGTACGTCCGACTTGATCGGCGTACGGCCACCGACGGTCGTGTATTCACCCTGCTGCAAGACACGCAGCAGCCGCGTCTGCGCCTCCATCGGCATGTCGCCGATCTCGTCGAGGAACAGTGTGCCGCCCTCCGCCTGCTCGAAGCGGCCGGACGAGCGGGTGTTGGCGCCAGTGAAAGCGCCCTTCTCGTGGCCGAACAGTTCGGACTCGATGAGATCGCGCGGGATCGCGGCCATGTTGACCGCGACAAACGCGCCCGCGCGGCGCTTGCCGTAATCGTGCAGCGCGCGCGCCACCAATTCCTTTCCGGTGCCGGACTCACCGGTGATCATCACCGTGAGATCGGTCTGCATCAGTCGCGCCAGCACACGGTAGATTTCCTGCATCGCCGGCGAACGACCGACGAGCGGAATGTTATCGAACTCCTCCGTACGCGCGCTTGCGGCTTTCTGTTGCCGCGGCTCCGACAACGCACGCCCCACAATTGCGATCAATTCCTTCAGATCGAACGGCTTTGGCAGGTACTCATACGCGCCGCGCTCGGAGGCGCGGATCGCCGTCATGAAGGTATTCTGCGCACTCATGATGATGACGGGCAGATCGGGCCGCGCTTTCTTGATGCGCGGCACGAGATCGAACGCGTTCTCGTCCGGCATCACGACGTCGGTAATGACGAGATCGCCCTCGCCCTGACTGACCCATCGCCACAACGTGGCGGCGTTTCCGGTCGAGCGGACCTCGTAACCGGCCCGCGACAAAGCCTGGTTGAGAACGGTCCGGATCGCGGCGTCGTCGTCGGCGACGAGAATGCTTCCTGTCGGCATTGGCAGCCTCAACTGCTGGACGGTGGCGGACCGCCTGGACGGTCGCCCTCGGCACTGTAAACCGGCATAAGAACTCTGAACGTCGTTCGGCGCGGCACCGACTCGCACTCGATGATGCCGCCGTGGTCGTTGATAATTTTCGAAGTCAGCGACAAGCCGAGGCCGCTTCCGGACGGCTTGGTGGTGACGAAAGGATCGAACAGATGCGGCATCAGATCCGCGGGGACGCCGGGACCATTGTCGCGCACGCAGAATTCAAGCGGCAGCGACACACGCGTCTTGCTGCCCGGCACCTTGAGACGAACGCCCGGACGAAATGCGGTCGACAGCACGATTTCGCCGTCGGTCGCCGTCTCACCGATCGCTTCGGCGGCATTCTTCACGAGATTGAGGAATACCTGAATCAGATGATCGTGATTGCCATGAACCGGCGGCAATGACGGGTCATATTCCTCGATGAATTTGATGTGGCGCGCAAAGCCGGATTGCGCGACCTTCTTCACCCTGTCGAGCACGACGTGGATGTTGACAGGCTCGCGCTCGACCGGCCTCTCGTCCGCGAAGACCTCCATGCGATCGACGAGACGCACGATACGGTCCGTCTCGTCGCAGATGAGGCGCGTCAGCGAACGATCGTCATCGGCGGCCGACTGTTCAAGTAATTGCGCCGCACCGCGGATGCCCGACAACGGATTCTTGATCTCGTGCGCCAACATGGCGGCGAGCGCGATAATGGAACGCGCTGCTCCGCGATGAGTAAGTTGACGATCCATTTTTTCGGCAATGGTGCGCTCCTGGAGCATAATCAGCACCTGGCCGGGGAATTCAGCGAGCGGCGAAACATAAAGATCGACAATCCGCTCGCCGGGATTGCGCGGGGTCGACAGGTCTACCTTGTATTCATTGACGGTCGTGCCGGTCCGCCGCACCTGATCGATCAACGCAAGCAGTGGTGAACCAAACGGCACCAGGTCGCGCAGTTGATGTCGGCGCAGCATCGGGATCGAAGCGTCGAAGAAATGTTCCGCGGCAACATTGGCGTCGGCGATCCGGCCATCGCCGGACACCATGATGACCGGATGCGGCAGCGCGTTCATCATTGCGTCTGCCGCTGTCGCCAGTTCCGTCATGGCCTGCGCCGTACTCATGCGGCCATCCTCATCGCGCAGGTCTCGAAAGCGTCCGACAGGCGCGATACGACGTCGGCGGGTTCGTCTACCGTCAAAACATGATTGCGCAACAATTTGCGGGCGTCGTCGTCGAGGCCGGCGGAACCCGCGGCGGCGTCGATCGACCAACCCAGATGCTTGCGCGCGTGACGGCGGCCGATCGCGCTGCCGTAATGCAACAGCATGCCTTCGTAGAGTTCCGCGATCCAATCGTATTGAGCCGACACAGAGGGCTCGGGTTCCGCCGCTGCTCCGTCAAGCCCGCGCCCGATCTGGCCCGGCAGCCACGGCCGGCCTTGCGCCCCGCGGCCGATCATCACCGCGTCGGCGCCGGAGGCATCGAGCGCGGCGCGGGCATCCGCGAGTGAGCAGATATCGCCATTGACGATGACCGGGATCGTGACTGCGTCTTTTACGGACCGAACGGCCGTCCAGTCGGCCCTTCCGTCATAAAACTGGCAGCGGGTGCGACCGTGCACCGTCACGAGTTTGATGCCGGCATTCTCGGCGCGGCGCGCAAGTTGCGGCGCATTGATCGAGTCGATATCCCAGCCGAGGCGCATCTTCAGCGTGACGGGGACGTCGACGGCGCCGACGGTCGCGTCGATCAGTGTCATGGCGTGATCGAGATCGCGCATCAACGCGGAGCCCGACGCCTTCTTGGTGACGAGCCGCGCCGGGCAGCCCATGTTGATATCGATGATATGCGCGCCTTCGGCCTCGGCGATCCGCGCGCCCTCGGCCATCCAATGCGGCTCGCAGCCGGCAAGCTGGACGACGTTGATGGCGACGCCCCGGCCGTCGCTGCGCCGGCGGGCGTCCCTGCGGCCCTCGACCAGACAGGCGCTGGCCGTCATTTCCGAGACCACCATCCCTGCGCCGAGCCGCTCGACCTGCCGACGGAACGGTGCGTCGGAGATGCCGGTCATGGGCGCCAGCACAGCACGATTGGGGATTTCAATGGTCCCCACCGTCAGCCCCCGGGCTCCGGTCGTGCTCTGCGCCATGCCAGCCGTCATGTGCCTATTAAATGTGCGAAATCTGCAAGTGCCCACACACTAGCCAAAAATGGCGGCTACGCAAGTGTTGCGGTGCAAAAAACTGAACAAAGTAAAGGCGTGGCAGGGCTGCGAGAAAACATACCGGCAGCTCCAGGAACAGGCTAAATGCCGCCAAAGACGGGGTGAGTGATGGCACAGACGGCTGCGATCGTCGTTGCTGCCGGCCGTGGCAGCCGGGCGGGTGGCGGCTTGCCGAAACAGTACCGCGCGATTGCCGGGCAGCCCGTTCTGCAGGCGAGTCTGTCAGCTCTCGCTCGGCACGGCGAAATCAACGCGATCCAGCCGGTCATTCATCGCGACGACATCGCGCTTTTCGCCCGCCTTCCCCTTGGGCCCGCCGTGCTGCCTCCGGTGCATGGCGGCGCAACACGGCAAGCGTCGGTTCTCGCCGGGCTTGAAGCGCTGGCGGCCGTGCGCCCCGCTCTCGTTCTTGTTCATGATGCCGCGCGGCCTTTCGCGTCGCCGGCCTTGATCTCGCGCGCCGTCGCCGCCGCAACGCAATCCGGCGCTGCGGTCCCCGCGCTGGCCGTGACCGATACCGTAAAAGAGGTCGATGACGCCGGCCGCGTCGTCGGGACCCGCGCCCGCGACACTTTGCGGCTCGTGCAAACACCGCAAGCCTTCACCTTCGAAGCGCTTCTCGCCGCGCACCGCCGAGCCGCCGATGCCGGACGTGACGATTTTTCTGACGACGCCGCCCTGATGGAGTGGGCCGGTCATGCGGTAACCACCTTCGAAGGCGAAGCCGGCAATATCAAGATCACCAGCGAAGACGACTTCGTCCGCGCCGAAGCCATCCGTATGGCGGCGCTGGGCGATGTGCGGATCGGCAGCGGCGTCGACGTCCACGCCTTCGCACCCGGCGATCACGTCACGCTGGGCGGCGTCCGCATCGCGCACTCGCAAGCATTGTCGGGTCATTCCGACGCCGACGTTGTGCTGCACGCAATCGTCGATGCGATCCTCGGCGCGCTGGCCGACGGCGACATCGGCGTGCATTTTCCGCCGAGCGACCCGCAATGGCGCGGCGCATCCTCCGACCGGTTCGTCGTCTTCGCGATGGAGCGGCTCAAGGCGCGCGGCGGCATCGTCGCTCATATCGACGTCAACATTGTCTGCGAGGCGCCACGGATCGGCCCGCACCGCGACGCCATGCGCGTCAATATCGCTGCGTTGACCGGGATCGACGCCTCACGTGTCGGCATCAAAGCGACGACAAGCGAGAAAATGGGCTTCACAGGGCGCGGCGAAGGCATTGCGGCCTTTGCGACCGTCACCGTGCGGCTACCGTGGGAAACGTCATGAGCGTTGACGACATTGAGTCACTTGCCGTGCGCGTGCTGGACGCATGCCGCGCCCGCGGTCGCACTATCGTTACTGCAGAATCCTGTACCGGTGGTCTGGTCGCCGGTGCGCTGACCGCGATCGCCGGCTCCTCGGACGTCGTAGACCGCGGTTATGTGACCTATTCGAACACGGCGAAACACGATGTGCTTGGCGTGCCGCGCGACATTCTCGACACCTACGGCGCGGTGAGCCGCGAGACCGCCGAAGCGATGGCGCGCGGCGCGCTAGGCCGGGCCGATACCGATCTTGCAGTCGCGATCACCGGAATTGCCGGGCCGGGCGGCGGATCGGCGGCAAAACCCATTGGCCTTGTGCATTTTGCGGCAGCGTCGCGCGCCGGTGCATTGGTTCATGCCGAAAAGCGCTATGGCAATGTCGGTCGCGGCAAGGTCCGCGACGCCTCGGTACTGCAGGCGCTATCGATGCTGCTGGCGCTCGCAGAAAAAAGCTAGGCGCGTCTGCCGCCATAGACCGCATCGGCGCGTTGCTCGAAGGCGGCGGCGAACTTGCGGAACGCGGCATCGAACATCGCGCCCATCAGCATCGCGAGGATGCGGCTTCTGAACTCGTAGTCGATGAAGAACTCGACATCGCAGGCGGCTTCGCCGGCCGGCCGAAACGTCCAGCGATTTTCCATGCGACGGAACGGACCATCGAGATACTCGACCAGGATGGTGAGCTTCGGCCGATCGAGCGTGACGCGGCTGGTGAAGGTTTCGCGCACCATCTTGTAGGCGACCGTCATGTCGGCAACGAGCGCCTCAACGCCCTCGCCTTTGCGCGAGCGGCTGCGGACTTTCAATGCAGCACAGAGCGGGACGAAGGCCGGATATTTTTCGACATCGGCGACGAGATCGAACATGTCGGCCGCGGCATGTTTGACGCGGCGCCTTGTCGAGAAAGAGGGCATACAAGAATCAGCGCCGCGCCTCGCGCGCGGCCTTGAGCCGGGCGAAGTCTTCGCCGGCATGATGCGAGGAGCGCGTCAGCGGCGAGGCCGATACCATCAGGAAGCCCTTGGCATAGGCGACAGTCTCGTAAGACTTGAATTCGTCCGGCGTTATAAAACGCACAACCTCATGATGCTTGCGGGTCGGCTGGAGATACTGGCCGATAGTGAGGAAATCGACATTGGCCGAACGCAAATCGTCCATCAGTTGAAGAACCTCGTTCCGCTCTTCGCCAAGCCCGACCATAATGCCGGACTTGGTGAACATGCGCGGGTCGACTTCTTTGACCCGCTGCAACAGCCGCAACGAATGGAAATAGCGCGCGCCGGGCCGCACGGTGAGATAGCGCGACGGCACGGTCTCGAGATTATGATTGAAGACGTCGGGCCGCGCCGCGACGACGATTTCAAGTGCGCCGTCCTTGCGCAGGAAGTCCGGCGTCAGCACTTCGATGGTGGTGGCTGGACAGGCGGCGCGGATCGCGCGGATGGTGTCGGCGAAATGCTGCGCGCCGCCGTCGGTGAGATCGTCGCGGTCGACCGAAGTGACGACGACGTGGGCAAGGCCGAGCTTCGCGGTCGCCTCGGCGACATGCTGCGGTTCCTGGGTGTCGAGCGCACCAGGCAAGCCGGTCTTGACGTTGCAGAACGCGCAGGCGCGCGTGCAGGTGTCGCCCATGATCATAAAGGTCGCGTGCTTCTTCTCCCAGCACTCGCCGATGTTCGGGCAGCCGGCCTCCTCGCATACGGTGACGAGCTTGTTGGAGCGCACGATGTCGCGCGTCGCGGCATAGCCGGGCGAGACCGGCGCCTTCACACGAATCCAGTCGGGCTTCTTCTGAATGGCCGAATCCGGCCGATGCGCCTTTTCCGGATGGCGCGGGCGCGGATTATTCACGAGGTCGAGAACGACAGCCATAGCCCCTACTTACGGGGCCGCGCAGCGACCCGCAAGGCAGGAGCCCTCCAATGAGCCGTGAAGGCCCGTCATATCAGGCCCGCCGGATCGCCTGCCAGACGAACAGGAAGATCACCGCGCCGACGGTGGCGGTGACGAGCTGACCCCAGAAGTCCGGCACAACTTGCAAGCCCAGCTTGGTTGCAAGAAAGCCGCCGAGAATCGCGCCGACAAGGCCGATCGCGATGTTGCGGAACAGGCCGCCGCGCGCACCGGTAATCCGGGTGGCCAGAAAGCCGGCGATCAGGCCGATCACGATCCACGCCAATATGCCCATCCGCCACTCCCTGCGCGCGACCTCAATGTCCCAGGCGATGGTCTAGGAGAGACCCGGAATTTCGAACCATAACAGAAAGCCGTTCAGCATCAGAAGGCTTCCAATCAATCCGAGACCGCCGCCGATGAAGGCGAGCCAAATCTGTTCGGCGACGATGGCGACCGAAATAAGGACAATCGCGATCTGCAACAACGCCTCGGCGTAGTCGAAATACGGATCCTGCTTGAGTGCGTGATCGCGTTTGGTCTGATGGTCGCGAGCCTTCGCCAGCAGCTCTTTCTTGCCTTCGCCGGTTTCGGGTTCCGAGTCGTAGCGCGCCACCGTCTTGCGATAATCGTCGATGCGCTTGGTGACAGCGGCCTTCGCGTTGTCGGGCAGTGACGGATTGGCGGTGAGCATGACTTCAAGCTCGTTGGCGGCGAGCGCGTAGCTCGTCTGCCGCATGTTCTTGGCCTGGAAGAAATTGAAAGCGTTCGAGGCGAGGATGTTCTCGTTGAGCGCTTCCTTGGTCGCGTTGTTGCCGCCGAGCCCGGTGATCGCAAGCATCATCGCCAGAAACGCGATAGCGACCGCAGCCCGCGTCTTGAACCGGTCGCGGCCGGCATCCTGATCCATCAATTCCGAGGCTTCTTCCGCTTTCATGACGATCCCCCGATTGTCAGCGCGCAGCCTTCTAGCCGCGCGGGCGACCGGGCGCCAATAAATTTGTGGCTATGCCTGAGAAGCGGCCGTCAAACCGAGCTCACATATTGAGGACGCGGCCATAGGCGTCGAGCACGGCCTCCTTCATCGTTTCCGAGATGGTCGGATGTGGGAAGATGGTGTGCATCAGCTCTTCTTCGGTGGTCTCGAGATTCATCGCCACCACGAAGCCCTGAATCAGTTCGGTGACTTCGGCGCCGACGAGGTGCGCGCCGAGCAACTGGCCGGTCCTCTTGTCGAAGATCACTTTCACCATGCCCTGATCCTCGCCGAGCGCGATCGCCTTGCCGTTGCCGATGAAGGGGAAGCGGCCGACACGCACGTCGCGCTTCTGCTCTTTCGCTTTGGCCTCGGTGAGGCCGACCGAGGCGACCTGCGGATGGCAATAGGTACAGCCGGGAATGAGGCTCTTGTCCATCGGATGTGGGTGCAAGCCCTTGATCGCCTCGACGCAGATGACGCCTTCGTGTTCGGCCTTGTGCGCGAGCATCGGCGGGCCGGCGACGTCGCCGATCGCGTAGATGCCGGGCACGTTGGTCTTGCAGAGCCCGTCGATCACGATGGTGCCGCGGTCGGTTTTGACACCGAGCTTTTCGAGGCCGAGGTTCTCGACATTGCCGACGACGCCGACGGCGCTGATGACGCGGTCGACCGTCATCTGCTGCGTCTTGCCATCGGCCTCGATGGTGGCGGTGACGCTGTCGCCCTTCTTGTCGAGTTTCGTCACCTTGGCATTGCTGTGAATCTTGATGCCCTGCTTCTCGAATTGCTTCCGGGCAAACGCCGCGATCTCGGTATCCTCGACGGGGAGAATCTGCGGCAGCACTTCAACGACAGTCACTTCCGCGCCCATGGTGCGGTAGAAGCTCGCGAACTCGATCCCGATCGCGCCAGAACCGACGACCAAGAGCGACTTCGGCATCTTGTCGGGGTTCATTGCCTCGAAATAAGTCCACACCAGCTTCTTGTCGGGTTCGAGACCCGGTAGCACGCGTGGTCGCGCACCGGTCGCGACGATGATGTGCTTGGCCTGATATGCGCCCGGACCGGCGGCGCCCTTCGGCGCTTCGGTCTTCGAGGCTTTCACCGTCACCTTGCCGGGGGCGTCGATAGTCGCCTCGCCCCAGATCACCGTGACCTTGTTCTTCTTCAGCAGGAAGCCGACACCGTTGTTCATGCGGCCGGCGACGCCGCGCGAGCGCTTGACGACGGCGGCGGGATCGAACGAGACATTGTCCGCCGACAACCCGTAATCCTTGGCGTGTTGCATGTAGTGGAAGATTTCCGCCGAGCGCAGCAGCGCCTTGGTCGGGATGCAACCCCAGTTCGAGCAGATGCCGCCGAGGAAGTCGCGTTCGATCACCGCAGTCTTGAAGCCAAGCTGCGCGGCGCGGATCGCGGTGACGTAGCCGCCGGGG
This sequence comes from Pseudolabrys sp., assembly GCA_050184975.1. Classification (GTDB taxonomy): domain Bacteria; phylum Pseudomonadota; class Alphaproteobacteria; order Rhizobiales; family Xanthobacteraceae; genus Pseudolabrys. The sequence goes on along the minus strand of JBFWZV010000011.1, from coordinate 19,851 downwards.
CCGGAGCCGATGATGATGATGTCGAAGGAGGTGTCAGCCAACTCAGGTCTCCGCTTTACGCCGGTGCAGCCAGCGCCTTACCAGCCATTCGGCGATCGCCAGAACCACGAGAATGGCGATGGCGCCGAACATGAGGGGCTGAGCGATGTTGCGGGACAACTGCTCGCCCGTGAAGAATGCCCCATAGATCAGACTCTGGCCCGGCGAACTCAAGGCGAGGCCCGCCGCGATGAAGAGAGTGATCCAGGGCCAATGACGCATGGTGGCTGTTATACCACCATCATCACCGGATTTTCGATGAGCCGTTTGAATGCGCCGATTAACTCCGCGCCCAAGGCGCCATCGACCGAGCGGTGATCGCAGGACATGGTCACGCTCATGATGTGGGCGACTTCGAGCTTGCCGTTGCGGGCGACCGCCCGCTCCTCGCCGGTTCCGACCGCAAGAATGGTCGACTGCGGCGGGTTGATGACGGCGGTGAAGTCCTTGATGCCGTACATGCCGAGGTTCGACACCGACGAGGTGCCGCCCTGGTACTCGACCGGCTTGAGCTTGCCGGCGCGGGCGCGGGCCGCGAGCTCCTTCATCTCGTTGGAGATCGCCGACAGCGACTTGGTCTCGGCCTTGCGGATGATCGGCGTGATGAGGCCGCCGGGCAGCGCAACGGCAACACTGATATCGGAATGCTTGTGTTTGAGCAGCCCCGCCTCCGACCAGCTTACATTCGCATTCGGGATACGCTGGAGCGCGAGCGCCAGCGCCTTGATGACGAAATCGTTGACCGACAGCTTGTAGGCCGGCTTGCCATCCTTGTCCTTGGGCGCGGCGGCGTTGATCTCCTCGCGCGCCACGAGCAGCTTGCCGATGTCGCAATCCATCGTCAGATAAAAATGCGGGATGCTCTGCGTCGAGGCTGTGAGACGTTGTGCAATGGTGCGGCGCATGCCGTCGAGCGGCACGAGCTCGTAAGAGCCCTCTTCGTAAAGCCCGAGGATCTGCTTGTCGGACATGGATGGGGCAATGGACGGAGCGGCGCCAAGTGTAGCCGTCGGAGCACGCAGCCCCTTGCCGGACTTCGCCGCGTCGACATCGCGGGCGATCACGCGGCCATGCGGGCCGGAACCCTGCACACGCGACACATCGATGCCGGCGTCTTTTGCCAGCCGACGCGCAAGCGGAGATGCGAACACGCGGCCGCCCGATGGTGCCGACGGGGCCGCTTGCGGCGCCGGTTTGGCCGGAGCCGCGGGAGCTGCGGCCGGTTTCGCCGGCGCGGACGGTTGCGGTTTTGGCGCTTCGGATTTTGGTGCTTCGGCCTTGGGAGCCGCCGCCGGGGCACTGGCCCCAATCGCGGCGGCCTTCTTCACATCCTCGCCCTCGGCCGCGAGCACGGCGATGACCGCATTGACGGCAACGTCTTCGGTGCCTTCCGGCACGACGATCTTCGCCAGCACGCCCTCGTCGACGGCCTCGAATTCCATCGTAGCCTTGTCGGTCTCGATCTCGGCGATCACGTCGCCGGACTTGACCGTGTCGCCTTCTTTCTTCAGCCAGCGCGCGAGATTGCCCTTCTCCATGGTGGGCGACAACGCTGGCATGAGAATGTTGGTGGCCATCGCGCGTTACCGGTAGCTGACGGCTTTCGCCGCCTCGACCACTTCGACGACGGAGGGCAGCGCAAGCTTTTCCAGATTGGCGGCGTACGGCATCGGCACATCCTTGCCCGACACCCGCGCGACCGGCGCATCGAGATAATCGAATGCCTGTTCCATCACGCAGGCGGCGATCTCGGCGCCGACGCCGGACTGTTTCCAGCCTTCCTCGACCGTCACCAGCCGCCCTGTCTTCTTCACGGATTCGATGATCGTTCCGGTATCCATCGGCCGCAGCGTGCGCAGGTCGATGACCTCGGCCTCGATACCCTCGCCGGCCAACTGCTCGGCCGCTTTCAGCACGTAGGTCATGCCGATCGACCAGGCAACGATGGTGACATGCGAGCCGGCGCGTGCGATCCGCGCCTTGCCGATCGGCAGCGCATGGTCGTCGAGCTTGGGCACCGGGCCGGACTGGCCGTAGAGGATTTCGTTTTCGAGGAAGATCACCGGATTGGGATCGCGGATCGCGGCCTTGAGCAAACCCTTGGCGTCGGCGGGATTCGACGGCGCAACGACCTTGAGACCCGGAATGTGCGAATACCAGGCCGAGTAGTCCTGGCTGTGCTGGGCAGCAACGCGCGCCGCCGCGCCATTCGGTCCGCGGAAGACAATCGAGCAACCCATCTGTCCGCCGGACATATAGAGTGTCTTCGCCGCGGAGTTGATGATCTGGTCGATCGCCTGCATGGCGAAGTTGAAGGTCATGAACTCGACGATCGGCTTCAAACCGGCCAGCGCTGCGCCGACGCCCAATCCCGCAAAGCCATGTTCGGTGATCGGCGTATCGATCACACGCTTGGGTCCGAACTCCTGCAACAGCCCTTGCGTCACCTTGTAGGCGCCCTGATACTCGGCAACCTCCTCGCCCATCACGAACACATCCTTGTCGCGGCGCATCTCCTCGGCCATCGCATCGCGCAAGGCTTCGCGCATGGTCATGGTGACCATCTCGGTGCCTTCCGGAACGTCCGGATCGCTTGCCGCCTGCGACACGGGCGCAGCGGGTGCCTGCGAAGACACCGATGCCGCCGGCTGGGGTGCGGCGGCATGGGATGCAGGTGCGGATTTTGCGGGCGCGGCGGCGGCTTTGGCGGCTACGGGTGCTGCGGCAATCGCGGTTTTGTCTTCGCCATCAGCAAGAATGACGGCAATCGGCGTATTGACCGCAACGTCTTCGGTGCCTTCGGGAACCAGAATCTTGCCGAGCGTGCCTTCCTCGGTCGCCTCGAATTCCATCGTGGCCTTGTCGGTCTCGATCTCGGCGATGACGTCGCCGGATTTGACCGTATCGCCTTCCTTCTTGTGCCACTTGGCGAGATTGCCCTTTTCCATCGTGGGCGACAGCGCCGGCATGAGAACTTCTGTTGGCATGACTGTGCCTGCGCGCCTAGCGGTAAACGTCGGTGTAGAGTTCGGACACGTCGGGCTCGGGATCGTTGGTCGCGAACTCCGATGCCGCATTGACGATGTCGCGAACCTCGGCATCGATCTTTTTGAGCTCGTCTTCCTTCGCCCATTTCTTCTCGAGGATGCGCTGGCGCACCATGTCGATCGGATCGTGATGCGAACGCACCTCCTCGACTTCCTCGCGGGTGCGGTACTTCGCCGGGTCCGACATCGAATGGCCGCGATAGCGGTAGGTCAGCATTTCGAGAATGTAGGGACCGTTGCCGTCGCGGCACCACGCAGCAGCCTTGTCGCCGGCGGCCTTGACCGCGCGCACGTCCATGCCGTCGACCTGTTCGCCCGGAATATTGAATGACAGGCCGCGCTTCGACAGATCGGTCTGCGCGGAAGCGCGGTCGATCGAGGTCCCCATCGCATAGCGATTGTTCTCGATCACGTAGATGACGGGGAGCTTCCACAGCTCCGCCATGTTGAAGCTCTCGTAGACCTGGCCCTGGTTCGCCGCGCCGTCGCCAAAGTAAGTGACGCTGACATTGTCGTTGCCGCGATAGCGGTTGGCGAAGGCAAGCCCGGTGCCGAGCGGCACCTGCGCGCCGACGATGCCGTGGCCGCCGTAGAAATTCTTTTCCACGGAGAACATGTGCATCGAGCCACCCTTGCCCTTGGAGTAGCCGCCACGGCGTCCGGTCAGTTCCGCCATCACGCCCTTGGCGTCCATGCCGCAGGCCAGCATGTGGCCGTGGTCACGATAACCGGTGATGACCTGATCGCCGTCCTGCAACGCCATCTGCATGCCGACGACGACGGCTTCCTGGCCGATATAGAGATGGCAGAAGCCGCCGATCAGCCCCATGCCGTACATCTGCCCGGCCTTCTCTTCGAAGCGGCGGATGACCAGCATGTCGCGATAGGCGGCGAGATCCTGCTCCTTGGTGAAGTCCGGAGCCTGTCCGGTATTTCCCCCCGGCCCGGCCGGCGTGTCCCCGGCTTTTTTCTTGGGCGTTGTCATGGCGCTCCCTGACTAAACGGCTCACGTGATGAATCCCATATCTCACTTTGATAAGGCAAGAAAGTTCAAACGGACCTGCGCCGCGATGCACAGGGCCGCAAGAATTTGTCCGGCCAGAGGTTTTTATTGATCGAAAATGTCGTCCGTGTGGACCGCGAGCCGCGGCGACCGCAGTGCAGCGTCGTCAGCGCCGCCACATCACGACGTCACGCGGATCGGCAAAATGCAACATGGCGCGGGCGCGTTCGTCGAGCATGTCGGGGTCGATCTGGCTCGTGCGCAGGAGCGCCACCCGTTTCTGCCAGTATTGCCGTTCCGTCCTGAGGCGGACGAGCTCTTCGGTCATCGTCTCAACCTGTTGCTCGATCTTGTGCTGGGCATGCAGTCCGCGACTGCCGGTAAAGGCGTTGACGCCAAAATAGCCGACGAAGAACGCCGCCAGTGTATAGAGCGCCAGGGCCGTGAGGATCGTACGCCGCCGCCGGTGAGTGACCATGCCGCAAGCATGCAGCGCGGCGCGTTAAATTCGATTTAATGAATTGATCGCGTCAGCGATAAACCTTCAGCGCTGATTTGCCGGCGTAGCGCGCCTCTTTGCCGAGGTCTTCCTCGATGCGCAGGAGCTGGTTGTATTTGGCGGTACGGTCGGAGCGCGCAAGTGATCCGGTCTTGATCTGTCCGCAATTGGTGGCGACCGCGAGATCGGCGATGGTTGAGTCCTCGGTCTCGCCGGAGCGGTGCGACATCACCGCGGTATAGCCGGCCTTGTGCGCCATCTCGACGGCGGCGAGGGTCTCCGTCAGCGTGCCGATCTGGTTGACCTTGATGAGAATGGAATTGCCGAGCCCGCGCTTGATGCCGTCGGCGAGCCGACTGACATTGGTGACGAACAGATCGTCCCCGACAAGCTGGCATTTGTCGCCGATCAGATCGGTCGCCTGCTTCCAGCCTTCGAAATCGTCTTCAGCCAGACCGTCCTCGATCGACACGATCGGATAGCGCGACACCAGTTCGGCGAGATACTGGGCCTGTTCCTTGATGGAGCGGGTCTTGCCCTCGCCTTCATAGACATACTTGCCATTCTTGAAGAATTCGGTCGATGCCGGATCGAGCGCGATCGCGACATCGGTACCCGGCTTATAGCCGGCCTTCTCGATCGCCTTCATTACATAGTCGAGCGCTTCCTCGGCGGACTTCAGATTCGGTGCGAAGCCACCCTCGTCGCCAACATTGGTATTGTGCCCGGCGTCGTGCAGCGCCTTCTTCAGCGTGTGGAAGACTTCGACGCCCATGCGCAGGCCTTCGCAGAAACTCGGCGCGCCGACCGGCATGATCATGAATTCCTGGAAGTCGATCGGGTTGTCGGCATGCGCGCCGCCATTGACGATGTTCATCATCGGAACCGGCAGCACGCGTGCGGCGGCGCCGCCGACATAACGGTAGAGCGGCAGGCCGCGCGAGATGGCGGCCGCCTTGGCGACCGCGAGCGAGACGCCAAGGATGGCGTTGGCGCCGAGCCGCGCCTTGTTCGGCGTGCCGTCGAGCGCGATCAGCGTCTCGTCGATCTGCGCCTGCGCCTCGGCGTCCATGCCGCCGATGGCATCGAAAATTTCACCGTTGACGCCGCCGACCGCCTTGCGCACGCCCTTGCCCAGATAGCGGGCCTTGTCGCCGTCGCGCAGCTCGACTGCCTCATGTGCGCCGGTCGAGGCGCCGGAGGGCACCGCGGCGCGGCCGAGCGAACCATCCTCTAAGAGCACATCGACTTCGACGGTCGGGTTGCCGCGGCTGTCGAGAATTTCGCGGGCGATCACATCGGCGATGGCGGTCATGAGGGCTCCCGGAGGCGTTCGGATGCGCCGCTTCTACAGGATGGCGCATAAGACGCAAAGAGGATCAAGCAAGGGATGCCCGATGCCAGTTAATCGGCTATGGTCCGCGCCGCATGGCCAAAAAGTCCCTTCAGCTTGGTAAACCCGTGCGGCTTCCCGCCTCGCCTGACCAGGCGCGGCTCGACCGCGTCCCTAACCCGCATCGCGGCACCAATTATGTTGCCCGCTTCACGGCGCCGGAGTTCACCGCGCTTTGCCCCATCACCGGGCAGCCCGATTTCGCGCATCTAGTGATCGATTACGTGCCGGGGCAATGGCTGGTCGAGTCGAAGTCGCTGAAGCTCTATCTTGCGAGCTTCCGCAATCACGGTGCCTTTCACGAAGACTGCACGGTCAAGATCGGCAAAACGCTCGTCACGCTCTTGAAACCGAAATTCCTGCGCGTCGGCGGCTACTGGTATCCGCGCGGCGGCATGCCGATCGACGTGTTCTGGCAGACCGGCAAAGCGCCCGCCGGCGTCTGGTTGCCGGACCAGGGGGTCGCTCCCTATCGCGGCCGCGGCTAGATCATCGACGTGCGCCGCAAGTAGCGGCCGCAAACGAAGGCCGTCACCACCAGCACGATACCGGAGAACAGCAAGATCGGCGTGACGCCGACATGCGCAAAGCCGTATTTGTAATAGACCGGCCCGATCGCCTGCCCGAGAAAGAAGAAGCAGGAATGCAGCGCCATCGCCGAGCCGCGCGCCGTCGCCGACAACTCGCTGGCGTAGATCTGCACCACGCCGTGCATCATGTAGAAGCCGAGGCCAAGCACGAAAAAATCGAGGAACTGTACCGGCCACGGCGCCTGCAGCGCGACGAAGGCGATGCAGCCGCCCATCGCGAACCCGCCGACCCACATCATGCCGCGCTCGCCGAAGCGGTCGAGCAACCAGGCGACGCGCAACCCATAGACCGCACCGCCAATGCCGAAGCCCGCGATGACCAGGCCGGCGATCGAGGCGCGCGTTTCGCCGGCCGCCTGCAACAGCGACGCCATATGCGGAAACAACCCGTACATGAACAGCGCCTCAATAAAGACGGTGATGAAGCAGAACTTGGCAAGCGGATTGGCGAAGATCGAACGATAGTTCGGCCAGGTCTGCGACAGGTCGAACCGCCCGCCCTTGGTACCGACGTCGCGCAGGCCGATATAGGCGACAACAAGAGTAATGAACCCGAGCGCGGCCAGCGCCACCAGCACCATACGCCAGCCGAACAGATCGGTGATGACGCCCGCCGCCAGCGCGCCGAGCAGATTGCCCGACATGATGGCGAACAACAGGCGCCCCATCGCAACCTGGCGTTCCTGAATCGGGACGAGGTCGCCGACGATGGCGAAAGCGATCGGAATGAGGCCGCCCGCGCCGACGCCGGCAATGATACGCGACACCATCAGGAACTCGAAATTGTCGACCACCGAACCGGCCAGCGTCGCCGCCGCCAACAGCGCGAGACAGCCGAGCATCAGCCGCGGCTTGTTGAACATGTCGGCGAGCGCGCCGAGCAGCGGCTGGTTTAAAGCGTAAGGAACCGCGAAAGCGGTCGACAGCAACGCCGCGGTCGACGGCAGAACATGCAACGCCTGCGCGATGTCCGGAATGATCGGATCGAGCGAACGCATGAACAGCGCGCCCGAAAAGGAAACGATGGCAAGGGCGGTCAGCGGGTTCATGGAGGCGCCGAGGCGGACCTCAGCTCTTGGCCAAAGATGTTTTGGCCAACCGGTCGAACGCGATCAGTTCCACCAACAAAGGCTCCATAGCCTTCAGCGGCAGCATGTTCGGTCCGTCGGACGGCGCTTTTTCCGGGTCCTGGTGTGTCTCGATGAAGACGCCGGCAACGCCGACGGCGACCGCAGCGCGGGCCAGCACCGGAACGAATTCGCGCTCGCCGCCCGACGATGTGCCCTTGCCGCCCGGCTGCTGCACCGAATGGGTGGCGTCGAAGACCACCGGCGCGCCGGTGGTGCGCGCGAGGATCGGCAGCGCCCGCATGTCGGAGACGAGCGTGTTGTAGCCGAACGAAACGCCGCGCTCGGTCACCAATACATCCTTGTTGCCGGCACCGGTGATCTTGGTGACGACATTGACCATGTCCCAGGGTGCGAGAAACTGTCCCTTCTTGACGTTGACGACACGGCCGGTCTTTGCCGCGGCGATCAGAAGATCGGTTTGCCGGCAGAGAAAAGCCGGAATTTGCAGAATATCGGCGGCCTGCGCGACGCGGGCACACTGCTCGGCCTCATGAACGTCGGTGAGCACCGGCACTCCGAGCTTGTCGCGGATCTCCGAAAAAATCGGCAACGCCGCATCGAGACCGATGCCGCGCGCGCCGGACGCGCTGGTACGGTTCGCCTTGTCGAACGAGGTCTTGTAGACAAGCCCGATCTTGAGGCGTGCCGACATCTCTTTCAGCGCGGACGCCATCTCCAGCGCATGCGCCCGGCTTTCGAGCACACAGGGACCGGCAATGAGAGCGAGCGGCAGCGTGTTGCCGAACCGGACCTGGCCGACGGCGACAATCGAACTGGCTTTGGCGGTTTCGGTCACAAATATCGTCCCTTGGCGCGGACCATGCGGCCGGACGCGAAGTCGGTCAACGGTCTAAACGGAAAGGCCGGTATGACTGCGCCGTTACGGCTTCGACTGCTCGAAAATAATGGCCGCGCCCATGCCGGCATCCGGCGTGACGATGACGCGGTCGGGACCGGTCGTAAACGTGACCCCTCCGGCGGCAATGGTAGCGCGGGTCGCCGCGATATCGTCGACCGAAAGCCGCAGCGCGGCGAGCCGTCCGCCATGGGCAATCGGCGGTGCCATTATGCCGAACGTATCGCGATAGGCCGACGGCGTGGTGACGCTGATGCGTCCGCGCGGGGTATCTGCCACGAGGCCCGAAGAATTACTCCGGACATCGGCGAGGCCGGTATAGGCCGACATGAACCGGATGTGATCGTCAGGCTGCTGAGAGGTCATGACGACCCCGGCGACGCCTCGCGTTCCGTTTTTGTGTTTCTGGAAGGCGGGATTCCAGAAATTCTCGGGATAGTGCTGCTGGCAGACGCAGAAATGATTATCCGGCGCGTACCGGTTCGTTGCAAAGACAAGCGAAAACGCGACCTTGACTGTCGAGCCGTCCGGCCGCGTTCCCTCGCGCTCGAAACGCATCAGTTCGGACTGCGCGATGCCCGCCTCGCGGAACGCCGCTTCGTTGGCCTTCGCGTCGTCGGTTTCGAGGATCAGCAGCGAGAATCCTTCGCCGCGCGCCAGGAAGTCGCGGTTGAATGCGCCGAATAGCCGAGAGAAGCCGTCATCGCCGAGCTTGTCCGGCTCGCCGAGCGTCAGCACCTCGATGAAGAATCCCGGCATCTGCACAATATGGTTGTGCGTGCCCCAGGGATGACGGTTGCGCGCGCCGACGGTGAATCCAAGCCGGTGATAGAGATCGGCTGCCGCGTCGAGATCGCGGACGGCATGGACGATGTGATCGAGACCCCGGGCCATCGTTCGATCTTTAGGCAATGACGTCGCAGGCATCAATCCGGAATTGACTAAAATCGCCTGGTTAGACCAGCCGGCTTTGCTCGACAGCCGCGCCGATAAAAGACGCGAACAATGGATGCGGTTCGAACGGCCGTGATTTCAGCTCAGGATGAAACTGCACGCCGATGAACCACGGGTGATCTTCATACTCGATAATTTCGGGTAATACCCCGTCCGGCGACATGCCCGAGAAGCGCATGCCGCGCTGCTCGAGCCGGCCCTTATAGGTCGTATTCACTTCATAGCGATGGCGGTGGCGCTCGGAAATGTCGGTCGCTCCATAGATGTCAGCGACACGACTGCCTCGCGTCAGTACCGCGGGAAAAGCGCCCAGCCGCATGGTGCCGCCGAGATCGCCGCCCGCCCCGCGCTTCTGAAGTTCATTTCCCTTGAGCCACTCGGTCATCAGGCCGACGATCGGTTCCGGTGTCGGACCGAACTCCGTGGAATTGGCCTGCTCGATGCCGCAGAGATTTCGTGCGGCCTCGACGACCGCCATCTGCATTCCAAAGCAGATTCCGAAGTAAGGCACATGCCGTTCGCGTGCGAACTGCGCCGCGCGGATTTTGCCTTCGGCGCCGCGCTGTCCGAAGCCACCGGGCACCAGTATTCCGTCGACGTGTTCAAGGAACGGTGTCGGGTCTTCATTCTCGAACACTTCGGATTCGATCCAGTCGAGATTGACCTTCACCTTGTTGGCGATACCGCCATGCGAGAGCGCCTCGATCAATGATTTGTAGGCGTCCTTCATCCCTGTGTATTTGCCGACGATCGCGATCGTCACCTGCCCTTCCGGATTGCGGACACGCTCGTTGATCAGACGCCAGCGCGCGACGTCCGGCGCGGCGGACGGGTCGAGACCGAACGCCAGCAGCACCTCGCGATCGAGCCCGGCTTCCGAATAGGCTTCCGGCACGGCGTAGATGTTGTCGGCATCGCGGGCCTCGATGACCGCGCTTTCCCGCACATTGCAGAACAGCGCGAGCTTGCGCTTCTCGCCTTCGGGAATCGGGCGGTCGGTGCGGCATAACAGGATATCGGGCTGGATGCCGATCGAGCGCAGTTCCTTGACCGAGTGCTGCGTCGGCTTCGTCTTCAGTTCGCCTGCGCCCGAGATAAACGGCAGCAGAGTGAGATGGATATAGATCGCATGATGACGCGGCAGTTCGTTGCCCATCTGCCGGATCGCTTCGAAGAACGGCAGGCCCTCGATGTCGCCGACGGTGCCGCCGATCTCGCACAGCACGAAGTCGTAGCCGTCATTGCCGTCGCGGATGAAATCCTTGATGGCGTTGGTGACGTGCGGGATGACCTGGATGGTGGCGCCGAGATAGTCGCCACGCCGTTCCTTGGTGAGAATTTCCTGGTAGATGCGGCCGGTGGTGATGTTGTCCTGCCGCGTCGCCGGCCGGCCGGTGAACCGCTCGTAATGTCCGAGATCGAGATCGGTTTCCGCGCCGTCGTCGGTGACGAAGACCTCACCGTGCTGGTACGGCGACATCGTGCCGGGATCGACGTTGAGATAGGGATCGAGCTTGCGCAGTCGGACCTTGTAGCCGCGCGCCTGCAACACCGCGCCGAGCGCCGCCGACGCTAGACCCTTGCCGAGTGAGGAAACCACGCCGCCGGTGATGAAAATATACCGCGCCATGGGACTCGAGCTTTAGCCTCCTCGGTTCGATTCGACGAGCGCGAAAAACGCAGGGCTGATCGCCTGTCCACACGCATCGCGCATGGAGCTACGGCATTCAATCTTTTTCGTGGATGAACGAATTTTTCCCACGAGGATTTTTACGCCGCGCATTTCGTTCGACACTCCCAAAAAGCCGAAGGGCCGGAGTTCCGGCCCTTCGCTGACTTGGCTACTGCGACTGCGGCACCTGCGGCCCGGAGGGCGCAGGCGGCGCGCTTTGCTGGCGCAACTGGTCGAGCACGCCGCCGCCGGTTCCGCCGCCAAGCGGAGAGACCGGCGCCGTGGGCGCCGATCCGGGCACGGTCCCAGGGATGATCGTGGTCGGCTTGCGGCCCATGCCGGCAAGGATGGACAGCATCAGGCTGCTGACGAAGAACAACGCGGCAAGGATCGCGGTCGCGCGCGTCAGCACGTTTGCCGTGCCGCGGCTCGACATAAAGCCGCCACCGCCACCGCCGCCGATGCCGAGGCCACCGCCTTCCGAGCGTTGCAGCAGCACCACGCCGATCATGGCGAGCACCAGCATCAGGTGGATAACGATCAGAACTTGCTGCATGCGTCTTTCATCCAAATCAGGCCCCCCGGGGCCCTCGCCCGGGCGTCGGCTGACCGACATATAGGAATTCGCCGCGGTCTCTACACGATCTGCCCGACGATTTCCACCGGGCCGGAATTTGACCGGGGTCAAGGCCCGGTACCCCGGGAACCTTTATTTTACCCGCCAAATCAGCAGATTGGAGAGCCCCATGACCGAAACGCCCCAGGCTAAGCAGGCTTACCCGCGGGTGCAGGCCGCATTGGCGGCGCTCGCCGGGTGGATCAGACGCGCCGAGGATCGTCGGGCCGCCGGACGCGAACTGGACGAACTGCCATCCGAGGAGCTGGACGCCATTGCCCACGATCTTGGCGTCTCGGTTCACGATCTTCACGCCGTATCCGCCAAGGGACGCAACGGCGCCGCGCTGCTGTTCGAACGAATGGCCGCGCTCAAGCTCGACCGCGCCACCGTCCAGCGTACGCTTCCGGCGGTGATGCAGGATCTCGAGCGCGTGTGCAGCATGTGTCCGGATCACAGCCGCTGCGAGCACGACATGGCGCGCGACTCCAGCGACCCGGCGTGGAAATCCTACTGTCCAAATGTGATGACGCTCGAGGCGCTCAAGGCTCAGGCGTAAGCGGCGGCGATCCCGAGAAAGTCGTCCGCCTTCAGGCTTGCGCCGCCGACCAGTGCCCCGTTGACGTCGGCCACCGAAAGAAGTTCGCGCGCATTCGAGGGCTTGACCGATCCGCCATAGAGGATGCGGATGCCGTCGCCCTCATTGGCGAAGCGTGCGATCAAGGCCTTGCGAATGCTGGCATGGATCTGCGCAACATCGGCCGTCGTCGGCGTCAGGCCAGTCCCGATCGCCCAGACCGGCTCGTAGGCAACGACCAGAGTTCGGGCTGTGCAGCCGTCCGGCAGCGATCCCTTGAGCTGAGAACCGACCACCGCGAGCGCACGGCCCGCTTCGCGCTCTTCGCGCGTCTCGCCAATGCAAACGATCGCGACGAGACCCGCCCGCCAGGCCGCAATCGCCTTGGCGTTGACGTCCGCATCCGTCTCCTTGTGCAGCGTCCGCCGCTCGGAATGCCCGACGATCACCGCGCTCGCGCCGGCATCTTTCAGCATCTCGGCAGCGACATCTCCGGTGAAAGCACCCGCGGCCTGCGCGTGACAATCCTGTCCGCCGATTGAGACCGGCGAGCCCTTGGCGGCATGCGCGAAATCCGAAATGAGCGTCGCGGGCGGGCAGATCATGAGGTCGGTCTTGCCGCTCACCGCACTCGCACCGGCGATGATCTTGCCGAGCTCGGCCGACGACGCGCGCAGTCCATTCATCTTCCAGTTGCCCGCCACCAGCGGTCGCAGCGATGCGGCCATTTATGTTCTCCCCTCGGCGCTGATTGCGACTATCAGAGGCTCAGGCGCCACGCCAGTCCTGCGGCAATGGCCGATCCGCGTTCAATTACAATATGTTAATGACGGCGCGCGAGTTGCAAGGCGCAGTCGCCGTCCCTATGATGCGCCCGCCCCGGCCGTAAACCGGGATGCCATCTCCCTTCCATTCAAGGATCGTCGTTCACCCATGCTTCGCGGTATCAAAAACGCCTCCACCGGCTGGCTCGGCCGGGCCGTGCTCACCGTTATCATGGGCCTGCTGGTCATCAGCTTCGCGGTGTGGGGGATCGGCGACATTTTCCGCGGCTTCGGCCGCTCGACGGTGGCGACCATCGGCAGCACCGAGGTCACCATCGAGCAGTTTCGCGTCTATTACACCGAGCGGATGACACAACTGAGCCGCCGGCTCGGTCGTCCGGTGACGCCGGCACAGGCACGCGCGCTGGGTCTCGACCGTCAGCTCGTCGGCCAGTTTGTCGCCGAGACCGCGCTCGATGAACGCGCCCGTTCGCTCGGGCTCGGCATTGCCGATGCGGAGGTTGTACGCAAGATCACCGAGGATCCGAATTTCCGCGGCCTCAACGGACAATTCGACCGCAACCGTTTCGAGCAAACGATCCGCCAGGCCGGATACAACGAAACAAGTTACGTCAACGAGCAACGCAAGCTGACCATTCGCCGGCAGATCGCGTTGTCGATCAGCGGCGAAATGACGGTGCCGGACACCGTCGTCAACGCCATCTTCCGTTTCCAGAACGAGAAGCGAAACGCGGACACAATCACGCTCGGGCCCGCGCAGGCTGGTGAGATCGCCGCCCCCTCACCCGAGGCGCTGACAAAGTTTTACGAAGACCGAAAGATTTTGTTCCGTGCGCCGGAAACCCGCAAGGTGACGTTGTTGTCGCTCACTCCGGCGGACGTCGCGCGCTGGGAAACCGTCTCCGATGCGGACGCCCGCAAGTATTACGAAGCCAACAAGGACGACTACGGCACGCCGGAGCGCCGCCAGTTGCGCCAAATCGTTTTTCCAAAGAAGGAAGACGCAACCGCCGCATATGATCGCATCAAGGGCGGGCTGAGCTTCGCCGATCTCGCCAAGGAACGCGCCCTGAAGGACACGGATACTGACCTCGGCTTCGTGACCAAGAAGAACGTGATTGATCCGGCGGTCGCTGATGCGGCCTTCGCGCTGAAGGTCGACGAAGTCAGCGCGCCCGTGCAGGGCCGCTTCGGTCAGGTGCTGGTGCAAGTGACCAAGATTGAACCGGCTGAGCAAAAAACTTACGAGAGCGTCGCCGAAAGCATCAAGCGCAGGCTCGCGGAGAACAATGCGCGCAATCAGATCAGCGATCTGCGCAACAAAATCGAGGACGAACGCGCCGCCGGCTCAACGCTGGCCGAGGCCGCGCGCAAGCTCAACCTGACCGCCACCACCATCGAGGCGGTCGACCGCTCCGGCAACGACGCCAAGGGCGAAGCGATCAAGGACTTGCCGCAAGGGCCCAATCTCGTGCGCGCGGTATTCGCCACCGAGATCGGCGTCGAGAACGACCCACTGCAAATCCCGGGCGGCGGCTATCTCTGGTACGACGTCGCCGGCGTGACGCCTGCGCGCGACCGCACGCTCGACGAGGTCAAGAACCAGGTCGAAGAACGCTGGCGCGCCAACGAAGTCGCCGAGAAACTCAAGGCGAAAGCCGAGGAGATGCTGGTGAAGCTCAAGAACGGCACGCCGTTGTCCCAGATCGCGAGCGAAGCCGGTCTCACGGCCGCCACCGCCAAGGATATGCAGCGCGGCAAGGCGGCCGACGGTGTCGCGGCCAAGGTCGTCGAGGCCGTGTTCAACACGCCGAAGGGGCAATCCGGCACCAGCGAAGGCGACAAGACGGACACCCGCGTGGTGTTCACGGTCACCGAGGCGACCGTTCCGGAGGCAACCGAGGCGCAAACCGACACGATCGAGACCGCGCTTGAGAGCGCCTACAGCGAAGACCTTGTCAATCAGTATGTTGCGCGGCTCGAAAAGGAACTCGGCGTGCGCATCAACGAGCAGGCCCTCAATCAGGTGACCGGCGTCGCCACCAACTAACACCCAACACGGCACCGATGCAGATCGAACCGTCCGAAACGGACTTCGCCGACCGTTACGCACGCGGCGAAGCGCAGGTGGTGTGGACGACGCTGGTTGCCGATCTTGAAACGCCGGTGTCGGCCTTCCTGAAGATCGCCAGCGGTAAGCCGATGAGCTTCCTGCTCGAGTCGGTCGAAGGCGGCGCAGTGCGGGGGCGGCACTCGATCATCGGCCTCGATCCCGACGTGGTCTGGCGCTCACGTGACGGCAAGGCGGACATCAACCGCACCGCGCGCACCGATGCCAATGCCTTTGTGCCCTGCCCGCAACCGCCGCTCGACGCGTTGCGCGCTCTGATTGAGGAAAGCCGGATTGTGCTGCCCGAGGGACTGCCGCCGCCGTCAGCCGGCGTGTTCGGCTATCTCGGCTACGACATGGTGCGGCAGATGGAAGAACTGCCGAAGCCCAATCCCGACGCGATCGGAATTCCCGATGCGGTGATGGTGCGGCCGACGCTGGTGGTAGTGTTCGACGCGGTCAAAGACACGATCACCATCGTGACGCCGGTACGGCCCGAGAGCGGCGTCACGTCGAAGGCCGCGCTCGCGCGCGCGGTCGAACGGCTCTCGACGGTCGTCGACAGTCTCGACCGGCCGCTCGACAAATCGCTGACCGAGGTCGACGCCGGCGCCATCGACGCCGTCATCACCTCGAACACGACGCCTGACGAGTTCAAGACGAAGGTATTGCGCGCCAAGGAATACATCGCCGCCGGCGACATCTTTCAGGTCGTGCTGTCGCAACGTTTCGAGGCTGACTTCAAGCTGCCGTCGTTCTCGCTCTATCGCGCGCTGCGGCGGACCAATCCGTCGCCCTATCTCTACTTTCTCGATTTCGGTTCCTACGCGATTGCCGGATCGAGCCCGGAAATTCTGGTCAAGGTCGCCGGCGGCACCGTGACCATCCGCCCGATCGCCGGCACACGGCCGCGCGGCGCGACGCCGCACGAGGACAAGGCGCTGGAAGACGAACTGCTCGCCGATCCCAAGGAGCGTGCCGAGCATCTGATGCTGCTCGATCTCGGCCGCAACGATGTCGGTCGCGTCGCCGAAATCGGCAGCGTGACGGTAACCGACCAGTTCTTCATCGAGCGCTACAGCCACGTCATGCATATCGTCTCGAATGTCGAGGGCCGGCTCGCCGCAGGCGAGGACGCGCTGACCGCGCTCGCCGCCGGTTTCCCGGCTGGCACTGTGTCGGGCGCGCCCAAGGTGCGCGCAATGCAGATCATCGACGAGCTGGAGACCGAGAAGCGCGGCCTTTATGCCGGCTGCGTCGGTTATTTCTCGGCCGCCGGCACCATGGACACCTGTATCGTCTTGCGCACCGCGCTGGTGAAGGATGGCAAGATGTATGTTCAGGCTGGCGCCGGCGTCGTCGCCGATAGCGACCCCGCCTTCGAACAGCAGGAGTGTATTAACAAGGCCAAAGCCCTGTTTCGCGCGGCCGAAGAGGCTCGCCGCTTCGCCAGCGCGGCCCGGCGCGGCCAGTAACGGCGGCTTCGGCTTGCCCCTCGCCGCCGGGCCGTCTAAACCCTTGAGCGGGCAAATAAACAGGCTGCGGACAACGTTTTCAGAATGATCGTCCTGATCGACAATTACGACAGTTTCACCTTCAACCTCGTCCACTATTTGGGCGGGCTGGGGGCGAAGGTCGTCGTCCACCGCAACGACAAGGTGACGAGCGAGGACGTGATCGCGGTCGACCCGGACGCGATCGTGCTCTCGCCCGGCCCCTGCACGCCGAACGAAGCCGGCATCTGCCTCGATCTCATCGCCAAGGCATCGTCGACCATTCCGATCCTCGGCGTCTGTCTCGGCCATCAGTCGATCGGCCAGACATTCGGCGGCAAGGTCGTGCGCGCGTCAACCCAGGTCCATGGCAAGCTATCGGCGATCCGCAGCGACGGCAGCGGCGTGTTCCGCGGCATCAACGGACCGTTTCAGGCGACGCGCTATCACTCGCTGGTCGTCGAGCGCGCCAGCATGCCGAAGGATCTGCGCATCAACGCCGAGACCGACGACGGCACCGTCATGGGTGTCGCGCATAAAAATTTACCGGTGCATGGCATTCAGTTTCACCCTGAGAGCATCGCCTCCGAGCACGGCCATCTGATCCTGAAGAATTTTCTCGACATCGCCGCGGCGTGGAACGTCTCGCACGGCCGCCGCCCGGCGAGCACAGCGAGACAGCCTGGCGCGCAAGCGCGCGCGATCGCGTGAGGCCGTCATGAGCGAAAGCGATCAATTCCGCGCGCTGATTGCCAAGACCGCGACCGGGGCCACGTTGACGCGCGACGAAGCGACGTTCGTGTTCGACCGGATGATGTCCGGCGAGGCGACGCCGTCGCAGATGGGCGGTTTGCTGATGGCGCTGCGGGTGCGCGGAGAAACCGTCGATGAAATCACCGGCGCGGTGACCACCATGCGCGCCAAGATGGTGCGTGTCGCCGCCCCGCCGGACGCCATCGATGTGGTCGGCACCGGCGGCGATGCGTCGGGCTCCTTCAACGTCTCGACCTGCGCGGCCTTTGTCGTCGCCGGCGCCGGCGTTCCGGTCGCCAAGCACGGCAACCGCGCATTATCGTCGAAGTCGGGCGCCGCCGACGTGCTGGCCGCGCTTGGCGTCAATATCGAACTTGCCGGCGACAGCGTCGCGCGCTGTATCCGCGAAGCCGGCATCGGATTCATGTTTGCGCCGGCGCACCACCCGGCGACGAAGAACGTCGGCCCAACCCGCGTCGAGCTCGGCA
Organism: Pseudolabrys sp.; assembly: GCA_050184975.1. GTDB lineage: Bacteria > Pseudomonadota > Alphaproteobacteria > Rhizobiales > Xanthobacteraceae > Pseudolabrys. The sequence continues at coordinate 1,846 of JBFWZV010000011.1, read as the reverse complement.
CCCGGACGATCTTCAATCTGCTCGGGCCCCTCTCGAATCCTGCGAGCGTCAAGCGGCAGATGACAGGCGCTTTCTCGAAGCAATGGATCGAGCCGATGGCGCAGGTGCTCAAGAACCTCGGCTCGGAGGCGGTCTGGGTCGTGCATGGCTCCGACGGTCTCGATGAGATCACCACGACAGGGCCGACCAGCGTCTGTGCGCTCGAAAACGGCAAGATCCGCAGTTTCGAGATCGCACCGGAAGACGTCGGCCTGAAACGCGCCACCCCCGACCAGCTTCGCGGCGGCGACGCGAAGGCCAATGCGGGTGCGCTGTTCGATGTGCTCAAGGGCAAGACGACGCCGTTCCGCGACATCGCTCTCTTCAATGCGGCGGCGGCCCTTGTCGTTGCTGGCAAGGCCGGCGATCTGAAGGGCGGCATGGCATTGGCGGCCAAATCGGTCGATAGCGGCGAGGCCGAAGGCCGGCTCGACCGTTTGATTGCCGTGTCGAACGCCAAAGGTGCGTGATGGCCGACATTCTGGCCAAGATCGAAGCCTATAAGCGCGAGGAAATCGCTGCAGCGAAGCGCGTCCGCACGCTGGCCGACCTTGAGCGCGACGCCAAAGCGGCGCCACCACCGCGGGGCTTCCTCGCCGCGATTGAGCGCAGGATCGCCGGCGGCGACTATGCCCTTATCGCGGAGGTCAAAAAAGCAAGCCCGTCCAAAGGCTTGATCCGGGTGGACTTCGACCCGCCGACGCTCGCCAAGGCTTACGAGGCGGGCGGGGCCACGTGTCTGTCGGTGCTCACCGATGCGCCGTCGTTTCAGGGCCGACCTGAGTTCCTCGCCGCCGCCCGCGACGCGACCCAACTGCCTGCCTTGCGCAAGGATTTTATCTACGAACCCTATCAGGTCGTGGAATCGCGGGTCCTCGGCGCCGACTGCATCCTGATCATCATGGCATCGGTCGATGATGCCGCCGCCACTGAGATCGAAAGTACAGCGTTTAATTGGGGCATGAGCGTTCTTATTGAAGTTCACGATGAAGTTGAACTTGAGCGGGCGATGCGTCTGAAATCGCGCCTGATCGGTATCAACAACCGCGACCTGCGCACCTTTGAGACCCGCCTTGAAACCAGCGAGCGGCTTGCGCCCAAAATTCCGCGCGACCGGATTGTCGTCGGCGAAAGCGGTCTCAATACCCCCGCCGACCTCGCCCGGCTCTCGAAAGTCGGCATCTCGACGTTTCTGATCGGCGAGAGCCTGATGCGGCAGCCCGACGTCACGGCCGCCACCCGCGCCATTCTTGCCCGCGCGCCGCAGCGCGCCACCGCAGGCTGACGGTGGCCAGGCGCCCGACCAAACGGCCCGCGCGGCAGCCTGCGACCGGCAAACGCCTCACCCATATTGGCGCACAGGGCGAAGCGCACATGGTCGACGTTTCCGCGAAGCCGCCGACCGGGCGCGTCGCGATCGCCGAAGGCCGGGTCGTCATGACGAAGCCAACGCTGGCTTTGGTACTCAAGGGCAACGCCAAGAAGGGCGACGTGCTCGGCGCGGCCCGCCTCGCCGGCATCATGGCGGCAAAAAAGACCCACGAGCTGATCCCGCTCTGCCATCCCCTCAATCTGTCGAAAGTGACGGTCGACATCGCCCCTGACCGGAAACTGACCGGCCTGACGGTGCGCGCCACCGTCAAGGTCACCGGCCCGACCGGGGTCGAGATGGAGGCGCTGACGGCCGTCGCGGTTGCGTGCCTTACGATTTACGACATGGTCAAGGCGGTCCAGCGCGGCATGCGGATCGAAGGCATCCGGTTGGTCGAGAAGCTCGGCGGTAAATCCGGCCACTATCGCGCAAAGG
>JBFWZV010000010.1:0-69105 GCA_050184975.1 Pseudolabrys sp. | reverse complement strand
AGAGCAGTTTTCATGACCGAGGGGCTAACAATGTTGCACTGCAGTATTGTGACAATGGCGTTAACGGTCCGGTAATCATGTTGTCAGGCGGCCCGTGAGGATTTTTCGACGCGCCGGAACCGCACCAGCGTGTAGACGCCAAACGGCGGGATCTTGCGGCGCTCGATCAGTTCCGCGCCGCCATGCATCCGCGCCCAGGCCGCGAGCCGCGCGAACGGAAACTCCGGCCGCAATCCGAGCCGGTGAGCATGCGTCCCTGCCCAGCGCTCGACGGCCGCGGCGATCCCACGCTCGGAGTAGAGATGATTGACCAGAATGATCTGGCCGCCCGGCCGCAGCACACGCGCGCACTCGGACAGCACACGCTCGGGATCGGCGACCAGCGTGATGACGAATTGCGCGACGACGCAGTCGAAAGCGGCGTCCGCGAAATCGAGCTCGCTTGCATCCATCACGCGGAGCGCCTTCACGAACGGATAGCGGCCGCTCGCAGCGCGCTCGCGCGCCCGCGCGATCATCGGCTCGGAAATGTCGATGCCGGTAATCTCGGTCGTCGAGTCATAGTCGTCGAACGACAGGCCAGTGCCGACGCCAATTTCAAGGATACGCCCACCGACCTCGCGAGCCGCAGCAGCCGCGGCCCGGCGGCCGTTCAGGAAGACCGGCCCGCACAGCGCGTCGTAGACCGGCGCCCAGCGCTGATAGGCGCGCTCCATGATGTGGACGTCGGGATCGGCATGGGGAACAGGAGGACGAACCGGCGAATGGACATTCGGCTGGGCGGTCATGGCGAAGGTCTTGTTGTCGGGAGAATCAACGTCGTTGCGGTCCGTTTCGGGTAGCAACGGTTTACGACAGTCAGGCGACAACCTTGACGCTTCCCGGCATGCCCGACTATCGATTGAGAAAGAAAAGGCACGACAGGGGACACGCTCATGGATCTCGGGATCGCCGGCCGCAAGGCCATCGTTTGCGCATCGAGCCGCGGGCTCGGCAAGGCCTGCGCGCGCGCACTCGCCGAAGCCGGCTGCGAGGTGGTGGTCAACGGCCGCGATCCGAAAAAGACCGAAGCCGCCGCACTCGAGATCGCCAATATGACCAAGGCCAAGGTCACGCCGGTCGTTGCCGATGTCGCGACCCCCGAGGGCCAGGCGAAGCTCCTCGCCGCTTGCCCGCAGCCGGACATTCTCATCAACAACAATGCCGGGCCGCCGCTGCGCGATTTCCGGGAACTGAGCCGCCAACAGATGATCGACGGCGTCATCGCCAACATGATTGTGGCGATCGAACTGGTGCAGAAGGTGATCGACCCGATGCTGCATCGCCGGTTCGGCCGTATCGTCAACATCACGTCCGGTGCCGTGAAAGCGCCGCTCGCCGGCCTCGACCTGTCCTCCGGAGCGCGCGCGGGCCTCACCGCCTTCATGGCCGGCGTCGCCCGCTCCGTCGCCGATCGCAACGTCACTATCAATCAACTGCTACCGGGACCGTTCGACACCGACCGGCTGCGCGCGACGCTGAGCAAGGCTGCCGAGACGCAGGGCAAGAACATCACCGAGGTCGCCGCCGCACGAATTGCCGGCATCCCGGCCAAACGCTTTGGCGACCCGAAGGAGTTCGGAGAGGCCTGCGCGTATCTGTGCTCGACGCAGGCAGGCTATATCACCGGGCAGAACCTGCTGATGGACGGCGGCACGTTTCCCGGCGCGTTCTGATCGCGTCACGCCACAACAAACAAGAAAGGCCGGCAGCGATGCCGGCCTTTTGCGTCTTCCGTTCGCCGATGACTTACTTCGCAAACGCTGCCGAACGTTTGACGGCCGGCTCGTCCCAGCGATAGCGGAATCCGAAGGACAGGATGCTGATATGGCTCGACGAGATGCCTGTATAGATCCCCGCGCCCGTGCTGAACCACGGATTGCCGGACGCCGCCGTAGCCGTCAACGGCGTGTCGGTCACGTCGATGAAGGAATAGGCGAGATCGAACAGCACTCCGGGCAGTAGCGGCGGCTTGTAAGTGAGCCCCACCGAATACCAAAAGCGGTCGTTGTCGGGCAGCCGCGGCGTGCGCACCCGGTCGACGACCGGGCTTTCTTCGTAAGCGAATCCGGCGCGCAAGGTCAGGCCCGGCGTTGCGCAATATTCGAGGCCAACGGAATAGAAGTAACCGTCCTCATACTGGAACGGCAGCGTAATCGGACTTCCGGTCGCGCCCAATGCCGGACCGCCAGTTGAGCGCAGGATCGGCACGGTACCGATCCGGCTCCAGTTGCTCCATTCGAAGCCGGCGAGGAGCGTGAAGCGGTCGCCGATCCCCTGGCGCAACCCGACCGTCACGGTGTCCGGCAGCGGCAGTATCGCCGTGATCGGGCCGTTGGTCGTCACGCCGAGCCCGCTCGACAACAGGCCGTCGAGCTCCTGATCGATCGCGGAGCGATAGCCGAGGCCGATCTGCGTCTGCGGAAATGGCGTAAAGGTGACGCCGGCGGTCCAGCCCCAGGCCCAGCCGGTACCGGTCAGCTTCAGGTTGGCGGCGGCAGCGGCCTGAAAGTTTTCGTAGCTGATGTCCATGTATTGCGCCTGCAGTCCAACGGCAACGCTCAATCCGTCCGCTACCTTCAGCGCGACGATCGGATTGAAGTTGTGCGCCTGCAGCGCCGAGTTCTGCGCGTATGTCGAACCCGCCCAAACCTTAGGGAACGAAACAGAGAGCCCGAACGGCGCGTTGACGCCGACAGCGATCCAGAAACGATCATTCAACTGCCATGAAAAATAGGACGACGGCACCAGCACGCTATTGCCGGTGTTGTCGGCCAGTCCAGTGAGACCGAGACTGCTGACGCCGCTCTGCGACGACTTCGGAACGATCGCCGACACGCCGATCTCGACGTTCATGCCGGGCTGCTGCGTGACGGTTGCCGGGTTCCAGAACATGGCCGACAACACACCGCCGGCGGCGACGCCAGCAAATGACGCACCCTGCCCGACGACACTCTGCTCGCGGATGGCGAACCCACCCGCCCGCGCGTCGGTCATTGCGATTGCAACCAGAGTCAGCACGCCGCCCGCGAGCGGCAGCGCCCTCGCTCTCGACATCCTCATGGCTTCCCACGGCTTATTTTGACGCGACGCCGTTATGACCGGCGGCCGCGGCATTGTGTCCAAGCAGCCTCAACCGGAGGTGGGCAGCAAACAATGGGGCATCGTGAAAACGGTCCCTTCGAGGAACGAAAATGACTCGCCGTTGCTCGCCGGACACAACCGGGGATTTTGCGACCGCAACCGATGGTTTCAGCGGTATTTTTGCCCGCCATTTCGGCCAGCCACGTCAAAAGCCGGCAATCGTGGTCCGGTCAGGCCGTCGCCGGTGGCTCAGGCGGCGAATTCCACCCCGAGCCGTTTCGCCTCACGCCAGATCACGCGACAAGTGTGCCGGGCGTGTTCGCTGTCGATCAGCAGCACGAAACTGTCCGGCACGCCGACGCTCAATTCGACATCGAGGCAGGCGCCGCGGGGCGACAGATTGCGCACGCAGCAATCGATTGCCGCCGAACCGTTGAACGCGATGTGGCCGCCCTTCAGCGTGCGGTGACGCTGGACCTTGCGGCGTTCGACAATGCTCATGGCTCCCTCCCTCAGGGGACGCGAACGCCTCGGCTGTTACCGACGGCGTCGCCTGCATTGCGGTTGCACCTTCATCATGCCCGATGGTGACAGCGCCGGTTTATTGGGTCGTGAAAATGATCTCGAAAATCGCGGGGTCTGAATTCAGATCCTGCTAACCACGCCGCGGCACCGGAATTTGACCGTCGTTCCCGAGGGTAGCCGCGCTCCGGCGAATACGAATCGCAGGGAATGGTGTACAGACGGCCACCGAAGGATTTCCTGCCGATGGCTTCGACGCGCGGCCTGCGGGCCTTCCAAAACGCGCGAGCGCGCAAGAAGAACGCCGAAACCAGCGGTGCGCCCGGCGGCGCAGCGAACGCCGATACCGTCCTCGCCCATGCTCTGACACTGCATCGCGCCGGTCAGGTCGGTCAGGCCAAGCTCCTCTACCAGCAAATTCTCAGCCTCGCACCGGAGCGTTTCGACGCGCTGATGTTTCTTGCCGTCGCCGAGTATCAGGGACGTAATCTCGACGAGGCCGAGCGGCTGTTTCGTCGCGCCATTGCCGCCAACCCACGTTCACCGGAAGTTCATTCCAATTTCAGTCTCGTCTTTTCCGCGCGGGGCGACTTCCAGAGCGCACTCGCGGAATGTGACAAGGCGCTGGCGCTGATGCCCGGGTTTGCCGACGCGCATTGCAATCGCGCGAACGCATTGCGCGCGCTCGGGCGCAAAGACGAAGCCCTCGCAGCGATCGACCGCGCGGTTGCGCTAAAGCCGGATTCAGCGCAGGCCCACAACATTCGCGGCAGCTTGCTGCACGATCTTAGACGCAGCGGCGAGGCCGTCGCGAGTTATGACCGCGCGATCGCGATCAATCCTGGACTTGTCGAAGCGTTGTCGCATCGCGCAGCCATTCTTTATGAGGCCAAGAATTTCGACGCGGCGCTGGATAGCTACGACCGCATCCTGTCGCTTGCTCCGGACGTTCTCGACGCCAGACTTGCCCGCGCGAAAATTCTGCATCGAAAGCAGCGCATCGACGAAGCTGTCGGGGAATACATCGAAATCCTGAGCCGTCGGCCGGACGACTGCGAGATCCTCACTCTGCTCGGTCAATGCGAAGAGGCCCGGGGAAACGTTGATGCGACGCTGTCCTACTACGATCGGGCGCTCGCAATTCAGCCTGACTTCGTTCACGCCGTTCACAACCGAATTTATGCGATCGACTTTTCGGATCGTGTCGACGAGGCGGGCAAGCAGGCGGCGCGGGCTCACTGGTGGCAACACATCGGCGCCAAGATCGCGGATCGATACGGCGCTTTCGCTCGGCGTTTCGACAATGTGCGCGATCCCGACCGGCGCATCGTCGTCGGCTATGTTTCGGCCGATTTTCGTAAGCACTCCGTCGCCGTTGTTTTCCGTCCCGTTTTGCGCCTGCACGATCACAGCCGGTTTGAAGTCGTGTGCTACTCGAACACGCCGAACCAGGACGAGTGGACGAGCGAGTTTCGACAGATCGCCGATCGCTGGCACGATGTGTCGCAGTGGACCGACGACCGGTTGACCGAGCAGATCATCGTCGACCGTGTCGATATTCTCGTCGACCTGTCGGGCCACTCGGCTGGCCACCGCCTCGAAGTCTTCGCGCGCAAACCGGCACCGATCCAGGTCACCGCCTGGGGCAACGCCACCGGCAGCGGCATCCCGGCATTCGACTACTTGTTCTCCGATCCAGTCGCCGTCCCGCCGGAGGCCCGGCACTTGTTCGCCGAAGAAATTTACGACCTGCCTTGCGCGATTTCCATCGAACAGATCGACTCCGGTCCATCCTCCGATCCACCGTCATTGTCCCAGCCGTTTACCACCTACGGCGTCTTTAACCGGGTCAACAAAATATCCGACCAGGCGCTCGATGCCTGGGCAGCGCTGCTACGCGCCGACCCGGCGGCGCGGCTCGCCGTCAAACATTCAGCTCTGGACGATGAAACGGTCCGACAGCGGCTGACGCAGCAACTGCTGGCGCGCGGCGTGTCAGGAGAACGCATCGCGTTGCGGGGTGAAACAAACCGCGAAGATCATCTGGACGCGATCCGGAAGGTCGATATCTGCCTCGACACTTTCCCATACAACGGCGGGGTAAGCTGCTGGGAACCGCTTTCAGTCGGCGTTCCCGTAATTTCGACGCTAGGCCGCACCGTTGCCAACCGAATCTCTGCATCCATATTGACATCGATCGGCATGCAGGAATGGGTCGCAACCGACGTCGAGACTTACATTGCGATCGCCCAGAGACTTGCCGCAGCGCCGGAGCGGTTGAAGGCACTGCGCAGCGAAATCCCACGGCGGATCGCCCAATCGCAGTCTGGCAACAATGCGGCCTATACCAAATCGGTCGAGACCGCCTACCGGACTATGTGGCAGGACTATTGCCGGCAGAACGGGTGAGGAACCGGCACTCCTTTCAAGCAGACCGCGGCACAGAATCGGGAGCATTCCACCCCGCGAAAACCGCGGTCACCCATGACTGCCCCACCTTGCCCCCTACCCCTCTGCTGGCGCATGATCGCGCCGATTTCAGCTTCCAACTGACAACCGAGAAGGCTTCGGGGAGAGACCGCTCATGAAACTCGTCCGCTTTGGACCGGCCGGCAAGGAAAAGCCCGGCATTATCGACGCCGATGGCAAAATCCGCGATTTGTCGAAAATCGTGCCCGACATTTCCGGCGAGACGCTGTCGCCGAAGGGCCTCGCCAAGATCCGCAAGGCAAACCTGAAAAAGCTCAAGGTCGTGCCCGGCAAGCCGAGATTGGGCCCGTGTGTCGGCAAGGTCGGTCACTTCATCGCGGTCGGCCTCAACTATGCCGATCACGCGGCGGAAGCCGGCATGCCGATCCCGAAGGAGCCGATCCTGTTCACCAAGGCGCCCTCCTCGATCTGCGGCCCGAACGACAACACCGTGATCCCAGTGGGCTCCACCAAGCTCGACTACGAAGTCGAGCTCGCCATCATCATCGGCTCGACCGCGCTCAACCTGAGCAAAGAGAAGGCGATGAGCGCGGTGGCCGGCTTCTGCATCAACAATGACGTCTCCGAGCGCGATTTCCAGATCAATCGCGAGCCGACCTGGATCAAAGGCAAGGGTTGCCCGACCTTCGGGCCGCTCGGTCCCTGGCTCGTCACCAAGGATGAGGTCAAGAATCCGCAGAACCTCAACATGTGGCTGAACGTCAATGGCGAGAAGCGTCAGCGCGGCAACACCAAGACCATGATCTTCGGCGTCGCCCACATCGTCTGGTACTGCTCGCAATTCTTCAAGCTCGAGCCGGGTGACGTGATCGTCACCGGCACGCCGCCGGGCGTCGCGCTGGGCATGAAGCCATCGCCGGTATGGTTGAAGGCGGGTGATGTGGTTACGCTCGGCATCGACGGGCTCGGCGAACAGCGCCAGAAGGTCGTCGCCGGAAAAAAATAACGACCGACCACGCAAAGCAAAAACCCCGGGCGCAAGGCCCGGGGTTTCTTTTTGTCTCGCTACGTCGCGCAATCAGAAGCGGTAATTCAGGCCCGCGCGCACAATGTGCGTCTGAAACGACACTTCGTTGGCGACCGCGCCGCACGGCGTGTTGCAATCGAACTTGCCGAGATCGGCGTAGAGATACTCGGCCTTCACGGTCCAGTTGCTCCACACCGCGTATTCGAGGCCCGCGCCGAGGGTCCAGCCGAAACCGGTGTTGCTCTCCGAGCCGGTCAGGCTGCGTTCCGCCTTGACGCTACCGAATGCGGCGCCGCCAGTGAGGTAGGGCAACCAGCGGTCCCAGCCAGCATAGCCGATGCGGCCGCGCGCAGTGCCGAGCCAAGTTGTCTTGGTGGTGCAGGTGCTAGCGCCGCAAGCAGTGTCGTCTTTCAGATCGGCCCAGTTGAGATCGGCCTCCAGGCCCCACACCCAGGTGCCGGTCTGGAAGTTGTAACCGCCAGTCAGGCCGCCGATGAAGCCGCTCGGGCTGAGGCTGATAGCCGGCGAGGTCCAGTCGGAATCGCCGAAGCCGTAGCCGACATTGACGCCGACATAGAAGCCCGTCCAGCTGAAATGGGCGGGCGCGACATAGGCCGGCGCCTTGTAGCGCGGGATGTCGGCGGCGTTTGCGGCGAGAGGAGCGGCGGCGACGACGAGCGTGGCAATGCCGCGGCGGAGGAATTTTGAAATCATGCGCAACCCTTTCACAGTACGATGGACACGACGGCGAACGGCCGGTGACGGTTCACGCGGCGTGCGATCGAATTCGCGGCACGGGCTACGCCCATGCACAGTGAAAGGTGCCGTGGTTTGGTAAATGGCCAGTTAACCATGTCGATTAACTAGCTAAATCACTGACAAAAGACCCTGATCGGAAAACGCTGTTTCCGAAAAGTCACACCTCCGATGACGGCTAGGCTCGCGCGCCGAGCACGGCCTCGATCGACACCTGCGACCACTGGGCGGTGCGGCCACGGAACTCGACATAGGAGTCATGGACCTTGCGGCTCACAGCGCTACGTCCGGCGACGTCGGCCAGCACGTCGATACCGTGCCGGCGCGCGGCGGCGACGAGATCAGTTGGGAATGCGCGCAGCTTGACGTTATGACGCGTCGTCAAGAGCAACAGAGCTTCGGCGTTGAGCCTCTCCATTTCGGCAAGCGCGAAGTTCGCTTCTGCGGCGCAGGCATGCGCGACCACCGCCTGCAGGCTCCTGTCGAGCGCGGCCCATGATCTCAGCGACACCACGCACTCTCCGGAGCCGTTTGGCTTGTTGAACCCCGGATAGTAGTAGAACGGCGCCACTCGATAGAGCCCGAGCGCGATGTCGGAACCGGGCCCGACGAATTCGACGCCGTCGATCACGCCGGATTGCAGGCTGTTGAGGATTTCCGCCGGCGGAGTGGTCTGCGGCGTCGCGCCCATGCGGCGATAGATCTCGCCGCCAAGTCCGAGCGAACGCAGCTTGAGCCCGCGCAGGTCGGCGGCGCTGTTGAGTTCGCTGCGGAACCAGCCGCCCATGCAGACTCCGGTATTGCCGGCCATGAACGGCTTGACCCCGAACGGCGCATAAAGCTCGTCCCAGAGCCCCTGTCCGCCGCCAGCCTCGACCCAGGCAACATGTTCGGTCGGCGTCAGGCCGAACGGCACCGTCGTGTAGAACGCCGCCGCCGGCATCTTGCCCTGCCAGTAGAACGATGCGGTATGGCCGCAATCGGCGACCCCGTTGCCGACCGCGTCGAGCACCTCGAAGGCCGGCACGATTTCGCCGGCGGCGTGAACGGAGATGTCGAGGCGCCCGTTCGACAGCGTCCGCACTCGTTCGGCGACCCGCTCGGCCGACATTCCGGGCCCCGGCAGGCGCTTTGGCCACGACGTCACCATCCGCCATTTCACCGTCTGCGCCCGCGCGACCGACGGCATTGCCAGCGTGCCCGCAAGGCCGGCAGCTCCAGTCCGAAGTGCGTTGCGGCGCGTGATGTTGGTCGTGGTCATCTCGGTCCTCACCAGTAAGCGTGGAAATGATGCAGCGGCCCGTGGCCGTGACCGACCGGCACCCGGTCGGCGGCGGCAATGGCGGCGGTGACGTAGGCCTTGGCGCCGCGCACGGCATCGGTCAGCGACTGTCCCTTCGCCAATCCGGCCGCGATCGCCGACGACAGCGTGCAGCCGGTGCCGTGGGTGTTCTTCGTGAAGATGCGCGGTGCTGACAGCCGGATGACCTCATGGTCGTCGACCAGAAGATCGACCGCATCCGCCGTCTCGCCATGCCCGCCCTTGATGAGCACATGCCGGGGGCCGAGCGTCAGAATCTGCCGAGCCTGACGCGCCATCTCGTCTTCGTTGCCTGCAAGCGCGGTGCCCGTCAGCGCAGCCGCCTCGTGCAGGTTCGGCGTTACCACGGTGGCGAGCGGGATCAGGTCGGTGCGCAGCGCCTCGACGGCATCGGCCGCAAGCAGCCGGTCGCCGGAGGTCGCCACCATCACCGGGTCGACCACGATGTTTTTCGCTTTGTGGCGCCTGAGCACGGCGGCGACCGTGTTGATAATCGGCGCCGTCGAGAGCATGCCGATTTTCACCGCACCGACCTTGAAATCAGCGAACACCGCGTCGACCTGCGCAACAACGAAATCCGGCGGCACATTGTGGATGCCGGTCACGCCCCTGGTGTTCTGCGCGGTCAATGCCGCGATCGCCGAGGTTCCATAAACGCCGAGTGCAGCGAAGGTCTTGAGGTCCGCCTGAATTCCGGCGCCGCCTCCGGAGTCCGAACCTGCGATGGTAAGCGCAATCGGCGTCATGACTTGATCCTCGCCGCCAGCGAGGCGTCGACGACCCCGCGCAATGCCTTCGCGGCAACGGCAGGATCGCCCGCACGCGACAGCGCCGAGATCACCGAGACGCCGTCCGCGCCGGCGGCGATGACATCGCCTGCGTTGGCCGCGTCAATACCGGCAATCGCCGCGACCGGCATCTGCGGCGCCCTTGCCCGCACCGCAGCCAAGATCGTCTTCAGTCCATCGAGACCGACCGGCGGATCGGGATTGTCTTTCGATATCGTGGCAAAGACGCCGCCGATCACGACATAGTCGAGCACGTCGAGCGGAGCCACCTCGACTTGCCGCACGCTCTTGATGCTGAGGCCGATGACCGCCTTCGGCCCGAGCAAACGCCGCGCGTCAGCCGGCTCCATGTCGTCCCAGCCGACATGGACGCCTTCGGCACCGCAGGCAAGCGCGACATCGATCCGGTCGTTGATGAGTAACGGCACGCCGCGCGGCGCCAGCACTGCATGGAGCGCGCGGGCACGCGCGATCATCGCGCGGGTGGACGAATGCTTGTCGCGGAGTTGCACAAGCGTCGCATGCGGTGCAATCGCACCGGCCAGCGACGGCAGATCGTGGCCGCCGGCGTTATCCGGATCGAGCAAGGCATAAAGGCGCAGATCGACGGGGCTCATGAGACACGCGCGTGGCTGGAAATACTACGTTCATCGAGCGCATGGATCGCATCGATAAAGGTCGCCGCAAACGTCCCCGGCCCTTGCGCGGCGCGCGCGCCGATTTCACCGGCAATGCCCCCGATCAATGCCGCCGACACCGCGGCCTTCCACGGGTCCGGCTCCACCGCAAGACACGCAGCAACCAGCGCCGAATTGGCGCATCCCATCGCAGTCACGCTTGCCATCCAGGGATGGCCGTTCGCGATGGCTGCCCGGCGTAAGGCGTCGGCGACAATGTCGGTCTCCCCGGTCAGCGCCACCACGACCTGCTGCTCGCCGGCAAACTGTGCGATGGCGTCCGGCGTGGGCCCGGCACCCGCGATGGCGCGGAACTCCACGGCATTGAGCCGGACGACACGGGCGCCCCGCTCGATCAGGTCACGCGCCAGCACGGCGCGGAACGGCACCCGGTCGATGAAGACGGGATCGAGCACCCACGGCACGTTTTCCGCGACGGCAGTTTCGAGCGCGATATCGATCGCCTCGCGCCGCTCGCGGTCGAGCGTGCCGAGATTGACGAGCAGCGCGCCCGAGCCCGCCACGAAAGTGCCGATCTCCTCCGACGACGCAGTCATCGCCGGCACGGCGCCCACCGCGAGCAGGACATTCGCCGTAAACGACTGCGCCACGGTATTGGTGATGCAATGGACGCGCGGCCGCCGCTCACGCAAGGCCGCAAGCGTCGCTCCGGCGATCACCGGAATCGCGGCCACGCTGCATAATTCGGATGACTGCATCTCTCATCCCTCCGCCGGCATGACCCGGATCAGGTTCGTTGGGTTGGCCCGAATGGCCTCTCAGCCCGGCACCGGCCGGACACCCCACGAGATTGCAGCGGAGAAGCTAATACCCGGCGCGCGTGGCCGCAAGAGCACGGGACAAAGTGCTCCCCACCGCGCTTGCCAGCGCGGTTCGATTTTGCTGGATTGCGCGTGCGGCCCGGCATCCGCCGCGGCGCGGAGGCGTTCGATGATCCCGTTCTTCGTCCAGATCAAGTGCCAGCTCGGCAAATCCTACGAAGTCGCCAACAAGCTGGCTGAGGCCGAAATCGCCTCCGAGGTCTACTCGACCGCCGGCGATTTCGACCTGCTGGTGAAATTCTACGTCGACGAAGCGACCGACATTGGCCATTTCGTCAACGAAAAGGTCCAGCGCATCCCGGGAATCCAGGACACCAGGACCATCATCACCTTCAAGGCGTTTCAGGGCTAGCGCAGCGCGACCGCCGGCTGTCAGGTTCGCACCGGCGGGCTCTCGACCTCGCGGCGCTGAAGCCCAAGCTGTCGTTCGCGCCAGATCACGAACAGGCCGGCGCCGACGACGATGACCGATCCGATATAGACCGCTGCCGTCGGCAGCTCGGCGAAAACATAGTAGCCAAACAGGATCGCCCAGATCATCGTCGAATAGTCGAACGGCGCCACCACGGACGCGTCGGCATGGCGGTAGCTTTCGGTCAGGAAGATATGCGCGAGACCGCCGAGAACACCGAGCGAAACGAGACCCGCGAGTTGCCCCCAGCTCGGCGTATACCAGGCAAACGGCAGCGTCAGCGCCCCCGCAATCGCGCAAATCAGCGAGAAATAGAAGACGATCGAAGGCGTCGATTCGGTCTGCGTCAGCCTTCGGGTCTGAATCACCGTACCGGCATTGCAGAATACCGCGATCACCGCAAAGACGGCGCCGGCCATCGCCACTGAGCCCGCGGCACTCGCGCCGCCGAACTGCAAATGCGGCACCAGCATCACGATCACGCCGAGAAAGCCGACGACGACCGCCGACCAGCGATAAACACGCACCTTCTCCTTCAGGATGACGGCGGCAAGCGCCACCGTGATCAGCGGCGTCGCGAACGAAATCGCGGTCGCATCGGCGAGCGGCAGCCGTATCAGGGATGAGAAATTGGAGTACATTCCCGCGACGCTCAAGGTACCGCGGCCGAGATGTCCGAGCGGCCGCCGTGTCCGCACGGCGCTCGCAAGTTCCCGCCGCCATGCGTAAATCGCGATGACCGGCACGATGGCGAAGGCGCTGCGGAAAAACACGATCTGCCCGACCGGCGTAACCTCGCCAGCGAGCCGCACCAGTGCCGACATGGCGGCGAACAGGAATGCCGAGATCAGCTTGAACAGGATGCCCTTGAGGGGGCTTCTGTCGGGCAGGCTTTCGACCGGCGCATTCATCTCCGATCAATACGACCGGCCGGAGATTTGTTCCAGACGGGCGGCAGGCCCGCCGGCGCATACCGGACCCGCTATTTTCCGCTCGATTTAGGCCTCATGCCCTCGATCGGCGCCAGCGATTTGAGATAGACCGCCATTGCCCGGCGGTCCGCCTTGGTCAGTTGCGCCGTGTTTCGGATGACCGCGGTCATCGACCCGCCGACGCTGTCGCCCTCCGGCGTCAGGCCGCTATCGAGCAGGCTCTCGATGTCGCCGACCGACCAGTTCTTCAGCCGCGCCTGCGTGATGTTTGGAATAAATCCTTTGCCTTCCGGGTTGGGGCCGCCGGAGAACCGCTTGCCGCTCTCGATGCCGCCGAGAATGTTGCGCGGACTGTGGCATTCCGCGCAGTGGCCGGGTCCGTTGACCAGATAGGCGCCGCGATTCCATTCCGCCGATTGCTTCGGGTCCGGCTCGAACGGCTTGCCGTCGAGGAACAGGAATTTCCAGCCGCCAAGCGAACGGCGGACATTGAACGGGAACGGGACGTCGTGATCGCGCACGACGCCGGCCTTCGCCGGCAGTGTTTTCAGATAGGCAAACAGGTCGCGCAAATCGTTCACCGTCATGCGCTGATAGGATGAATAGGGAAACGCCGGAAAATAATGCCGGCCGTCCGGAGAAGTGCCCTTCATCATCGCGGTCACGAACTGCGCTTCGGTCCAGTCGCCGATGCCGTCTTTCTTGTCGGACGAAATGTTCGGGACGTAGAAGGTGCCGAACGGCGAATGCAGGCCAAGCCCGCCGGCGAGATTGGTGCGGTCGTTCTGGTCCGGCACCGCGTGGCAGGACGCGCAGCCGCCGGCATTGAACATTTCCTTGCCGTTGTCGAGATTGGGCGTGTGGCTGCCCAGTGCGCTCGCCGGAACGGTCGCCGGAATCGTGACGAACCAGAAAACCACAGCACCGACGAACGCGGCCGCGATCGCGAGGAGTATCAGTTTCCGCAGCATTCAACTCTTCTCCCTCACTTGCGCGGTGATCCTAGAGCATGATCCCGAAAAATGGATGCAAGATTTCGTAACTGACCTTGGCCGGTGAATAACTTGAACGGCAGGGCATTCCGAAAGCAAAGGGCGGCGCGTCAAATGATGCGCCGCCCGAAGAGAAAATTTCACATCCGAACGTAGATGCGATCAGCTCTTTTTGACGCGATAGGTTTCGTGGCAGCCGCCGCAATTCTTGGCGACATTTCCGAACGCTGCCTTGAAGCTGTCGAGATCCTTCGTCGCGGCGTCAGCCGCCTTGGCATCGGCCGCAAACTTCGCAAACTTCGCCTTGAAGTCGGCCATATTGTCCCAGATCGCCGGAGCCGCGGTCGTCTCACCGCCTGACTTGCTGGTCGCCGGGAACAGGTCGGGCATCTTGGCCGCCGCCGACTGATAGACCGCGAGAGACGCCTTCGCCTTGGCGAGATCGAACGGTGCCTCGCCCTTGACCATCTGGGAGGCCGTACGGGTCGCACCGCCGACTTCCTTCATCAACGCCTTGCGGGCGGCGATCGGGTCCTGCTGGGCCACGACGCTGGTGGCGGTCAAGGCGGCGACCGCGGCAGCCGCGGCGATCAGAGACAACTTCATGGAGACTCCCCTGGTTGGCGTGGTGTTCTTCATGCAAATGAACACCTGGAATCATTCTATATTCCACATGAGTTGTGGCCAGCAGACGGCGAATTCACGAATTGGTGAACGAAATCAGGCGTCTTGCCGGGCTTTTGCCGCCTGGATTTGCAGCCAGATCCGCTCCGGGGTCGCCGGCATGTCGATGTGCCGCACCCCGAAATTGCGCGAGAGTCCGTCAAGAATAGCGTTGATGACCGCCGGACAAGAACCGATCGCGCCTGCTTCGCCCGCGCCCTTGACCCCGAGCGGGTTGGTTCGGCACGGCACATTAAGAGTTTCGAATATGAAGTCCGGCGCATCGAGCGCGCGCGGCAGCGCGTAATCCATCAGGCTTGCGCTCAGAAGTTGACCGGACGCCGCATCGAACACTGTGTTCTCCATCAGCGCCTGGCCAATGCCTTGAACACTGCCACCGTGGACCTGGCCCTCGAGCATCACCGGATTGAGCGTCACGCCAAAGTCATCGACCACGACATAGCCGACAATGGCAGTTGCTCCGGTCTCGGGATCGATCTCGACCTCGGCGATGTGCGTGCCATTCGGAAAGGTTGGCTGCTCCGGCGTCCAGGTGTCCGCGGCGGTCAACTGATCCCGTCTGTCCTGCGACTTCGCGGCAAGCTCGGCAAAGCTGACCTGCCGGTCGGTGCCGGCAACGCGCACCGTTCCGGCATCGATTTCGAGATCGCCGGCCGCAGCTTCCAGCGCGTCGGCGGCGAGCTTCTTGATCTGATCGGCGAGCTTCTTGGCCGCGCCATCGAGCGAGGCGCCGCCGCACGGAATTGAACTCGATCCGCCGGTGCCGCCGCCGGTCGCGAGGCGGTCGGTGTCGCCCTGATGCATGCGTACGCGCTCCGGCGGCAAGCCGAGCTGCTCCGCGATGATCTGCGAATAGGCCGTGTCGTGACCCTGACCGGAACTCTGTGAGCCGATCAGCAGACTGACGCCGCCATCGGGATCGAGCGTCAGCGTCGCGGTCTCCGGCCCCATATTGCCGCAAGCCTCGATATAGGTCGCAATGCCGATGCCGCGCAGCCGGCCGCGACGTTTGGCGTCTGCCGCCCGCCTCTTGAAGCCGTCCCAGCCGATCAACTCCTGAGCGCGGGCGAGATGCGCGGCGAAATTTCCGCTGTCGTAAATCTTGCCGGTGCCGGTGATGTGGGGCATCGCCTTCGGTCTGATGAAGTTGCGCCGCCGCAGCACGTCCGGCGCAACATCAAGCTCGCGCGCCGCCGCGTCGATCGCGCGCTCGATCAGATACGACGCCTCCGGGCGGCCGGCACCGCGATAGGCGTCGACCACGACCGTATTGGTGAACACGCCGCGCAGCCGCACATGGCAGGCCGGAATGTCGTAGACGCCCGGCGCCATGCCGACGCCCAAGAGCGGGATATAGGGCGCATAGGCCGAGAGATACGCCCCCATATCTGCGATAATGTCGATGTCGAGACCAAGGATCTTGCCTTTATCGTCGAACGCAAGCCGCGCGGTGCTGATGTTGTCGCGGCCATGGCTGTCGGACAGAAAATGCTCACTGCGCTCGCCGATCCAGCGCACCGGGCGGCGCAGTTTCTCGGCAGCGACGGCAGCCAACGCATATTCGCGATAGGGAAACAGCTTGGTACCGAAACCGCCGCCGACATCCGGCGTGATAACCCGCATTTTCTCGTGCGGGATTTTGAGAATGTCGTCGCACAGAATGTCGCGGATGATGTGGCTACCCTGGCTGCCGAGCGTCAGCGTGTAGCGTTCGCCGTCGTGCTCAGCGATGACGCCGCGGGTTTCCATATAATTGGTGACGAGCCGCTGGTTGACGATCTTGACCTCGACGGTGCGCGCCGCCCTGGCGAACGCCTGCCGCGTCGTGTTCAGATTGCCTTCCGTCACATCGAACACGATGTTGCCGGGATGGCTCGGCCACACCTGCGGCGCGCCCTTCTGCAGGGCCGCCTCCGCCCCCACGACATGCGGCAGCGGCTGCCAGTCGATCACCAAGGCCTCGGCGGCGTCCTTCGCAGCTTCGAGACTGTCGGCGACTACGAAGGCGACGGCGTCGCCGACATAGCGCACAACGCCATCCGCAAGAACCGGATAGTGCGGTACCGTGATCGGCGGCGTCGAAGGGATAATGCCCGGACATGGCAAGGGCCCCAGGCCGGGAATATCGGCAGCGGTCAGGATCAGCCGGACGCCCGGCGTGCCGCGCGCGGCATCGATATTCTCGATACGAAAGCGTGCGTGAGCATGCGGCGAGCGAACGACAACGGAGTGGAGCGGTCGCTCCGCGGCGACGTCGGCAACATAGAGCCCGGCGCCGCGCAGCAGCCGGTCGTCTTCCTTGCGGACCATCGGCTGGCCAACGCCGAATTTTGGAATCGCCATCGGGGCCTCCTCGCTGTCGCTTGCGGCTATTCCGCCGGCTGGCTTGCAGTTCTACGGCGGGACGCCTTGAGCGCGAGCCAGCGGCAGACGACGTAGAAGACCGGCGTAAAGATCAGGCCGAACGCTGTCACGCCGATCATGCCGGAGAACACGGCAGTGCCAAGCACCTGGCGCAGTTCGGCGCCGGCGCCGGTCGCCCACACCAACGGCACGACACCGAAGATGAAGGCGAGCGAGGTCATCAGGATCGGCCGGAACCGCAGGCGTGCGGCCTCGATCGCCGCGGCGAAGCGATCTTTGCCCTGCCCTTCGATCTGGCTCGCGAACTCGACGATCAGGATCGCGTTCTTGGCGGCAAGCCCGATCAGCACGATGAAGCCGACCTGCGTGAGAATGTTGTTGTCCTGCCCTCTGATCTGCACGCCGAAGATCGACGCCACCAGGCACATCGGCACGATCAGGATCACGGCCAGCGGCAGCGTCAGGCTCTCGAACTGCGCCGCCAGCACGAGAAAGACGAAGACAACCGCAAGGACGAAGGCAAAGATCGCTGTATTGCCCGCGCGCAACTGCTGAAAGGCGAGCGTCGTCCATTCGAACGAGAAACCGTCCGGTAGGGTGCGCGCCGCGATCTGCTCCATCGCCTCGATGGCCTGGCCTTGTGAATAGCCAGGCGCCGCCGCGCCGTCGAGTTCGGCCGCCGGATAGAGATTGTAGCGCGGCACGCGGTACGGCCCGGAGACGTCGCGCACCGTCGTGAAGGCGCCGAGCGGCACCGTCTCACCGTCCCGGTTACGGACCCGGATTTTCAGGACATCGTCGGTCGTCTTGCGATATTCACTGTCGGCCTGCGCCACCACCCGGAAGGTGCGGCCGAAAAGATTGAAGTCATTGACGTAGGACGATCCGAGATAGATCTGCAGCGCGGCGAACACGTCGGGCACATTGATACCGAGCAGTTGCGCTTTGGTGCGATCGATGTCGAGATAAAGCTGTGGCGTCGCGGTCTCGAACAGCGTGAAAGCATTTTGCACAACCGGGCTTTGCGCCGCCTGCCCCATCATGGCGAAAGCCGCCTGCTGAAGCGCGAGCGAGCCGTGGCCGGCGCGGTCCTCGATCATCATGCGGAACCCGCCGGCATTGCCGATGCCGCGCACAGGCGGCGGCGCGACGACGATGGTGAGGGCTTCGTTGATGGCAGACAGCTTGCCGAACAGCGTACGCTGGATGGCCGCCGCCGTGAGGCTCGGATTACCCGCTCGCTCCTCGAACGGCTTCAGCACGAGAAAGATCGCGCCGGAGTTCGGCGCATTGGTGAATGTCGCGCCAGAGAAGCCGACGATGTTGACCGCGCCGGCGACGCCTGGCGTCTTCAGCGCGATGTCGACGGCGCGCTTGTTGATGGCGTCGGTGCGCGACAGCGACGACCCCGGCGGCAACTGAATGACGGTAATGAGATAGCCGGCATCGACCGCCGGGATAAATCCGACAGGCGTCTTGCGGAACTCGTTGAGGCCGAAAGCAAGAACTCCGGCATAGACGACCAGCATGATGGCTGCGATGCGCACCAGCTTCGCCGTCATGCGGCCGTAACCGTCGGCGAACTTGTCGAACCCCCAGTTGAACCAGCCGAAGACCTTGCGCAGCAGACGGTCCCAGGGGCGCTCCTTATGCGCGCCGTGCGGCTTCAGGAGCAGCGCGCACAGAGCGGGCGACAGCGTCAGCGAGACGATCAACGAGATGACGGTCGCCCCGGCGATGGTCAGCGCAAACTGCCGGTAGAACTGCCCGGAAATGCCGGTGATAAAGGCCGAGGGGATGAACACAGCCGAGAGCACGAGCGCGATGGCGATAAGCGCGCCGCCGACCTCGTCCATGCTCTTGATCGCCGCCTCGCGAGGCGCAAGACCCGCCGCTATATTGCGCTCGACATTCTCGACCACGACGATGGCGTCGTCGACCACAATGCCGACGGCGAGCACCAGGCCGAACAGCGACAGCGTGTTCAGCGAGAACCCGAAGGCGCTCATGATGAAGAACGTGCCGATCAGCGAAATCGGGATCGCCACCAGCGGAATGATCGCCGCGCGCCAGGTCTGCAGGAACAGCACGACGACAAGCACGACGAGGATGATCGCCTCGAGGATCGTTTCCTGCACCGCATCGACCGACTGCCGGATGAATTGCGTCGGATCGTAGATGATCCGGTACTCTATACCCGACGGAAACCCCTTCGAGAGCTCCGCCATGGTCGCGCGGATGGCCTTCGCGGTATCGAGCGCGTTGGAGCCGGGCCTCTGGAACACCGCGATGGCGGCCGCCGGGTCGAGATTGAGATAGGAAATCGAATTGTAGTCCTGCGCCGCGAGCTGGACGCGGGCGACGTCCTTCAGCCGCACCACGGCGTTCGGCGTCTGCTTGATGACGATCCCGGAGAACTCGTCCGGGTCGCTGAGCCGCCCTTGCGTGCGCACCGCGATCTGGAACGCGCCGGGGTCTGCGACCGGCGGCTGGTTGAGCGTGCCGGACGCAACCTGCACGTTCTGCCCTTGCAGCGCCTGCACCACATCATTTGCGGTCAGTCCGAGCGAATGCAGCCGGTCGGGCTCGAGCCAGATCCGCATCGCGTAATCGCGGCTGCCGAACACAATAATGGAGCCGACGCCGTCGACGCGGGTAATGACGTCCTTGATCTGGAGCGTCGCGTAGTTCGAAACGAACAGCGCATCGCGCGACTTGTCGGGCGAGAACAGATGCACGACCATCATCAGGTCGGGCGAGCTCTTGTTGACGGTGACGCCGATATTGCGCACGTCGGCCGGCAGCCGCGGCTGGGCGATGGCCACGCGGTTCTGCACCTGCACCTGCGCGATATCGAGATTGGTACCGATCTCGAACGTCACCGAGACGGTGAAGCGGCCGTCGGCGGTCGAGTTCGAGGACATATAGATCATGTTCTCGACGCCGTTGATCTGCTCCTCGATCGGAGCGACCACGGTCGAGGCCACGACATCGGCACTGGCGCCCGGATACTGACCGGTGACGTTGATGACCGGCGGCGCGATTTCCGGATACTGCGCGACCGGAAGCCGGGCAAACGATACCCCGCCAAGAATGATGAAGACGATCGATACCACCCAAGCGAAGATCGGCCGGTCGATGAAGAAGTGCGAAATTCGCATGTTTTACTTCTTCTGTGCCGCGCCGCCGGCCGCAGGCGCGCCCTGCTCGCCGTCTCGCTTCGGCGTCACCTTGGCGCCGGGCCGCGCCCGCATCAATCCACTCACAATCACGCGGTCGTCCGGCGCAAGACCGTCCTTGATGATACGCATGTTGTCGGCGGTGGAGTTGCCAAGCGTCACGAATTTCTGCGTCGCGACATTGTCCTTGTTCACGGCCAGAACGAATTTCCGGATCTGCTCGGTTCCGATTGCCGCATCCGGAACGAGCAGCGCCTCATAGGGCGGCGAGCCCGGAACCCGCACGCGCGCGAACATGCCGGGCGTGAACAACCCGTTCGGATTGGGGAACACGCCGCGCCCGCGGATCGTGCCGGTCGACCGGTCGATCGCGTTGTCGATGAAATCCATCCGTCCCTTGTGGATGTAGGTCTTCTCGTCGATCAGTTTGAGCATGATGTCGACGCCGGCGCCGCGGCTCGCGACATCCTCGCCGCTGCGGCCGAGCCTCTCATAGCGCAGGAACGACGCTTCATCGAAAGTGAACTCAAACCGGATCGGATCAGTCGAGACGATGGTGGCAAGCAGCGTGGTGTTGCCGCCAGTGCCGCCGGTAACGAGATTGCCGGGGCTGACGCGGCGATCGCCGATACGGCCACTGACCGGCGCGCGTAACTCCGAAAAATTGAGATCGAGTTCGGCGATGCGAACCGCGGCCTCGTTGGCGCTGACGGTCGCCTGCGCGTTGCGATAGGCCTGCGCGCGCTGCTCGTAGGTCTGGTCGGTGATCGTTTTATCGCGCACGAGCTGCTCGGCGCGCTCGAAGTCGGCCTTGGTAAACTGGAGGTTAGACCGCGCCTGCGCCAGGTTGGCGCGCATCTGGTCGAGCACATTGCGCAGCGCCCGGCGGTCGATGGTGAACAGGAGGTCGCCCTGCTTGACGAGCTGACCGTCGGTGAAGTGCACCGACTCCAGATAGCCGGACACGCGCGCACGGATTTCAACCGAGTCGATGGCGACGAAGCGGCCGACATAGTCGTCATAGTCGGTGACGGTGCGCTTGACCGGTTCGGCGACGATCACGGTCGGCGGCGGCGGTGCGGCGGCCTTCTGATTGCTGTCGCCGCAGGCTGCCAGAGAGAGAGCAGCCGTAATGGCAAGCCACGTCGCCCGACGGCGGGGACCGGTAGCAATTATTCTCATCATTTCAATCAGGCTCGTGAATGACCGCGCGTCGAAACAGCACAACCGGACTCACTTAGCTACGGCGCCTCCCAATGTCCACCTGCGGAAGACGCGCTGCTGCCAAAGTTTTCCAACGGAGGAACGGCGACGCTGCCTTTTAATTACTCGCTTTTTTGGTCGTCGCTGGGGTGGGAAGCCATATTCTTGCGCCAGTTTCGCAACCGCGCCGGTCCGAACAGCATCACGACGGCGCCGACATAGACGACGCCGCCGACGACCATCAGGACGCCGAGCGCCAGAATGTCGCGCAGACCATGCATGTCAGCGGCCCACCGCATCACCGGCCCGTATGACATCCACAACGCGAGCGCCAGGACGCCAGCGGCGGCCGCGAGATGCAACACCGCCCCGCGCAGCCGCGCATCGATGGTGAGGAGGCCCGCACGTTTGGCGAACCACAGCACGAGACCGAGATTAAGCCAGGCGCCGATCGCGGTCGCGAGCGCGAGACCGACCTGTGCCAGCGGCCCCATTAGCGCAATCTTGAACGCAATATTGACAGCGGCGGCGATCAGCGCTGCCTTGACCGGCGTCGCGGTGTCGCCTCGCGCATAGAAAGTTGCGGTCGCGGTGCGGATCAGTACGAACGGCAGCAGGCCGGTGGCGTAAGCTGCGAGCGTTGCGCCGGCGGCCTGCGCGTCGGCTGCGGTGAACGCACCGCGCATGAACAGCCCGCGCATGATGAGATCGGGCACGATCAGGAACGCGACGAGACACGGCAGCGCCAGCAGCAGCGTAAATTCGACGGCACGGTTCTGCGCGGCGCTCGCGCCCGCCGTATCTCCGGCGGCAATTCGACGTGCCATTTCGGGCAGGATGACCGTGCCGGCGGCAATGCCGATCACGCCGATCGGCAACTGGTTGAGCCGGTCGGCGTAATAGAGCGCCGACAGCGCGCCAGTGGCGAGAAAGCTCGCGATGATGGTGTCGGCGAACAGCGCCAGTTGC
Organism: Pseudolabrys sp.; assembly: GCA_050184975.1. Classification (GTDB taxonomy): domain Bacteria; phylum Pseudomonadota; class Alphaproteobacteria; order Rhizobiales; family Xanthobacteraceae; genus Pseudolabrys. Next base: position 46,884 of record JBFWZV010000010.1, on the reverse strand, counting down.
ACGCCGCCGGAGCCGACCACCGCCGGGCCGAGCGCCTTGAAGAAAGCCTTCACGTCCGCATCGAAGCTCGGCTTGCGAAAACCCGTTAACGCGCCGGCGCGGCGCGCGTCATAACCGACCAGCAGCACTTCGAGGCAGCCGGCGATCAGCACGCCCCAGGCCGCCGCGTGGCCGACGGTCGGAAAGAACACCGCAAGCGCCAAGGCGACGATCATCGACAAGTTGAGCAGGATCGGCGCCGCGGCGGCGGCGGCAAAACGTTGCAGCGCGTTGAGAATGCCGCCGTAGAGCGTGACCAGCGTCACCAGCAGCAGATAGGGGAAGGTAATGCGGGTCAGTTCGACCGCGAGAGGAAACCGTGTCGGATCGCCACGCAACCCCGGTGCCAACACCTCGATGACCGCCGGCATGAAGACGAGCGCGACCGCCAGCAAAACAATCTGCGACGCGAGCAACAGTGTAAAAATGCGATCGGCGAATTCGCCCGCCCGCGCCGCACTGCCACGCTCGCGCAAGGACGCATAGGCGGGAACGAAAGCGGCGTTGAATGCGCCCTCGGCGAAAATGGCGCGGAAGTGATTGGGCAAGCGCAATGCGACGAAGAAAGCGTCGGCAACCGGACCGGCACCGAGCACCGCGGCCAGCACGATGTCGCGCGCAAAGCCGGTGATCCGCGACAGCAGCGTGAACCCGCCGACCGTAAGAATGCGTTCGATCATGGCCGCCCGATCATTGCCGATGCCGGCGAATGCCTCTCCGGCGGGCGAATCTCGCCCAGCCGGACGACACCATACCAGCTAAAGAAAGGCGGCGCGGCGCGTCAGCCGGCGACGATCCGCGGCTTGCGCACCGGCGGTGCGGCGGGTTTTGACAGGCAGCGGGTGGCGATCTCAAGGCTGTCGACACCCTGCTCGCCGGTGACCGGCGGCATGGTTCCGGTACGCACGGCGTGGATGAAGGCAGCGAGTTCGGCGCGCAGCGGCTCGGCCTGGCCGACCGATAAATGCCGCATCGAGTAGCTGCCGTCCGGTTGGAAGCCGAAACACTCGGTGACCTGACGGGTCAGAAGGTCACCCATGATGTATTTCTTGCGGGTCGCAACCGTCACATTGCGCGCCTTGAACGGCGTCAGCCAGTTGGTGTTGATGTGGGCCAGTACGCCGGACGCGGTCCGGAACTGCAGGAGAGCGATATCTTCGCGTTCGGCGACGAAGTTGGACACCTGCGGCTGGACCTCGACGATCTCCGAGTCGGTGAACCACTGAATGAGATCGATGTCGTGGACGGCGAGGTCGATGACCACGCCGACATTGGACATGCGCGGCGGGAACGGACCGACCCGCGTGATGCCGATCGAGAGAATGTCTTCATTGCGGATCGCGTCTTTGATCGCTTGCACCGCCGGGTTGAAACGCTCGACGTGGCCGACCATCAGCGTCAGCCCGGCGCGCTTTGCAGCAGCGATGATGTCGTGGCCTTCGTCGGTGGTTTGCGCAATCGGCTTTTCGACCAGCACGTGTACGCCACGCGCGATGCATTCGAGCGCGATTTCATGATGCAGATGGGTCGGCGCCGCAATCGTCACGGCGTCGATGCCGAGATCGAGCAGTTCGGTCGCACTCGACACCGCCTCGCAGCCAAGAGCCTTCGCGACCGATCCCGCGACCCCGCGGTCGGGATCGGCGATGCCGACGAGTTTCGCGCCGGCAAGGCCGCTATAGACACGGGCGTGATTGCTGCCCATGACACCGGCGCCAATCACGCCGATGCGCAACGGACGATCCGTGTCCGATCCTGCGGATTGAGTCATGCTGAAACGGTGTCCCCTGGCGGGCTTCTGCGGCCCTGGACGATCCCTAGCATGGCGGCCCTGGCGGTGCGACAGGGCGATGAAAACGCGGTGAACACGTTTTAATTCAAAGCGTTACAGGAGTATCCGTGCCTGCTGTTAAGGCAGCGCGGCAAGCCGCGACAAGCCGCGCCGAGCGCGAATTTCGCCACCGGCCACGATCGCGCCGAGCTTGCGCTCGTTCTCGGGCAACGCCGAACGATCGGCCTCCGGATGCCAGAGATGAAGGACGCCAGTTGCAAAGTTGCCGTCCTTGCGGCGGATGCCGGCGCGCAGCAGCCGCACGATGATGTCGGAGTCCTCCTTGCCCCAACCGACATAGTCGGCGTCGAACCCATCGACCGCGTCAAGGTCGGCGCGCCAGACCGCCAGATTGCAGGACCGCGCACCTTCCCACTGCGTGCTGCGAAGACGGCGGAACGGGCCAAGCGGAAGATGAAGCAAGGCCGAGAGACGATTGATGCCGCCGCGCAGGCGTTGGCTAGCCCAATTTGCAAAGCTCCAGCGTTCCGCTTCCTGCCCCTCGCGCAGCACCTGCGCTGTCAAATTCGGCGAAAGCAGCACGCGATTGCCGGTGACAAACCAGCCGTGTTCGGCGAGCGCACGATGCCGGGCGACAAAGTTCGGCCGCGCCAGACAATCCGCATCGAGAAAGACACAGTAGGCGCCGCGTGATTCAAGGATCGCGCGATTGCGCGCTTCGGCGGCGCGGAAGCCACGATCCTCGTGCCAGACATGACGCAAGGAAACCGTCATGCGCGCGGCCCATCGCGTCACGCATTGCCTGACGGCGGGACCGGAACCGTCGTCGGCAATGACGATCTCGAAATCGCGGTCGGTCTGCGCGGCAAGCGAACGCAGCACCGCGTCGAGGGCATCCTCACGGTTGTAAGTGGCGACAATGACGGAAATCAGCTCAGCCACGGCGTCTGCCCGCCAGCCAGGCCTTCATGTATTTGTAGTATGTGCCCTCGGCATTGGCGACCGCCAACAGAAATCCTTCGCGGCCGTCGAGAAAGCCTGCGCGCAGAATGTAGACCTTAAAGAACATGAACAGCCCGTGGAGAATGCCGGAGACAAACGAGACGCGCCGGCCCGACGTTACCAGCATTTCGGCATTCGCCGTCGAATAGCGGTCCATCCGCGACAGCGCGGCTTCGAGCCGGTCGACCGGATAATGCAGCAACGGCTCGGTCAGTCGCGCCACGGTTCCGTCGCAGATCACCCGCTCATGGACGAGATCGTCGGAGATGCGCGCCTTGCCGCGTCGAAACAGCCGCAGGATGTAGTCGGGATACCAGCCGGAATGCCGCATCGGCCGCCCGCAGAAGGTCGACAGCCGCGGCATTTCGTAACCGTCGGCGGCGGATTTCTCGATCGCGTCTTGAATCTGCGTGGCCAGTGCCGGCGTCACCCGCTCGTCGGCATCGACCAACAACACCCAGTCTCCGGTCGCATGAGACAACGCGACGTTTTTCTGCCGGCCGAAGCCCGCAAAGTCATGATGATGAACGGTCGCGCCACGCGCCTTCGCAATCTTCACCGTGTCATCGCTGCTGCCGCTGTCGACAACGATGCGCTCGTCGCAAAAGGCGACGCTGTCGAGGCAACCGCCAATATTGGCGGCCTCGTTCTTGGTAATGACAATGGCGCTCAGTCTCGGCATGGGCGCGGTCCAGCGATGCTCATCGACCGGCGCGCCGTGCGGCGCGGCGATCCTTGAATGGCTGACGCAGACGCCGGGTGGCGTTGCGGAACACCCGGAACGGCAAGGCCAGCCAGTAATTCCGCAGGATTTCCCATCGGTCCCCCGGCCCCGCCAACATCGGCGCTTCGGCAGGAACATACCATCCATTGAAATTGACGTGGCGAACCAGACGATATCCCGCCGCCGCCATGAACTTGTATTTGCCGAGATCGGCAACCTGATCCTCAAGCAGCACCAGACGCGGCCGCCAGCGGGCAAAATCGAAACCGCTAAGCACGTCGAGTTCATGACCCTCGACGTCGATCGAGAGAAGGTCGATTGGCCGCGGGGCGCCGGCCTCCGCCAGAAGCTGATCGAGCGTGCGCACCGGCACCTCGATCAGCGCGTCCGGCAGCGCTCCCGGCGCCATGCGGTCGCGGTCGAGCGAGGACATCGGCCCGGCGACGTGAAACGGCATGGTACGTCCCGCATTGGCAGGCGACGAGCAGGCGACGGCGAAGACTTTTGCGTTACGCTCCTGTTTCAAGCGCGACGCCAGATCGGGCTGCGGCTCGATCAGCACGCCGGTCCAGCCGGCCTGCTCGAGATGCCAGGTTTGCGACTCGCGCTTGGGATCGTTGGCGCCGACGTCGACGAAATAACCGGCGCGCTCGCCGAAGAACGCACGCACCAGGCCGTGTTCCTGTTCAGGTGAAAGGTGGCTGCGCGACACGCGGCGCTCCGTACGCGCTCAGGACTTGGCGCGCGAGCGCGCCACCATCCTGGTGGTGGAATGCCCCGGCACGATATCGACTAACACGACTTCGCCGCCCTCGGCCTCGACGATGTCGCGGCCAACCACCTGGTCCTTCTTGTAGTCGCCGCCTTTGACCAGCACTTTGGGCCGCACCTTGGAAATCAGCTTCTCTGGCGTGTCCTCCTCGAACACGACGACGAGGTCAACGGCCTCGAGCGCGGCAAGAACTTCGGCGCGCGCATGAACGTCCTGGATCGGCCGCTCGGGGCCCTTGAGCCGCTTCACCGACGTATCGGAGTTCAGCCCGACCACCAACCGGTCACAGGCCGCCCGCGCGCCGGCCAGCACCTTGATATGACCCGGGTGCAACAGGTCGAAAACACCGTTGGTGAAGCCGATCCGCAGCCCTGCCCGCCGCCAGTCGGCAAGGCGGTCATCGAGCGCCGCCCAGTCGAACAGTATCTTTTCTTCCGGCGCGAGCGAGGCCGCCGGCAAGATGCGCGCGCGCAGTTCCGACGGCGACAGCGTCGCGGTGCCACGCTTGCCGACCACCACCGCGGCAGCGGCGTTGGCGGCCCGCATCGCTGCCTCGAAATCGGACCGCATCGCCAGCATGGCGGCGAGCACGGCAACCACGGTGTCGCCGGCGCCGGAAACGTCTCGCACCCGCACCGGATAGGCCGGGACATGGACCGGCTCGCCCTCGCCTACCAGCGTCATGCCGGCTTCGCTGCGCGTCACCAGCACAGCCTTGGCGCCGACCGCCTTGATGAGGTCACGCGCGGCGGCGGCGACGGCCTCGTCGCTGTCGGCGGCACGATGGGTCGCCTCCGCGAGTTCCTGCCGGTTCGGCGTGATCAGCGTCGCGCCACGATAGATCGAATAATCGCGGCCCTTGGGATCGACGATCACCGGCTTGCCTGCGGCACCGGCGGCATCGATCACGGCGCGGATAACGCGCGGCGTCAGCGCGCCCTTGGCGTAATCGGACAGGATCACCGAACCGGCGCGCTCCAACGCCTTGGTCGCCCGCGCGATCAGCGCGTCTTCGGTCGCGGCGCCGACGGGCGCGGCCTGCTCCCAGTCGGCGCGCAGCAGATGCGTCGAGTGATGCTCCGAGACGAAGCGGACCTTGCGCGTGGTCGGCCGGCCGTTTTCGACGGCCAAATAAGGCTCGATCAGCCGTTCCTCGCCAAGCGAACGGCGCAGCAGTTCGCCGGCGTCATCGTTCCCGATCACGCCGACGAAGACGCAATGCGCGCCAAGCGCCGCGAGATTACGCGCGACATTGCCGGCGCCGCCGATCATCAGTTCGCTGCGCGCGACCGCGAGCACCGGCGCGGGCGCTTCGGGCGACACGCGCGTCACCTCGCCATAGACGAATTCGTCCAGCATCAGATCGCCGACGCACAGCACCGTCTGCTTGCCCAGCGCGGAGAGATGTTTTTCGAAGTCGAACATAAGTTATTTCAGTGATACTTATCGGCGCGGTCGAGATAGCCGGTGACGTAGTCGGCAACCGCATCTTCGAGCGGCGTGAAGTCCGCATTGTAGCCGGCGCGGCGCAGGTTTTCGGTCTCGGCTTGCGTGAAATACTGGTACTGGCCGCGAATGTTCTCCGGCATGTCGACATATTCGATATTGGGCGCACGGCCCATCGCCGCGAACATCGCCACGATCATGTCGCGAAAACTGCGCGCTCTGCCGGTGCCGACATTGAAGATGCCGTTGACGCGGCCAGCGTTCATCAGCCAGCGCACCACCGAGACCGCATCCTTCACATAAATGAAGTCGCGGCGCTGGTCGCCGTCGGCGATACCGTCGCGGTGTGACTTGAAGAGCTTCACCGTCTCGCCGGCCCTGGCGCGCTCGAAGACGTTGCAGAGAACGCTCGCCATCTTGCCTTTGTGATACTCGTTGGGCCCGAACACATTGAAGAACTTAAGACCGGCCCAATGCGGCGGCAGTGGCTGACCTTTGCGTGCGCGATCCGACACCGCCTGATCGAACAGGTGCTTGCTGGTGCCGTAGAGATTCATCGGCTTCAACTGGCGCAGCGCCTCGACCGACCAGTCATCGTCGAAGCCCTGCGTGCCGTCGCCATAGGTCGCCGCCGACGAAGCGTAGATAAACGGCGTCTTCGTCTCGGTACACCAGTCGAGCAGCCGCAGCGAGGTGCGGAAATTGTTCTCCATCACGAGATCGGCGTCAGTCGCGGTGGTGTCCGAGATCGCGCCCATGTGGATAACGCCTTCGAGCTTGCGGCCCTTGAGCCAGCCCATCAGCTCCGCCGGCGGCACCACATCGGCGATCTGCCGTTTGGCGAGATTGCGCCATTTGGCGTCGTCGTGGCCGAGCAGGTCGTTGACGACGACATCGCTCGCACCGCCTTCATTGAGGCTGGCGACGATGTTCGACCCGATGAAGCCGGCTCCGCCCGTGACCAGAAACATGCCCGTCCTTGACCCACCCGTTGCGGCCCGCGGGTGCTTGTGCCCCAGCCGGCAGCGAGGCGCAATGTTAGCGCCGGGGCCGCATCCGGATGCCCTTAACAGCCGCTAATCTGTTGAGGATACGGTATTATTCGTGACTTTACAGGAGCGCCCGACGCGGGCTAACGCGTTCTCGCCGCCGGCGCCGCCGGCGGCTCCGCGACAGGCCGCAATGACCAACGATCCCGTCCTGCTCATCCCCTACATGTGGATCGGCGACTTCGTCCGCTGCCATTCGGTGGTGCGGCTGCTGCGCACGCGGGCGTCCGATCGTCCGGTCGACGTGCTCTCCACCACGCTCTGCGCGCCGCTCGCCGACTACATGCCCGGCGTGCGCAAGGCGATCGTGGTCGATCTGCCTCGTGGGCGACTGGCGCTCGGCACACAACGCGCGCTGGCAGAGCGGCTCCGCGCAGAACGCTACGGCCAAGCGCTGGTCATGCCACGGACCTGGAAATCGGCGCTGGCGCCGTGGCTTGCCGGCGTTCCCGTCCGGACCGGATTTGCCGGCGAAGCGCGCTTCGGCCTCTTGAACGACATGCGTTGGGGCGAGAAGAAACTGCCGCGCATGATCGATCGCTGCGGCGCGCTGGCGCTGCCGAAGGATGCGGCGTTGCCCGACGCGTGGCCGGTGCCGCAGCTCGTCGTGCCGGCCGAAGAAGCCACCGCATGGCGCGCGCGGATGCAGCTTGGCGACGGGCCGGCCGTCGCGATGGCGCCGGGCGCGGTCGGCCCGAGCAAGCGCTGGCCGGCATCCTATTTCGGTGAGGTAGCGAAACAGCTCACGGACAAAGGCATCGCGGTCTGGGTGCTCGGCAGCCCGGCGGAAGCGCCGCTCGCGAAAGAGATCGTCGATGCGGCGGGCCCGCTCGCGCGCAACCTCACCGGCACGGATCTGCGCAACGCCATTCTTGCAATGAAAGCGGCAAACGCCGCCGTCTCCAACGATTCTGGGCTGGTGCATGTCGCCGCCGCGATCGGCACACCGACCATCGGTATTTTCGGGCCGACCAGCGCCTGGCACTGGGCGCCGCTCAATCCGCTCGCGGCGACCATCGAGACGCTGACCCACGTTGAGTGCCGGCCTTGCCACAAGCCGGTGTGCCGGATGCAGCATCACCGCTGCATGCGCGACATCCCGGCCTCTCGGGTCTTTGCCGCGACCGAACAGGCGCTCGCGACTGCGAACCGCTAACGGTCAATTCGCGCCAGCGCCTGCGCCACTTCGTCGACGGACGGCGGCGCCCCCTTAGTGCCGACGGTTTCAATCGGCCCCTGCCCAACCGGTCCCGTCAGCGCCGGCTGGCTGCCGGCGAAGATCGCGACCAGCGGCACGCCGAGCGCGGCGGCCAGATGCATGATGCCGGTGTCGACGCCGATGACGAAGGACGCGCCGGCGATCAGCCGTGCGACGCCGTCGAGCGGCAGACGATCGACGACCCTCGCGCGCGGCAAGCCTTGCGCGATAAGAGTGGCGCGGGCGCGCTCATCGTCTCGGCCCCACGGCAGCAGCAGATCGACGTTGCGCCGCGCCAGCGCGTCTCTCAGCGCAATCCAGTTCTCGACCGGCCATTCCTTGTCGGCACGCGCCGTGGCATGCAGCAACACGGCATAAGGCGCATCGTTGCCGCGCAAGGCACTGCGGTTGAGGCCGAAGTCGGCCGGGCCGTCCGGCGCATAGCCGAGCGCGAGCGCGGCGAGCCGCCGGTTGCGTTCGATCGCATGAAGCTCGCGCGACACCGAATGACGGACATCGTAGAACGACGAAGCCAGCGGCTCGCGAATGCTGGAGCGGTCGTAGCCGTGCCGTGTCCCGCGCGCGAACCACGCCATCAACCCGGTGCGGAACAGCCCCTGCGTGTCGATGGTGAGATCGAAGCGCCGCGCCTGCAACTCGCGGCGAAAGGCGAGCGCCTCGCGCAGCACACCGAACGACATGAGGCCATCGCGCCGCCAGCGCCGCGACGCCACCGGAATGACCTCGTCGACCGCCGGGTGCAGCCGCACCAGCGGCACGCAATCCTCTTCGACCAGCCAGGTGAAACGGTCACCCGGCCGGGCACGCCGTGCGTCGGTGAGCGCTGGCATGTTATGGATGACGTCGCCGAGCGACGAGGTCTTGATGAAGAGAATGTCCGCCATCGTGCCCCAGAAAAATGGCGCCCCGTTCTGCTTGATATACCCGGCGTTAAGCGGCCCCGCCACAACAATGCCGGTGACGGCGCAGTCTTGGCCCTTTCGCCGGCCGCCGCTCAGGGGTTATGAGGGTACAGGGAGAGACGCATGACGATTCTCGTGACCGGCGGGGCCGGCTATATCGGCAGCCATCTCGTCCACGAACTGGCGGATGCCGGCGAAACCGTCGTCGTGCTCGATAACCTTTCGACAGGGTTCCGCTTCCTGGTGCCGAGCAACGTCGCGTTCGTCGTCGGCTCGACCGGCGACCGCGACCTCGTCAAGAAGATCGTTGCCGAACACCGGATCGATTCGATCGTGCATTTCGCCGCCTCGCTGGTGGTGCCGGATTCAATGCGCGACCCGCTCGGCTACTACCTCAACAACACGACCAACACCACGCTGCTGCTCGACGCCGCTGTCGACAGCGGGATCAAGAATTTCATCTTCTCCTCGACCGCCGCGGTCTATGGCAATCCGGAAACGCTGCCCGTGCCCGAGGACGCGCCGACGGCGCCGATCTCGCCTTACGGAAATTCCAAACTGATGTCCGAGATCGTGCTGCACGACGCCGCGCGTGCGCACGGCGTCAAATTCGTCGCGCTGCGCTATTTCAACGTCGCCGGCGCCGACGCGAAACAGCGTACCGGTCAGGCGACCGCGAATGCGACGCACCTTATCAAGGTCGCCTGCGAAACCGCACTCGGCAAGCGGCCGAAGATCGACGTGTTCGGCACCGACTATCCGACGCCGGACGGCACCTGCATCCGCGACTATATCCACGTCACCGATCTCGCCCGCGCGCATATCGCGGCACTCGCTTATCTGCGGCGCGGCGGCGACAGCACGACATTCAACTGCGGCTACGGTCACGGCTACTCGGTGCTGGAGGTGCTGGCGGCCGCGCGCCGCGTCAGCGGCAACAATTTTCCCGTGGAGTTCGCCGACCGCCGCGCGGGCGACCCGGCGAGCATTGTCGCAGACGTCAGCCGGATCCAGTCGGTGCTCGACTGGCAGCCGACATTCGACGACCTTGAACTGATTATTTCTCACGCTCTGGCCTGGGAGCGCCGCATGGCGGCGAATGCCGGCGGCATGTAACCGCCGCCCGGCAACCATATCCGCGGGCCTTTCCCGCCAAGGCTTGAAAAATTCGTGCCGCACGGGCATGGAAACGGTCACATCGCGGGCCGCGCGAGGCGGCCACCGGGGACGCGCCAAGCCGGCGCGCCGATTTCGCCGACCTGACCGCTGCGACGACACCGTCGTGGCCGACGGCCAACTCGGGCGACCAAGACGGGCGCTTCAAGACAGATCAATGGCCGACCTGCTGCCGAAATCGAACGACGAGCTTTACGGCATCACGGCGGTGATCCGTCGGCTCGTCAGCGAGCAAGGTCTCGTCCACTGGAAGAAGTATCTGACCGCCTTCGCGCTGATGGCGGTCGCCGCCGGCTGCACGGCGCTCAGCGCCTATCTGATCGGCCAGGTCGTCAACGCGGCCTATGTGAGCCGCAGCTTCCCGTCGGTGCTCTGGCTCGGCATTGCCTGCGTCGTGCTGTTTGCGGCCAAGGGTCTCGCCACCTACGGCCACGCGGTCATCCTCGCGCGTATCGGTAACCGGATCGTTGCGAACAACCAGCGGCGCGTCTTCGCGAAGCTGCTGACGGAAAATATCGCCTTCTTCTCCGCGCGCCATTCGAGCGAATTCATCGCCCGGCTGACGGCGGGCGCCGCCGCGGTCACCCAGATTCTCAATCTGCTCATCACCGCGGTCGGCCGTGATTTGCTGTCGCTGATCGGCCTCCTCATCGTGATGGTGACGCAGGACCCTGTGATGTCGCTGTTCAGCCTCGTCGTTGCGCCGCCGGCCTTGCTGGTGCTGCGCCATCTCGTGCGCCGCATCTACAAGATTGCACGCAACCAGTTCCACGGCGGCGTCCAGATCATCGAGACGATGCAGGAGGCCGTGCAGGGCATTCGCATCGTCAAGGCCTTCACGCTCGAAGACACGATGCGGGAGAGATTCGACCGCAATGTCGCGATCGTCGAACAGGAAGCCAATCGCATGGCGCGGGTTTCGAACCGCGCCAGCCCGCTGATGGAGACGCTCGGCGGCATCGCGATTGCCGGCGCGATCATCTATGGCGGCTACCGTGTCATTATGACCGGCGCGACGCCGGGCGAGTTTTTCTCCTTCATCACCGCCTTTCTGCTCGCCTACGAGCCGGCGAAGCGCCTCGCCCGCCTCAATATGGAAATTTCCAGCGGCATGGTCGGCGTGCGTGTCTTGCTCGAAATTCTCGATGCGCCGGCGAGCGAACCCGCCGACGACCGCAAGCCGAAACTCAGGGTCGACGCGGGCCATATTTCCTTCGACCGGGTGAATTTCTCCTACCGGACCGACTCTGCAACGCTGCGCGGCATGACGTTCGACGTTGCACCGGGCAAGCTCACGGCGCTGGTCGGCCCGTCCGGCGGCGGCAAGTCGACCGTCTTTAATCTGCTGCTGCGGTTCTATGAGCCGGCGGGCGGCACCGTCACCATCGATGGCCAGACGATCTCGGACGTCTCGCGCCGCTCACTGCGTGAGCAAATTGCCTATGTCGGCCAGGACGTCTTCCTGTTCCGCGGTACCGTCCGCGAGAACATTTCCTTCGGCAAGGCCGGTGCGACCGAGGATGAAATCGTCGCCGCAGCCAAGGCGGCCTGCGCTCACGATTTCATCCGCGCCTTCCCGCAAGGTTATGACACTCCGGTCGGCGAGCACGGGCTCCAGTTGTCGGGCGGCCAGCGCCAGCGCATTGCGATCGCCCGCGCGCTGATCCGAAATACTCCGATTATCCTGCTCGACGAGGCGACGGCCGCACTCGACTCCGAATCCGAAAAACAGGTCCGCGAGGCGATGGAGCATCTTTGTCAGGGCCGCACCACACTCGCGATCGCACACCGCCTGCACACGATTTCACACGCGGACTGCATCCATGTCGTCGAGAACGGGGCGGTGACCGAGTCCGGCACGCATGACGAACTGCTGCGGATGAACGGGCGCTATGCCTCGTTCTATCGCTTGCAGTTGAAGGACCAGGAAGCGCCACGGCCCGCGCTCGCCGCTTCGGCGGGCTGAAAACCGGACTGCCGTTGACGCCGCCACGGCCCACCTGATAACCCGACCGCATCCATTATCCGGCGGCCATCCCGGCCGCTGAAGCCGCCCTCCAGAGCCGGATCGTGCCATGACCGACTACGTCATTCCGCAGCCCCCGCAAGCCACCCTCGACGTCGCGGGAACCAACAAGAAATTCCCGATCCGCCGGATCTGGTGCGTCGGCCGCAATTACATTGAGCACATCCGCGAGATGGGTCAGGACGAGCGCGCGCCGCCGTTCTTTTTTGCGAAGCCCGCCGATGCAGTCGTCCCCGATGGCGGTACCGTGCCTTACCCGCCGCTGACCAAGGACATGCACCACGAGGTCGAGCTGGTGGTGGCGCTCAAGAGCGGTGGCATCAATATCCCGGTCGAGAAGGCGAACAGCTGCATCTACGGCTATGCGGTCGGCATCGACCTCACCCGGCGCGACCTCCAGATCGCCTCGCGCGACCTGAAGCGGCCGTGGGAGATCGGCAAGGCGTTCGACGCCTCCGCGCCGTGCGGCGCGCTGAAACCGGCGGCCGAGATCGGCCACCCGACCAAAGGCTACGTCCGGCTGAAGGTGAACGGCCAGGTCCGCCAGGACGGCGACCTCAATCAGTTGATCTGGAACGTGCCGGAGATCATCTCGAAGCTGTCCGAGATCGTCGCGCTCGAGGCCGGCGATATCATCATGACCGGCACGCCGGCCGGCGTCGCCGCGACGGTTGCCGGCGACAAGATCGAGTGCGAGGTCGAAGGCGTCGGCAAGCTCACGGTCACGATCGGACCGCCGAAAAAGTAGGCTTCGGCCTTACGGCAAATCAGTTTAGCTTCGGCGCCTCCGTTGCGTCGTTGCGCACCCTTGCCGGGTGCGCCGGGCGATCCGCCTGGCGGCTTGTGACGTGTCCCTGCGTTAACACTCTGGCAACCACCCACCCGCACACTGGTGCGGCCGGATGCGCAAGGATTTTTGCAATGCGCCAATCGCTCAGGCTTCAGACCTCCCAACCGACCCCTGACGCCATGGCGATCGAGGTCATGAACTACGCGCCGGCTTCCGACGCCGAGGCGCTCAAGCTCTTGCGCGCACAGTATCCGGACGCGCCGCTGAGCCTGCGTGTCGCCGCGCTCGCCTTTCTGATGAACAAGAAATCGCGCTCGGAAGTCGCCCGGCTGATGCCGGCGAAAATCTAGACCGAGCTACAGTCCAAGATAGGCCTGACGAACACGGTCGTCGGCAAGCAGTTCGTCGCCGGTCCCCGACAGCGTGATTCGGCCATTTTCCAGCACGTAGGCCCGGCTCGCCAGCTTGAGCGACACCGCAACGTTTTGCTCGACCAGTACGCAGGTCAGCCCTTCCCGGTTGAGTTCGTGGATGGTCTTGAGAACCTGCTGCACGATTGCTGGCGCAAGGCCGAGCGATGGCTCATCGAACATCACGAGATCGGGACAGGCCATCAGGCAGCGGCCGATCGCGAGCATCTGCTGCTCGCCGCCCGACAGCGTGCCGGCGGCCTGACGCTGACGCTCCTCGAGCCGAGGGAACAGCCGGTAGACCTTGGCGAGAGAGTCATCGCGCCGCTCGCGGCCGCGCGGCAGCATCGCACCCATCGCGAGGTTCTCCGAAACCGACAGCGACGGGAAAATCTGCCGGCCCTCGGCAACCTGGCCAATGCCGAGATTGCAGACCCGGTGGCTCGGCCAGCCGGCGATCTCCTCGCCGCGATAGACGACGCGGCCGGATGCGGGCTTGTGCATGCCGGCAATGGTGCGGATCAGCGAGGTCTTGCCGGCGCCATTGGCGCCGACGATGGCGATGATCTCGCCCTCCTTGACGTCGAGCGTCACCGCATCGAGCGCCTGGGCGTCGCCGTGGAAGACGCTGAGGTTCTCGACGAGCAGCATCAGACCTCCGTCTCCGCGCCGAGGTAGGATTCGATCACCGCCGGCTCGCGCACCACTTTCTCCGGCGAACCTTCGGCGATGGCGGCGCCGTGATGCAGCACGAGAATGCGCTGCGCCAGCGCCATCACCGCGCGCATGACGTGCTCGATCAGCAGGATCGTGACGCCATGATCCTTGTTGAGTTTGCGGAAGACCTCGACCATGCGATCGGTCTCGGTCGGGCGCAGTCCCGCCATCACTTCGTCGAGCAGCAGCAGTTTGGGTTCGGTCGCGATGGCGCGCGCGACCTCCAGCCGTTTGCGGTCCGGCAACGTCAGCGACGATGCACGTTGGAAACGCTTGTCGAGCAGATCGAGCCGGTCGAGAATCTGATACACGGCGTCGCGCGCCTCCGCCGGCGTCTTCCGGCGCAACAGCGCCCCGACCATGACATTCTCTTCAACGGTGAGGCCCGGAAACGGCTTTACGATCTGGAACGTGCGGCCGATGCCGCGAGCGCAGATCTCGTTCGGCGCAAGGCCGGAAATCTTTTCGCCGGAGAATTCGATCTCGCCGCCATCCGGCGTAAATTCGCCGGCGATCATGTTGAACAGCGTGGTCTTGCCGGCGCCATTCGGCCCGATCACTGCGTAGATCGAGCCTTCCGGCACTTCGAACGAAACCCGGTCGACCGCGACCAGACCGCGGAAGCGTTTGCTGACGTCCCTGACCGATAATAGCGCGGCCATCACTTGCGCTCCGTCAACTTGAAGCGCTCGGCAATCCACGGCCACAGGCCTTCCGGCACGGCGATGACGACCAGCAGCAGGAGGAAACCAAAGAACACCTGCTTGGAGCCCGGGATATCGATGCCGAACTCTTCGAGAGCGAAACGCAGGCTTTCGGCGAGCCATTGCAGCAGCGCGGCGCCGATGATCGGGCCGAACAGCGTGCCGATACCGCCGATGATCGGCGCAAGGATGATCTCGATCGACTGCGAGATATGGAAGATCTGCTCAGGGAACAAGTTGTTATTGTAGAAGGCGATGAAGACGCCGGCCGGCGCCGTCATGCCGGCCGAAACCACCACCGCGATCATCTTGTAGCGGAAGGTGTCGATGCCGAGCGCGCGCGCGGCCTGCTCGTCCTCGCGAATGGCGAGCCAGTAGTAACCGATGCGGCTGCGCATCAGAGCGCGGCAGATCAGGAAGGCGATCACCACCATCGCCAGGATCAGGTAATAGAACATCTCCGGACCGCCGCGCAGGTTCCAGAAGTCGTATTTGGCGTAACCGGACACCGGCAGAAACAGGCCAGCCGAGCCGCCGACAGCGGTGAAGTGATCGAAGCCGATCCGCGCGAATTCGGCGAAGGCGATGGTCAGGATCGCGAAGTATACGCCCGACACGCGGAAGCGGAACGCGAGGAAGCCGATGATCGCGCCACACAAGACTGCCACGGGGATCGAGAGCAACAGGCCGATCCATGGGCTGATCTTGAGCGCAACGAACAGATAGGCGGCTGCGTAGGCGGCAAGGCCGACATAGATCGCATGGCCGAGCGAGAGCTGCCCGGCAAAGCCCATCATCACGTTCCAGGCCTGGCCCGTATAGGCGAAGTAGAGCGTGACGACGAGGACGCTGAGCACATAGTCGTTGACGATCCACGGCGCCGCGAGCGCGAGCGCGAGCACGACCAAGAGCAACGCCTGGCCACGGACCGTGACCGTATCGAACAGGCGGGCGATGGCGTTCATGCCGTTCTCCGCCCGACAATGCCCTCGGGCCGGAACAGCAGCACCAGCACCAGAATGGCGAAGGCGAACATGCTCTTGGCCGACGGCGAGTAAAGCAGGCCCGCCATCGCTTCGGTCAGGCCGATCAGTACGCCACCCAGCAGCGCGCCGGTCATCGAGCCGAGACCGCCGGTGATGACGATGACGAAAGCGAGCAGCGTATAGGCCGGCCCGAGCGCCGGCGTGACATCGATAATGATGACGAGCATCGCACCGGCGGCACCGACACACGCCGAACCAAGTCCGAAGGTCAGCGCATAAAGCCGGTTGACGTCGAGGCCGATGACCTGCGCGCCAGTGTAATTGTCGGCGCAGGCGCGGATCGCGGTGCCGATCGTCGTGAAGCGGAAGAACGCGAACAGACCCGCCGCGACAACGATGGCGCAAATGCCGGCATAGAGCTTGGTCGCGTCGATGATGATCGGACCGACCTGATAGCTGTCGAACGAGTAAGAGGTCTGCACGCTCTGCGCATCGGGACCGAAAATGATGAGCAGCACGTTGACCATGATGATCGCGATGGCGACCAGCAGCAGGAACTGGCTGTGCTCGGGCCGGGTGATGAACCTGTTGATCAGCGTGCCCTGCAGGAAATAGCCGCCGGCGAACAGAACCGCGGAGATCGGCACCAGCATCAGCAACGGATCGAGTCCGAGCTTGGCGAACAGCACGATCGCCAGATACATCGCGATCGTCATCATCTCGCCGTGGGCGAAATTGACGACGCGGACGACGCCGAAGATGACCGACAGGCCAAGCGCCATCAGGCCGTAGACGAGCCCGGTCAAAATGCCGCCGATGGCGACGTTGACGTAGATTTCGAGTGGCACGAGGCGCCCCAGAATGACAGGCTCCGGCCGCTGTCATACGGCCGGAGCAGTCGCTAGCGGATCACGTTCAGCCGCGTGCGTTGTAGGCCTTCAGCGGCCACTCCGGCTTGGCGTTGGCCGCCGACTTCGGCGCCAGCGTCACCGTCTTGCCGCCACGGTTCTGAATCGCCGAGCACTTCAGCTGGTCGTTCTGGCCCTTCTCATTGAACATGATGCCGGGGCCGGGGCTGACATTGTCGGTGATCTTCGTGGTGCGGATCGCATCGGCAAGTGCCTTCGGATCCGCGGACTTGGCGCGCTTGTAGGCGTCAGCCGCGGTCAACAGCGCCTCGAAGGTATAGACGTGGTTAGTGTTGAGGCCGATGCCGGGATGCGCCTTGGCGAGCGCGGCTTCGAGCAGCTTGGTCGCCTTCTTGTTCGGATCGTACCACGGCACCAGGCTGATCGGGCCGTCGGAGAGCTTGCCCAGCGTCTTGATGTACTGGTCCTCGTACCAGCCGGGGCCGATCGAGAGCACCGCCTTCGGCGTCCAGCGCTGCTTCACCAGTTCGCGGGTGAGCAGGATGGCGTCGTTGAGACGGCTCACAGCATAGAGCGCTTCGGCGCCGGTCGCCTTCGCTTTGGCGACTTCGACCGAGAGGTCGCGCGCCGCCGGATCGTAGGCGATCTTTTCAACAATCTTGTAGGGCATGTCGAACTTCGGGAACATCGCGTTCGTGCCGTTCAGGATCGCGGTGCCGTAGGTGTCGTTAACGTGCAGCATCACCGCGGTCTTCGGCGCGTCGCCGGTGAGTGCGAACACTTCCTTCTGATTGAGGAAGGCGTCCCGCAGGATCATGGGCCCGGTCGGGAAGTTGCGGAACACGAACTTGTAGCCCTGCTCGGTGATCGGCGGCGCGGCCGCGATGTTGATGACGAGCGGGATGCCCTTCTGCTCGGCGACCTGCGCAATGGCGGTGGTCTGACCGGAGTCGAAGGCGCCGACGAGAAGCTGCGCGCCGTCGGCGATCAGCTTTTCCGCGGTGGTGCGGGCGACGTCGACCTTGGTCTCGGTGTCGCCGTTCATGATCTGGAGCCCGGGCATGCCCATCTGCTTCAGAACGGCGGTAGCGACGTCGACGCCGCGCTGACAGTCCTGACCGATGCCGGCCTGGAAGCCCGAACGCGGCAGCAGCACACCGACCTTCAGCGGCGCACCCTGAGCGCGGATGATGTTGAACGGCGCGGTGCCGGCGAGCATGCCGGCGCCGAGGCCGGCGGTGACAGTGCGGCGGGTCACGCCGCGATGCGTGGATTTCGACATTCGATCCTCCCTGGCGGCCCTGACCGGGCCTTTGCTCCCATCATGCCGGATTTCACCGGCCTTCAACAAGCGCGACCGGCATTGAACCAAAGCTCAACGAGCCAAAGCCCAACGGGTCGCGCCGGCAACGATGCCCCGCCGCGCAGGAGCGCGCGGGCAGCGTGCCATGTTGGCCGTATTGTTGACTCGGACAACAAATTCGTCAACACCTGAGACGGTTGCCACGGCCGCGTTCGCCACGCGGCACAAGCCGGGCCTGCCACGACCGAGCCATGACCGACCGCAAGTCCACGCGCTCGACCCTTCAGCACGCCAGGAAAGCCGGCAACGGCGCCGCGCTGGCGCTGCGCAGCAAGCCGCCCACGGTGCGGCGCGGCAAACATGCGGTCGACCTCGGCGTCCTGGACGACCGGCTCGGTTATTTCATCCGCCGCGCCCAGATCTGGGTGTTCCAGGACTTCATCCGCGGCCTCGCCAGCGTCGACCTGTCGCCGGCGCAATTTTCGGTGGTTGCGGTGATCGGCGCCAATCCCGGGCTGTCGCAGGCCGCCCTCTCCGGGACGCTCGGAATCGAACGGGCGCGGCTGGCCCGCATGCTGCACGAACTTGGGCGGCGCGGCCTGACCCAGCGCCTGCCGTCGTCGAAGGACGCGCGCAGTCACGAACTGCAGTTGACCGCCGAGGGACAAAAGACGCTCGCCCGCGCCAAGGCGCTGTCGGAGGAGCACGAGGGCCGGCTGATGAAGAAGTTCGGCGCCGACCGCTACAAGGCCATCAAAGCGATCCTGCGGGACTTTTAGGCTTGTTTTCTTGCGCGTGATCTTTTCCGAAAACCGGCACCCACTTTTCGGGATCACGCGTTGAATAACCGCTCGACTGCCGCGGCGATCCGCATCAGCCGCTGATCCTGTCCGTTGCGTGCCATCAGCATCAGGCCGCATGGCAGGCCGCTGCCGGGCATCGGCAGCGAGATCGCGCAGAGATCGAAGAAATTTCCGATCGAGGTGTTGCGCAACAGCAGCGCGTTCTTGCGGCCGAAGGTTTCAGCGTCGAGCATCTCGTCGATCGTCGGCGCGACAATCGGCGTCGTCGGCAACGCCAACACGTCGACATCGGCAAGCCGCGCGTCCATGTCGGCGACCAGAGCGGCGCGTGCGTTACACATCGCGATGTAATCCGCGGATGAAATCTTGGCGGCGCGTTCGATGCGCACGGCGATAAATGGGTCGATGCCGTCCCTGGCCCGCGCGATACGTTCGCGATGCACCGCATAACCTTCGGCTGGAACGATGCCGCCGCGCTTGTTCACTTCGGCCATCGCGTCGAGTTGCGTGAGCGTCTCGTGCGAGAGCCGCGCGCCGGCTTTCTCCAGAAGATCGAGCGTGTGCGGAAAGCGCTTGCCGACCGTGTCGTCGAGATCATCGAGCGGAGCGCCTTGCGCGACGCCAATGCGCAGCCCGGCCAGCGGCGTGGGCTCAAGATGCCGTGGCGTCTCGGCGGCGAGCACCGTGTCGGCCGCCGCGCAATCGGCGACGGACTTCGCCATCGGGCCGATTGAATCCATCGTCTGCGACAGCGGGAACGCGCCGTCGGTCGGAATGCGCTGCTTCGATGGCTTGTAACCGACGATGCCGCACAGCGCGGCGGGAATGCGCGTCGAACCGCCGGTATCGCTGCCGATGGTGATCGCACACATGCCATCGGCCACCGCGACGGCGCCGCCGGAGGTCGAACCGCCCGGCACACGCTTGCGGTCGGCGGGATTGCCGGGCGTTCCATAGTGCGGATTGGCGCCGACGCCGGAGAACGCAAATTCCGTCATGTTGGTCTTGGCGAGGATCACCGCGCCCGCCGCGCGCAGACGCTGCACCACAGGCGCGTCCGTCTCTGCAATCTTGCCCTCCTTGTCCAGCACCTTCGAGCCGGCGCGCGTCACCTCGCCGGCGACGTCGAACAGATCCTTGACGGTGACGATGGCGCCGTCGAGCGCCCCGAGCGAAATGCCCTGCCGCGCGCGGGCATCGGCGGCGTCGGCCGCGGCGATCGCCTGATCGCGATAGACGGTCAGACAGGCGCGTGTCCCCTCGCCGTAAGGATCGGCAATCTTCGCAAGCGCGGCGTCGAGGCGGGACCGGGCGGAAGGCGTGGTCATAAGCGCTGTCTTTCCATGCGCCGCGCGGTGAAGGCAAGCGCGCCATTTGAATGGCGCATATCCGGACTACTTTGTTTTCGCATATCGGACAGGCCCGACATGCGTGCGGACATGCGGGTGCGCCCGCGTTATTTGAACGGCGCCGGGGACGCCGGGAATATCCCGAGGATGAGGCTTCGGGAGGCGCCAGGAGCTTGCGAGGCTCCATGTGGCGGGACACCTTGCGATCGGACCCGCCCGCGTGCTTTGCGAGAGCACGCGCCGGTTTGCGAGACCGGCTGCGCCTCCCGAAGCATCACCCGCTACGGCGCTCATGAGACGCCGCAGCGAAACCAAACAGGATTTAATTCCTCTATACTCGGCCGTCAAGGCCGCCGTGCAGCAGCGCGGGAGCGCTCAAACTCAGCGTGAAAACGCGCTATAGAGGCCCGGCCCGTCGAGGAAACAGTGACCCAAGGATCAGAAGCAAGGACGAGAATAATGGCCGACCAGAAGACCGGTTTAGTCGTCACCGCCCATCCCGGCGATTTCGTCTGGCGTGCCGGCGGTGCCATCGCGCTGCACGCCAAGGCCGGCTACAAAATGAAGATCGTCTGCATGTCGTTCGGCGAGCGCGGCGAGAGCCAGTTTGCCTGGAAGGAAAAGGGCGCGACGCTCGAAAGCGTCAAGGCCGGCCGCATGGACGAAGCGCAGCGCGCCGCCGACCTGCTCGGCGCCGAGATCGAATTTTTCGATGCCGGCGATTATCCGCTCAAGCTGACGGAGGCACATTTCGACCGCATGGTCGACATCTACCGCGAGACCAATCCGGCCTTCGTGCTGACCCACGCGCTCGAAGACCCCTACAATTTCGATCATCCCAACGCGGCGCACTTCGCGCAGGAGACCCGTGTGGTGGCGCAGGCGATGGGCCACAAGCCCGGCGCGCAATACAAATATTCGGCACCGCCGGTTTACCTGTTCGAGCCGCACCAGCCGGAGCAGTGCAATTACAAGCCCGATCTCATTCTGAAGATCGACGACGTCTGGGAGACCAAATACAAGGCGTTCCAGATCCTCGCCGCGCAGAAACACCTCTGGCATTATTATGAGCGGGTCGCGCTCAACCGCGGCATCCAGGGCTCGCGCAACACCGGCATCCCGATGACCTATGGCGAGGCCTATCAAACGCTGTTCCCGCGCGTGGCGATGGAACTGGGCTGAGCGGGAGGAAGCACATGAAAACCGTCGTTGTCCGCAATATCCAGCGTGCCGACGCCAAGGCCATCGAGACTTTCGAGAAGCTCGGCGCCTCGACCGTGCATGAGGCTTATGGCCGCTACGGCCTGATGAAGCCCTATATGCGCCCGGTCTGGGCGGGCGCCTGCATTGCCGGTCCCGCGGTCACGATCCTCGCGCAGCCGGGCGACAACTGGATGCTGCACGTCGCCATCGAGCAGTGCCGGCCCGGCGACGTCGTCGTGCTCGGCTGCACCGCCGACAACACCGACGGCATGATCGGCGATCTCATCGCCACGTCGTTGAAGGCGCGCGGCGTCAAAGGCGTCGTGCTCGACGCCGGCTGCCGCGACGTCGCGACACTTAAAGAGATGGGCTTTCCGATCTGGTCGCGCGCGATCTCCTCGAAAGGCACCGTCAAGGCGACGCTCGGCTCGGTCAACATTCCGGTGGTGTGCGCCGGCGTGAATGTCGAACCGGGCGATGCGGTGGTGGCCGACGACGACGGCGTGGTCGTCATTCCGAAAAAATACTGCGCGGAAGTCGCGGCCAAGGCGCAGAAGCGCGCCGACGATGAAGGCGCAAAGCGCGAGAAGCTCGCCGCGGGTACCCTCGGCCTCGACATGTACAATATGCGCGAGCCGCTGGCGAAAGCCGGCCTCGTTTACGTCGACAATCCGGACGACGTGTGACGCCGCGCTTCATCGTCGATTTCGGCAGCGATGGCGCCCCGGCGGAAGCCGACGGCCGCCTGCACGGGCCGGCCTTCTCGCGCAATCACGGGCCGATCTGGGACGTGATCGGACCGTGGCTGACGCAGCAGACGGGCGACGTGCTGGAACTGGCGAGCGGCACAGGACAGCACAGCGTGGCATTCGCGTTGCGCGCGCCGCATCTGACGTTCTGGCCGAGCGACATCAACGGCAACCATCTCAGAAGCATCCGCGCCTGGCGCGATTTCGCGAGCGTCGCCAATGTGAGCGAGCCACAGAGTATCGACCTGAGGGACGCGGACTGGACCATCAGTGGCCCGGGCACGCTAACTGCGATGCTCGCCATCAACCTCACCCATATCGCGCCATGGTCTGTCACCGAGAACCTGATTGCCGGCGCGGCGCACTGGCTCAAAACCGGCGGGCGGCTCTTTGTCTACGGCCCGTTCATGCGGGACGGCGCGCACACCGCGCCGAGCAATGCCCGGTTCGACGCCAGCCTTCGTGGCGAAAATCCGGAATGGGGCCTGCGCGACATCGGCGCGCTGGCCGCATTGGGCGAGGCAGCGGGCGTCCCGCTGGTCGAGACGACGCCAATGCCAGCCAACAATTTCACTTTGACGTTCGAGAAGGCATAATCGTAGCCGGGAGAGAACGATGGCCGACAAGGTCAAACTGTTCACGCTGCTCGGCGATCACCCGGGCGTGATGCCGCTGAAGACCGGCGAGATCGCATCCGATCTCGTCGAGTTCGCGTTCGACGACGTCAAGGTGCCGAACACCGCCTTCAAGGCGCTGGTGCGCGACGGCAAATACGACTGCGCGGAACTCGCCATCGTCACGTTTCTGCAAGCGAAGTCCTTCGACAAGCCCTATGCGCTGCTGCCTGCGACGGTGATGGGGCGCGGCCAGTTGCACACACTGTTCATGAACGCGGACAAGCCGCTGATGCCCGAGCAGCTTGCCGGCAAGTCGGTCGGCGTGCGCTCCTACACGGTGACGACTGGCGTCTGGGTGCGCGGCATCCTCAGCGATCTCTACGGCATCGACCCCAACGGCATGACCTGGGTCAGCTTCGAGGACCCGCATGTCGCCGAATTCGTCGACCCGCACAACGTCATCCACGCGCCGCCCAACCGCACGCTGGAAGACATGCTCGCCGCCGGCGAGATCGACGCGGCGGTGCTCGGCAAGACCGACCAGAAACCGCCGCTGGTTCCGATGTTCAAGGACGCGGCAAAAGTCGACCGCGACTGGGCGGCGAAGAACGGTGGTGTGCCGATCAACCACATGATGGTGCTGCGCTCGCAGATCATGCATGACCGCCCCGACGTCGCCCGCGAGGTCTATCGCATGCTGGCCGAAAGCAAAGCGAAGGCGTTCCCGAAGGCTCCCTCGCCCGATCCGATCCGCTTCGGTATCGAAGACAACCGGGTGTCGCTCGAAAAAATGATCGGATTCTGCGTCCAGCAGAAGCTGATCCCGCGGGCGATCACCGTCGACGCGCTGTTCGCCGAGGCGAAAGCGGCGGGGCTTTAGACCGCCGCCCACCCATGGGCGGCCCTTGCGCGAAATCAAGGTCGATCCGGCGGCCGGCGTCGGATATTGTCGCGACGAAATCCGCTCACGCGACAAGGTAGACACTATGGCAGAAGCGCCGGAACCCATCATGGATATCGCCCATCTCGGGCATATCGAAATGTTCACGCCGCGATTCGAGGAGAGCGCGCGGTTTTTTACCGAAGTGTTCGGCCTGACCAAGAGCGGCGAGAAAGGCGACAGCATCTATCTGCGCGCCTATGACGACTACGAGCGCTATTCGCTGAAGCTCACCGCGTCGAAGACCTCCGGCCTCGGCCATGCCGCCTATCGCTGCCGCAGCCCGCAGGCGCTCGAGCGCCGCGCCGCAGCGCTGAAAGGCTCCGGCTTCGAGGTCGGCTGGACCGACGGCGATCTCGGCCACGGCAAGACTTTCGTCTGCAAGGACCCGGACGGTCACGTCATCGAGCTCTATTACGAGACCGAATGGTACGAGGCGCCGCCGGAGGAAAAGCCGTCGCTGAAGAACCAGGCGCAGCGTTATCCCGGCCACGGCATCAATCCGCGCCGGATCGACCACTGGAACGGGCTGGCCGCCGACATCCCGGCCTGCCGTGCGTTCTTCGAGAAATATCTCGGCTTCCGCCTGACCGAGCGCATCGTGCTCAATGACGGCTCGGAAGCCGGCATCTGGCTCACCGCCACCAACAAGTCCTACGACTTCGCCTATACGCGCGATCACACCGGCGCGCGCGGCCGCTTCCACCACGTCACTTATGCCTGTAACTCGCGCGAGGAAATTCTGCTCGCTGCGGACTGGTTCCTCGAAAACGGCGTCTATATCGAGACCGGCCCGCACAAGCACGCCGTGCAGCAGACCTTCTTCCTCTATGTGTGGGAGCCAGGCGGCAATCGTGTCGAACTCGCCAATGCCGGCGCGCGGTTGGTGCTGGCGCCGGACTGGAAGCCGATCACCTGGACCGAAGAGGAACGCAAGAAGGGACAGGCCTGGGGACTGAAGACCATCGAATCGTTCCACACCCACGGCACGCCGCCGGTCGATCACAAATAGGGCTGCGCCAAAACGAACGGGCCGCTCACCCCACGTGAGCGACCCGCCCGTCAACCCGGCACTGTTTCGACGGCGTTATCGCTTCGGAATCTGGATGAATTCCGCGACCTGTTCCTTGGTCAGCGGCTTTTCCAGGAACTTCAGCTTGACCGCGTCGCGCACGGCGCCGTCGATGTCCTTCATCTCGTCGGTCTGCATCGTTTCCTTCGGCTGGAACTGCTTGGCCGAATCCGTGACCAGTTCGACCGGCCGCTTGATCTTGGCGGCATACATTTCGAACGCCTTGGGATCCGAATACATCCAGTCGACGGACTCGCGATACGCCTTCACGAACCGCATGATCGCGTCTTTCTTGGTCTTCAGCGCGTCGGCGTTGACGATGATGGTGCGCACCGTCTGCCCGCGCAGCGAGGGCACGTCGCTGCCGCGCCCGACCATGCGGATCTTGCCTTCCTTCATCTCCTGCAGGCCGAACGGCGGCGCCGCCCAGCCGATGTCGACCTGGCCCGACATCACCGCGGTCAGGGTCGCCGGCGGGCCGCCGGTCTTGGTCGGCTTCGCCTTGACGCCGAGTTCCTCGACGAAGGCGATCACGATGTTGTTGGTGCTCGAACCGCTGGTCGAATAGGCGATGGTGTGGCTGGCGGTCGCTTCCTTCAGGCTTTTGATCGGCGAGTCGGCCTTGACGTACCAGTAGAGATCGCCGGTGCCGGTGAAGGCCGGCAGCAGCACGCGCAGCGGCGCGCCTTTCGAGTAAGCGCGCATCGCGCCGGCAAGGCCGACGCCGGCGCCGAGATCGGCGGAGCCGGAGATGACGCCCTGAATGGTTTCGCCGGCGCCCTGCGTGCCGGTCGCCTCGATCTTGAGACCGTGCTTCTTGAAGATGCCGGCATCCTGACCGAGTGTCGGCGCCTGATTTTCCCAGTTGTTGATCTGACCGATCACGATCTTGAGCGTATCTTCGGCCTGCGCCGCGGTCGCGCCGAACGCCAGAATGCCGGCGAGGCCGATCGCGCAAAGCGACCTGCGAGTGTCCATCGTTTTCCTCCCTAGGACAGATACTGCTTTGTTGTTGCAGTCTTGCTTTTGTCGACGCATTGAACACCGAAACGATGGGCAAAGGCAAACGAACGATGGGCCGGCCTAACCGCGGCGGCCTCTGCCTGCTTTCCGCGAGCGCGATGCCGTTTTCTTGCGCGCAGATGCCGCCGGTTTTCGCGATGACAAAGGCGACCTCGCAGGCGGCAAGCCGCCGGCTTTTGCAAGACGATGCACCCAGTATTCCCAGGCGCGGCCAAGGCCGGTCGTTTGCGTGGAAATTTTCGCCGTCAGTTCCACCTCGCCGGGCGACAGTGGCCCGATGGTGCCGGAGTTCGCCGACACAATCTGGTACTCGGCGTTCTTGCAGGAATAGATGCAGCGGAACACGCAGTCGCGCACGCTGGCGCCGACCGCGGTGACCCCATGCCGGTTCATCAGCACCATCATGTGCGAACCGAGCGCCCGCGCAAGCGAAGCTCCCTCTTCCGGTTTGACCACCAGCAGGTTGGTATCGCCGAATTCCTTGCGCTGATCCCAGAACGGCGGATAGGCGCCGCCAACCGAACCAAGGTGAAACACCGGCACGTAATCGATGCCGGTGGTGACGAGCGGCATGAAGGCCGGTGCATGGTGATGACAGACCGCCATGACGTCCGGCCGCGCCTTGTAGATTTCGCCGTGAATGACGCGCTCGGAGTAGAGCGGCGGATGGTTCTTGTCGATTGCGTTCGAGTCGAGATCGTATTCGAGGATGTCCGCAGGCTCGACGAGCTCCGGCGCGCGTGAACGCGACAGCAGATAGCGGTTCGGGTCGGTCGGATGCCGCGCGCTGACATGGCCGAAGGCGTCGAGCACGCCCTCATTGGCAAGGATGCGGTTGGCGATAGAAATGTCGTTTCTCAGATCGTCGAGTTTTGCTGTCACGATGATGTCCTCGGCAGGCGGCCTCCGCGCACCGGCGCGGGGCCGGCGTCATTATAGAAAGATCGAGCGCGCGCGACCCGTCTCATGTCGCATGTCGGTCATCGGCCCAAGGTGCGGCTCAGGATGCGGCTCAACGTGCGACCCATGCGCAACAGCCCACTGTCATAATTCCCCCGACATGTGGAAAGTCCCAAAGCGGGACAACGCCGCGCGATGTGCGCCGGTCAGACCGTGAATGAAAGCGCAACAATTCGTGGCATCGCCGCCGCGTGGTTTGGCCGCAGGGCGGTCTAGGTTAAAAATCCCTTTACAAACATGGTTAACGGGTCAAAAATGCCGGCCTACTCGGTACTTACATGGTTAACGGGGTGATCCGATGAAGCACTTGTTTTCCGCGTTTTTGGCTCTGCTGATCGTCGGATCGGCGGGGCTTACGACGTCGTCGCCTGCTCGCGCCGACGGAGGCACTCGCTACGACCCGAGCTGTAACTGTAACCGGCCGATCCACTCGACCCGGACCGTCCGTGCCGCGCCGCGCGTTGTTTATAACACCCGCGTCGTGAACACCCGCAAGGTGGTCCCGCGCCACCGCACGGTGGAAGAGAACCAGCTCGTTGTCCACGTTCGTCCGGTGATCCGCAAGGACGTCGTGGTGCATCGCCAGCACATCCACTACCAGAACATCGTCACCAAGCGCGTCAACACGATCAATCGCTATCGTGAAGAGCAGCGCTATGGCGGTGTCGAACACCGCCGCGGTGGCACGACCACGTCGTCGAGCACCGTCGTGCGCACCGTCCAGGGCAGCAACTGCGACTGCGGCGGCAGCGAGCGTGTTGCGGTCGGCGGCGGCTATCAACAGTCGGTGTCCTACCGCTACTGATCTTTCGCTTCAGCGTTGGATCACGAACCGCCCCGTGGCCCCACGGGGCGGTTTCGTTTTTTTGGCGTCGGAGTTTCGAGTTGGAATATTTATAATCTTTGCTGCAAAGCGTCATTTCTGTTCCGAACGCCACATCGGCGTATTAGGTTGGCCAGGCCGGTCTCGAACACCGCGATCAAGCCATCCAGCCGCGTGTTTCGCGCCAGACAGCCACGATCCATCCGGCATTGAGGTTTGTCGTTTCGATGAGGCGCCTGCTGGCCCGCGCTCGCGCGGCATTGTTCGTTATTCCGACCGCTCTCATGACCCTGCTCGCGGTCTCGCCGGCGATGGCGCAAGAGGCCGCGCCAGTCGCCGAAACGACCGTGAGCGCAGCCGTCGCCACGCTGCCGCGCGACCTGTCGCCCTGGGGCATGTTCCTGGCGGCCGACATCGTCGTCAAAGCGGTGATGGTCGGCCTCGTCTTCGCCTCCGTGTTGAGCTGGACGATCTGGCTCGCCAAATCGATCGAGCTTGCCGCGGCGCGGCGGCGGCTGCGCGCGGCAATCGCCGGGATCGGAGGCGCGCGTTCGCTCGAAGACTGCGCGGAGATCTTCGACGGCCGTGACGACAGCGCGGCGCGGCTCGTGCATGCCGCGACCACGGAGCTTGCGCTGTCGAGCGGCGGCTTCGACCGCGACGGCGTCAAGGAGCGCATCGCATCGCGGCTCGCCCGCATCGAGGCGGCAACGGCGCGCGGCATCGCACGCGGCACCGGGCTGCTTGCCACTATCGGCGCCACCGCGCCCTTCGTCGGCCTGTTCGGCACGGTCTGGGGCATCATGAACAGCTTCATCGGCATCTCGAAATCGCAGACGACCAATCTCGCGGTGGTCGCGCCCGGCATCGCCGAGGCGCTGCTGGCAACCGCGCTCGGTCTCGTCGCAGCCATTCCCGCGGTGGTCATGTTCAATCTGTTTGCACGCGCAATCGCCGCCTATCGCGCGCAGTTCGGGGATGCCGCGGCCGGTGTCGAGCGGCTGGTCAGCCGCGATCTCGACCGTCGCCGGCACGAGGCCGAACGATATGGCGGCGGCCGCGTGCGGGCGGCGGCGGAATAGCGCGGAGGCGGCGATCATGGCAGCCCGCATCAGCCACCACGACGACGGCGGTCTCGACGAAATCCACGAGATCAACGTCACGCCGTTCATCGACGTCATTCTGGTGCTGCTGATCATCTTCATGATCGCAGCGCCGCTCGCGACCGTCGACATCGCGGTCGAGCTGCCCTCCTCCAGCGCCGAGCGCAAACCGCGGCCGGACAAACCGCTGTTCGTCACGCTCAAGACCGATCGCACGGTCTCGCTCGGCAACGACACACTCGACCGCGCGGCGCTCTCCGGGGCGCTCGACACCGCCACCAGGGGCGACAAGCAGCAACGGGTGTTCCTGCGCGCGGACAAGGCGGTGCCCTACGGCGAACTCATGGGACTGATGAACGACCTGCGCGCGGCGGGTTACCTCCACATTGCATTGGTCGGCCTCGAGCAGGCGGGGACGCCGCCGTGATGGGCCGCATCCCCGTCGCCGCACGTTGGGCGGCATGCTTCGTGTTCGCGGCCGGTTTCCACGCCGCCGGCGCCGCCGCCTTGATGGCGCGCTGGAGCGAGCCGGCCGAGCCGATCGCCGGCGGCGCCGTGGTCGTGGTCGAATTCACGCCAGTCGCCGCGGCACCCACGCCGATCCAGCACGAATTGCCGCCGGCGCCGCAACAGGTCGACTCGTCAGGCGACAAGAATCCGGTCGAGGACGTGAAAGAAAAAGAAAAGATCGAGCCGGTCCTCGAACCGGTCGAAAAGGTCGAAGAGAAAAAGCCCGAGCCGGTGCATACCGCGGCGATCGTGCAGGAGCCGGATCCCGAACCGGCGATCGACCCCGACCTCCTGGTGACCCCAAAACCGCGACCGCCGGAACCGGAGAAGAAACCGACGAAAGAAATCAAAAAGAAGCAGGCGAGCCTCGCCAGCGCTCCGAGTGCCGCGGAACGCCACGCCAAACGCCGGACCGCGCCGGCCGTCGCCGCCACGCGCAATCCGGCAGCGCTGTCGTCCTGGCGCGCGCGGCTCGCCGCGCAGCTCGAACGCAACAAGCGCTACCCGCCGGCAGCACGCGCGCGCGGCGACCAGGGCACTGCGCAGCTTGCCTTCACCATCGACCGCAACGGCGGCGTCCATCGCGCGCGAATCGCCCGCTCGTCAGGCTCGGACGCCCTCGACCGTGAGACGCTGGCGTTGATCGCGCGCGCGCAGCCGTTGCCGCCGCCGCCGCCCGAACTCGGCGGCTCGATCGCGATCTCGGTGCCGATCCGCTACAGCATGCACTGAGCTGCGGTCCGGCGATTGAGCCGGGGCCACGCTGCACGCGTTAACCATGTCACAAAACAAACGCCCGATTTACGCCGCTTTGCCTTGCGTGCGCGGCCCAACGGGAGAAAAAATTCGCCCACGGGTTAACCACGTTGGTCGTCCGGCGTACTCGTCCGCCAACCGACGTGAGAAACCTGCCGGGCGTCTGCGGCGCCTGTCATGAAAGGGTCACGATGAAGATTGCGGCTGCAGTTCTGGCATTGCTCATGGCGCTCGCGGCGGCGTTGCCCGCGCACGCGTCCGGCAAGCGCTCGGCGCGCTTCGATGACGTGACCACGTCGGAACCGATCGCGCGCAGCCGCACCGATGCCGCCGAAATCGCGGCCTCCGTTCCGGGCGCGGGCGCCATTCTTCTCGAGGCGCTGCGCTATCGCGGCCGGACCGCCAATCAGCTTGGCCTGCCCACGCAACTGTGGTGCGCCGACTTCATGAATCTGGTGCTGCGCAAGGCGGGCGGCAAAGGCACCAGCTCGCGCGCGGCGCGTTCCTTCCTGAACTTCGGCAAGAAGCTCGACGGCCCGCGCGTCGGCGCCATCGTGATCTTCCGCCGCGGCGGCCCGCTCAACGGCCATGTCGGCATCGTGCGCGGCACCGACGGCAAGGGCAATCCAATCGTCATTTCCGGAAATTCCGGAAAGGTGGTGCGCCAGTCGATGTATCCGAAGGAACGCGTGCTCGGCTACATGATGCCGCCGCAATACGTGCTCGACGACATTGCCAACGCGGCGCGCGCCGAAGCACGGGCCGACGCGCTGCGGCGTTAACGTTCGTCTTTAACGGCTCTCTGCGATTGTTAACGCGACCGCCAAACGCGGCCGCGAGGATTAATGTTAACTCCGGCATTACCATCGCACCGCGACTCAACTTCGTCACTTCGCGCTAAGTTCGCCGTTACCACCGGATCCTGCTGCCCACATGGCATGCATTCGGATCCACGTCACGAGTGGTTTGAGGCGTCATGAGTCGAGGGAACACACTCATCGTCGGCATCGCATTGGCGGCCGCGACGTCATTCGCGGCGCTGCCGGCGCACGCGCAGACCGCCGAGCAACGGCGCACTTGCGCGGCGAAGTCCGGCGTCGGCACCGCGCAACGCATCGCCGCCTGCACCGCGGTGATCGACAAGACCCGCAGCAAGACGATCGAAGCGGCCGCGTACACCCATCGCGGCAACGCACATCGGGAGGCCGGTGACGCGGACGCGGCGGTCGCCGACTACGACGAGGCGATCGAGCTCAACGCCAAGGAGTCCGAAGCCTATTTCCACCGCGCGCTGATCTTTCGCGACCGCGGCGAGGTCAACCGCGCGGTCCACGATCTCGAACAGGTTCTGCGCTACGACAAGCGCAACATCGACGCCACCAACGCGCTGTCCCACATCTATTACGGCAAGCGCGATTTCGCCAAGGCGATCGCCGCGCTCGATCTTGCGATCAGGCTCAACCCCGGCAACGCGCTCGCCTATTACAACCGCGGCATGGCCTATCGCGCCAAGGGCGAGCCGGACCGCGCCATTCCCGACTTCGACCGCGCCATCAAGATCAACGCCAGCGACGCCGTCGCCTATCACAGCCGCGGCCTCGCCTATCGCGACATCCGCGACTACGAACGCGCGATCCAGGACTTCGACCACGCCATCAAGATCCGCCCGGATTTTATCCTGGCCCTGAACGACCGCGGCATCGCCTATGCGTCGAAGGGCGAGGTCGACCGCGCCATCCAGGATTTCGACCAGGCGATCCTGCTCGATCCGCGCGACGCGCTGGCCTACAACAACCGCGGCCTCGCCTACCGAAACCGCGGCGAGACCGCGCGCGCGATCAAGGACTACGACCAGGCGCTGTTGCTCAACCCGAATTACGTGCTCGCCTACTACAACCGTGGCAACGCCTTCTATGACAAGCGCGACTATGACCAGTCGATCCGCAATTACGACCGCGCCATCCAGCTCGACGCCAAATATGCGCTCGCCTATTACGACCGCGGCGTCGCCTATTTCGCCAAGCGCGACTATGAGCGCGCGCTCTCCGATCTGACGCAGGCGATCAAGCTCGATCCCAAGGACTCGCTGTCCTACTACAACCGCGGCGTCGTCCTGATGGCGAAGGGCGAGACCGACCGCGCCGTCGCCGACTTCAATCAGACGCTGAAGATGGACGGCAAGAATGCGCTCGCCCACCACAATCGCGGGCTGGCGATGCAGCGGATGGGCGACCATGACCGCGCCGTCGCCGACTTCACGCAGTCGCTGAAGCTGAACGCCAAATATGCGCCGGCCTATTACAATCGCGGCCTCTCCTATCGCGCCAAGGAGCAGATGGAGCAGGCGATCGCCGACTTCGAGGAGGCGATCAAGATCGACCCGAAGAATGCCGGCGCCTTCTACGAGCGCGGCCGTGTTTTCTTTGCGCGCAAGGACTACGACCGCGCCATCACCGACCTGAATCAGGCGATCAATATCCGACCGGACTACACCGATGCCTTCAACGTGCGCGGGCTCGCCTACAACGCGCGCGGCGACAGCGACCGCGCCATCGCCGACTTCGATCAGGCGATCCGGCTCGATCCGAAATTCCTGACGGCCCTCAACAGCCGCGGCGAAGCCTTCCGCGCCAAGGGCGACATTGCCCGCGCGGTCGCCGACTTCGACAAGGCGATCGCAGCCGATCCGAACGACGTCCGGGCGCTGCTCAACCGCGGCCTCGCCCACCGCGACCGGCGCGATTTCGAAAACGCCGTTACCGACCTCACCCGCGCCATCAAGGTCGATCCGAAAAACGCCATTGTCTACAACGCGCGGGGCCTGAGCTTCCGCAGCCTCGGCAAGACCGCCGAGGCGCTCGCCGACTTCGACAATGCGATCAAGGTCAATTCAGGCTTTGGCGAGGCCTATTTCAACCGCGGCGCGACGCGGCTCGACCGCCGCGACTTCGACAACGCCATCGCCGACCTGACGCAGGCCATGCGCGCCGATCCGCGCGACCAGCACGCGGCGCATCTGCGCGGCCTCGCCTATCGCGAACGCCATGACTATGACAGTGCGGTGGCCGACTTCGACATCGCATTGAAGCTCGACCCGAAGTTCGTCGTCGCTTATGTCGACCGCGGCAACGCCTATCAGTACAAAGGCGACCACGAGCGCGCGATCCGCGACTACGACACCGCGATCAAGCTCGATCCGAAGAACGCCGCCGCATTCACCGAGCGCGGCAACACCCATGCCGCGCGCGGCCGGGTCGAGCGCGCCCTGCAGGACTACGACCAGGCGATCCGCTTCAACCCGACCTATGCCGGCGTCTTCAACAGCCGGGCGATGCTCTGGCAGCGCAAGGGCGACCTCGGCAAGGCACTGGCGGACCTCGACGCGGCGATCCGGCTCGATCCCAATTTCGCCGCCGCGCTCAACAATCGCGGTACCATCCACAAGCAGAAGGGCGACGCGGCCAAGGCGATCGCCGATTTCGAGCGCGCCATCGCCGCGAACCCGCATTACGAGGTTGCGCTCAACAACCGCGGCCTCGCATACAGGGAAAAAGGCGACCTGAACAAGGCGCTCAACGACTTCGATGCCGCGGTCCGGATCAACTCCGGCTTCGTCAACGCGCTGTTCAATCGCGGCGAAGTGCTCGAGGCGCTCGGTCAACACGACCGTGCGCTGAAGGATCTCGACCAGGCGCTGAAGATGAGCCCGGCCAACGCCAAGGCCTATAACGCACGCGGCCTCGCCCTCACCAACATGCGCGCTTACGACCGCGCGGTGGCCGATTTCAGCCAGGCCATCAAGCTCGAGCGCGATTTCGCCGAGGCCTACAACAACCGCGGTCTCGCCTGGCGCGCCCGCGGCGAGAGCGAGCGCGCCATTGCCGACTTCAGCGCCGCGATCAAGCTCGAGCCGAATTACGCAATCGCTTATTCGAGCCGCGGTAACGCCCATTACGATCGGGGCAATCACGACCGCGCCATCGCGGACCTCAATCAGGCCATCAAGCTCGATCCGAAATTCGTGTCGGCCTATTACGACCGCGCCATCGTTTATGGCGCCAAGGGCGAGCCCGAGCACGCTATCGCCGACTTCGACCAGGCCATCAAGCTCGACGGCAAGAACGCGGTTGCCTACAACAACCGTGGCGTCGCCCGCCGCAACAAGGGCGACCGCGACCGCGCCATCGCCGATTTCGAGCAGGCGATCCGCCTCAACGACACCTATGCGATCGCCTATGCCAACCGTGGCAGCGTCTATTACGACAAGCGGGAACTCGACCGCGCCATCGCCGACTTCACTCAGGCGATCAAGCTCAACCCGAAGGACGCTGTGGCCCACCACGACCGCGCGGTCGCTCTTTACGACAAGCGCGAATTCGACAAGGCCATCGAGGACTTCGAGCAAGCGATCAAGCTCGCCCAGAGCTACTCGATCAGCACGCGCCCGGACGGGGCCGACGTGCGCAACCAGCGCGGCTACGACCGCGGGGCGATGCAGCTTGCGCAGCCGTTGCGCGTGAGCCCGGTTTTCGCGCTGGCGCTCAACGACCGCGGCATCGTGGCGGCGGCCAAGAACGACTACGACAAGGCGATCAACGACTTCAATTACACGATCCGCCTCAACGTCAATTTCGGCCCGGCCTATTACAATCGCGGCAACGCGCTGTTTCGCAAGAACGACACCGCCCGCGCGATCCAGAACTATGACCAGGCGATCAGGCTCAATCCGAAGGACGCCGCGGCACATTACGACCGGGGTGTCGCCTATTTCATGCGCGGCGATCACGACCGCGCCATCGCCGACTTCGAGCGTACCCTGAAGATCGACGACAAGAACGCCGCAGCGTTCTACAACCGCGGTATCTCGTACTATGAAAAGCGCGCTTATGACCGCGCCGTCGCCGATTTCGACCAGGCCATCAAGCTCGACGGCAAGCTGGCCTGGGCCTATGCGGGCCGCGCCAATGCTCTGGCCGCGACCGGCGAGATCGAACGTGCCATCACGGATCTGACTCAGGCGATCCGGCTCAATGCATCGAGTGCCGCGGCCTATAACGACCGCGGCGTCGCGTTTGGCATGAAAGGCGAGTACGACCGCGCCATCGCGGACTTCGACGCCGCCATCGGCCTCGACGCCAAATACGCGCCGGCCTTCAACAACCGCGGCATTTCCCACGCCGCCAAGCGGCAACTCGACCGCGCCATCGCCGACTATGACGCGGCGATCAAGCTCGATGCCACCCAGGCGCTCCCCTGGTTCAACCGCGGCAATGCCAGTTACGACAAGGGCGACTACGCGCAGGCGATCGCCGACTATGACCGGGCGTTCAAGCTCAATATGGCCGATCCCCGAATTTTGAATAACCGCGGCAATGCCCATGTCGGCCGCCGCGATTTCGACCGTGCCATCGCCGACTTCTCGGCCGCCATCAAGCTCGACGCGAAATATGCACAGGCCTATAACGACCGCGGCATCGCCTACGGCGCCAAAGGCGATATCGACCGCGCGCTGCGCGATTTCAGCGAGGCCGTGAAGCTCGACCCCGAAAACGCGCTCGCCTTCTACAATCGCGGCCTCGCCTTCCGCGACAAGAACGACCTCGACCATGCGATCCAGAGCTTCGATCAGGCGATCAAGCTCAACGCGAACTATGCGGTGGCCTACTACAACCGCGGCAGCGCCTATCAGGCCAAGCGCGATTTCGACCGCGCCATCGCCGATTTCGACGCCACCATCAAGCTCAAGCCCAATGCGGCGGAAGCGATTTACGATCGCGCACTCGCCTTCGGCTCAAAGGGTGACGCCGACCGCGCCATTCTCGGTTTCACCGCAGCGATCAAGCTCAACCCGCAAAACGCCCCGGCTTATTTCAATCGCGGCATCGCGTTCCGCAACAAGGGCGACAGCGACCGGGCGGTCGCCGACTTCGGCGAGGCGATCAAGCTCGACGGCAAGTTCGCCCAGGCCTACTTCCAGCGCGGCCATGCCCGGTTCGAGAAACGCGATTTCGACCGTGCCATCGCGGACTTCAGCGAGGCCGTGAAATTCCAGTCGGGCGCCGACGACGCCTATTTCTACCGGGCGCTCGCGCACCGCGCGAAAGACGATGTCGCGCAGGCAATCGCGGATTTCGGCCAGGCGATCAAGCTCTCGCCGAAGAATGCGGTGGCCTACAACAAGCGCGGCCTCGCATTCCGCGACAAGGGCGACCTCGAGCGCGCAATCGCGGACTTCGATCAGGCCATCAAGCTCGACGGAAAATACGCCGCCGCCTTGCACAACCGCGGCACCACGCTCGGCCTTCGCGGCGATACCGACCGCGCCATCGCCGATCTGGATGCCGCAATTAAACTCGCACCGCAGAACGCAGCGATGCTCAACAATCGCGGTCTCGCCTTCCGCATCAAGGGCGAGGTCGACCGCGCCATCCAGGAATTCGACGCGGCCATCAAGCTCGACGCGAACTACGCGGCGGCGCTGCTCAATCGCGCCAACAGCTATTACGACAAGCGCGATTTCGACCGCGCCATTAAGGACTACGATGCGGTGATCCGCCTGAAGCCGACGGCGGCCGAGGCGTATAACGGGCGCGGGCTCGCCTATGACGCAAAGAACGAACTCGACCGGGCGGTTGCCGACTTCAGTCAGGTGATCCGGCTCGATCCCGGCAATGCCCATGCCTACAACAATCGCGGCTTCGCGATGCGCAACAAGGGGGACCTCGACCGCGCGATCGCCGACTACGACCAGGCGCTCACGTTGTCGCCGAATTATGCCGGTGCGCTCTATAACCGCGCGATGGCGTTCATGGACAAGCGCAACTTCGAACGCTCGACCCGCGACATGAATCAGGCGATCAAGCTCAATCCGAACTATGCCGGCGCGTTCCGCGATCGCGGCCTCTCGGCGGCGGATCGCCGAAGCTACGACGTCGCGGTGGTGGCGCCGGATACCGGCGGCGCGCCGGGCCTCGCCTATGTGCTCGATGCCGGCATCCGCACCACGAGCTACGAGAACCGCCGCGCCGGCGACCGCATCGTCCAGGATGCCAATCAGGTTATCAAGGGCAACCACTACAACGCCTTCGCGTTCTCGCCGGAAAACCCCGCGATGCCGGAGCCGGGCCCGCCGCCAAAGCTCGCTTCGGCCGCAACCTCGATCGCCGCGGTGCCGCTGCCGGAACCGGCGCCGGATAGCGCCAATGCCTCGGCGCAAGCCTACGACACGGTGCCGCTGCCGCAGCCGCGTCCGCGCGGCCGTTATCTGCACCATCTGCGCCCGCCTCGCCGCTGATAGGCGGTATCGTCCGGCAGATTTGTTGTGGACGCCGCGAGGCGGCAGCCCGCGGAGCGACAACCCGCGTCTAAACTCTCCGGGCATCATGCCGCTTTCCGCAACCTACCGGACATCATTGCGTGCGCTGCTGACATCCGCCGAGCGCCGCGTCTTCGCGCGGCTGTCGACGCCGGAGAAGATCCAGGACTTTCTCGACCGCATGCCGGTCAATTTCGAGGAAAGCGGCGATACGCATATGTCGCCGCGCCGCGTGCTGCGTGAACGCCGCGCCCATTGCACCGAAGGGGCGATGCTGGCGGCCGCATGCTTCGCCTATCACGGCCGCCCGCCGTTGCTGATGGACCTGCGCTCGCTACCGGCGGATCAGGACCACGTCGTCGCGCCGTTCCAGGTACGCGGACTGTGGGGCGCGATCAGCAAGACCAATCATGCGGTGCTGCGCTGGCGCGACCCAGTCTATCGCTCACCGCGCGAACTCGCGATGTCCTATGCCCACGAATACTACCTGCCGAGCGGGCGCAAATCGTTGATGTCGTTCTCGCGGCCGTTCCGCCTGTCGCGCTATGCCGCGCGTCGCTGGGTGACGGCCGAGGACGAACTCGACTGGCTGATCGCGGCGCTCGACGATGCGCCCCATGAAGCGGTCGCCCCGCGAGCCGCCCTCGCCCTTCGTCGCCGGGTGTCGCCGCTCGAGCGCCACACCGTTGAAATCGTCGAGTGGCGGCCGCCGGACGGCAGCGGACGTCCGCCAGCCTGGAAGCCACGAATTCCGCCTCGATAATTATATCGCATCGCACAAAATCGATAAATTTGCGCCTTCCGGACGGGGAAGGAAGTGAGGCTATTTCTTAAACCTTGCTTAAAGCGCGTCCCCTAGTCTCGCCGGGTCAATCCGAATTGCGGCGAATCACCATGGCCGCGCGCCAAGACGTACCGGTTCCGACGCGTTTGCGACCAGCAGCCGCAATGTTCGGGTGAAGCGTAGCTACGCCAACCATGAGCGAACGGACCGAAATGTCGTTTCCTGAACTGCCCGCCGACAGTGATTTTCCGGACCCCACGACGGTGCCGGAGCAAACGCCTGCGGCGACAGACGCGACCGGAAGCGATCTTCAGCACGCGCGCATTCTCGAACTCGCGCTCGAAAACATGACGCACGGATTGTGCGTCTACGACGCCGAAGGACGGTTGCAGGTCTTCAACAAACGCTACCTCGAATTTCATAATTTCACGCCGGACGAAATCAAACCCGGCTGGACTTTCAATGAAGTCCTGCGTCATCAAGTCAGGAAGGGAAATTTTTCCGGCGATCCGGAGCAATACGCCGCCGAACTCGACGCCGAGTTGAAGGAAAAGCGTATCGCCGAGCGTCGGCACACCTTCGGCACCGGCCGGACGCTGGTCATGACCCATACTCTCGCCGCCAACGGCGAACGGGTTATTACCCACCGCGACGTTACCCGTCAGGTCCAGGCCGAAGCGGAACGCGACCGCAGCAACTCTTTTCTCGACGCCGTCATATCGCACGTTCCAGCCATCGTCATGGTCAAAGACGTCACGACCTTGCGCTACGTTTTGGTGAACAAGCGTGCCGAAGAATTCATCAGTCTTCCCGCAAGCGAAGTGATCGGCAAGACGCCGCACGAAATATTCGAGCCACAATTCGCCGACAAGATTGTGGCGACCGATCGCGAGACACTGACCGGGATGGCCAACAATTTCACCGGGCCGCCGCTTCATGATACCGGCCACGCGCAGCAGGTCATCAGCACCAAGAAGGCCATCATTGCCGGGCCTGACGGCAACCCGCAATATCTGGTCAGCATCGTCGAGGACATTACCGAGCGCGCTCACGCTTCCGAGCGTGTCGCCTACATGTCGCGCTATGACACGTTGACCGGGCTCGGCAATCGCCTGCTATTCGTCGAACGGGTGACCGAGCTTCTGCTCGAGACCCCGCCCCGGCATTTCAACGTGCTGATGCTCGATCTCGACCATTTCAAAGACGTCAATGAGTCGCTCGGCCACCCGGTCGGCGACGCCATGCTGATGGCGATCGCGGCGCGGCTGAAAGGTCTCGTCGGCGCTGAGGACTTCATCGCGCGGCTGAGCGGCGACGAGTTCGCGGTCTTGCAAATAGCCGCAGACGATAATGGTGACGCGGCGATCAACCTCGCCAATCGGCTGCTCGAAACCCTGAACGAGCCGGTCGAATTCGAAGGCAACCAGGTTGCAATCGGCGCCAGCATCGGAATCGCAACCGCGCCGGAGCACGGCGAGAACGCCGATGAACTGATGAAATGCGCCGAACTCGCACTCAACCGCGCCAAAACCAAGGGGCGCAACCAGTATCAGGTCTTCGCTCCGACCATGGAGAAAGAAGCGTCGGTCCGCCGCACGCTCGAACTCGAACTGCGGCGGGCGCTCGCCAACCAGGAATTCGTGCTGCGCTATCAGCCGGTGGTCAATGCCCTGAACCAGGAGATCGTCGGCGTCGAAGCGCTGGTGCGCTGGAACTCCCCGGTCAAGGGCCTGGTGCCGCCCGACCGCTTCATCCCGCTCGCGGAGGAAACCGGGCTGATCGTGCCGATCGGCGAATGGGTGATGCGGCGCGCTT
The DNA here is from genome assembly GCA_050184975.1 of Pseudolabrys sp. Classification (GTDB taxonomy): domain Bacteria; phylum Pseudomonadota; class Alphaproteobacteria; order Rhizobiales; family Xanthobacteraceae; genus Pseudolabrys. The sequence continues at coordinate 7,136 of JBFWZV010000010.1, read as the reverse complement.
GCCTCGATGCGGCCGAGTGGCCCGGCGATATCAAGGTCGCGGTCAACCTGTCCGCGATCCAGTTCTCGAAGGGCGACATCGTCGGACTGGTTTCCGAAGCCCTCGAAGAATCCGGCCTCGCGCCGGAGCGGCTCGAGCTCGAAATCACCGAAACCGTGCTGCTCCACAAGAACGAAGACAACATCTCGCTCCTGCACGCGCTGAAGAATCTTGGGGTTGCCATCGTGCTCGACGATTTCGGCACCGGATATTCCTCGCTCAGCTATCTGAAGATGTTTCCGTTCGACAAGATCAAGATCGACCGCTCGTTCATCAACGAACTGTCGACCCGTACCGACTGCGCCGCAATCGTGTGTGCGGTGACGGGACTGGGACGAAGCCTCAATATCGCGACGACCGCCGAGGGCGTCGAAACGCAAGAACAATTCACGCTTCTGCGCGCAGTCGGCTGTACGCAGATCCAGGGCTATCTGTTCGGCCGTCCCATGCCGGCCGCCGAACTGCAACTCAAGGCCGCGGAGCACGGCACGCCCCATCGAGCGCCCCGCCTCGTGAAGGCTCCTCTGGCCGCGCCCGCACCCTATCCCGACGCGACCGACCTGCCTCGGCAGATTGCCTGAGCGGAATGGAACGACCATGAAGCAAAATTTCCGGATGATCGACGAACTCAACGACGCCCTGAGCGGCAAGGCGACCGAGCGCCGCGGCGCGATGCTGCTGCGAATGGCCGACCTGTTCGCGTTCGGCTCCGGGGGATTTTCCAACGATCAACTGCGCATGTTCGACGACGTCTTTACGACGCTGGTCGCGAATATCGAAGTCGCGGCGCGAGCCGCGCTCGCGCAACGGCTCGCCGTCATCCCGAACGCGCCGCAAACCGTAAGCCAGATGCTGGCCTTTGACGACAATATCGACGTCGCCGGCGCAATGCTCGAACGGTCGATGCAACTCACCAGCGAGTGGCTTGCCGACGCCGCCCGCACCAAAAGCCAGGACCATCTGCTGGCGATCTCCCGCCGCGCCGACCTCGACGAAAGCGTGACCGACGTGCTGATCGAGCGCGGCAACCGCCCGGTCGTGCTCTCGACCGCGCGCAATCCGGGCGCCCGGATCTCCGACGCCGGATTTGACAAGCTGTTGCGGCGGTCCGACGGAGACGACGAAATCGCCTTCTGCGTCGGCTTGCGCGGCGACATTCCGCGGCCGCACCTGCTGAGACTGATGGCCAAGGCCTCGCAGGCGGTCCGCGCCAAGCTCGCCGCTGCCAATCCGGCCTTGTCCGGCCTGATCCAGGAGGCGGTGGCGGACGTCGCCAGCCAGATCCAGGTGCAGACCAGCGCGATGTCGCGCAGCTATCAAGCGGCGCAGGAACTGATCGACGAACTGCGGACCGCCGGACGGCTCGCGGAGTCCGACATCGCCAATTTCGCCAAAGCCGGCCAATTCGAGGAAACCACCGCGGCGCTCGCGGCGCTATGCCGCCTGCCGATCGAGACGGTCGAGCGCGCGATGGTGCAGGATCGTCCGGAAACCGTGCTGATTATTGCCAAGGCGATCGGGATTTCGTGGCCGACGGTCAAATCGATCCTGAAGCTGCGCGGCGGCAGCCAAGGCATCTCGCCGCATCAACTCGAGCAATGCCTCGGTACGTTTTCACGCCTGAAGCCCGCGACCGCCCGCCAGGTCATCGATTTCCAGCGCAAGCGCACGGTCGGTGCCTGAAGCGCCCGACGCTCTCCGCCGACCAAACCGTCATCCGCCTGGAATTTCGTGGCGTCAGTTCGCCACGGTCAGCGCATATTCGCGATCGCGCGGAAACCGGCCGCGTTCCTGACCGTCAGTGCGCGCTCGTTGATATCGATATAACCGCCACGACGAAACTCGGTGAGCACCTTGCTCACGTGAACCGCGGTCAGCCCGGTCGCGTCGGCGATGTGATGCTGGCGCAGCGGGAATTCAAAACTGTCGCCGTTAGCAAGGCCTCGCTGCTTCATCTGCTCGGCAAGTCCAAGGATCAGCCGCGCAATGCGCTCGTCGGCGCTGCGCCGGCCGAGATCGACCGCAAGCTGATCGGCGCGGCCTTTTTCTTCGGCCCACAGCCGTGAGAACGCCTCAAACAGATCCGCGTTGCGCATCAGCACTGCTTTGAATTCCGTGCGCACGATCGTGCGATAGCTCACCTCGGTCACCGCCTCGATCGAGAAGCGCGCGATGTTGTCGAACAGCGTCGCGGTCGGCGCGATATCGCCCGGCAGCAGAAAGCCGAGAATCTGCCGGCGGCCGTCGAACAGCGTCACGCTGCAAGCCGCCCAGCCGGAGCAGATCAGCGGGATGAAGTCGAGGGTGTCGCGCTCGCGAAACAGCAGCCGGCGGGCGACCACGGTATGCTCGTCCGCCGATACGGCCGAGTGGAGGCCATTCGGCCGTGAGTCTTCGGCGGAACCCGTCGTCCGGTGGAGGAGCCCCAGATCGAAAGCGGCGCAACCGCGCAACCCCGACGTTGGGCTCTCCGGGGCGGAGGGTTCATGCGTTGCAGTGCGTTGAGCGGGTTGCATTCAAGTCTCTCGTCCTTTGGCGATCTGATAACCGCATGCATCGGCGCGACGCCCGGACGGGGCAGCTTGGCGCACACAACACGACACGGCAGGTCAACGACTGCACTGACGTCAGGACGCAAATGCCCGAAATCCAACGGCTCGGACGCGATAACAAAATCTGACAGCAGAGACCGAATCACTCATCAATACTTACATATTACGCTATTGCGATACGTTATTCTCTTTGAATATCAATAACATATGCTGACCTAGATTTCACGAGCCTAAAAAAATCGAGACTAAAGGTTGTAATTGCAGGTTCGCTCGCCAAACAAAACAAGGCGGTCATACGATCGAAGACCAATGTCGGTAACGTGGTATGGATCGCGGACCGGCTGACAAAGCACCACGTACAACCAGCTCTGCAAATCGAATCATACGATAAACTTTAAGTTGTTTTTTAAGAAAATACAACCTTGCCCTCTCTCAACAATTCCGAATACCGCTCCACGGGAACGATCTTTCAGAGTTCGGCGCGCGTCACCGTCCCTGCAGCGCAACCTCGACACACAACGATTGCCGGCCCCTGAGCTTCGAGCCTGACCCTGCCAGAGCCGGCGTCACGGCCTTGCCGTGGTCGCACCGAAAAAATGTTAACCCGCGTTAACGAACGGCCGCCCTGAACTCGCCAGAAAAAATTAACTACGTTTTATCCTGAATCTTATTAGGTCACCCAATCCGCGCAACGGATCGTCGATGATTCGTCGCGCGCACGAGTAGCGACATGCGGCTATCCAAGACCGGTCCGACAACGGCAACTTCATGATCGAAACGATGCGCGCTGGCGATCCGGATTTCCGACAGGTGCGTGCATGACAGCGCCAGCCATCAACCTTCGCGACCTCGTTATTCTGGTCGCCGATCCGAGTTCATATCTGTGCATGCTGGTTCACGGCATGCTGCGCGGCTTCGGCGCCAACAAGGTGCTCGAAGCCAAGGACTCGATGAGCCTGCTGCAGGGACTGTCGTCGGGCAAGGTCGACATCCTGCTGCTCGACGCCCACATACCGGCGCCGGGCGCCCCGAACGGCGAGAACGGCGGCCTTGCCATCACCCGCGCCATCCGGCGCAACGCCGACAACGAAAACCGCACCATTCCGATCCTGCTGATGGCGAGCGACACGCGCGAGGCGACGGTCAAGACCGCGCGCGACGCCGGCATCAACATGGTCATTGCCAAACCGATGTCACCGGCCGCGTTGTACGATCGGCTGACCTGGATCGCCTTCACGCCACGCAAATTCATCGACACCGAGACCTATTTCGGGCCGGACCGTCGCTTCAAGATCGAGGGCTTCCCGGGCGGCGTCGGCCGCCGCAAGGGCGACAAGCCAATCGAGATCGGCGCCGAAGCCGGTCCCGCGCTTGCCCAGAACGACATCGACAGCCTCTTCTCGGCCGCACGAACGGATTAATCCCGATGAGCAAAAAAGTCTCGAACAACGCGACCGAATTCCACGTCGACACCCGCTTCCAGCAGATGGCGCGGCGGCCGGGCGGCATCCCCCGCGACCAGGCGATCGCCCGCGCGCAGGAAGGCATCGAGGACGTCCGCCCGGACCTGGACGCCTTTCTCGACCGCGAATTGCAGGAACTGAACGACCTGATGGTCGAAGCGCTGCGTAACCCGGACAACACCCGCTGGGTCAAGGATGCGAAGGAACACGCGCGCCAGCTCCGTAACGTCGGCTCGACGATCGGATTCGAGCTCCTGACCCATATCGCGGACACGCTCTGCGATCTGTTCGACAAGGTGAGCAAGGGCGAGGAGCACAGCCCCGAATCGATCAAGTGCTATGTCGACTCGCTGCATCTCGCGCGCCGCGACGAGTACCGCAACGTCAAGCCGGAACAGGTGCCGGAACTGACCGAAGGACTGCGTCAGGTTGCCGAAAAGCTGCGCCGCACCAAATAGCGGCGGCGGCGCTAAAACACCACTTCCTCGGCCTGCTCGGGCGCAAGCTCACGCACCGGCTCCCGCATATAGCGGTTGAGCCGGTCTTTCACGTTGCCGATGGTGATGGCGTCGATCGCCTGCGCACTGTTGTGGCTGTCGGCCGTGGCGTTCTCGGCGAAATGGGCGAGCACGTTGCCGAGCGCGGCGAATTCCTGTTGCAGCCGGTCGAACTCCTGAAACGCCACAATCAGCTCGCGACTGCCACGGGAGGGCTGCACGATATCGGTGATGCGGCTCGCGCAATGCTCAAACCGCGCGATGGTCTCGCGCAGTACCAGCGACAACGCCGCGAGGAACGGGCCGATCTCGCCGGCATCAGCCAGCTTCGAGATCGCCTGTGCCGGGTCGCTTTCCGGCGCATCATCCAAAGCGACTGGCTCTGATCCACCGGACGTCATTGTCGATTTACCCGCAAGAACTCGTCAGGTCAGCTTGCCGATGACCTGCTCGATCTTCTCCCGCAGGATCGCAGCGGTGAAGGGCTTGATGAGATAGTTGTTGGCGCCGGCCTGCGCCGCCTTGACGACCAGTTCGCGGTCGCCGCGGCCGGTCAGCAGGATGAACGGCACCTTGCGCGACATCGGATGGCCCCGCATGTTGCGCAGGAACTCGATGCCGTCCATTTCCGGCATGTTGAAGTCCGATATGACGAGATCGAGCGGCTGCACGGATGAAACCGCCAATGCATTCTTGCCGTTGTCGGCCTCATGGATCGTGCGCACGCCGATTTCCTCGAGGATCATGCGCGTCATCTGCCTGACGCTGTTCTGATCGTCGACAATGAGCACTTTCAGTGTCACCGCGGCTGGCATCTTGCTGGCTCCTTATCGCTTCTCGGCGCTATGAGCGCCTTCTTGTCGGATATGAACTGTCACGCGGCCTCCGATGCAGATTCGGTCCGCCGGGACCGGCTCGCCCCGGTCGCCGGATCGGTCGCCGCGTTGGTCGCGATGGCAAGATCGGCGAGTTTCTCGGCATCGAGAATGAAGGCGACCTTGCCGTTGCCCAGGATTGTCGCGCCGGCGACGCCCGGCACCGCGCCGTAGCTCTCCTCGATGCTCTTGATGACCACCTGCTGGTGACCGCAGAGCTCGTCGACGATGACGCCGAACCGGGTGTTCTCGCCGCCATCGACGATGATGACGACCCGCTCGGCGCTGTCGCCGTTCGCCCGTTCGATCGACAACAGATCGCCGAGATGGACCAGCGAGACGAGCTCGCCGCGCAACTGCAGCATTCCACTGGTGCCGACGAGGTTGTGCAACTCGGCCTCGCCCGGCCGCAGGCATTCGAGAATGACCGACATCGGCATCACGAAGGTTTCGCGGCCGACCTTGATGACCATGCCTTCCATGACCGCGAGCGTCAGCGGCAGCGCGAGCTGAATTACCATGCCCTTGCCGCGCTCGGACTTCAGGCTGATGCGACCGCCAATGTCCTGGATGTTCCGCCGCACCACGTCCATGCCGACGCCGCGGCCGGAAATGTCGGAAATCTGCTCCGCCGTCGAGAAGCCGGGCATGAAGATCAGATTGTTGATCTCGTCTTCCGTCAGGTTGGCGTCGGCGCCGACGAGGCCGCGCTCGCGCGCTTTCTTCAGCACCCGGTCGGAGTTGATGCCGGCGCCGTCGTCGCGGATTTCGATGACGATGCGGCTGCCGCGGTGGTCGGCGGACAGGCGGATCGTGCCCTCCTCCGGCTTGCCGGCGGCGATCCGGTCGGCCGGCATCTCGATGCCGTGGTCGGAGGAATTGCGGATGATGTGGGTGAGCGGGTCGGCGAGCCGCTCGATGATCGAACGGTCGACTTCGGTGGTTTCGCCGTGCATTTCGAGACGGACTTTCTTGCCGGTCTTGACGGCAAGCTCGCGCACCAGCCGCGGCATGCGCTGGAACACCGCGCCGACCGGCTGCGCGCGCATCGACATCACGCTGTCTTTCAGTTCGCGGGTGTGATGCACGACTTCGTCGAGGATCTGCCAGAGCTGACCGCTGACGGTTTCCGGCAGCCCCTGCACGATCTGGCCCATCATCGCCTGCGAGATCACCAGTTCGCCGACAAGATTGACGACGCGGTCGATACGCTCGAGTTCGACCCGGGTGGTGGTCGAAGCGGCCTTGGGTGGCGCGCTCTTTGCGCCGCCTTCGGTCGCAGCACCGGGCGCCGATGCGGCGGCCGGCGCGGGCTTGGCCGGCTCCGGAACCGGCGTCGCGGCCGGCACAATCGATGGCGCGGGGACGGCGGGCGTCGCCGTCGGCGAAACGGGGGGGGAGAGTCGCGGCGGTGGCGGGCACAGGCGCGGCGACGACCGGCTCCGGCAAGCCATCGAGTTCGATCGTGAGCTCGCAGTCGCCGGCGACGAACTCGAACACCTCTTCGATGTCGGTTTTCGGTGCCGCGGTATGCAACGTACCGGACCAGCCGACATAGGGCTGGGTGGGCTTCAGTTCGTGCAGCGGCGGAATGCTGCCGGTCTCGGCGGCAAAGTCGAGTTCGCCGAGCCGCTGCAGGCCGCGAATGATGAGCAGCGGTTCGTTGGCCTTCTCCAGCATTTCCGGCTTCGGCCGGAACACGATCCGCCA
>JBFWZV010000009.1:0-74525 GCA_050184975.1 Pseudolabrys sp. | reverse complement strand
ACATCGACGCCGCAATGTGGCCCAAGCTGCTGATGAATTGCGCCTATCACGCCGTATCGGCGATGACGATGGCGAACTACGCGACCCTGACGGCGATGCCGGAGGTACGCCGCGTCATGCGCACGGCGGCGGACGAAGTGATCGCGGTCGCCGCGGCGAAAAATATCCGGATCGACACCGCGATTCTCGATCGCATGTTCGATATGGGGCAGACCATGCCGAACCAGATTTCATCGACCGCGCAAGATGTCGCCAAGGGCCGGACGACGGAGATCGATTATTTGAACGGTGCCGTGGTGCGCGAGGGCGAGGCGCTCGGCGTGGCGACGCCGGTCAACCGCGTGTTGTATGCGTTGGTGAAATTGCTGGAGACGAAACGATAAGACGCTGTGCGATCAGTACGGCGACGATCAGAACCGCCGTCAGCCCGACCTGCGTTTTGACGTATGGGTAGATCAGCAAAAGCGCCGAGCCGAGCGGCAGCATGAGCGTTTCCATCGATGTGAAGCCGCGCGCCAGCGCGTGGCGCACGAGGAATGCGACCGGGACGGCCAGCACGACAAGGTCGTACATATAGAGATAAGGCGTTGCCAGCAGCGCGCCACAGGCGAGCGCCGCCGCCTTCAGGTCGTATGGCGCGCGGCTGCGCCACAGCCAGCACACCGTGCCAAGCGCGCCCAACGTGGCAACGATTTGCAGCGCCCAGGCCATCAGTTCGCTTCCGCCGTGCGAACGTACGAGACCGAACAGGCTTTGCAGCCGGTCCCAGTCGGCGCCGCCGTCACCGAGCACGACGCGGCTCGTCACCGGCATCCAGTGGAAAAACGCCGTCCACGCCTCGCCGCCGAAGGCGAGCAGCGAGGCCGCGATCAGCGCCAGTGCCGTCATCGCCGCAGCAAACAGCGCGCGCCAGTGACCGGCGGCGAGCAGCACGAACGGGAACAACAGGCCGAATTGCGGCTTGTAGGTGAGCAGCCCGAGGCAGAGGCCGGCCAGTACCGGCCGGCGTTCGAGCAGCAGCAGCGTGCCGCCGATCAGCGCGGCGGTGAGAAAGCCGTTCTGCCCCGCGGTGACGTTCCAGAGCGCGGCCGGGAATCCGAACGCAAGGAACAGTCCGGCGCGCTCGCCGACGATGGCGCGGATCGCCGCCGCATAGAGCGCGAGCGTTGTGCCGAGCCAGATCAGGGCCGCCGCGGCATAGGGCATCAGCGCGAGCATTGCGGCGGCAAACAGGAATGTCGGCGGATAGTGCCAGCCGTAATAGCTGCCGAAGTCGTAGCCGACCGCGCGCACTTCCATCGCTTTGTGAATGGTCCAGTCGTAGGCCTGGGCGGCGTGACCCTCGAGCGCGAGCTGGCCCGCCGCGAAGACGTTGACGAAGTCGTTGGCGATCGGCCGGCCCTGTGCATCGGTGAGCCAGTGGCCGCTCATCCATGCGCCGCCGAGCACGACGATATAAGCAAGCGTCAGCGTCAGGCCGATCAGTGCAACGATCCGCGCCGCCGGCATCGGCGTTGCAGGCGAGACGAGCGGCTGCGTGTTCATGCGGCCGACCTCAGGGCACGACGAACGACGAGCGTGGCCGTTACCAGTACCGCGAGGAATCCAACCGGCGCGGTGACGAACGGGAAGATCAGCACGAGCAGGCAGGTCAGCGCCATGCCGTGCCATTCATAAGCGAGAAATCCGCCGCGGCGGCCGAGCCGGAACAGGAAGGCGAGCGGGATCGCCAGTACCACGAGGTCGTAGGTGTAGAGATAGGGCGTCGCCAGCATTGCGCCGGTCGCGAGCGCCGCCGCCTTGACGTCGAAAGTGACGGGGCTGCGCCAGATCACGCAGACGACAATCGCGGTGAGAAGCGCGAGTGCGCCATGAAGCGTCCAGGCCAGCGTCTCGCCGCCGCCGAGTGCGCGCGTGATGCCGAATGCCGTTTGCAGTTTTCCCCAGTTCGCCCAGCCGTCGGACAGGAACGCCTGCGAGGTTTGCGAGATCGAATTGAAGAACGCGAACCACGTCACGGTGCCGAAGGCGAGCCACGACAGCGCCGCCAGGATGACTGCGACAATCGTCGCGACGAAGAACACGCGCCAGTGCCCCGACACCGCGAGCACGAGCGGGAACAGCAAGCCGAGATGTGGCTTGTAGGTCAGCAACCCAAGCAGCACGCCGGCGGCGACCGGGCGCCGTTCGATGAACAACAGCGTGCCGCCGATCAGGCCGGCGGTGAGAAAACCGTTCTGCCCGACGATGAAATTCGACAGCACGGCGGGGAAGGCGGCGGCGATGAGATAACCGGCGCGGTCGCCGACGATGCCGCGCATCGCGGCGAGGTAGACCGGAAACGTCGCGATCGCCCACAGCGCATAGGCGGCGGCATAAGGCATCAGCGCCAACGTAGCCGCCGCAAACAGGAACATCGGCGGATAGTGCCAGCCGAAATAGCCGTCGAACGGCTTGCCGACTGCGAGCTCCTCCACCGCCTTGTGCGCCGGCCAGTCGTAGGCGACGGCGGGCGTGCCATCGAGCGTCAGCTTGCCGGCGGCCCAGACGTTGACGAAGTCGGAAGCGATGCCCTTGCCGTCCGGCCCGACGATCCATGAGCCGGTCCACCACGACGCGGCAAGATAGACGGCGTGGGCGACGATCAGCGCAAAGCAGATCAATTCGAGTGGCCGGGCGAGCGGCGCGGGCGCCGGCGTGCCTCTCGCATATGTCATGTCGGTCGCGGCCAACTGGCGCTCCTGGGCGCTGCCGGATTTGCTGCGGATGCAAGAAACCTCGTGCAACTTGGCCCGCCGGCGCTTGAGAAAGCCTTAAAAACCGCGCTTCGGCGCGCTTTCAATGCGTCAAACGTCTTGTTGCACCGCAAAATCTTCTGCGGCAGACTGCTTCCCGTCAGGGAGGATGCGACATGTCGGCGGCGGCCAAGCTCAAGAGCGTTGCAGGGCCCAAGGATCTTTACGGCGTCGGCGAAATTCCGCCGCTCGGCCACGTGCCGGAGAAGATGCACGCCTGGGCGATCCGCAAGGAGCGCCATGGTCCGCCCGACACATCGTTCCAGCTCGAAGTGGTGCCGACCTGGCCGATCGGCGAGGAAGACGTCCTCGTTCTCGTGATGGCGGCGGGCGTCAATTACAACGGCATCTGGGCCGGCCTCGGCCAGCCGATCTCGCCGCTCGACGGCCACAAGCATCCCTTCCACATCGCCGGCTCCGACGCCTCGGGCATCGTCTGGGCGGTCGGCAGCAAGGTGCATCGCTGGAAGGTCGGCGATGAAGTCATCGTTCATTGCAATCAGGACGACGGCGACGATGAGGACTGCAACGGCGGCGACCCGCTGCTGTCGCCGTCGCAGCGCATCTGGGGCTACGAGACGCCGGACGGCTCCTTCGCGCAGTTCTGCCGCGTGCAGTCGCGGCAGCTGATGGAAAAGCCGAAGCATCTGACCTGGGAAGAGTCGGCCTGCTACACGCTCACACTCGCCACCGCCTATCGCATGCTGTTCGGCCACGCGCCGCACACGCTCAAGCCCGGCGACAACGTGCTGGTGTGGGGCGCCTCCGGCGGCCTCGGCGTGTTCGGCGTGCAGCTTGTCGCGGCGTCCGGCGCCAACGCGATCGGCATCATTTCAGACAAGTCGAAAGAGCAATACGTGCTCGATCTCGGCGCCAAGGGCGTCATCATCCGCAACGACTTCAAATGCTGGGGCCAGATGCCGAAGGTCGGCACGCCCGAATACGACAACTGGGTCAAGGAAGCCCGCAAGTTCGGCAAGGCGATCTGGGACATCACCGGCAAGCGCGACGTCGACATCGTGTTCGAGCATCCGGGCGAGGCGACGTTCCCGGTGTCATGCCTCGTCGTCAAGCGCGGCGGCATGGTCGTGTTCTGCGCCGGCACCACCGGTTACAACATCACCTTCGATGCACGTTACGTCTGGATGCGTCAGAAGCGCATCCAGGGCTCGCACTTCGCGCATCTGAAGCAGGCGAGCGCGGCCAACCGCTTCGTGCTCGAACGACGCATCGATCCGTGCATGAGCGAGCTGTTTCCATGGGAGCAGATTCCGCTCGCGCACATGAAAATGTGGAAGAACCAGCATCCACCCGGCAACATGGCGGTTCTGGTCAGCGCGCCGAAGCCGGGCCTGCGCTCCTATGAGGACGTGCTGGAGGTCGCGGGCGAGAAATAGTCCGCGCACTCAATCCGAGATCGACGGCGACAGCGAATTGATGTTCTCTCTGGGCCACGCAATCATCGTGGCGACCGGGGGTTCTCATGACTTCGTCCATGTTCGATCTTGCCGGCCGCGTGGCGCTCGTCACCGGAGGTAACGGTGGCATCGGCCTCGGCATCGCTGGCGGGCTGCTGCGCGCCGGTGCAGCGGTCATGATTACGGGACGCAACGCGGCAAAGGCGGAAACGGCGCTCGTTGAGCTGCGCCGGTCCGGCCGGGCGGAGTTTATTGCCGCCGATATTGGCGATGAGGCAGCATGCCGCGATCTTGTTCCGCGCACGGTTGCATCGCTCGGCCGGCTCGACATCGTCGTCAACAATGCCGGTACGACGTTCCGCAAGCCGCCCGAGCAGATTTCGATGCAGGAATGGCACACGGTGATCGGCACCAACCTCACCAGCGCCTTCGTCTTGTCGCAGGCGGCCTATCCCGAAATGAAGAAATCGGGACACGGCAAGATCATCAATATTGGCTCGATGCTTTCGATCTTCGGCATGGGCGTTGCCGCGCCGTATGGCGCCAGCAAAGGTGGCATCGTGCAACTGACCCGTTCGCTTGCGGTCGCCTGGGCCAAGGACAATATCCAGGTCAATGCGCTGCTGCCGGGCTGGATCGACACCGACCTGACCCGTCACGGGCGGCAGCAGATCGCCGGATTGCATGAGCGCGTCTTGGCGCGCACGCCGGCCGGACGCTGGGGTGATCCTGCCGACTTCGCCGGCGTTGCCGTCTTTCTCGCGAGCCCGGCCTCCGATTTCGTCACCGGCACGGCGATCCCGATCGACGGCGGTTTCTCCGTGCAGGGCTAGGCCGGAGGGAGCAAATCGTTCGCCTGCGTCTTGGCTCGCCGAATGGCCGCGTTCAGTTCGCCGCCGTAAATGAAGATCGAAGCGCAGATATAAAGAAACACCAGCGCCACCATCGCCGAGGCGAGGCCGGCATACATGGTGACGTAGCCGCCGGAAAACTGCGCGAGATAACGGCCGAACAATTCGCCGCTGACGAGCCACAGCCCCAGCGTCGCCGCGATTCCCGGCAGGACGTCGCGAAACTGCCGGCGCCCCGACGGCAGCCACAAGTGCAGGATCAAAAGCGACATCACGAGGATCGTCGCCGCGACCGCGTAGCGTGCGAAGGCAACGACATTGCCGAACGGCGCGACCCCCGGAAAATGGCGAACGAGCTGCGCCCAGATCACCGGCGCCAGCACGACGAGAAACGCGAAGGCGAGCAGTGCAACCGCGCCGACCAGCACATAGGCCACCGACTCGATCCGCAACAGCCACCAGGCGCGTGGTTCGGTCGTCGCATAGGCACGGTTGAGGCCGATCCGCAGGCTCTCGATGCCGCTCGATGCGAAATAGAGCGCAAACAGCGATCCGAAGGTGAGCACGTTGCCCCTGCTGCCGACCAGCACGCCGGTCACGTCGGCGGCAATCGGCTCCGCGACCGCATGCGGCCATGCTTCGAGCAGAATGCGCGCGGCTTCGTCGGCAAGCTCCCGTGAGCCGAAGAAGAATCCGGCCAGCGCGGTAACGACGATCACGAATGGAAACAACGCCATCAGCATCGAGAGGGCGATGTGGCTGGCGATTGCCCAGCCATCGTCACGGCCGAACCGGTCGAATGCCTCGATCGCGATGCCAAATGCCTGCCGGAGCGTGCGCAAGGGGTTGTTCCGCGAATGCCCAGTCCGCAGAGATCGGACAATGCGCGGCGCTTGGCAAGGGCGGGGTGAAATGCCGCCCGGCCTAGGCCGCTTTCACGTCATTGAGAAACTGGCGGATTTCCGTCTCGAGATGCTCGGCATCGACCGCGAGACGGTCGGCCAGTTCCTTGACGGCAATCGCGGTCGCGCGGGCATTGCCGCTGAGACCTGTGACTCGGTTCATGGCCTCCGCGCCGGTGCGGGCATCCGATGAAGCGTGGGTGACACCGTTCGAGATGGTGGAAATGGCCGCGCTCTGTTGCGACACGGTGGCCGCCACGTCGGTCGCGATCCGCGCCATCTCGGTAATGATCGTATTGACATGTTCGATCGCCTGTACCGCGCCCGAGGTTGCCGACTGAATCGCGCCGACTTGCGCGCCGATATCGTCGGTCGCTCTGGCGGTCTGGCCGGCGAGCGACTTTACTTCGGCTGCGACGACCGCGAATCCCTTGCCGGCCTCGCCGGCGCGCGCGGCCTCGATGGTCGCATTGAGCGCCAGCAGATTGGTTTGCGCGGCAATCGCTTGAATGAGGCCGATGACTTCGCCGATGCGGCTCGCGGCCTGGCCGAGGTCCGACATCGTCGTGACCGCCCGCCGGGTCTCGGCGACCGCGCGCTGGGCGACCTCGGTGGAGGAACTTGCCTGCGAGGCGATCTCGCCGATCGAAGCGGCAAGCTCCTCGACGGATCCGGCCGCGGTCGAAACGTTCTCCGATGCGGCCGTCACTCGCTGCTTGGCCTCGTATGCTTCGGCCGACACTGTGTCCGCGGTGGTGTTGAGCTCGCTCGAATCCTTTTCCAGTTGCTGCGAGGCTTCGCGCAGCCGCGTCAACGCCGCCTCGACGGAGGTCTTGAAGGTTCCGATCTTGGCGGCGATCTGCGTGGCCCGGATCTGCTGCGCCATGCTGGCTTCGGACTGGATCTCGGCAAGACGCTCGCGCTCGGTCATCGCGTCGCGAAACACGATGACGGAGCGCGCCATTTCGCCGACTTCATCGTGCGCATGAGTTGCCGGGATTCTGACGTCGGCGTCGCGGGCCGCGAGGCGTTTCATCGCGGCGGCGAGATCGGTCAGCGGCCCCGTGATGCTGCGGCCGATCAGCCAGCACATTGCGAGGCCGAAGACGACGATCGCGATGCTGGCGGCCCAGATCATGGTTCGGGTATTGGACTGTGCATTCGCCAGCGCTGCATCCGCCGAGGCACCGGCTTTCTTGGCCTCCGTGATGATTGCGTCAGCCAGCGGCGCCAATCCCTGGCTGTCCATATCGATCAGGGCGCGCATCGGCGCGGCGCGGTCGTTGGCGGCGATCCAGCTCGAGAATACCTCGACATAGTTCCCGACGCTCCAGGCCATCGGGTCGCGAATGGCGGCGGGAATGGAGAGCTGCTGCAATGTCTTGCTGAAATTGCCGTGCGCCTCAAAGAACAACAGCTTTGTCAATTCACTGGGATTTTGGCGATACTCAACCTCGCGATTGCGCATCGTAAGAAGAGATACCGTTAGCGTGCGCGCGTCGGCGTCGGTCGTCCAGTTATGAATTTCGTTGATGATGGTTTCCACCGCATTGACTGCGCTGCGCAACTGGCCGCGGATTCCCGTCGTGTCGGTGTAACCGAGTTTTTCCTGCTCCTCGACCAGGTCTTCGAACAGAACCTGGATTCGTTCCAGTGCATCGCGCAGCGTCGCGAGATTGTTGCTCTGCTTTGCGCTGATGACACCGGAGATTTCCGCGAGGCTTGCGAATGCGGCGCTGTATTGTGCGTTAAAATGGTCGATATGCTCGTTGCCCGGTTCGGCGCTGTAATCCTTGACGATCAGGCGGACGTTGGTGATCGCGTCGTTGAAGCGTCGGCTCGCGTCGACGATGTTCGTCGATCGCTTGAACGTGCCGAATGCGGCGTTGACTTTCTTCTCGCCGGAACTGAACGAAATGGCGTTGCCCAGAAAAGCGAGCACCGGGATCAGCGCGAGGATGACAATGCGATTCCTGACCGAAATCGACTCGAGGAGCCGGCGGGCAAGTTTGGGCCAGGATCGAAGGCGCATCACGAGTGCCGGATCTCGCAAGGGGGAGGGAGCACAGCCAACCGCGCGGCCTTCCGCTAGAAAAGATTAAATTGGTTAATAAACTAGCAATTACGCGGTCCGGCTCGTTTCCGGCTGCGGCAATATCGTCCTGAACTCGTTGGTGTTTCCGGCATCTTTTCTTTTGTGCAGCGCACAAGTATGGTGCCGGAACGACGATAAACGACGATATTATGTGTCACCCGAGCGAGGTCTTTGTCGATGTCTGCGAATGCGGCCCACCGTCCATCCGGCCCCCGTTTCGGAGACACCGCCCGCGATGCGCTTGTCGGGCTTGAGGCTCTGCTGACCGATGCGACCGCCCGGGTCCGCAGCCGGGTGACGGTCGAGGGACATGCGGTCAACCGTCTGGTCGACCGCGAACAGCGCGCCGCCCACGGCCTTGCCTGGCTCGCGACTTATGTCGAGTCCTTGCGCCAACTCGCTGCCTATGCCGAACGGCTGGCCGGCGACGACGCGCTCGGCGAGCTTGAAGACCATCTGATCCGCATCGCGTTCGGCGAATTCGTCGCGCAGATCGTCGGCGGCATTCCGATCAGCCAGGGCGAGATGGTGCGGCCGGCCGATCTCGGCCTCTCCGCTGCAGACGTCGCCGCCCGCGTCAATCCGGCCTGCGAAATTCTGATGGCGGAGGGCAACACCGCGCCGCGCCGCGCCCGTGTGATGGAACTGATCCGCGCCGCCCACAGCGTCACTTTCGGCATTGGCAGCCTCGACGACACGCTGGAGTCGATCCGCGATGAAATGCGCAAATTCGCCGACAGCGAAGTGATCGAGCACGCGCAGGGCTGGCACCGCACCAACAGCTACATTCCGCTCGACGTCATCCGGCAGATGTCGGAACTCGGCGTGTTCGGGCTGACCATCCCCGAGGAATTCGGCGGCATGGGTCTCGGCAAGGAATCGATGTGCGTCGTCTCCGAGGAACTGTCGCGCGGCTATATCGGCGTCGGTTCGCTCGGCACCCGCTCGGAGATCGCCGCCGAACTCATTCTCGGCGGCGGCACCGCCGAGCAGAAGGGCAAATGGCTGCCGAACATCGCTTGCGGCAACGTGCTGCCGACCGCGGTGTTCACCGAGCCCAACACCGGCTCCGACCTCGCCTCGCTGAAAACCCGCGCCGTGCGCGAGGGCAATGTCTACAAGGTCTACGGCAACAAGACCTGGATCACGCATCCGGTGCGCGCCGATCTGATGACGCTGCTGGTGCGGACAAATCCGAAAGAGACCGGCCATCGCGGCCTGTCGATGCTGCTCGCCGAGAAGCCGCGCGGCGACGACCGCAATCCGTTCCCCGCGCCGGGCATGACCGGCACCGAGATCGAGGTGCTCGGTTATCGCGGCATGAAGGAATACGAGATCGCTTTCGACGGCTTCGAGGTGAAAGCGGAGAATCTGCTCGGCGGCGTCGAGGGGCTCGGCTTCAAGCAGCTGATGCAGACCTTCGAGTCGGCGCGCATCCAGACCGCGGCGCGCGCCATCGGCGTCGCCCAGGCCGCGATGGAAGAGGCGCTCGATTATGCGCAGAATCGCGTGCAGTTCGCGCAACCGATCGCCGCGTTTCCCCGCGTCGCCGACAAGATCGTGATGATGGCGGCGGAAATCCTCACGGCGCGGCAGCTCACTTATTATGCCGCACGGCAAAAGGACTCCGGCCGCCGCTGCGACCTCGAGGCCGGCATGGCGAAGTTGCTCGCCGCCCGCGTCGCCTGGGCGGCCGCCGACAACGGCGTGCAGATCCACGGCGGCAACGGTTTCGCGCTCGAATTCCCGGCCTCCCGCATCCTGTGCGATGCCCGGATTCTCAATATTTTCGAGGGCGCCGCCGAAATCCAGGCGCAGGTGATCGCGCGCCGCCTGCTCGACGGCTCGAATTGAACCGCCACAAGGCTGCTTGATTCAGGACAAATTCTCATCCGCGAACTTCGCCTAACATGGCCGCAGGCAAGGAGTTCGAGATGGACCGGATCACGATCAAGGCGGGCGAGTGGATCGTCGTTTGCGACGGCGGCAAGGCGCTGGTGCTGGAAAACGCCGGCGACGACAAGTTTCCCAACCTGAAGACGCGCGAGACGCTGACGCACGACAATCCGAAGACGCACGAGCAGGGCACCGACGCGCCGGGCCGTTCGCACAGTTCGGTCGGCCACGGCCGCAGCGCCGTCGGGCAGACCGACTGGCACGATCAGGCCGAGCAGGCCTTCCTCCATCACCTTGCCGGCGTTCTCGGCAAGGCGGTCGAAAGCCATCAGGCGAAATCGATCGTGGTGGTGGCCTCGCCCCGCGCGCTGGGCATGATCCGCCCGGCCTATTCGCATGCGTTGAAGGCGGCGGTTCGCGCGGAAATCCCGAAGGATCTCGTCAAGATGCCGGTCCACGAGATCGAAAAGCATCTGACCGGCTGACTGTCGCATCGTCTGGCACTGATGATATGGTCGCGCCGATTCCAGTCGGACGCATCCATGTCGCCAGCGCGGTTCCGGTTTTTCCAGCAAGCGGTCGTCGCCGTCGCGGTCGCGAGCAGTGTCGCGGCGGCGGGCGACGCTTTCGCGCAGGCGCATCTGCGCGAGCGCTCGGGCACGTCGACGCCGTCGGTCGTGGTGCCGCCCGGCGGCGATCCGATGGCGGTGCCGGGCTTCTGGGACCCGCGGCGGCGGCCGGAGCGGCCGGACCTCACCCGCATTCAGGGCATCCGCTTCTTGACCGAGATCGACTATCCGCCGTTCAACTATGCCGGTGCCGACGGCCAGCCGGCCGGCTTCAATGTCGATCTTGCCCGCGCGATCTGCGAGGAGATCAAGGTTCCCTGCACGATCCAGTTCCGCCGCTTCGACACGCTGCTGGAGGCGCTCGCCACCAATGGCGGCGACGCCATCATCGCCTCGATGGCGGCGACGCCGGACATGCGCCGCCGCGTCGATTTCAGCGATCCCTATTACCGGCCGCCGGCGCGTTTCGTGTCGCGCAAGGATGTCGAGTTCGACGAGGTGCGGCCGGGCGACATCGAGGCGCGGAAAGTCGGTGTCGTTGCCGGCACCGCGCATGAGGCCTATCTGCGCGCGCTGTTCACCGAGGCCGAGGTGGTGCCTTATCCGGGCGCCGACGATGCGCGCGGCGCCCTGAAGCGCGGCGAGGTCGATCTCCTGTTCGGCGACGGCGTGGCGCTGGCGTTCTGGCTCAACGGCACGGACTCCGCCGGCTGCTGCGTGTTCCGCGGCGGCCCCTATATCGAGAGCCGCTTCTTCGGCGAGGGCGTCGGCGTCGCGGTGCGGCGCGGCAACGACGTGCTGCGTCAGGCCATCAACTGGGCGCTGTTCCGCATCTGGGAGAAGGGCAAGTTCACGGACCTGTGGCTGCGCTATTTCCCGATCAGTCCTTTTTAAGCCAGTTGACCGCGCCGGCGCCGGCGGCGACGCCGGTCGCGAAGCAGGCTTGCAGCAGATAACCGCCGGTCGGCGCTTCCCAGTCGAGCATTTCGCCGGCGGCGAACACGCCGGGCAAATCCGTCAGCATGAAATGATCGTCGAGCGCATCGAACCGCACGCCGCCCGCCGATGAGATCGCGCTGGCGATTGGCATCGTGCCGGTGAGCTTGACCGGTACCGCCTTGATGAGCGCGGCGAGGTCGGCGGCGCTGGCGGCTGACAGCGGCTTGCCGGCGGCGTGGGCGGCTTCGTGCAGCAGTCCGGCGGCGGCCGGAGACAGTTTCAGTGCCTTGCGCAACACGGTGGCGAGCGATTGCTTGCCGCGCGGCGCGGCGAGCTTCGCGGTCACCGCGTCCATCGTCATGTCGGGCCGCAGGTCGACGGAGAGAGTCGCGCTGCCTTGCGCGCCGATGGTGTCACGCAGGCGCGGCGACAGCGCATAGAGCGCGCCGCCTTCGATTCCGTCGCGGGTGACGACCGCCTCGCCGCGCACGACAGCGCCGCCGAACGACAGCGCGATGCGCTTGAGCGGCTGGCCCTCGAAGCGCAGGAACGGCTGCGACCACGGCACGTGGAAGCCGCAGTTCGAGGGCGCGAGCGGCGCGATGCTGACGCCACGCTCGTTTAAAGTTTCGGCCCAGCCGCCGTCGGAGCCGAGCCTTGGCCAGCTCGCGCCGCCGAGCGCCAGCACGGTCGCGTCCGCCGCGACAATCACTTCGTCAGTGCTATTGATGATGAAGCGCAGCCGGCCGGCCTCGTCGAAGCCGCGCCAGTGGTGACGGAAGGCAAAGCGCACGCCGAGTCCGTCGAGCCGCCGCAGCCAGGCGCGCAGCAGCGGCGAGGCCTTCATCGCCTTGGGAAACACGCGGCCGCTGGAGCCTGTGAACGTCTCTTGCCCGAGTTCGTCCGCCCAGGCGCGCAGCGCTGCCGGCGGGAACGCTTCGATGGCGCGGCGCAGCCTGTCGTCGCCGCCGGTGTAGCGGCCGAGAAAGGCTTCGAGGTCTTCGCTGTGGGTGAGGTTGAGCCCGCCGCGCCCGGCCATCAGCAGCTTGCGCCCCGCCGACGGCATCCGGTCGTAGACCGTGACATTCACGCCCCCGCGCGCCAGCACTTCGGCGGCCATCAACCCGGCCGGTCCTGCGCCGATTAGGGCGGCGGATTTGTGCGGTGGTGTGGGAGCAGGGGGCACGACTAAGGCTTTTATCAGTGAGCCTCTGCGTGTAGCGGCGTTCCGCCCGGCAAGGAAGCGGATTTACCAGTCGTCATGCCCGGGCTTGTCCCGGTGATCCACGTCTTGGCCCCGGAGAAGGAAGTCGTGGATGCCCGGCACAAGGCCGGGCATGACGGCACATAGACCCACATTTGACATCCCTCCACCAATTCCTACTGTCCGCGCCGGAAACCCGCTAACGACCGAACCAAGATGTCCGCCACCGACACCGCCGCATCGCTTCGCGACCTCGCCGAACAGTCGAACGCCTGGCCGTTCGAGGAGGCGCGCAAGATCGTCGCGCGGCTGAAGAAAAAGCCGAAAGACGAAGTGATCTTCGAGACCGGCTACGGCCCCTCGGGCCTGCCGCATATCGGCACCTTCGGCGAGGTCGCGCGCACCACGATGGTGCGCCACGCTTTCCGCGTGCTGACCGACGACAAGGTGAAGACGCGGCTGATCGCCTTCTCCGACGACATGGACGGCCTGCGCAAAGTTCCGGACAACGTGCCGAACAAGGCGATGCTCACGGAAGACCTCGGCAAGCCGTTGACCAAGGTGCGCGACCCGTTCGGCACCCATCCGAGCTTCGGCGAGCACAACAATGCGCGGCTGCGCGCCTTCCTCGACCATTTCGGGTTCGACTACGAATTCATGTCGTCGACGCAGTGCTACACCTCCGGCACGTTCGACAAGGCGCTGCTCACCGTGCTCGAGCGCTTCGACGCGGTGATGAACATCATGCTGCCGTCGTTGCGCGAGGAGCGCGCCTCGACCTATTCACCGTTCCTGCCGATCGACGAAAAAACCGGCGTCGTGCTTCAGGTGCCGGTCACCGGCCACGACGCCAAAGCCGGCACCATCACCTATGAAGACCCGGAGACGAAGGCGAGCGTCACCGTTCCCGTCACCGGCGGGCGCTGCAAGCTGCAATGGAAGCCGGACTGGGCGATGCGCTGGACCGCGCTCGGCGTCGATTACGAAATGGCCGGCAAGGATCTGATCGACTCGGTCAAGCTGTCCGGCGAAATCTGCAAGGCGCTCGGCGGAACGCCGCCGGAAGGCTTCAACTACGAGCTGTTCCTCGACGAGAACGGCCAGAAGATTTCCAAGTCGAAGGGCAACGGCCTCACCATCGAGGAGTGGCTGCGCTATGCCTCGCCGGAGTCGCTGTCGCTCTTTATGTACCGCGAGCCGAAGGCGGCCAAGCGCCTCTACTTCGACGTCATCCCGCGCAACGTCGACGAATACACCCAGTTCCTCGACGGCTATGAGCGGCAGGACGGCCGCCAGCGCCTGTCCAATCCGGTCTGGCATATTCACTCCGGCAGGCCGCCGAAGGCGGACATGCCGATCAATTTCCAGATGCTCCTGACGCTGGTGTCGTCGTCGAACGCCGAGAACGCCGATACGCTATGGGGCTTTATCGGCCGCTACCGGCCCGGCGTCACGCCGCAGAGCCATCCGAAGCTGAAGGACCAGGTCGAATACGCGCTGCACTACTTCCATGACTTCGTGCTGCCGGAAAAGAAGTTCCGCAAGCCGACCGACCCGGAGCGCGCCGCGCTGATCGACCTGCGCGATGCGTTATCGCAATTGAAGAGCGACGCAACGGCCGAAGACATCCAGAATGTCGTCTACGAAGTCGGCCGCCGCGAGCCGTTTCTGGATGAGAAAAAGAAGGCCAAGGACGGCAAGCCGGGTGTCTCGCTCGACTGGTTCAACATGCTCTATCAGGTGTTGCTGGGCCAGGAGAAAGGCCCGCGCTTCGGCTCTTTCGTCGCCGTCTACGGCATCGACAACACCGTCGGCATGATCGACGGCGCACTGGCGCGGAGCGCCTGATTCAACATGGCGCGCTCGGCATAAACACGCCGCAACACGCTGCCCCGCCGCATCATCCGCGGTGGGCCGGTGCCCGCAGGTTGACGTGATCGCCGCTGTTTCGCACGATAGCGACAAGAAGCATTCGCCAGACGTCGAAAATAAAAATGCAATCAACGCCCTGCGGCTCGCATTCGCGTCGCAAGGGCCAGGGGAGGAGCAACACATGAAACGGATTCTCGGTCTATTGGCGCTCGCCGTCGGCGGCGCGATGCTGTCGGCGCCGGCGTCGGCGCAGCAGGAAATCAATCTCACGGTGGCCGCCGGCCAGCCGACCCGCGCGATGTCGGCGCTGATGCGGGTCAGCGACTTCTTCATTCCGGAAGTCGACAAGCGCATGAAGGCCGCCGGCCTCGACAAGAAATACAAGATCAACTGGAAGGAAGCCTATGCCGGCTCGCTCCTGAAGCCGACCTTCGTGCTGCAGGGCGTGTCGGACGGCGTCGCCGACATCGGCTTCGAGCCGACCATCTTCCATCCCGACAAGCTGCCGCTCGAGCAGGTATCGTTCGTGACGCCGTTCACCACCAGCGACGTGCTGCAGGTCAACCGCGCGATCGACGCGCTGCACGAGAAGATTCCGGAATACGCCAAGCAGTACGACAAGTTCGGCGTCATCCGGCTCGGCGGTTCGAGCTTCGATTCGTATGAGCTGTTCACCACATTCGAGATCAGCAAGTTCGACGACATCAAGGGCAAGAAGATCTCGACCGCCGGCGCGGCCCTGCAATGGCTGCGCGATACCGGCGCGACGCCGGTGCAGAGCAACATGACGCTCTACTACAACAACGCCAAGACCGGCGTGATCGACGGCTTCATCATCTTTCCGTCGGCGATCCCCGGCATGAAGTATCCGGAAGCCGCGCCTTACGTGGTCAAGGTCGGCTTCGGCGCCCAGTATGCCGCGGCCCTCATTGTCAACAAGGCGACCTTCAACAAGCTGCCGCCGGAGATCCAGAAGATCCTGCGCGAGGCCGGCAAGGCCTATTCGGATGTCGCCAGCAAGAGCCAGTCGGACGCGGGCGAGGCGGGCTTTGCCATGGTGCCCAAGTTCTCCGGCGCCAAGGTGGTGACGCTGTCACGCGCCGAACAGGAAAAATGGGCCAATGCGTTGCCGAATCTCGCCAAGGAGTGGGCGGAGAAGATGGACAAGCAGGGCCTGCCCGGCAGCAAGGCGCTGGCGTCCTATATGGACGAGATGCGCAAGGGCGGCGCCAAGCCGGCCCGTGACTGGGACAAGAAGTAGGCGACCGGTGCTATCATTGTGCGATGACCTCGCAGTCTGAAGCACCGCGCATGGATCAAGGCGGGGCGCCTGAGGGCGCCCCGCGTCGTTCCTATTTCGATCGCGTCACGCGCGCACTCAATCTGATCGGCACGCTGCTGATCCTGGTGATGGCAATCGCCGTCAATGCTGACGTGCTGGGGCGCAATCTGTTCAATCATCCAATTCCAGGCGTGCTCGAATTCATCGGCTGGTCGATCGTCGCGGTGGTGTTTCTCCAGATGGCGAATACGCTGCGCGAGGGCCGACACGTCTCCAACGACATCCTGATGAGCTTTGTGTCCGCGAGCCGACCGCGGCTTGCCGCCGGAATCTTCGCCGTGTTCGATTTTATCGGCGCCGTGCTGATGGCCGTCATCATCCGCTACATGTGGCCGATCCTGGCCGAGAACTACACCGGCGGTTATTACGCCGGCACCGAAGGTGTCGTCGAAATTCCGATCTGGCCTTTCATGGCGGCGATCCTGATCGGCGCCATCGCGACCTGCATCCAGTTTCTCGTCCATTCGTGGCTCGACGTGCAGAACGCCCGCGGCGTCAGGGTCGGCTGGCAATGAGCGATCTCGCCATCGGAACGACCTGCCTTTTTGTCAGCCTGTTTCTCATCCAGAGCGGGATGAATATCGGCGTCGCGCTGATGGCGCTGTCCTTCGTCGGCGTCTGGGCGATCAAGGGCCCGGTGATCGCCGGCAAGCTGCTGTCGAGTTCGGTCGCGACCTCGATCGCCAACGACGCCTTCGCGGTCATTCCGCTGTTCGTGTTGATGGGCCTGTTCGTCTCGGTGACCAATATCGGCCGCGATACCTTCGACGCGGCTGCGTTGCTGTTGCGCCGCATCCGCGGCGGGCTCGGCATGGCGACGGTCGCCGCGAATTCCGTGTTCGCTGCCTGTACCGGCACCACGATCGCCTCGGCCTCGGTCTTCACCAAGGTCGCGGTGCCCGAGATGATGCGGCACGGCCATAGCGCGCGGTTCTCGGTCGGCGTTGTCGCCGGCAGCTCGGTGCTCGGCATGCTGATCCCGCCGAGCATCCTGATGATCATCTTCGGCGTCATCGCCAACGTCTCGATCGCCGATCTGTTCAAGTCGGGGATATTGCCAGGCGTTTTGCTGGCGGTCGCCTTCTGCGTGACGATCAGCCTGTTGAGCTACTTCAAGCCGGACTTCGTCGGGCGGCGTGCGCTCGACGATACCGGTCACGACGACAAGATGCCGTCCGGCTCGCTCTTACTGTTTGTGCTCAAGAAACTCGTGCCGATCGTCATTCTCGTCGGCACCGTGCTTGGCGGCATCTATGGCGGCTTCCTGACGCCGACCGAGGCCGGCGGCGCCGGTGCGCTGGCGGCCTTCCTGATCGCGCTGGCGCGGCGCGAACTGACGCTGAAGGCGTTCTGGGAGGTCGCGCTGGAGACCGGGCGCGTCACCGCGGCGATCTGCTTCCTGCTGATGGCGGCCGCACTTTATGCGCAGATGCTGACGCTGTCGGGCCTGCCCTATGCGGTCGGGCAGTGGCTGCAAAACGCCGAACTGCCGTTCATCGTCATTCTGTTCGGCTACCTCGCCGTTCTGGTCGTGCTCGGCTGCTTCCTCGACTCGGTCTCGATCATGCTGATCGTGCTGCCGTTCGTCGTTCCGGTGTTCGAGGCGTTCGGCGCCAATCTGGTCTGGATGGGATTGATCTCGGTGATCGCCATCGAGATTGGCTTGCTCACGCCGCCGCTCGGGCTCGCCGTCTTCGTCGTGAAGGCGAATCTCGAGGATCGCAGCATCAGCCCCTGGGACATCTTCATGGGTACCATGCCGATGACCCTGACGATGGTCGTGGTGCTGCTCTTGTGCGTTCTGTTTCCGTGGCTGGCGCTGGCGCTGGTCGGCGGCGCCGGCTGGCGCTGGTGGTAGGGCGCGATCGTCAGGAAACTGTCTCGCCTCTACCGTCGAACGCCATCAAAGCGACCAGGAACTTGCACGCCGGTTATTACTGGCTTGCCCACACGATGCGGGCGATCCAGAGCACGTCGGACATCTGCAAGGTGCGGTCCTGGTGCTCGCTGTTGAGCGACTTCAGCTCGATGCTCTTGGTGGTCTTGCGGCGAAGCTCCTTCACCATCACTTCGCCACGCTTGGTCTTGACGACGACGCGGTCGCCGCGACGAATAGGCGCGGCTGGCGACACGACGATGACGTCGCCGTCGCGATAAGCCGGCTTCATCGAATCGCCGGAGATTTCCAGCGCATAGGCGTGTTCGTCGTTCACGGCCGGGAAGGCAATCTCCTCCCAGCCCTTGCCGACCGGGAAGCCGCCGTCGTCGAAATAACCACCTGACCCGGCTTCAGCGAAGCCGATCAGCGGCACCGCCTGCGTGGCGGCGCGGCCGGAGTCGGTAATCAGACTGACGAACTCGTTCACGGTGGTGCTGGTCGCGGCGAGCGACTTTGCGACCGACTCGGTCGACGGCCAGCGTGAGCGGCCATCCGGCGTCACCCGCTTCGACTTGTTGAAAGTGGTCGGATCGAGCCCCGCCTTCTTGGCAAGTCCCGACGGCGACAGGCCGGCGCGCGCCGCCAGCCGGTCGATCGCCGCCCAGATCTGGGCGTGGGTCAACATCGAAGGAGTGCGAACGGCCACGGCGCTGCGCCTTGTGATTATTGTCCGAGTGCTAGGAATTATAACCTTGAATCGCCGGGCCAAGGCAAGGGGCTTTCTCCAAAGGTCTTTGGACAGCGCCGCCGTGTCCCGTTATACGGTCGCGTCATCCCCTCCCGGAGGCCGCGGTGATCGGCTTTTTCGAACGGCTGTCACGCCCGCTGTTGCGGGCGCTCGATCCAGAAGACGCCCATGCGTTGGCGCTCAAGGCGCTGAAATACGTGCCGGCGCGGCCGGTCGGAAGCGATTCGCCGCTGCTCGCGGTGCGTGCCTTCGGTCTTCAGTTTCCCAATCCGGTCGGGATCGCGGCGGGTTTCGACAAGAACGCGGTCGCGGTCGACCAACTGCTGAGAGCCAGGTTCGGCTTTGTCGAAATCGGCTCCGTTACGCCACGGCCGCAGGCCGGCAATCCGCGGCCGCGAGTGTTTCGTCTCGAGGCGGATCAGGCCGTCATCAACCGGCTCGGCTTCAACAACGAGGGTGAAGCCGCGGTGCTCGCGCGGCTTGCCGCGCGCGGCAACGCGTCGGGAATCGTCGGCATCAACATCGGCGCCAACCGAGACTCCGCCGATCGTATCGCCGACTATGCGCGCCTGATCGAAGCCTTCTCGCCACATGCCAGCTACTTCACCGTCAACGTGTCGTCCCCGAACACGCCCGGCCTGCGCGATCTACAGCAGGCCAAGGTGCTCGACGAGCTGTTGTCGCGCGTGCTGGAGGCGCGCGAACGCGCGGCGCGCAAGGTCCCGGTGCTGCTCAAGATTGCGCCCGACTTGACGCTGACGGAACTTGACGACGTGGTCGGCGTCGCGCGCCGCCTGCGCGTCGACGGCATGATTGTCGGCAATACCACGATCTCGCGGCCGTCGACGCTGCACGACAGCGCGACCGCGCAGCAGGCCGGGGGACTGTCGGGCCGGCCGCTGTTTCGGCTCGCGACGCGCATGCTGGCGGAAACGTTCGTGCGCGCCGAGAGCGTTTTCCCGCTGATCGGCGTCGGCGGCGTCGATTCCGGCGCAACGGCAATCGCCAAGATCAAGGCCGGCGCGACGCTACTGCAGCTCTATACCGGGCTGATCTACCGCGGCCTCGGTCTCGTCGGCGACATCAAGCACGATCTGGAAACCGCGATCCGCCGCGGCCACCGCAGTTCGCTTGCCGCCATGATCGGCAGCGACGCGGCGACCATCACCGCGGAGAGCTGGCCGACCTAGGGCATGATCCCGAAAAGTGGGTACCGGTTTTCGGACAAGATCATGCCCTCAAAAAAATGAGCGACAGGTTTTGGCGGCGCGGTCGCTCAGCGTCCGCGCGGCGCGTTGACGAACCGCATGATGAGCCAGATCGGGACGACCAGCACGGCGCCGAGGAGGAAATAGCGCCACAGCCAGTGGATCGCGTCGAAGCCCATATCCCAGATGCGCCGGAACAGGACGCGGACGCTGTCGATGATATTCCAGGGGTCGAGCCCGAGCACTGACATCACGACGCCGACCAGGATCGAGACCAGTACCAGCCGGCCGAGCACTGTGAGCGGCGAGCCACCCATTACCCGTGTCAGCGCATTGTTGCTCATGGATCGTCTCCTGATTCGTCAGCGGCGCTGCCGTCTTGTCGTCCCATCCGAAGCTGGACTACAAGCCTAGCACACCGGTCGATCGGACCTAGATAGGCTGCCGGACCGGTTTCGAAAAGAGTGATTTCTCCTTGCAGGCGATTTACGAGACGTCGGGCGACCTGATCGCCGACCGCCGCTTCGAATGGGCGCGCGACCATGCCGGCCGCGGCGACCTTACGGCCGCTGCCGAGCTTCTCGAACAGTCGCTCGAGATTGCGCCGGGCTATGCATCGGCCTGGTTTGTGCTCGGCGAAATTCGCGCGCAACTCGGCGACCGGCTCGGCGCCGAACAGGCGTTCCGCCGCACGCTCGCGCTCGATTCGCAAGATCGGCGTGGCGCGCGGCTGCAACTGATGCGGATTAGCGCGGAGCCCGCGGGCGAAATGCCGGCAGCCTACGTGCGCGCGCTGTTCGACGGCTATGCGTCGACATTCGACCGCACCCTGGTCGACCGCCTCGATTACTGCGGTCCCGGCCTGCTGTTCCATGCGGTCGCGTCGAGCGGGCGGCCGATGCGGTTTACGAACGCGCTCGATCTCGGCTGCGGCACGGGCCTTGCCGCCGGTGCGTTCCGGGCGCATTGCGACCGGCTTGTCGGTGTCGACCTGTCGCCCGGCATGATCGCAAAGGCCCAGGTTAAAGGCTTTTACGACCGGCTTGTCGTCGGGGACGTCTCTGCGTTTCTGTGCGAGGAGGCGGCGACCGGCGCACGCTACGATCTCGTGATCGCTGCCGACGTCTTCGTCTATATGAGAGAATTGGCGCCGGTACTGGCCGCGATCGCGGATGTGATGAGCGAGCGAGCGCTTCTGGCGTTCAGCGTCGAAACCCCTGTTGGCAATGACGCTGACGATGCCGTCATCCTGCGCGAGACCTTGCGGTACGCGCACGGCCGGGCGCATGTTATCGCGGCGCTCGCCGCTGCCGGCCTCGTGACGGTGGGTCTTGAAACGGCGGCATTGCGGATCGAAAAAGGTGAGCCGGTGTCCGGCCTCGTCGTCGTCGCCCAGCGGAAGATACCGTGAATGATGTGTCGCCCAGCAAACGAACCGAAAACGCGCCGGTACTGCCGGAGCCGTTCGCCGGCTGGTTCGCGCAACGCGGCTGGCGTCCGCGCGACCACCAGCTCGAACTTCTGGCACATGCCCGTGCGGGCCGCTCGACGCTGCTGATTGCGCCAACCGGCGCCGGCAAGACGCTTGCCGGCTTTCTGCCGAGCCTCGTCGAACTGACAGAGCGTGCCGCGCCCGCTGCGCGGCTGCGACCGACCGGCCGGGGGATCCAGCGTTCGCGGGGTTTGCACACACTTTATATATCGCCGCTGAAGGCGCTCGCGGTCGACATCGCGCGCAACCTCGAAGCGCCGGTACGCGAAATGAACCTGCCGGTGCGGCTCGAGACGCGAACCGGCGATACGCCGGCCTCGCGCCGTCAGCGCCAGCGCCGCGACCCGCCGGACATTCTGCTGACGACGCCGGAGCAGCTCGCGCTCTTGCTTGCGAGCGCCGACGCGCCGTTCCTGTTCGGCACGCTGCGCCGCGTGGTGCTCGACGAATTGCATTCGCTCGTGACCTCGAAGCGTGGCGATCTTCTCTCGCTCGATCTCGCGCGCCTGTTCGCCGTCGCGCCGAACATGACCAGCGTCGGCCTCTCGGCCACGGTCGCCGAGCCCGACGACCTGCGGCGCTTTCTGGTGCAGCAGCCGTCGACTGGTACGGCGTTCGCCGATCTCGTTGTTGCGGAAGGTGGCGCCGAGCCTGACGTCACGATGCTCGATCCGGCCGAGCGTATTCCGTGGGCGGGGCATTCCGCGCGCCACGCGCTCGGCAACATCTATGATCTGGTCAAGCGTCACAAAATGACGCTGATCTTCGTCAACACCCGCAGCCAGGCCGAGTTTCTGTTCCAGGAGCTGTGGACGGTCAACGACGACAATCTCGCCATTGCGTTGCATCACGGTTCGCTCGACGTCGCCCAGCGCCGCAAAGTCGAAGACGCGATGACCGCCGGCAAACTGCGCGCGGTGGTCTGCACGTCCTCGCTCGACCTCGGCATCGATTGGGGCGACGTCGATCTCGTCGTCAATGTCGGCGCGCCGAAGGGGTCGTCGCGGCTGATGCAGCGCATTGGCCGCGCCAACCACCGGCTCGACGAACCCTCGCGGGCAGTGCTGGTGCCGGCCAACCGCTTCGAGGTGCTCGAATGCAAGGTCGCGATCGACGCCATAGCCGAGCGGGCGCAGGATACGCCGCCGCTGCGAACCGGCGCGCTCGACGTGCTGGCGCAGCATATTCTCGGCCGCGCCTGCGGCGAGCCGTTTCACGCCGGTGAACTCTACGACGAGGTACGCGCCGCCGCGCCTTATGCCGGCCTCGCGCGCGCCGACTTCGATGCCGCGGTCGATTTCGTCGCCACCGGTGGCTATGCGCTGAAGGCCTACGAGCGATTTGCGAAAATAAGGCAGGGCAAGGACGGCCGCTGGCGCATCAGCCATCCGCGCATCGCGCAGCGCTACCGCATGAATGTCGGCACCATTGTCGAGGCCGACATGCTCAAGGTGCGTCTGGTGCGCTCGCGCCGCAGTGGCGCGCAAATTCCGCGTGGCGGCCGGCTGCTCGGCCAGGTCGAGGAGTACTTCATCGAAATGCTGACGCCCGGCGACACTTTCGTGTTTGCCGGCGAGATCCTCAAATACGAATCCATCGTCGAGGACGAAGTCTATGTCTCGCGCTCGAACGCGACCGATCCCAAGGTGCCATCCTATGAGGGCGGCAAGTTTCCACTATCGACCTATCTCGCGGCGCGAGTGCGCGCGCTGCTCGCGGATGCATCGGCGCGCCGCGCGCTGCCGGAACAGGTACGCGAATGGCTCGATATTCAGGAGTGGCGCTCGCTGCTGCCGCCGGCCGGACATCTGCTGGTCGAGACCTTCCCGCGGGCGGCCAAGCACTATCTTGTCTGCTACCCGTTCGAGGGGCGCCTTGCGCATCAGACGCTCGGCATGCTGCTGACGCGGCGGCTGGAGCGCGCCGGCTTGAAGCCCTTTGGTTTCGTCGCCAACGAATATGCTTTGGCGGTGTGGGGCACCGGCGACATCGCGCTGCGCATCGCGCGCGGCGAGTTGTCGCTTGGCGATCTGTTCGACGAGGACATGCTGGGCGATGATCTTGAGGCCTGGCTTGCCGAGTCGGCGCTGATGAAGCGCACGTTTCGGAATTGCGCGATCATCGCCGGGCTGATCGAGCGGCGCTTCCCCGGCGAGGAGAAATCGCGGCGCCAGCTCACGATTTCCACCGATCTCGTCTACGATGTGCTGCGCAAGCACCAGCCTGACCATGTGCTGTTGCGTGCCGCCCGGGCGGATGCTGCGAGCGGCCTGCTCGACATCAAGCGGCTCGGCGATATGCTCTCTCGCATCCGGGGCCGAATCGTTCATAAGGCGCTCGACCGCGTCTCGCCGCTCGCGGTACCGGCATTGCTCGAAATCGGGCGTGAGATGATCTATGGCGAGGCGTCCGACGCGCTGCTGGCCGAGGCCGCCGACGAGCTGGTGAAAGAGGCGATGCGATGATCGAAGCGGCGGAACGCCAGCCTTATTCCTGGCCGAATCCGATCGAGGTCGCGGGCACGACGCTGGCCGGCGATCCCGACGGCGTCGTCTATTGGCCGGACGAGAACATTCTTGTCGTGGCGGACTTGCATCTTGAAAAAGGTTCGAGTTTCGCCGAGCGCGGCGTGATGCTGCCGCCCTATGACACCGCTTCGACGCTGGCGCGGCTCGCGCGTTGCATAACAAGTTACTCGCCCCGTTGCGTCATCGCGCTTGGTGACAGCTTCCACGACCGCGGTGCCGCCGCGCGTCTGGTCGATACCGACCGCGCGAGCTTGCGCGCCATGCAGCGCGGCCGCGACTGGATCTGGATCACCGGCAATCACGACCCGGAGCCTGCCGGCAATGTCGGCGGATCGTATGTCGCCGACCTGACCGTTGGCGCGTTGACGTTCCGCCATGTTCCGTCGGGCGATGCCGGCGAGATCGCCGGACATTTGCATCCCGTTGCACGGATACGTCAGCGCGGCCGAATGGTGAGTCGCCGCTGCTTTGCGGCGGACGCGGATCGCATGGTGATGCCGGCCTTCGGCGCCTATACCGGTGGCCTCAATATCCGTGACGACGCTTTTGCCGATGTGTTCGGGACGCTCGCTTTCACCGCACATATGTTGGGCGATCGCCGGCTTTACGCGATCGCAGCCAGGCGCTGTCTGAAGGACCGCTAATCCCTGCGAAACACCACGCTCGCAAACCAGCCGGTCAGCAGCGCCAGCAGAGCGGTGAAAATTCCATACAGGAAGCCGTGATCGCGCGCGGCGTCGGCGACGTACTGCTCGAAGCCGATCTTGGCGATCTCGAACGCCGACGTTGTGCGTGCCAGCAATTCGCCGCTCGCGAGCAGTTTGACATCGACTGCGTAATTTCCAATCGGCGCAGCCGACGGCAGCGGGATCGTCGCACGGAACACCGTCGGCGTGAGGAACGTCACCGCCGAGGATTTTTCGTAGTAGAGCTCGTGCTCCTGTTCGAGCTTCAGGAAGGCGACGCGGAACGGATCGTCCGGCACAGTGTCGGCGAAGTCCGGGCCGACGCGTTGGGTGAGTATGTAGTTGTCGAGCCCAAGCTGAAGTCTACGCGCGACGTCGGGCGTCACAATTTCGCGGATCGGCCGGTTTGATATCGCCGCGAGGTAGGACGGCACCCGCACGAATTCCCGCGAGTCGACATTGACCCAGATGCCCAGCACCCGTTCCTTGCGCCGCGTGCGGTAGGTCTTCCGGGGCCCCGCGACCGTGACAACGAGGTCGTAAGCCGGACGCATGATCTGTGAAGACGGATCCGGCTCGATCGTGCCGAACAGCACGAGATCCTCGCCGACAAAATTCGCGGCGATGGTGACACGGTGGTTGGACAGCGACACGACGAGGCGCTCGGCGCAGGCCGGCGCCGCCGTCATTGCGGCGGCGGCGAGCGCGATCAGCCAAGTTGCGGCGCGCTTCATAGGCCCCCCGTCACCACGCGGATCGAATAAACGGCGTCGGGCTGCACCACGAGATCGTAGGCGAACCGCAGTCCAACCGCGAAGACGAGCGCGCCGAGCAGCAGGCGAAGCCGCTCGCCGCTCATCTTCTGTCCAGTACGCGCCCCGAACTGTGCGCCGACCACGCCGCCGATCATCAGGATCAGCGCCAGCACCGCGTCGACGAGATGGTTGGTCGCGGCATGCATCACGGTTGCGGTCGCCATCGTCACCAGTGTCAGCACCATCGAGGTGCCGATCACGGTCGAGGTCGGAACCCGCAGGAAATAGATCAGCATCGGCACCAGCAGGAATCCGCCGCCGATGCCCATGATCGCGCCGATAAAACCGATGATGAAGCCGATCGCCAGCACCGGGATCACCGAGACATAGATCTTCGAGGCCTTGAAACGCATCTTGTAGGGCAGGCCGTGGAACCAGGTGTGGCTGCCCGGCCGACGCGGCACTGCCGGCTTGCCCTGTCGCGCGCGCAGGATCGCCTTCACGCTCTCGTGGATCATCAGTCCGCCGACGACCGACAAAAGCGTCACATACGAAAGGCCGATCACCAGGTCGAGCTGGTCGAGCGAACGCAGCTTCGAGAACAGCCAGACGCCGCATGCGGTTCCTATGAAGCCGCCGATCAGCAGCATCAAAGCGAGCGACATGTCGATCGCCCGCCGGCGCCAGTAGTTGATCGCGCCGGAGCAGGAGGAGGCCGCGATGTGGCTTGCGACGCTGGCGACCGCGACGGCCGGGCTGATGCCGACGAAGATCAGCAGCGGTGTCATCAGGAAACCGCCGCCAATGCCGAACATTCCGGAAATGAAGCCGACCGCGAGCCCCATTCCGAGAATGAGGAACATGTTCACCGGCAGGTCGGCTATCGGCAGGTAGATCTGCAAGCGGCACGATCCGGATTTCGGCGCGATGGGCCGAGGCCGGATCGGTCAAGCCGCGGCCCGGTCAGGGCACGGCATATGGCACCGGCACAAATGGCGCATCGCCAGATGCGCTCACAATAACCGCATCGCAGGCGAATGCGACGACAAATCGTCGATTGCGTAAATCGTTCACCGTTTTCCGATTTGGAAAGTGCCAGGCGCGCCGGAGCGCGACTTGGCCGGCGGTGCGTCCGGTTCGGCCTGGTCCCAGCCCTCGGGCGGGGCCGGTGCATTGACGGCTTTATCGGGTTGGCGTTGCGGCGTCCACGCCTTGACCGTCTTTTGCGCCTTCGCGAGCATCTTGGCGTCGAGCTGCCCGGCGACGTCGTCCCGTTTGCGGGCGGCTTCCTTGTCGCCCTGGGCGGCGGCGAGCGCAAACCACTTGTAGGATTCGGCGAAATTCCGGTCGACGCCGAGACCGCGCGCATAGAGGACCGCAAGATTGTATTGGCTGTCGGAGACGCCGTGCTCGGCGGCACTGCGGAACCACTTGACGGCGGTGTCGTAGTCCGGCCGACCGTTGATGCCCTCGGCATAGAGGACGGCAAGATTATGCATCGCCTTGCCGTTGCCCTGCTCGGCGGCGGCGGTATAGAGCTTGCGGGCGCGCGCGAAGTCCTTCTTCACGCCGTTGCCCTTCTCCAGCATGCTGGCGAGCCGGAACTGCGCCGGTGCAAGGCCCTTGGCGGCTGCGCGCTCGAGCCAGCGCAATCCTTCTTCGGAATTGGTCGTCACGCCGCGGCCCTCGAGATAGCGGACCGCCACTTCAAAGGTCGCGCCCGGGTCGCCCGCCAGCGCGGCGTCACGCAACCTGCGCCCGCCGATGGCGGCCGGCAGCCGTTCGACATTCGCCGGCCCCGGCGCGGTCTCGGGCTTCTCGATTGATCCTGTAACGTCGCCATTGAGCGGCGACAGACTGCGGCCGTTGAGCTCAGTCGCCGACGACAGCGCCGCGGACGGCACGCCGGGGAGAGCCGGGGTTGCCGCCGGATTACGGACTACGCCGTATTTGTTCATCGGCGGCAATTCGCCGGGCAGGCGCACCGCCGGCGCTTGCGCGAGCTTGCTGGTCGGCTCAAGCGCGGATTGTGGCGCGACGAGGCCCGGCTCGGACGGCTTGGTTGCCGGTATCTCGGAACGGCCAAGATTGTAGAAGTTTGCGGCGATGTGGACGAGGCCGATCACGATCGCAATCACGCTTGCGGCGACCAGAAGTTTTTTGACGCGCGAGAACAGGCTCGGCTTCAGTTCTGGCGGTTCTTCACTGTCGTAGAATTCCGCAGGCGGCGCCTCCGTCTTCTTGGCGACGCGCGGGCTGGTATCGCGCAATGCGGCCTTGGCGGCGCGTCGGGCCGCAGCCAGGAAGAACGACTTGCCGGCCTTCGGCTCTTCGGCTTTCGGCTTGGCGTCGCCAAGGTCGGCTTCGGAAGCTGCGATGCGCTCGGCCGGGCTCGCCGCCGTGCGCGTGCCGGGCTCGAGCGGCTCGTCGGGCGGCAGGTTCGGATTTATCGGCTTGCGCTTGCCCTGCATCGGCGGACGCGGCGCGGCCTGCGGCGCTGGCTGCGGGGGCGCAAATCTCGCCGCAGGTGCGGACTGTTGCGCGGACTGTTGCGCGGGCTGCGGCGCGGGAGCTGCCTTCGCCGGGGTCGTGGGCGCGTCGGCCGGAACCGCCCGCACCGCGATCTTGCTCGCCGGTAGCTCGAGCGGTTCTTCATCGAGGTAGGGCGCCGGCTGCGGCTGCTGCGACAGCGGTGCGGCGGGAGCTGCGCGATGGTCCTGCGGGGCGCGGCGGAAATTCTGTTCGATCGCGGCGAGCCGGTCGACGACATGGCCGAGCGTGCCGTGAACGGCGTCGAGCGCGACCTTGGTGCGCGCCATGTCGTCCTTGAGAGCGTGAACCTCGGGTGGCGCGCCGTTGCCCCCGCCGGCCTTTTGGGTTCGCAGATCCTCGATGTAGACGAGCAGGTCGGCGAGCCCGCGCTCGATCGCTTCGAGATGGCTCAGGCGCGAGTCGGACACATCGAGCCGCTCGACCAGCTTGACGATGCGATCTTCGAGGTGGCCGACGATGATGTCGTCGCCGCGCGAG
The DNA here is from genome assembly GCA_050184975.1 of Pseudolabrys sp. Lineage (GTDB taxonomy): Bacteria > Pseudomonadota > Alphaproteobacteria > Rhizobiales > Xanthobacteraceae > Pseudolabrys. The sequence goes on along the minus strand of JBFWZV010000009.1, from coordinate 46,316 downwards.
TGCTGAACCTTTTCGATCTTGTCGGTCAGCGACTCGACCAGTTCCTCGAGTCTCGGCGGAACGTGACCGCCACTTTCCGTGCGTTGGGCGAGTGCATCGGACAAGGCGGCGATACGGTGTTCGAGGCTCGCCAGCGCATCGCCGGCGCCGGCCGCGTTGGCGATGCGTTCGACTTTCTCCGACAGCGCTTCGACGTCGCCGGCAAGCCGGCCGACCATCTCGTTCGATGCGATGTGGGTCGAGAGATCGCGCAGTGTGACGATGGCACCTTCGAGCTGTTGCAGCATCGCGGGATCGTTCTGCGAGACGATGTAATCCATCTTCTGCGCGAGATTATTGATCGCTTCGTTGAAGCCGACCAGGCTTTCCGCCGGCGTCAGCGTGTGCAGCGCCTCGCGGACCTCCATCAAGCCGTGTTCGAGGCCGGCCAGCGCCTCGTGATTGCCGCCGTTCTGCCGGCCTTCGGCGATGCGGGTGGACAGATCGTGGACCTGGGCCTCGATCGCTTCGATCGCCTGGCGCGGCATCGCCTCGGTCATGGCGCGGCCGATTTCCGACAACTCGCCGCGCAGCGCGTTGATCGCCTCTTCGACGCCCGGTTTACGTAGCGTCTCGATCTGCGCGGTGATGTGTTTGAGCTGTTCCTCGAGCCCGGAGATATCCTGCGCCGGCACTTGTTGACGTTGTGGCGGCGCCTCGGCGGCCGGCGGCGGTGCGAACACCGGCGCCTGTCGCCGCGCCGCTGGACGCGGCGGCGCCTGATGCATGGCGGGCTGGCGCAGCGGCACGCCGCCGAGTGCTTGCTGGCGTGCGGCAATTTCGGCGACAGCGTGATCGATGTCCTGCGCCCAGCGCACCGGCGGCCGCGGCGGCTGCATGGCCGGCTGCAAGGCCGGTGCTTTGGGCAGATGCGGCAATGCGGCGGTGGTCTGATGCCGGACGGCGCGAAGATGCGGCGGCGCGTAGGCTTCCGGTCCGCGAGGCGCATGCGCAGGTCGCTGGCCGGGTGGCAGCGGCGTATTCGGATCGTATTGCGATCCCGCGGCGGCGGGATAATGCGCGAGCGGCTGCCCTTGCTGCTGCACACCGATTTGTGCCGCCGAATGAGCGATCGCCGAGTTGAGCCAGTCGTCGAGCGACATGCCGGCACGGCGAGCGGCTTCCTTGGCCGCGTCACGGGCCGCCGGCTTGATCCCCTTCAGACCCCACGGGACGCCTAGTCTCATGCTCGCCTACATTCCGGAAGGAAGGCGCCAGGTTGGCTCGGCCGGCGGGAGAACGACGCGCGCCAAATATGGCTCCGCCTGCGCGCCGGTCCGCAGTCCGGTTCCCAACTCTTTAACCTTTAGGGTAAAGAAGCCGTTAATGTTTGCCGGAAGTACCGGAATTATATGCACAAACCGGCCATTATCAGTTCGTTGGCCTTACCTGCAGTCGAAAAATCTCCTTAAGCGGGCGCTAGAAAGACGGTGCGACAATGCCGTCAAAAGCGGCGATTCGCCGTTGCTGCCGCCCTCTGGGGACGATCGCGGATCGTCTGGGCGGCGCCTGGGGAGATGACGATGCCGATCTACAAGGCGCCGGTGGACGACACTTTGTTCCTGTTGAACGACGTCTTCCACGTCGAGCGTTACAGCAACCTGCCAGGCTTCGCCGATGCGTCGCCGGATCTGATCGAGGCGGTGCTCGGAGAGGCTGCGAAGTTCTGCGAAGAGGTGCTGACGCCGCTCAATCGCGTCGGCGACAAAGAGGGCTGCACGCGCCACGACGACGGCAGCGTGACGACGCCGACCGGCTTCAAGGATGCGTTCAAGCAGCTCGTCGAGGGTGGCTGGATCGGCATCTCGGTGCCCGAGGAGTTCGGCGGCCAGGGCCTGCCGACCGTGCTCACCCAGGTTGTCAACGAATATATGTGTTCGGCGAACATGGCGTTTGCCATGTATCCGGGTCTGACGCAGGGCGCGATTGCCGCGCTGCTCGTCCACGCCTCGCCGGAACTCAAGACGAAATACCTGCCCAAGATGGTGGCCGGCGAATGGACCGGCACCATGAACCTGACCGAGCCGCATTGCGGCACTGACCTCGGCCTGTTGCGCACCAAGGCAGTCAAGCAGACGGACGGCAGCTATCGCATCACCGGCACCAAGATCTTCATCTCCGCCGGCGAACACGACATGGCGGGCAACATCATCCATCTCGTCCTCGCGCGCATCGAAGGCGCGCCGGCCGGCACCAAGGGCATCTCGCTGTTCGTCGTGCCGAAAATGCTGGTGAAGGATGACGGCTCGCTGGGCGCAAACAACGGCGTGTCCTGCGGCTCGATCGAAGAGAAGATGGGCATCCACGGCAACTCGACCTGCGTGATGAACTACGACAATGCGCAGGGCTGGCTGATCGGCGAAGAAAATCGCGGCCTCAACGCCATGTTCGTGATGATGAACGAGGCGCGGCTCGGCGTCGGCGTCCAGGGCCTCGCGCAGTCGGAGGTCGCCTATCAGAACGCCGCGCTCTACGCGAAAGAGCGCCTGCAGGGCCGCGCGCTCACCGGTGTTAAAGAGAAAGACAAACCGGCCGATCCAATCATCGTGCATCCGGATGTGCGGCGCACGTTGATGTCGATCCGCGCCTTCAACGAAGCGGCCCGTGCGCTGGTGCTGTGGACCGCGTTGCGCAGCGACGTCGCGCATCGGTCCGAAGACGAGAAGGAACGCCAGAGCGCCGACGACCACATGGGTCTGTTGACGCCGGTTATCAAGGGCGTGCTGACCGACACCGGCTTCGCCAACACGGTGATGGCGCAGCAGATGTTCGGCGGCCACGGTTATATCGCCGAGCACGGCATGGAGCAGTTTGTCCGAGACGCCCGCATCGCGCAGATCTACGAAGGCGCCAACGGCATCCAGGCGCTCGACCTCGTCGGCCGCAAGCTCGGCCGCGACGGCGGCCGCGCGGTGATGACGTTCTTCAACGAGGTCGGCGCTTACCTGAAGGAGAAGGGCGGCGACGACAAGATGAAACCGTTCGTCGGCCCGATGAATGCCGCGCTCGGTCATCTCCAGCAGGGGACCATGTGGTTCATGCAGAACGCGATGGCGAAGCCCGACAATGCCGGTGCCGGCGCCACCGACTACATGCACATGTTCGGCCTGGTCGCGCTCGGCTTTATGTGGTGCAAGATCGCGGAGGCCGCGCTTGAGAAGCTGCCGAAGGCAAATGGTTCGGCGCCGCGTTACAACGCCAAGCTCGTCACCGCGCGTTTCTTCATGGAGCGCATGCTGCCGGAAACCGCGACGCGGCTTGCCCGGATTCAGGCCGGCGCCGACAGCACTATGGAATTGCCGGCCGAAGCGTTTTAGGCCGCGTCAACGGCGGCGCGCGAGCGCTGTCGGGCGACATTGAAATGCCGGACGAGGGACCGCGCCCCGTCCGGCATTTTTAATGCGACGTCAGCGGTAGTAGTAGCGCCGCGGCGCGGGCTGATAGCCGACATACGTACCGTTGACGCAGGCGTCCCTGTTGACGCCGAACACCGCATGGAAACCCCGGCATGGCTGAATGACCGAGTCGATCAGGGCGACGGTGCCGACGCCCGCGACTCCGCCCACGGCCGCCGAGCCGGCAACGGTCGTCGGCAATGCCGCTCCGGCGACGGTGCTGCCGAACCAGCCGTTATAGATGCCGACGCCGGCAAGCGTGCCGACGACCGCGCCGGTGCCGACTTCGGCCGCGGCCGTGGTGCGGTCCATCTCGGCAAAGGCCGGCGTCGCAAAAGCGGCGACAGCCGCGATGGCCAAAACTGTTTTACGCATGGGAATGCTCCTTCTTCGCATGTTCTTCACATGCCCCTTGCCCGTTTTATGTCCCGTGCATGTGTTCCGCGGATGGCGAAACTCTTGTCGAATTCGGCGGTGATGTGATCATTGTTGGAATGTCGCGACGCTCCGGTGTTTCAATGATGGTCCGAGCGTGGCATGAAGGATCGCGCATGGCCGGGGACAAAGCGACATGACGTTTGCGAATTCGAGGATTGCGATTATCGGTGGCGGCATCGGTGGGCTCGCCACGGCTTTGTCGTTGCTTAAAAGCGGTTTCGACGTCCATGTCTATGAGCAGGCCGGTGAGTTGCGCGAGGTCGGCGCGGGGATCGTGTTGACGCCGAATGTCTCGCGGTTGTTGCACGGGTTGGGCCTGACCGCGCCGCTTGAGCATCTCGCCGTTGCGCCGGCCGTGGTACGCCAGAGACGCTGGCAAGACGGCAGCACATTGCTGATGGTGCCGGTGCAGAAGTTCGTCGGGGCATCCGGCGAGCATCACTTTTATACTGTGCATCGCGCAGACGTGCTGACGATGCTGGCCGATGCGTTGCCGCCCGAACGCATTCATCTCGGACATCGCTTGACGGCGCTGGCCGACAAGGGAACGCATGTCGAACTGGAATTTGCGAATGCCGCGCGCGCGTCAGCTGACGTCGTCGTCGGCGCCGATGGCATTCACTCCGTCGTTCGCGGCGCGCTGTTCGGCGCGGCGGCGCCCCAATTCACCGGCTGCGTCGCCTATCGCGGCATGGTTTCGGCGGACCGCTTCCCGAAAAGCGATCTGCAGGTCGAATCGCAGCTTTGCCTCGGTCCCGGCAGTCACTTCGTCAACTACCCGGTCAGGCGCCGGGAGCTGATCAATTTCGTCTGCCTGGTCGATCGCGATGCTTGGACGAAGGAATCCTGGACCGAGCCCGGCGATCCGGCGGAGCTTCGCGCGATCTACCGGGACTGGCATCCGCAAGTGCGTGCGCTGGTCGATTCCGTTACAGAAATTTTCGTCTGGGGCCTGTTCGACCGCGAGCCGCTGCCGCGCTGGTCGGTCGGTCGCGTCACACTGCTGGGCGATGCCTGTCATCCGATGCTGCCGTTTCTGGCGCAGGGTGCGGCGCAGGCGATCGAAGACGGCGTGGTGCTTACCGCCTGTCTGAAAGGCGGCGCGGGCGATATCCCGGCCGCGCTGGCCCGCTACGAAACATTGCGAAAGCCCCGGACCGCCAGGATTCAGCTGATCGCGCGTGGCAACAGGGCTCGCAATCATCTTCCGGACGGGCCGGAGCAGCAAGCGCGTGACGCCGCGATGGCGTCAGGCCGCGCCGAATGGTCGATCGGCGCAGCAGACTGGATCTACAGCTACGACGCGACGAAGGCGGACGACGACTATCTCGGACTGCCTCACACGGGCCTCAACGCCTAGCGGAAACGCGGCACGATTTCGCGGCCGAACAGGTCGAGCGACGTCGAGGCTTCCGCAAAGGTCATGTCGCCGAAGGTCGCCTGACACAGCACATAGTTGATGCCGGTTTCGCGTTCGAGACTTTCAAGAAAGCCGGCGACAACATCAGGTGAGCCGGCAATGCCATGGCCGACGTGTTCCAGCGCATCCCAATCCTGCGGGTAAATTCCGGCGAGCGGGAAGTCGATGTTGGCGCGTCGCCAGATGAAGGTCATGGCGTCGATCCAGCGGGCATAGGCGCGGCGCGCGATCGTCTTCGCGGCGTCATCCGTTTCGGCGACAACGACATGCCGCGTGATGCCGATGCGCGGCAGGTCTCGTTCCGCACGGCCGAGCGCCTTCCATTCCTGCCTGTAGCGTGCGGCGATTTCGGCGGCGCGCGCGGCTGGGCCGAGCGACACGACATTGATAGCCTTCGGCACCGCCCAGACGATCGCCTCGGCGCTCGGCGCGCCGTACCACAGTGGCGGGTGCGGCAACTGCGCCGGCTTCAGATGGACGACGTAGTCCTTAAAGCTGAAATGCTTGCCGTCGAAGTCGAGCACGTCGGTCTCGAATGCCTTCATCAGCACGGCGAAGGCCTCGTGATTGAGCGGTGAGGCGTCCTGCGGGTCGACGCCGAAGCGGCGGTGTTCCTCCAGCGCCCCGCCGCGGCCGACGCCGAGCATAATGCGTCCGCCGCTGAGATGGTCGAGCATGCAGATTTCTTCGTGGAGCCGCAGCGGGTGGTAGAGCGGCATCACATGCACCAGCGCGCCGAGGCGGATCGTTCTGGTGCGTGCGATGGCCGCGGCGAGAAAGACGGCGGGACTGCCGGCGGTGCCGAGCGGCGTCGAATGGTGCTCGGCAAGGTGATAGCCGGCAAAGCCAGCGCGTTCCGCACGCGCGATCAGCTCCAGCCGCTCTTCGAAGAATGGACCGAGCGGCGTGCCGCGGCTGTCGAGATGGTCGAAGATTCCGAATTCAAGCACGCGATGTCCTTGCGGGAATTGACGTTGGGCAGGGTGGGCAGTTAATCCGAAGGTTCATTGACCCTCTTGTTTTCGATCAGCTACCGTCGCGCAAGACCGATTGCCGGGTCAAACCAAAAACATTCGGGAGGACTACGATGCGTAAACTGACTGCACTGTTGTGCGGCGTCGCCGCGCTCGTCTTCGGCGCCAGCGCGGCGCAGGCACAGAACACTCTGAAAATCGGATTGATCTTGCCATATTCCGGGCAGTTCGCCGATGCGGCGACGCAGATGGACAATGCCATCAAGCTCTACGTGAAGGAGCATGGCGACACTGTCGCCGGCCGCAAGATCGAATTCGTGCGCAAGGACGTCGGCGGAATCAATCCGCCGGTCGCCAAGCGTCTCGCGCAGGAACTGCTGACGCGCGATCAGGTGGAAATTCTCGCCGGTTTCGTGCTGACACCGAATGCGATGGCCGCCGGTGACATCTCCGCCGAATCCAAGCGGTTCATGGTGGTGATGAACGCGGCTACGTCGGTCATCACGACGAAGTCGCCCTACATGGCGCGCACCTCGCTGACCATTCCGCAGCTCAACAACGCGCTCGGCCAGTGGGCCTACAAGAACGGGGTCAAGAAGGTCTACACCATGGTGTCGGACTACGGCCCCGGCCATGACGGCGAGAAGTGGTTCCACAACGGCTTCAAGTCGGCCGGCGGCGAAGTCATCGGCTCGGTCCGTATTCCGGTCGCGAATCCGGACTTCTCGGCTTTTGTGCAGCGGGTGAAGGATCTCAATCCCGAAGCGCTCTATGTCTGGATCCCCGGCGGCGCGCAGCCGGCGGCGCTTGCGAAGGCGCTCGCCGATCGCGGCCTGACCCCAAAGAACATGAAGATCATGGGGCAGGGCGAGATCACCATGGACGACAACGCCCTCAAGAGCATGGGTGACGCTGGCCTCGGCATCATCACCACCTTCCACTACGGCTGGGAGCACAATTCGGCGAAGAACAAGGCTTTTGTGAAGGCCTATAACGACGCCTACAAGCGCAACCCCGATGTGTTCTCGATCGGTGGCTATGACGGCATGCACCTCATCTACGAGGCGCTGAAAAAGACCGGCGGCAAGACCGACGGCGAGGCTCTGATCGCCGCGGCCAAGGGCATGAAATGGGAAAGCCCGCGCGGGCCCATCATGATCGATCCGCAGACCCGAGACATCGTGCAGAACGTCTATATCCGTCGGGTCGACAAGGTGAACGGCAACATCCAGAACGTCGAGTTCGACACCATTCCGGCGGTGAAGGATCCGGCGAAATAAAATTCATCAAGCCGTCGAACGGCTTCGGTGGTGATCGGGCGCGCGCGGGTTTCCCCCTCGCGCGCCCATTTAACTCGGCCTATTGTGGGCCAAGTTGAGTCGCCAACATTCGCCGGTCCATGGAAGCCCTCAATCTCCCCCGTCCCGCATGGATGACCGAAGACCTGGTTCTGCTGGAAGAGCAGGCCCGGCGCTTCATCAATTCCGAATTCGCGCCCCATATCGAGCGCTGGAACGAAAAGGGCATGTATGAGCGCGAGGTCTGGACCAAGGCCGGCGAGGCGGGTCTGCTGTGCGCGTCGATGCCGGAGGAGTATGGCGGCGCCGGCGGCAGCTTCGCCCACGAGGCCGTCATCAACCGCGAGCTGAGCCTCGCCGGCTTCGACAGTTTCGGTGCGCCGCTGCATTCCGGCATTGTCGCGCCCTACATCCTTCATTACGGCACCGAAGAGCAGAAGAAGCGCTGGCTGCCGAAGCTCGCCACCGGCGAACTGGTCGGCGCCATCGCCATGACCGAGCCGGGCACCGGCTCCGATCTGCAGGGCGTGCGCACCAGCGCCAAGAAGTCCGGCAACGGCTATGTGCTGAACGGCTCCAAGACCTTCATCACCAATGGCCAGCACGCCAATTTCATCATCGTCGTCGCCAAGACCGACCAGAAGGCCGGCGCCAAGGGCGTCTCGCTGATGGTGGTCGAGACCGACAACGCGCCGGGCTTCCGCCGCGGTCGCAAGCTGAAAAAACTCGGCCAGGATTCCGCCGACACCTCGGAACTGTTCTTCGAGGACGTGCAGCTTCCCGCCGACAGCCTGCTCGGCACCGAGGAGGGGCAGGGCTTCTACCAGCTCATGAAGGAACTGCCGCAGGAGCGGTTGATCGTCGCCCTCCATGCGGTCGCCATGATGGAGCGCGCCATCGCGCTCACGGTCGATTACGTCAAGCAGCGCAAGGCGTTCGGAAAATCCATCATCGAATTCCAGAACACCCAGTTCGAACTCGCCGAGTGCAAGACCGAAACGACCATCGCCAAAGTGTTCCTCGACTACTGCATCGAACGCCACGTCGCCGGCGATCTGGATACTGTCACCGCCTCGATGGCGAAGTATCGCCTTACCGACACGTGCTCAGAAGTGATCGATCGCTGCCTCCAACTGTTCGGCGGCTATGGTTATATGGACGAGTATCCGATCTCGCGGCTATATCGCGATTCACGCGTTTTTCGCATTTATGCGGGTACAAACGAGATCATGAAATTGCTGATCGCGCGCAGTCTTTAGGGGCGCGCAGGAGAGGTCCGAGGAGACCCCAATGCCCGACGCCTATATTTTCGACCATGTCCGCACGCCGCGCGGCCGCGGCAAGAAAGACGGTTCGCTGCACGAGGTCACGGCGCTGGAACTGGCGAGCCAGGCACTCGGCGCCATCAAGGAGCGCAACGGGCTGGCCTCCGACATTGTCGACGACGTGGTGCTCGGCTGCGTCGATCCGGTCGGCGAGGCCGGCGGCGACATCGCGCGCGTCGCCGCGCTCAAGGCCGGCTACGACGAAAACGTGCCGGGCGTGCAGATCAACCGCTTTTGTGCTTCCGGGCTCGACGCGATCAATTTTGCTGCCGCGCAGGTGATGTCAGGTCAGCACGATATGACGATCGGCGGCGGCGTCGAATCGATGAGCCGCGTCGGCATCGGCGCCTCCGGCGGCGCCTGGCCGGTCGATCCGTCCATCGCCGTGCCGAGCTATTTCATGCCGCAGGGCATTTCCGCCGATCTGATCGCGACCAAATACGGCTTCACCCGCGATGACGTCGACGCCTACGCGGTCGAAAGCCAGAAACGCGCCGCCAAAGCCTGGGGCGAAGGCCGTTTCGACAAGTCGGTCATCAAGGTGAAAGACTGCAATGGGCTGACGATCCTCGGCAAGGACGAGCACATGCGGCCCGACACGACGATGCAGTCGCTGGCGCAGTTGCAGCCGTCCTTCGTGCAGATGGGCGAGATGGGCGGCTTCGATGCCGTCGCGGTGCAGTCGCATCCCGAAATCGAGGCGGTCAATCACGTCCATCACGCCGGCAATTCGTCCGGCATCGTCGATGGCGCGGCCGCCGTGCTGATCGCCAGCAAGGATGCAGGCAAGGCCGCGGGCCTCAAACCGCGCGTTCGCATCAAGGCCTTCGCCAATATCGGTTCGGAGCCGGCGATGATGCTGACCGGCCCGGTCGATGTGACGCAGAAACTCTTGAAGAAAACCGGCATGACGCTCGACGACATCGACCTGGTCGAAGTCAACGAAGCCTTCGCCTCGGTGGTGCTGCGCTATTTGCAGGCGTTCGATCTCGATCCTGCCAAGGTCAATGTCAACGGCGGTGCCATCGCGATGGGCCACCCGCTCGGCGCGACCGGTGCCATGATCCTCGGCACGGCGATCGACGAAATGGAGCGCCGCAACGCCAAAACCGCGCTCATTACGTTGTGCATCGGCGCCGGCATGGGCACCGCGACCATTCTTGAGCGTGTCTGACGAAGATGCCGAAAATCGACATCGCGAAGGCGAAGGTGCGGACGGAAACAATTTATCCGCCGCCCCACGACAAAGTGACGCTCGGCCGTGAAAAAATTGTTTTGGGCAATGTCGCCGGTCTGACGCAGTTCGGAGTCAATCTGACGCGCCTCAAGCCGGGTGCGGCATCCGCGTTGCGGCACTGGCATGAGAACGAAGACGAGTTTGTCTATGTTCTGGACGGCGAACTTGTGCTGGTCGAGGACGATGGCGAAACGCTGCTGAAGGCCGGCGACTGCGCGGGCTTCAGGGCTGGCGTGCCGAACGGACATCATCTCGTCAACAGGTCGGATCTCGACGCGCTCGTTCTTGAGGTCGGAACCCGTGCGCCGACCGAGCGCGCTCACTATTCCGACATCGACATGAAGGTGGAGCGCGACGGCAACGGCATGCGCTTTACCCGCAACAACGGCGAACCCTACGCCTGAGAGGAACCGCCAGGAGCGAAGTCATGACCAATTTCACTGTCGAAACCGACGCCGACGGCATCGCGCTGGTGACTTGGAACAGCCCCGGCAAGTCGATGAATGTCATCGACATGGACGTGATCGAAGAACTCGGCGGTATCGTCGAAAAACTCGCGGGCGATGCGAGCGTGAAGGGCGCGGTCGTGACCTCGGGCAAGGACACCTTCTGTGCCGGTGCCGATCTCACCATGCTGGAAAAGCTGGTCGGTGCGTTCGCGCATATGGAGAAGCAGCAGGGCGCGGAAGCGGCTGCGGCGACGCTGTTCGAGGAAAGCCGCAAGCTCTCGCAGCTTTACCGCCGCATCGAGACTTGCGGCAAGCCGTGGGTCGCGGCGATCAACGGCACCGCGCTCGGCGGCGGTTTCGAGCTGGCGCTCGCTTGTCACCATCGCATCGCGGCGCAGAATCCAAAGACGCGGGTCGGCCTGCCGGAGATCAAGGTTGGCCTGTTTCCCGGCGCCGGTGGCACCCAGCGCGTTGCGCGGATGCTGGCGCCGGCCGACGCGATGCAGATGTTGCTCAAGGGCGACCAGCTCAAGCTCGACCGCGCCAAGGGGATGAAGCTCGTCGACAACGTCGTCGCACCCGACGATCTCATCAAGACCGCTAAAGAGTGGATCAAGGCGGGCGGCAAGGCCAAGGCGCCTTGGGACATCGACGGCTTCAAGCTGCCGGGCGGCCCGGTCTATTCCAAGGCCGGCATGATGGTATTTCCGCCGGCCAATGCGATCTACCGCCGCGAGACCTACGACAACTACCCGGCGGCTCGCGCGTTGCTGCAGGTGATCTACGAGGGCCTGCAACTGCCGATGGATCTCGCGCTGCGGGTGGAATCGCGCTGGTTCGCCAAAATCCTGCGCTCGCCGGAGGCGGCGGCGATGATCCGCACGCTGTTCGTGTCGATGCAGGAACTCAACAAGGGCGCGCGCCGGCCCGCCGGCGTGCCGGCGACGAAACTGAAAAAGATCGGCGTGCTCGGCGCCGGCTTCATGGGCATGGGCATTTCGCATGTGAGCGCGCTCGCCGGGCTCGATGTCGTCGTCATCGACCGCGACCAGGAGGCTGCCGACAAGGGCAAGGCGGCGCTCCACAAGCAGTTGAGCGACCGCGTCGCCAAGGGCCGCATGAAGGGCGACGAACGCGACGCGCTGCTCGCGAAGATTACGCCCGCCGCCGATTATGCGGCACTGAAGGACTGCGACCTCATCGTCGAGGCCGTATTCGAGGACCGCAAGGTCAAGGCCGAAGCATTTGAAAAGGCGAAGGCCGCGATCGGCAAGGACGTTGTCTTTGCGTCGAACACCTCGACCCTGCCGATCACCTCGCTCGCCGAGAGTTTCGGCGACGCGGGCCGTTTTATCGGCATCCACTTTTTCTCGCCGGTCGACCGCATGCTGCTGGTCGAGATCATTCTCGGCAAGAAGACCGGCGACAAGGCGCTTGCCGCCGCGCTCGATTTCGTCCGCGTCATCCGCAAGACGCCCATCGTGGTGAACGACTCGCGTGGCTTCTATGCCAACCGCTGCGTGCTCAACTACATCCAGGAAGGCCACCTGATGCTGCTCGAGGGCATCCCGGCGGCGATGATCGAGAACGCCGCGCGCATGGCCGGAATGCCGGTCGGCCCGCTGTCGCTCAACGACGAGACCGGGCTCGATCTCGGCCTGCGCATCCTGCGTGCGACCGAGGCCGATCTCGGCAAGGGGATCATCCCGCCGGCGCAGATGAAGCTCGCCGAAGACATGGTCGAGAAGAACGGCCGCATGGGCCGCAAGAACGGCAAGGGTTTCTACGACTACCCGCAGGGTGGACCGAAGCGGCTGTGGCCGGGCCTTGCCGACCTGCAGCCGAAGCAGCTCTCCCGCGACGAAATCGATGCGCTCGATGTCGAGGAGCTGAAGCAGCGCTTCCTCGTGACTCAGGCGCTCGAGGCGGCGCGCACGGTCGAGGACGGTGTCGTTACCGACGTGCGCGAGGCCGATGTCGGTTCAATCCTCGGCTTCGGTTTCGCGCCCTATTCAGGCGGCACGCTGTCCTACATCGACATGATGGGGACGGCGGCCTTCGTTGCATTGTGCAAGACACTTGAGAAAAAGCACGGCAAGCGCTTTGCGCCGAACAAGCTGCTGATCGACATGGCGGCGAGCGACGAGCGGTTCTATCAGCGCTTCCCACCGGCACGGGCCAAAGAGGCGGCCTAATCAGACTACGACCGTCAGCCGTCTCGCGGCCCGCGTGATGCCGGTATAGAGCCAACGCTCGCGACTGTCCTGGAATGCAAAGGATTCGTCGAACAGCACGACATCGTCCCACTGCGAGCCTTGCGCCTTGTGGACGGTGAGCACATAGCCGTAGTCGAATTCGTCGTAGGGCTTGCGGCGCGGCCAGTCGATCTCTTCGATGCCGCCCGTGAAGCATTCCGGCCGCACCGACACCTTGATGCCGCGCATGCCGCTGTCGTCGTCCGGCAGCAGCCGCATTGACAAGATTCCGGTCGGGATCTTGCTGCTGCGCTTGCGCGCGGTGCGCTGCTTCACCGTCCACAAGCCGCCGTTGAACAGACCTTTCTTGCGGTTGTTACGCAGGCAGACCAGTTTGTCGCCTGCGGCGGGCATCATGTCTTCAAAGCCGCGATGTTCGCGCATGCGGGCATTGTACGCGCGGCGCGTGACGTTGCGCCCGACAAGGACCTGATCGGCGTCGATGACGCGCTTTGGATCGAGATCGCCGCGGCGCACCACCTGCGTTTGTCCGTAGTCACCGGGCGTGAGGGTCTCGCCTGTGCGCACCTGCATCGACAGGCGCACAATTGGATCGTTCGCCGCCTGACGATGCACCTCGGTCAGCATGGCGTCCGGCTCCGCCTCGGTGAAGAACCCGCCGCCCTGGATCGGCGGCAATTGTGCCGGGTCGCCGAGCACCAGCAAAGGTACCCCGAACGACAGCAGATCGCGTCCGAGTTCGGCGTCCACCATCGAGCACTCGTCGATGATGATGAGCGAGGCTTTCGAGGCCGGCGCTTCATCCCATAAATCGAAGCTCGGCATTTCATCGTCGCTTTCGCGGGTCCGGTAGATCAGGCTGTGAATGGTGGAAGCACCATCGCAGCCCTTGGCGCGCATCACCGAGGCCGCCTTGCCGGTGAAGGCGGCGTACTTGACGTCGCCATCGACGCCATCGGCGATATGGCGCGCCAGCGTGGTCTTGCCGGTGCCCGCATAGCCGAACAGGCGGAATACCTGCGGCGTGCCATTGCTGCCCGGGCCGGCATTGAGCCAGTCGGCAACCGTGCGAATGGCCTTGTCTTGATGCGGCGTGAATTCGGGCATGACGGCGATAGATCGACGGGGAGACGATTTTGCGGACGGGTGCGCTTCTACCACAGACCGTCGCGGCCGCGGTCCTCGTGTTCTCCGCAAATATTTCAGTTTTTACTGAAATATTCTTGACAAGCCCGGATATTTCAGCGATCATTGAAGTATGAAAAAGCCCGATGCTCTGGCAACCCTGTCCGCGCTCGCGCAGGAAAACCGGCTCGACGTCTTCCGCCTGCTGGTCGAGGCGGGGCCGGACGGCATGGCCGCCGGCGAAATCGCAGCGCGGCTGCTGATCGCGCCGAACGCGCTGACCTTTCATCTCGACCGGCTGCGCGAGGCGGGTCTCGTCACCGTGCAGCGCGCCGGCCGCTCGATGATCTACGCAGCGCGGTTCGACGCCATGAACGCGCTGGTCGCCTATCTCACCGAGAATTGCTGCGGCGGCGCGTTGGAAAAGTGCGCGCCTGTCACCGCCTGCAAGCCGTCCGCTACACGCAAGAAACAGCCCGTCTGAGGAGACGACCGATGAAACGTCTGCATGTTCACGTCGCCGTCGAGGATCTTGCGAAATCGATCGGTTTCTATTCGGCGTTGTTCGACGCGACGCCGTCGGTCGTCAAGACCGACTACGCCAAGTGGATGCTCGACGACCCGCGGGTAAACTTCGCCATCTCCGCGCGCGGACGCGCGCCGGGCCTCGATCATCTCGGCATTCAGGTCGAGGACAAAGCCGAGCTGGCGCAGGTCTACGGCCGTCTGCAAACGGCCGGCGGGCCGGTCATCGAGCAGGGCGAGACGGCCTGTTGCTACGCCAAGTCGGAAAAATCCTGGATCGACGACCCCTCCGGCATCGCCTGGGAAACCTTCCACACCACCGGCGAAAGCATCGTCTATGGCGACGGAACCGGTGAGCGCGAGGCGCGCACCGTCGGCGCCAAAACGTTAGACGCTGGCAAGTCTACGGAGACCAAGTCGTGCTGCGCGCCGGCGCCCGCGTCGGCCTGCTGCTAGAGAGGCTGTCATGAGTGACCGCGTTTACAACGTTTTGTTTCTCTGCACCGGCAATTCGGCGCGTTCCGTCATTGCCGAAGCGATCATGAACCGCGAAGGCCGCGGCCGTTTCCGTGGTTTCAGCGCCGGCAGCCAGCCCAAGGGCGATGTCAATCCGCGTACGCTCGAACTGCTGCAGAAGCTGAACTACAACACGTCCGGCTTCCGCTCGAAGTCGTGGCTGGAGTTCGCCAGGCCCGACGCACCGCCGCTCGATTTTGTCTTCACCGTCTGCGACAACGCTGCCGGCGAGTCATGTCCGATCTGGCCTGGCCAGCCGATGACCGCGCATTGGGGCGTGCCCGATCCCGCCGAGGCGACCGGCACGGAGGCGGAGATCGCCTTCGCCTTCAAAGAAGCGTACCGGATGCTGAGCCGGCGGATCGAACTGTTTCTCGCCTTGCCGCTCGACAAGCTCGACCGCTTGACGCTGGCCGCCAAGCTCAAGGCGATCGGCAAGGAAGACGGCGCAACGGCGCTCGCGAAAACCGGCTCGTGAGCGAGCCCAAATGAAAGAACCGTTGTCGCGCCGGTTGTTCGCCGAGACGCTCGGCACCGGGATGTTGCTCGCCACCGTGGTCGGCTCCGGCATCATGGCTGAGAAGCTCGCCGGCGGGAATGTCGCCATCGCGCTGCTCGGGAATACCATTCCGACCGGCGCCATTCTTGTCGTACTGATCCTGATCTTCGGTCCGGTGTCTGGCGCGCATTTCAATCCTGCGGTCACCGTTGCCTTCACGCTGCGGCACGAATTGCCGACGTCCGACGCGGGCCTCTACATCGCTGCGCAGATCGCCGGCGGGCTGATCGGCGTGTGGGCCGCCCACGTCATGTTCGAACTGCCGGTCTGGCAAGTGTCCCAGCACGTCCGGAGCGGTCCGGCGCAATGGTTCGCCGAAGGCATCGCCACCTTCGGTCTGCTGCTCACGATTTTCGGCTGCGTCGCCCGCCAGCCCACGGCGGTACCCTATGCGGTCGGCCTCTACATCACTGCGGCCTATTGGTTCACCGCCTCGACCTCCTTCGCCAATCCCGCGGTGACGATCGGGCGGGCTTTGACCGACACCTTTTCCGGCATCGCCCCGGCCGGCGTGCCGGGGTTCGTCACCGCGCAGCTTGCAGGCATGTTGGTGGCCGTTGCCGCCGCGCGGGCGCTGTGGCCGCGCCCGGCTTGAAACGGCCGCTGCCTGCCACCATCTGAAATCGACGTTGCGGGAGCGCATCCCGTCCCTTCCAACCGGCATGGCTGCCAGTCCTTTCAGATTGCGCTGATTGCTCCCCGAGGCGACCTGCGTATATGGTCGCCGACCTTTTAAGTGCCGGACCCTGCATGGCTCGTGACCAGATCGATATGACGCCGATCGAAACGCGCGACGAACTCGTCGCGTGGCTTGAGGCCGGCAACAAGCCGAAGGCGCAGTTTCGCGCCGGCACCGAGCACGAGAAGTTCGCGTTCGGTCTGAAGGATCGCCGGCCGGTTCCCTATGAGGGACCGCGCGGTATCCGCAAGCTGCTCGAGGGCATGCAACTCCTGCTCGGCTGGGAGCCGATCATGGAGGGCGAGAACATCATTGGCATGTTCGATGTGACCGGCGGTGGCGCAATCTCGCTCGAACCCGGCGGCCAGTTCGAACTCTCCGGTGCTCCGGTCGAGACCGTGCATCAGACCTGTTCGGAACTGATGGCGCATCTCGCGCAGTTGCGCGAAGTGGCCAAGCCCCTCGACATCGGCTTTCTCGGCATCGGCATGACGCCGGACTGGACGCGCGCCGACATGCCGGTAATGCCGAAAGGCCGCTACAAGATCATGACCGCCTACATGCCGAAGGTCGGCACGCTCGGCATCGACATGATGTACCGGACCTGCACGGTCCAGACCAATCTCGATTTTGCCTCCGAAGCCGACATGGTGAAGAAGCTGCGTGTCTCGCTCGCGTTGCAGCCGGTCGCGACCGCGCTGTTCGCCAACTCGCCGTTCACCGAAGGCAAGCCGAACGGCATGCTGTCGTTCCGCTCGCATATCTGGACCGACACCGATCCCGACCGTTCCGGCATGCTGGCGTTCGCCTTCGAGGACGGCATGGGTTTCGAGCGCTATGTCGACTATGCGCTCGACGTACCGATGTATTTCCTCAAGCGCGGCGACAGGTATTTGGACGTGTCGGGCCAGTCCTTCCACGACCTGTTGGCTGGAAAGCTGCCCGGCGCTCCGGGCGAGCGCGCCAGCATTTCCGACTGGGCCAATCACCTGAGCACGATTTTCCCGGAAGTCCGGCTCAAGCGTTATCTCGAAATGCGCGGCGCGGATTCAGGCCCGTGGCGCCGGCTGCCGTCGCTGACCGCCTATTGGGTCGGGTTGCTCTATGACGAGGATGCGCTCGAGGCGGCCTGGGATCTGGTCAAGGACTGGAACGCGGCCGAGCGCCAGAAGCTGCGGGACGATGTGCCGAAGCTCGGCTTCAAGGCTGTCATCCGCAACACCAATGTCTATACGCTGGCCCAGGAAACCGTGCGGCTTGCTCTTTCCGGACTGCGGCGGCGCAACCGCCTCGACAACAATGGGCGCGACGAGACGGGGTTCCTGCGGCCGCTCGAGGAGATCATCGGCCGTGGGATCACGCCGGCCGAGGAACTGCTGGAAAACTTCCATAACCGCTGGAACAACTCGGTCGAACCGATCTATAACGAATACGCATACTGAATAGCCTTTCGTTTTGATCGACTGACAACCGCGATGGCCAGCACACCCGCGACGCAGGTGCTCGAAAGGGCCAGCGTCCCTTTCACCCTGCACGAGTATCAGTACGATCCGTCGGCCGAGAATATCGGCCTGCACGCGGCGCGCTCGCTTGGCGTGCTGCCGATCCGGCTGCTCAAGACGCTGATGACGAAAGTCGACGAGCAGGTCGCCTGCGTGCTGATGCCGTCGAACCGCGACGTCAACTTCAAGAAGCTCGCCGAAGCAGCCAAGGCCAAGGCCGCCGCGATGCTGCCGCCGGTCGAAGCCGAGCGGATCACCGGCTATCACATCGGTGGCATATCCCCGTTCGGCCAGAAAAAGCCGGTCGTCGTGTATCTGGAGAAGACCGTGCTCGCGTTCCCGTCGGTCTACGTCAACGGCGGCCGCCGCGGCCTGCAAATCCAGTTGGCGACGAAGGATCTCGTCCGCGTTCTCAACGCGACCGGCGCCGAGCTGAGTTGACGGCGGCTATTCGGCCGCCTGCTGTTCCGAGAGGTTGTCGAGCGACGATATGATGTGCTCGGCAAGCGCGTCGGCAAGCGTCGAGCTTTCGTGCGAATTGCGCACCAACCCGATCCGGCACGACGAAAGTTCCGGAAACCCGTCGGCCGGCGTCAGCACGCGCATTCCGGTGCGCAGCCCGGACTCCGGCATGATCGACACGGCGAGGCCCGACAGCACCGCCGCCGCGACGGCGCCGGCGTTCGAGCTGGTGTAGAGGACGCGGTAGGGGCGGCCGATCGAGTCGAGCCGCTCGATCGCCGCGCGGCGCCAGCTGCAGGTCGGCCGGCCGAGCGCGAGCGGCACCGGCTCTTCCATATGGGTCGGATGGCGGTTCGACGCGACCCACAACAGCCGCTCGCGGCGGAAGGTTTCTGAGGCACGCTTGCTTTCGCAGTCGGTAATGATGGCGAGGTCGAGATCGTTGCCGTCGATGCGCTCGAGCAGATCAACCGACGGTTCACACGTGACTGTCAGCTCGACGCCGGGATAGGCGCGCGAGAACCGCGCCATGATCTCCGGCAGATAACGGTCTGCGTAATCGTCCGGTACGCCGAGCCGAACCCGGCCCGACAATTCGGCATCGGAAAACGCGGCGAGCGTTTCCATGTTGAGCTTGACGATACGCCGCGCGTAATCGAGCAGGCGCTCGCCGTCTTCGGTCAGTTTCGAAGCGCGGCCGTCGCGCGCGAAAATCGGGCGGTCGAGCCGCTCTTCAAGGCGCTTCATCTGCATCGAGACCGCCGACTGTGTCTTGTTCACGACCTCGGCAGCGCGCGTAAAGCTGCCGGTCTCGGCGATGGCGATAAAGGTGCGGAGCTGGTCGACGTCAATCAGCGCGGTCACGGCAAAAGGCCCTCGGTTGGCGGCCAGACTTTATATCATCAATTTTCATTGGTTGGATGAAAAACATTCGTTTCACTAATCAATTTTTTGGGCGCATGGTCCCGCCGCTTCCTGAGATTTCGGGTGGGGATTTCGGGTGGTTCGGGTCCACCGGTGGGCCAATTGTCGCCGGAAGACGCCAACTGACAGGAGAATCCCATGTCTGCGCACACAACCTATCCCGTTCTTCCGATCGCCTTGGGCTCTTTGAGCCGGGCTCTGTCGGCCGTCGTTCTGGCGGCAGTTTCAGCGCTGAAGATCGTCGGGCGTGCGTATCGCAACCGCCAGCACGCCCACGCGCTTGCCGGGCTCGACCGGCACATGCTGGCCGACATGGGCATCAATCACGCGGATCTGCGCGACGCTTTTTCCAGCCCGATCTGGGAAGACCCGACCGAACTGTTGCAGGAGCGGGCCGCGGAACGCCGGGTCAACCGCAATCTTGCGGCGATTTCGATCGTGCCGCCCGCCGATAGCACCGCAATCGCCGGTTCGACGCTGCCGCGGCCCGCGCCGACCCGCTCGGTTCGCGCGATGATCTGAGGATCCCTCACGAGACAGCGGCCGAGCCCTCTCAATCGGCCGCCCGATCCGGGTTTGCGCAATCATCCCCTCTTGCGTCCGGATCAGCGCCCGCTGGCCCCACCGGCGGGCGCAACGTTTTTGTCGGCCACTACGGCCGCCGCGCGATGTCGTTACGCAGGATGTCGCGCCGGTCCTTGACGACGCCGATCCGCGCGCCGAGCCGGTCGATATTTGCGATCACGCGACCCTGCAGGGCGCGGTCGCAGGCCATGTGCGTCGGCGCGATGAAAAACTCGGCCCGCTGCCAGTCCGGCGTCCATTCGAGACGGCTGTTGGCTTCGGCCTCGAACGGGACGCGCTCGCCGCAGACTGCGACGGTGTAGCGTTGCGGATGGCCGCCGCGGCCGTCGAGTTGTGCCACGTAGGCTTCGAGCTGGTCGACGGCCTCTGGCATGATGTTGACCCAGTAGTCCGTCACGTAACGCTCGGCCGCGCCTGCAAGTCCGCCGACCAGAGGATTATAGAACAGGTACTGGTGCGGATGCAGGCGGACGAGCTGCACCGCGTTCCACAGCAACACGACGCCGAGCGTTGCGAAGGCGAGCCGCGCGGCGACTGGCCGCCACGCCGCCAGCGTCGTTAGCATTGCATCGAAGCCGACACCGGCCAGTGCCGCGAGCGCCGGAACGACGAACAGAAAATGACGCAAGCCGGTGAAGGCCGGCCCGCGTTGAATCACCTCGCACAGCACTGGAAAGACTGCGGCGACCGTAATCAGAGCGATGTCGCAGAAACGGCTGTCTCGTGGCATGCCGCGCCACCCGGCCATCAGCACGAACAGCGCGGCTGCCATGCCGACGATCATGACGAGCGGCAGCTTGATGAGCAGATAGGCCGGCACATACCAGCGTGGTACCGTCGCCATCTCGTAAACCTGGCCGCCGAGAATGGTCCGGATTTCGTAGTGAAAATTGCCGAAATCGATCAGCCCGCGGATCGGATTGAGCGGCGCCAGCCCCGCCCAGGGCCAGGCCAGGATCATGATGACATAGGCGATGACGAAGGCGGGTACGAGCGCGACAACCAAATCCGAGAAGAAGCGCAGCCGTGCCTGCCATGTCGTGTTGCGCGCAATCGCGGTCCGCATTGCCACGGCGAGGCCGGCGTAGCCGACCAGCAACAGCGCCAGCACGCGAATGCCGAGCGCGGCGCCCAGCAGGACGCCAAACAGGATCACGTCACGGCGCCGCGGCTTCGGAAGCTGCCGCGCCGCGCGCAGCAGAAAAAAAAGACCGCCCGCCATCGCCGCGGCGAACGGAATGTCCTTGGTGTGATTGAACATCGCGCCGTACCAGGGCCCGCACGCGGCGAGGACCATGGCGGCAATCAATCCCGCCCGCGGGCCGGAGACGAGCCGCGCCGTCGCCACCGTTGCGGCGATGCCGCCGAGGCCGGTCGCCGCGCAAAGGAGATGCCGGATCGCATAGGGCTCGACGCCCGGAAGCATGCGCTCGGTCAGAACCGCGACGGTGTCGAACAGGCCGCCATAGAGATAAAGATCCCTCAGGTGGAACAGCGCCTGGTCGCGAAATCCGCTGCGATAATATTCGAGGATCAATTCGCCGTAGCGGCGCTGGACTTCCTCGTCATTGGAGATTGCGTAGTCGCCGAGCGTCGCAACCGCGAGCACGGCAAGACCGGCGAACAGCAGCAAGGTCGCCGCGTCCCATGGGTCGGCCGGCAGCAGCCGTCGCCCGCGGGCCAATAGCGTGCTGACGCCGGCGATCAAAGGCCAGCCCGGTACTGGCCGCGCAGCGTGCGCAGCATGGACCGATTGTTGAAAGGACCCGGCAAAGGTGTCTCTCGCAGCGGTGGCGGATTTTGACGCGCAACCCGGCGGTTGTCATGCTGCACCTGCAAAGGCGCGCGGGGTGCAATCGCCCGGCGGACCGGCTAGTGTCCCGCTTCCGAATTGCCGATCCGAGCTCGCAGCGAGTGTCGCCGGCAATTGCGAGACGCCACACTAGTGTCTGGCCAGCGGGAGTTTCAGGTTTGGCAGCTGGATTTCGGGTAGTTCTGGTTGCGGCGGCGCTGGTCTTCATGACCGGCGGCGCGTTCGCGCAGAGCGGCTACGACCGGCCCGGCGGCGATTACGCCAGCTTCCAGATCCGCAATGGCGACCCGACGGTTTGCGCCACCCGCTGCGAGCGCGACAACCGGTGCCGCGCCTGGGCGTTCTCCTATCCGCGTACGGACCGGCAACCGGCGACGTGCTGGCTCAAGAGTTCGGTCCCGGCTCCGGTCGAGCGTGACTGCTGCATCTCCGGTGTTCGCGGAGCAGGGGTGGTCGAACGGCGCGCCCGTGAGATCGAGTTCTCGACCGACCGCTTCGGCGGCGACTATCGGTATTTTGATGTGCCGAGCGATCCGACCGGCGAGGTTTGCAAGGCGGCTTGCGAGAAGGACGGCCGTTGTAGGGCGTGGACTTACGTGCGCAAGGGCTACATCAGCGCCGCGCCGCGCTGCTATCTGAAGGATCAGATCAAGCGCCCGCGCCGCAAGCCGTGCTGCATCTCGGGCGTGGTGCGGTAATTCCCTGTCATGCCCGGCTTTGTGCCGGGCATCCACGTCTTGAAGTTGATTGAAGTCGTGATGGCCGGGATAAGCCCGGCCATGACAATGTCGAGATCAACCCGTCCCGCCGACCGTGATGCGGTCCATCCGCAGTGATGGCTGGCCGACGCCGACCGGCACACCCTGACCGTTCTTGCCGCAGGTGCCGATGCCGGGATCGAGCGCGAAGTCGTTGCCGACCATCGTAATGCGGTGCAGGTCGGTCGGCCCGTTGCCGATCAGCATCGCGCCCTTGACCGGGGCCGTGACTTTGCCGTTCTCGATCTTATAGGCCTCGGTACATTGGAACACATATTTGCCCGAGGTGATGTCGACCTGGCCGCCGCCGAAATTGACCGCATAGAGTCCGTTCTTCACCGAAGCAATGATTTCTTCCGGCGCATGCTGGCCTGCGAGCATGTAAGTGTTGGTCATGCGCGGCATCGGCACATGGGCGTGGCTTTCGCGTCGGCCGTTGCCGGTCGGCGTCATCTTCATCAATCGTGCATTCTGCCGGTCTTGCATGTAACCGACGAGGATGCCGTCCTCGATCAGGACGGTGCGGTTGGTCGGCGTGCCTTCGTCGTCGATCGACAGCGAGCCGCGACGCGACGCGATGGTGCCGTCGTCGACCACGGTGACGCCCTTGGCCGCTACCTGCTGGCCCATCAGGCCGGCGAAGGCGCTCGTCTTCTTGCGGTTGAAATCGCCCTCGAGCCCGTGGCCGACCGCCTCATGCAGCATCACGCCGGGCCAGCCCGAGCCGAGCACGACATCCATCTCGCCTGCCGGCGCAGCGACCGCGCCGAGATTGACCAGCGCCTGGCGCACCGCTTCGTCGACCGCGCCATGCCAGGCGTCGGTGGCGACGAAACGCTCGAAGCCTTCGCGGCCGCCACAACCGTAGCTGCCGGTCTCCTGACGGTCGCCGTCGCCGACCATGACCGATACGCTCATGCGCACCAGCGGCCGCACGTCACGGTAGGTTTCGCCGTCGGCGCGGAGAATTTCGACGACTTGCCAGGTCGCCGCGATGCTGGCCGACACCTGCCGCACGCGCGGGTCTTTCGCGCGCGCATAGGCGTCGATCTGTTCGAGCAGCTTGACCTTGGCGTCGAAGGCCAGTGTGCCGAGCGGATTGTCGTCACCATAGAGCTTAGCGTTGGTGCGGGCAGGGGCGTCGGTGTAAGTGCCGGTGTGGCCGCCTTTCACCGCGCGCACCGCCTCCGCCGCGCGCGCGATGGCGGCCTCCGACATGTCGGAGGCATGCGCGTAGCCGACTGCCTCGTCCTTGACCGCGCGCAGGCCGAACCCCTGGCCGGTGTCGTAGGTCGCCTGTTTGAGCCGGCCGTTGTCGAACACCAGCGCTTCCGACTGGCGGTATTCGAGAAACAGCTCGCCGTCGTCGGCGCCGTCGAGGCCGCGCGAAATGATCTTGGCGACGCGGCCACGGTCGAGCCCGGCGCGGTCGATCAGGGAGGTGGTCGATTTATCCATGACAGTCTCCACTGGTCTGCCCCGTTAGATAAGCCCGTCGTGGCGATTTGGCGAGGGCGGTTCAGCCGCCGATGACCGCCGCGGCACCGACGACGTCCTGAAACGCCACGCCGGTCGAATCAAAAATAATGACCTCCCTCGGCGACTGCCGGCCGGGAGCCGCGCCGGCGAGCACCGCGCCAAGTTCGACCACGCGCTTTTTCGTGTCGGGGTGCCACTGCAGCTCGCCGACCGCGCGGCATTGTTTCAGGCTGTCGGCAACGATCAGCGTAGCCTGATCGGCGATGCCTGCGCCAAGCTCGCGCTTGCCGGCCGCGTCGGCGCCCATCGCAACGACCATCGCGCCGGCAGACAGCGTCTCGCCGGTGAGGATCGGCGCGTTGGCGGGCGTCGCCGTCACCACCACGTCGCTTGCGGCGGTCTCGTCGAGCGATGCCGCCCGCGCCGAAACGCCAAGCTCGGCGGCAAGCTCGCGCGCAAGTTTTTCAGCCTGCTCCGGCCGCCGCGCCCACACGGCGATCTGCGTTAGCGGCCGCACATGGCGGATGGCGCGGGCGTGCCATAGCGCCTGCGTTCCGGCGCCGACAAGCCCGAGTGTCACCGCGCCTTGCTTGGCCAACGCGTCTACCGCGACCGCGCTTGCACCCGCCGTGCGCATGTCGGTGATGAGACCGCCGTCGCACAGCACGGCCTCGATCTGCCCGGTGCGGCGATTGGCGAGGACGATGACGCCGTCGCGGGTCGGCAGTCCCTTGGCGGGATTGTCGTAGTAGCACGTCGCAATCTTCACGCAGACATGGTCGCCGTCACTGATATAGCCCGGCTTGATATGCATCTCGCCGCGCACGTCCGGCAGGTCGATATTGGTGATCGGCGCAACGCGCGCCTTGCCGGCGTGGAAATCCTTAAAGCCCTGCGCGAGCGCCGGGATCAGCCGCGCGAAATCGAGCTTCGGCGCGATCTCGTCTTTCGACAGGATCGCGGGCATCACGCGGCCCTTGCGTTGGCAAGGCCAAGAAAGTCTTCCGCCGTACGGAACAAGATATTTTCACGCTCGGCGTCCGTGAGATTCGCTTCGGAGAGAAAATCGATCGGATGTTCGATGCCCATGTCGAAGGGATAGTCGCTGCCCATCATGACGCGATGGCTGCCGACCCGCTCGCACATGAATTCGATCAGTCCCGGATCGTGAGTGATCGAGTCGAAATAGAGCCGGTGCAGATAGCTGCTCGGCGGCTTGCTGATGTGAATCTTCGGTTCCTTGCGGACCCTGAACCCGTGGTCGATGCGCGCGAGCAGGGGCAAAAAGTTGCCGCCGCCATGCGAGAAACCGATCCGCAGTTTCGGCAGCCGGTCAAGCACGCCGCCGAAAATCAGCCGCGCGATGGTCGCCGCCGTGTCGGCCGGTAGCGTCACCATGTGCGGCAGGTAATAGGCCTTGAGCCGGTCCTCGCCGATCGAATCCCAGGGATGCACGAACACGGCGAGACCGAGTTCGGAAGCCGCTTCCAGCACCTCGACCACCGAAGGATCGTCGAGATAACGGCCCATGATGTTGGTGCCGATCTCGACCGCCTGGAAACCCATGGACTTGATGCGTTGCAGCTCGCGGATCGCGAGTTTCGGCGCCTGCATGGCGACGGTCCCGCAGGCAAGAAATCGCTGTGGATGGTCGGCGACGCACTTGGCGATGTAGTCGTTCTGGATGCGCGCGAACTCGTCGGTCGCTTCCGGCGAGCCCCAGTAACAGAACAGCACCGGGATCGGCGACAGCAACTGCCGATGCACGTGCTCGGTGTCCATGTCGGCGATGCGCCGGGCCGGCGCAAAACACTGATCGGTGACTTCGCGGAATTCGCGGTCGCCGAGCATGATGCAGGCCGCGCAGGTCGAGCGTTCCTTGACCCACGGCCAGCCGGCGATGCCGAAGCGCGAGGCGAGGTCGTCCCAGCGCGGCGGCATGATGTGGGTGTGGATGTCGATGGCGCGGCTGGCGGTCGGCATGGGATCGCTACTCGCGGCTGAACCGGACCGAAACCTCGCCAATCGGGGCCAGCGAATAGGAAAAGCTGGTTTCGTCCGGTTCGATCATCGGCGGCGGGAACACCGAGCCGCAGATGATGAGATCGCCGGCGGAGAGCTTCTCGCCAAACGCGGCGAGCGTGTCGGCGAGATGGACAAGAAGTTCGGGGATTTTCCCCGTCAGCGCCTCGATCTCGGCGGTGCGCCCGGCTTCCGCGCCGCGCCGAATGATGCTTGCCACAAGCCCGTCGGTGTTGCCGCCGGCACGCGACGCGTCACCCAGAACGACGTGGCGCTGATAGATGTCGCAAGCGAGGATCGCCTCGACGGTATCGGCCGAGGGCGGGATGTGCAGGTCGGCAATTTCGATCGCGGGCTTGACCGCATTGATGCAAGCGCGTGCCCGCGCCGGCGTGAAGCCGGGCAGGATCGCGCCGCCGAGCCGCACCGCGACTTCGGGTTCGGCTACCGGCTTTGCATAGTCCTTGACGTTGACCGTCGCGCCGGAGGCAAGCTGCGCGCCCGCCATCAGGTAGCCGATCAGCGGGGCAGGGATCTTCATCAGCTCCCGCGCGGCCGGCGCACCGAAACCCAGTTTCCAGCCGAGCGGCTTTTCGCCGGCGGCGATGCGCTGCTTGCGTGTCGCGAGCTGTGCGGTCATGCCCTTCTGGATGCGTGGATCGTCGGTGAAGGCCGTCATTTGTGGTGTTCCGGATGCACCTGATAGCCGGAGTCGTCGATCGAGCCGGCGCCCATCCAGCCCCACACCAGCACGACGTCTTCGTCGGACGTGTTGTTGAAGCCGTGCCAGCAGTCGCGCGGCGAATAGACCACGTCGCCTTCGCCGGACGGCTCGAGGCCGTGCTCGGTGATGATGTGGCCCTTGCCCTTGAGCACGATGAAGAACTCGTCGCAGTTGTGATGGCGGTGGCTTTCGTGGCTGGCGCCGGGCTTGAGCACCGTCCAGCCGACGACATGGTCGCAGCCGGCCGATTTCTTGTCGATCAGGAACTGCACCTGCATGTCGACCCAGCCGTCCTCGCGCTTGAGGCCCTCAACCATCGGCACGTTCTTTTTATTGGTGCGATACATCTTGGTCGCCGGAGCGTCGTCTTTCATTTTCGTCGTCGTCCCTTTGATAGCTCTGGCCAGTGCCGATCCGATTTTTTCGCCTTGGGAAGTCATGGCTGTTCTCCAGCGTTAATCCTGTCCGCCGAGTTTGCGGTAGACGCGGTGCGCCACCACGAAGTCGTTGGCGTCGATGCCGAGCCCGCGGCAGGCGTTCATCAGTTCATTGGCGGCGGCCGCGAGCGGCACCGGGCTGCCGAGCGTGCGGCCGAGCGTCAGCGCGAGTGTCATGTCCTTCTGCTGCAGGGTGACGTCGGCCAGTGGCTTTGCCGGCATCTTGCCGTCGAGAATGAACGGTCCACGATAGCCGAGCACCGGCGATGCGGCGACGCTCTTCAGGATCGCGTCGACGGCAATCTCGCGGTCGACGCCGCCTTTCTCCGCGAGCGCGACCGCTTCTCCGAAACAAATGACCTCGACCATCAGCAGAAGATTGATCGCGATCTTGATCTGGCAGGCCATGCCGTTTTCGCCGATGTGCGAAACCTTCGGACCGATCGCGAGCAGCACCGGCTTGACCTTTTCGTAGGCCGCTTTGTCGCCGCCGATCATCACCGAGGCCTGTCCGGCCTTCACGGTGACCGGGCTGCCTGAGACCGGGCCGTCGAGCATGATCGAGCCGGCCTTGGCGAACGCGGCCGCGACCTCGCGGCTGTCGCTCGGCAGGATTGTGCTCATGTCGATGTAGATGCCGCCCTTCTTCAGTCCCGAGACGATGCCGTCGGGGCCGAGCGCGACCGCCTTCACCGCCGCGCCGTCGGTGACGATCGAGAACACGATGTCGGATTGCTCGGCGACCGCGCGCGGTGTGTCGGCCCAGCGCATGCCATTTGCGATCAAAGGCTCGGCCTTGCTGCGCGAACGATTCCAGCCGGTGACTTGGTGCCCGGCTTCAATCAGCCGCGGCACGATCAGTTGCCCCATGTCGCCGAGGCCGATGAAGCCGAGATTCACGTGTCGTCACTCCCGCATTGTCGCGGGCGACGCTAGCACGATGAACTGGTTATGGCAGCTTGTCGTAGCCTTCGCCGAAGCCGCGCAGGCTCATCGGAAATCCGACGCCTTCTTCCGGCGTTTGGAATATGATGAAAGTCGCGGTCTTGCCCGCGCGCAGTTTCTTCAGCAGTTCGTCGTCCATCACGACTTCGGCGATGCAGCCGTTGGGCAGACAGCGCACGAAGCCCGCCCGTCCAATATCGGTCTGGTCGATCTTCAGCCCAAGTCCGGACGGCAGCAGCACGCCGAGCGGCGCGACCGCCCGCATCAGCTTGCTCTTCTGGTCGGCGGTCTTGAGGACAATCACGGTCAGGCCGACATTCGCCCGGTCCTCGGCGGTGACGCTCTGCATCAGCGCGCATTGCTCGCCGGAGGCGCCGGGCGGGGTATCACAGCGAATCTGCCAGTCTTGATGCACGGAACGGACCGCGCCCTGGGCCAAGGCGGCGGTCGCGCCGCCCGCGATAAGCGCCGCGGCCACGCCGACGGCCAAAATGGCCGCGGCGAGGCTGACGCTGGTGAACGAGCGGTGCTGTGCCGGAGCGGCTTTCGCCATGCGTGAATTCCCTGTCATTCCGAGCCTCTACGCCGGTCTTGGGGGGCGCCGCCGAACCGAATCGCCAGCCTCAGGCCATCATAATGTGTAGGCTGGCAGGGTCACGCCCCTGCTGCCTTGTCAAGCAATGCCAGGATTGTGGTGGACATGCACCGCCGCCGATCGGGGCGAAATATTTCGCATTTCAGACATCTGGGGGTAATCCCCTTGGCCGATTTGCCTTGTTCCAAGGTGCATTGCGGCAGCCGCGGAATTGTGGTTTGAGAGGCCGGGATTTCCCCCCGTCCCGCCGCGCGACAACGCAAGGCGCCACGCCCGTGGCAGGCAGCCGCGCGTTGCGGGACCGAGCCGGATATCAAGCCTGCGATGCGCGGCAACAGGGGCCCATCGCGGCTGATTTTCGCCGAAGGAGCGCGGACGAAGATGCGGGAATTCAATCGACTGATCGCTATCGTGGTCGCAAGTGGTGCCGTACTGGCCGGCTGCGGTCTCGCCTGGGCAGGTCTGGGGCAGCCGTCGCCATGGCAACTCGGCCCACAGCAGTCCGCATCGCCGGTCATGGACGACATCGTTTCGTTCCACACCTTCCTGGTCTGGCTGATCGCGGCGATCTCGCTCTTCGTGTTGCTCCTGCTCGTCTACGTGATGGTGCGCTTCAACGCGCGCAGCAATCCGTCGCCGTCGCGCACCACGCACAACACGCTGATCGAAGTGCTCTGGACCGTCGTTCCGGTCGTCATTCTGGTCGCGGTCGCGGTGCCGTCGTTCCGTCTGCTGTTCCTCCAACTCGATATTCCGAAGGCCGATGTCACCGTGAAGGCGACCGGCAAGCAGTGGTTCTGGACCTACAGCTATCCGGACGCGAAGATCGAATTCGACTCGCTCATGGTGCAGACGAAGGATCTCAAGCCCGGCCAGCCGCGTCTTCTGGCGGTCGACAATGAAGTCGTCGTGCCGGTCAACAAGGTGGTGCGCGTTCTGACTACGGCTGCCGACGTCATCCATGCCTTCGCGGTGCCGTCGTTCGGCATCAAGATTGACGCCATTCCGGGCCGCATCAACGAGACCTGGTTCAAGGCGACCAAGGAAGGCGTCTACTACGGCCAGTGCTCCGAACTGTGCGGCAAGGATCACGCTTTCATGCCGATCGCCGTGCGCGTCGTCAGCGAGAGCGCCTACACCGCGTGGCTCAACGACGCCAAAAAGAAATTCGCGAGCGACGGCAGCGCGCCGGCTCCGGCGACGGCGGATGCGCGCGCAACGACAGTTGCGGCCGCCGAAGCGGTCAAGTGATCCTTCAAGTGACACATACAAAACATAGAATATAATACGTCGGCGACATCACACCGGTCTCAAGGACGAGAACAATGGCGACCCACGCAGCGGCCCACGGCGCACACGACGATCACGGACATCCGACCGGTTGGCGGCGGTACGTCTATTCGACGAACCACAAGGACATCGGAACGATGTACCTGGTGTTCGCACTCATCGCCGGCGTGATCGGCGGCGTGTTGTCGATTGGCATGCGCATGGAGCTGCAAGAGCCCGGCATGCAGATCTTCCACGACGCGCACATGTTCAACGTGTTCACGACCGCGCACGGCCTCATCATGATCTTCTTCATGGTGATGCCGGCGATGATCGGCGGCTTCGGCAACTGGTTCGTGCCGCTGATGATCGGCGCGCCGGACATGGCGTTTCCGCGCATGAACAACATCTCGTTCTGGCTGCTGCCGGCCTCGTTCGCACTGCTCCTCATCTCGTTGTTCGTCGAGGGCGAGCCGGGCGGCAACGGCGTCGGCGCCGGCTGGACCATCTATGCGCCGCTGTCGACCTCGGGCCATCCAGGCCCGGCGGTCGATTTCGCGATCCTGTCGCTGCATCTCGCCGGCGCCTCGTCGATCCTCGGCGCCATCAACTTCATCACCACGATCTTCAACATGCGCGCGCCCGGCATGACCATGCACAAGATGCCGCTGTTCGTGTGGTCGATCCTGGTGACGGTGTTTCTGCTGCTGCTGTCGCTGCCGGTGCTCGCCGGCGCGATCACCATGCTGCTGACTGACCGTAACTGGGGAACGACGTTCTTCTCTGCCGAAGGCGGCGGTGACCCGATCCTGTTCCAGCACCTGTTCTGGTTCTTCGGTCATCCTGAGGTCTACATTCTCATTCTGCCGGGCTTCGGCATGATTAGCCAGATCGTGTCGACCTTCTCGAAGAAGCCGGTGTTCGGCTATCTCGGCATGGCCTATGCGATGGTCGCGATCGGCGGAATCGGCTTCGTCGTGTGGGCGCATCACATGTACACGGTTGGCATGTCGACCGGAGCGCAGGCCTATTTCGTCGCCGCCACCATGGTGATCGCGGTGCCGACCGGCGTGAAGATCTTCTCCTGGATCGCCACCATGTGGGGCGGATCGATCGAGTTCCGCACGCCCATGCTGTGGGCGCTCGGCTTCATCTTCCTGTTCACGGTGGGCGGCGTGACCGGCGTGGTGCTCGCCAATGCCGGTGTCGACCGCATTCTCCAGGACACCTATTACGTCGTCGCGCACTTCCACTACGTGCTGTCGCTCGGCGCGGTGTTCGCCATCTTCGGTGGCTGGTACTACTGGTTCCCGAAAATTTCCGGCTACATGTACAACGAGACGATCGGCAAGCTGCACTTCTGGGTCACCTTCATCGGCGTGAACCTGGTGTTCTTTCCGCAGCACTTCCTCGGCCTCGCTGGCATGCCGCGCCGTTACGTCGACTATCCGGATGCGTTCGCGGGCTGGAATTATGTGTCGTCGATCGGTTCCTATATTTCCGGCATCGGTGTGCTGATCTTCTTCTTCGGTCTTGCCGAGGCCTTCATGAAGAAGCGCGTCGCCGGCAACAACCCGTGGGGCGCAGGCGCGACCACGCTCGAGTGGACGCTGTCGTCGCCGCCGCCGTTCCATCAGTTCGAGACGCTGCCGCGGATCAAATAGGTTTCGGATAGGCAACGGTCATGTCGCTCGTCAGCGAAGGCGCAGGTTACCGCGGGCCGCTCGGGCCGGCGGCGGCGCTGCCGCAGGCCGGGCCCGACATCGCTGAGCCGAGCCTCGCGGGAGCCGGCGATTACTTCCGTCTGATGAAGCCGCGGGTGATGTCGCTTGTCGTCTTCACTGCGCTGACCGGCCTCGCAATCGCGCCCGCGCATGTCCATCCAGTGATGGCCTTCACCGCGCTGCTTTGCATCGCGGTCGGTGCCGGTGCGGCCGGCGCGCTAAATATGTGGTACGATGCCGATATCGATGCCCGCATGACGCGGACAGCGCGGCGGCCGATCCCGGCGGGCCGTGTGCAGCCCGGTGAGGCGCTCGCTTTCGGTCTGATCTTGTCGGGGTTTGCGGTTGTCACGCTTGGCCTGATGGTCAACGTGCTTTCGGCCGCGCTGCTCGCCTTCACGATCTTCTTCTATGCGGTGATCTACACAGCTTGGCTCAAGCGCGGCACGCCGCAGAATATCGTCATCGGCGGTGCCGCCGGCGCGTTTCCGCCGATGATTGGCTGGGCGGCGGCGACCGGGTCGCTGGCGCTCGAGCCGCTGGTTCTGTTTCTCATCATCTTCTTCTGGACGCCGCCGCACTTCTGGGCGCTCGCGCTTTACAAGACCGACGACTACGCGCGGGCGGGCGTGCCGATGCTGCCGGTCGTCGCCGGAGACGCCACGACGCGCCGCCAAATCCTGATCTATACCCTGATCCTGGTGCCGCTCGGTGCTGCGCCCTGGGCGCTCGGTTTCGCCGGCGCAGTTTATGGCGTGACGTCGGTTGTAGCCGGCGCGGCAATGCTTGCGCTTGCCATCCAGGTCTATCGCGAACGCGCGCCGCAGGAGCGGGCGAGCCGCAATCTGTTCGCCTTCTCGATCCTGTACCTTTTCCTGCTGTTTGCGGTCCTGCTGGTCGAGCGGGGCTGGGGCGGTGCTTTGCTCGGGTTCGCCGCATAAGTCATGGACGCCGTGATGAACCAGCGCGATGATAACGGGATTGTCCTCACCGAAGCGCAGAAGCGCGCGCGGCGCAGCCGTTCGGTCGCGCTGGCGCTGGTGCTCGCCGCGCTGGTCGTGCTGTTCTACGTCATCACGCTGGTGAAGGGGCCCGGCATGCTGGTGCGCCCGCTATGACCGCATCTCGTCATCCGAACGTGCGCCGCGACATCGTTGTGGCGGCTTGTTGCGGATTTTTCGCCGCTGCCATGGTTGGCGCCGCCTATGCCGCGGTGCCGCTCTACGACTGGTTCTGCCGTACCACCGGTTTCGGCGGCACCACACAGGTCGCGCAGGCCGCGCCCGGCAAGGCGCTCGACCGCACCATCACGGTTCGCTTCGACGGCAACGTCATTCCTGGCCTGCCGTGGAAATTCGTGCCGGAAAAGAACGAGATCACGGTGCGGATTGGTGAGGTGACGACCGCTTATTACAAGGTCGTCAATCAGGCCGCGCGTGAAACCGCGGGGCAGGCGTCCTACAACGTGACGCCGCCGACCGTCGGCATCTATTTCCAGAAGATCAACTGCTTCTGTTTCACCGAGCAGCGCATGGCCGCCGGTGAGACCCGCGAAATGGCCGTGGTATTCTACATCGACCCTGAGATCGTGAAAGATACCGACCAGACGATGCTGAATACGATCACGCTGTCCTACACGTTTTTTCCTCTGCGCGCTCCGGAGCAGCCGGTCGCGGAGGTCAGGAGCGGGAAGGCTTCGGGCAGGCTTTAGGATTTGCGCATGGTCTTTTCCGAAACCGGTGTCCGCCTTTCGGAATCATGCGCTGGGGAATTTGAACGGAGACGATGACGATGGCTGAGGCGCATTCCAAGCACCACGACTACCACTTGGTCGATCCGAGCCCTTGGCCGGCGGTCGGCTCCGTGTCGGCGTTCCTGATGGCGTTCGGCGGCATCATGTGGCTGCACAAGTATTTCGCGGCCGCTCCGATCGTCTTTGCCGTCGGCGTCGTCGGCATTCTTTACACCTTCGTTGCCTGGTGGCGCGACGTGATCCGCGAAGCGGAGTTCCAGGGCCATCACACTCGCGTGGTGCAGATCTCGCACCGCTACGGCATGATCCTGTTCATCGCCTCCGAAGTGATGTTTTTCGTCGCCTGGTTCTGGGCCTATTTCAACACCGCGTTGTTTCCGGGCGACGTGCATGAAGTCGGCCGGCTGGCCTACACCGGCGGCGTCTGGCCCCCGAAGGGCGTCGAGACCTTCGATCCCTGGCATTTGCCGCTGTTGAATACGCTGATCCTGCTGACGTCCGGCACCACGGTCACCTGGGCGCACCACGCGCTTCTGGAAGGCGACCGGCAGGGATTGAAGTGGGGCCTGATCCTGACGATCCTGCTCGGCGCGCTGTTCACCTGCGTGCAGGCTTACGAATACGCTCATGCTGCCTTCTCATTCAAAGGCGGCATCTACGGTGCGACGTTTTTCATGGCGACCGGCTTCCACGGTGCGCACGTTCTGATCGGCACGATGTTCCTGATCGTCTGCCTGTTCCGGGCGCTGGCCGGGCACTTTACGCCGAAGCAGCATCTCGGCTTCGAATTCGCCGCCTGGTACTGGCACTTCGTCGACGTGGTGTGGCTGTTCTTGTTCGTCTGCATCTACGTCTGGGGCGCAGGAACCCCGGCCGCGCATTAGGACATGATCCCGAAACGTGGGAACCGGTTTTCGGAAAGGATCATGTTCATCTAGCGTCGGCCGCGCTCGGCGCTCGCGTATTGCAGGGGGCGGCTCGAAACGGGCCGCCCTCTTGGCTTTTGAGGCATGAAAACCATGAGTGAGACGCACAGTGCAACACCGCCCTCATTGCCGATCGCGCGCGGCCTGCTTGGCAGGTGTCCGCGCTGCGGGCAGGGCTCGATGTTCCGCGGCTTCCTCAACCTGCGTCCGGCTTGCGAATCCTGCGAGCTTGATTTGGGCTTTGCCGATGCCGGCGACGGCCCTGCGGTGTTCGTCATTTTGATCGCCGGCGGAATCGTTGTGTTTGCAGCCTTGCTGACCGAGGTGATGTTCCAGCCGCCGTACTGGCTGCACGCCGCGCTGTGGTTGCCGGCGATCCTGGTCGCCACGCTGTTGCCGCTGCGCGCGGTAAAAGGTCTGCTGATCGCCCTCCAGTATCATCACAAGGCCGCCGAAGGCCGGCTTGAGCGCCGGAACAAGTCATAATGACGTCGGCGCTGCGTCGTGGGTTGCTTGTCCCGACCGTATTTGCGGTCATCGGCTTCGTTGTGCTGACCGGGCTCGGCGTGTGGCAGCTCGAACGCAAAGTCTGGAAAGAAGATTTGCTTGCGACCCTTGCCGCCCGACTTGCCGCGCCGCCGTCACCGCTGCCGCCGTCGTCGGCCTGGGCATCGCTCGATCGGAAAGACGACGAGTTCCGTCGCGTCACCTTCCACGCCGAATTCAGGCCGGAACAGGCGGCGCTGGTCTATGCGACGCCGAGCGCCTTGCGCCCGGACGTCAGGGGCACGGGCTTCTGGGTGTTTGCGCCGGCCCGGCTCGCCGATCGCAGCGTCGTCGTCAATCGCGGCTTCGTGCCGGAGAGCCGCAAGAATGCTGGGAGCGATCCAGCACCTTCCGGCGTGGTCGAGATCACCGGCATTCTGCGCTGGCCGGAGAGCCCAAGCCTGTTCGCGCCCGCCGGCGATCTCCGTCAGAACGTCTGGTTCATTCGTGACCACGCCGCCATCGCGGCGACAAAAAAATGGGGCGCGGTTGCCCCGTTCTATATCGACATGGAAGCACCGCAGCCGCCGGGCGCTCTGCCGCGCGTCGCGCCGATCGGCGCCGTCAAGCTGCCGAACAATCATCTGCAATATGCGCTGACCTGGTTCGGTTTGGCGGGCTGTCTTGCCGGCGTTTATCTCGTCTGGCTGCTTGGCCGGCGGCGGCGCGCCGCCTGACCGGTTTCTTGTGAAAGCCTCCCGGCACGGCTACTGTGCGCCGCTTGGACGCTGCTGCGTCCATGAAATCTGAAACGAATTCAATGCGTTATCTCTCAACTCGGGGCGAGGCCGCTCCGCTCGAATTTGTCGAGGTGATGCTCGCGGGGCTCGCCCGCGACGGCGGCCTTTATGTGCCGGAGGCATGGCCGCAGCTTGCGCCGGCCGATATCTCGAAGTTCGCTGGCCGCGCTTACGCCGATGTCGCTTACGACGTGATCCGGCCGTTCGTCGCCGGCGGCATTGCCGACGCCGATCTGGCGCGCATGTGTCGCGAGGCCTATGGCGATTTCCGTCATCCCGCCACCGCACCGCTCATTCAACTGCGGCCCGACGTCTTCGTGCTCGAACTGTTTCACGGCCCGACACTGGCGTTCAAGGATCTCGCCATGCAGCTCGTGGCGCGGCTGATGGACCATGTGCTGCGCGTGCGCGGCGAGCGCACCACCATTGCGGTTGCGACGTCGGGCGATACCGGCGGTGCGGCGGTCGAAGCGTTCCGCGGCCGCTCGCAGATCGATGTCGTGGTGCTGTTTCCGCATGGCCGTGTCTCCGAGGTACAGCGCATGATGATGACGACAGCGGACGATCCGAATGTCCACGCGCTCGCCATCGAAGGCACCTTTGACGACTGCCAGGCTTTGGTGAAAGGCATGTTCAATCATCATGCCTTTCGCGACCGTGTGCGGCTCTCGGGCGTCAACTCGATCAACTGGGCACGCATCGTCGCGCAGGTCGTCTACTATTTCACGGCGGCCGTGGCGCTCGGTGCCCCGCACCGCAAGGTTGCTTTCACGGTGCCGACCGGGAACTTCGGCGACATCTTCGCGGGCTATGCCGCCGCGCGGATGGGATTGCCGGTCGATCGACTCGTGATCGCAACGAACGTCAACGATATCCTGGCGCGCACGCTCGCGACCGGCGCCTATGACGTCCGCGATGTCGTCGCCACCACGTCGCCGTCGATGGACATCCAGATATCGTCGAATTTCGAGCGGCTGCTGTTCGATGCCTATGGCCGCGAGGCTGCGCCGGTGCGTGCGCTGATGGCATCGCTCGCGCAGTCGAAAAGTTTCACGCTGTCGTCCGCGGCGCTCGCCGAAGTCCGCAAGCGCTTCAGCGCGGGACGCGCCGATGAGGACGAAGTCGCCGCCACCATGCGCGCGGTACGCCGCGAAAGCGGTTATGTCGTCGATCCGCACACTGCCGTTGGCCTGGCCGTCATCGAGAAAGAACATCGCGATCCGGCGATACCGATGATCGCTTTGTCAACCGCGCACCCGGCCAAGTTTCCGGATGCGGTGGAAGCGGCCTGCGGTTTGCGCCCGGCGCTGCCGGACTGGCTCGGTGGTCTGATGCAGCGCAAGGAGCGCTTCACGACGCTGCCGGCCGATCAGCTCGAGATTGAAAAGTTCGTATTGAACGTGTCGCGCGCCGCGCGTGAAGGAGCAATGGCATGAGCGTTGAAGTGACCCGTCTGCCGTCCGGTCTTGCCGTTGTGACCGACGCGATGCCGCATCTGGAAACCGCCGCGCTCGGCGTTTGGGTCGGCTCCGGCAGCCGCGACGAACAGACCGACGAGCATGGCATTTCGCATCTCCTGGAACACATGGCGTTCAAGGGCACGACACGCCGGAATGCGCGGCAGATCGCCGAGGAGATCGAGGCGGTCGGCGGCGATCTCAACGCCGCAACCAGCGTGGAAACCACGGCCTATTACGCGCGCGTGCTGCGCGCCGACGTGCCGCTCGGTCTCGATGTGCTGTCCGATATTCTTTCCGACCCGAGCTTCGATCCGGTCGAACTGGCCCGCGAGCAGAACGTGATCGTGCAGGAAATCGGCGCTACCGAAGACGCGCCGGACGATCTGGTGTTCGACCGCCTGCAGGAGACGGCATTCCCCGGCCAGCCGGTCGGCCGGTCGATCCTTGGTACGCCCGACACCGTGCGCTCGTTCAATCCAGACCGGTTGCGCACCTATCTCGGCCGCAACTATCGTGCGCCCGACATGGTGGTGGCGGCGACCGGCGCGGTCGAGCACGATGCGGTCGTCGACGAGGTGCAAAAGCGGTTCGGCAGTTTCAATGGCCCGGCGGCGCCGGTGCCGGTCGCGGCGGCTTTCGGCGGCGGCACGCGTGTCGAGGCGCGCGATCTCGAACAGGTCCACATTGCGATGGCGCTCGAAGGGCGGCCCATCAAGCATCCAGATCTCTACAGTCTCCAGGTGTTCACGATCGTCCTCGGCGGCGGCATGTCGTCGCGGCTGTTTCAGGAGGTCCGCGAGAAGCGGGGCCTTTGCTACACCATCCATGCGTTCCACATGCCTTATTCCGACACGGGCCTGTTCGGCCTCTATTCCGGCACCGACAGCACTGATGCGCCGGAACTGATGACGGTGGTGATCGACCAGATCGCCGACGCGACCGAGACGATCTCCGACAGCGAGGTCGCCCGCGCCAAAGCGCAGATGAAGACCGGCCTGCTTATGGCGCTGGAAAGCTCCGGCGCTCGTGCCGAACAGCTCGCCCGCCAGATGCTGACTTACGGACGCCCCGTGCCGCTCGAGGAAATCGTCGCCAAGATCGAAGCAGTGACACCGGCCAGCGCCCGCGCCGCCGGACGCGCCCTGATCGACCGTGGCCGGCCTGCGGTTTCCGCTCTAGGGCCGGGCCAAGGTCTTGAAAAGACAGCCGCAATCGCTGAAAGTCTGATACGCCCGGCGGCCTGATCGCGCCGCGCGCACGGACCGCGCCGATGGCGTTCTTTCGAGCCGTCAGTTTCAGCGAAGCACCGCCCGCCGTCACCGGCGAGGGTGTCTTTTTGCGCGCGCCGCAGATGACGGATTATCCCGAATGGGCCGCCCTGCGCGAACAAAGCCGCGAATTTCTGACGCCGTGGGAACCGGTGTGGCCGTCCGACGATCTCACGCGCGCGGCCTTCCGCCGCCGCATCAAGCGCTATGTCGAGGATCAGCGCAACGACCAGTCCTATGCCTTTCTGATTTTTCGCTCTGACACCAGCGCGCTGGTCGGCGGGCTCACCCTTGCCAATGTCCGCCGCGGTGTCGCCCAGGCCGGCAGCATCGGTTACTGGGTCGGCTTGCCGTTCGTGCGGCACGGTTACATGACCGCTGCAGTGCGGGCGGTGGTTCCGTTTGCGTTTTCGACGTTGCGCCTGCATCGCCTGGAGGCAGCCTGCATCCCCGGCAATCAAGCCTCGATCCGGTTGCTGGAAAAGACCGGCTTCGCGCGCGAGGGCTATGCACGCGAGTATCTTTGCATCAACGGCATCTGGCAGGACCATCTGCTTTATGCTCGGTTGCGGGATGGCGATACGCCGGAAAAAGCCGGCTAGGCTGGTATCATCGCGCCTTGGGTTCGCCGCGGTTGGATTGCTATAATGAGGTTTGGATCGAGCCGGAGAGTTGTGTGCGATGCGTAAGACCGGGAATTTCAACGGGCAGGGTGGAAGCGTCATCACCGCGGCTGCGCTGCTTGCATTGACCGTCGGCGGATGCTCGTCGGTGTCCAGCGTGTTGCCGTCATCGCTCACTCTGTCGGATTCGTCGGGGGGTGCCCAGGCATCGGCGTCCGGCCAGCCGACCATCACCGACGCGAGCGACTTTGAATGTCCGCAGGTCGCTGTTCGCACCGGAACGTCGACGCTGACGATCGGGGACAAGCCCGGCACCGAGCCGGAGTCGCCGTTGTCGCTGAAGTATCAGGGCTCCATTACCAATACCGCACGCGAGTGCCGATTTTCTGCCGGCATCGTGACGATGAAAGTCGGTATCGAGGGCCGTATCATCACCGGTCCGGCTGGCGGCCCCGGGCAGGTCGACGTGCCGATCCGCCTCGCAGTCGTCCATGAAGGACCGCAGCCGAAGGTCGTGTTGTCGAAGCTGACGCGGTTGTCCGTCGCGGTGGTCGAAAATTCCGCCGGCGCGTCCTTCACGCATATCGATTCGGAAGTGTCGTTTCCGATGCCGCGCCCTGCCGGCAACATCGATTCCTATATCGTCTATGTCGGCTACGATCAGCAGGCGATGGCGCCTGAGAAAAAGAAGCCGAGTGCGAGAAGCCGGCCGCGCCGATAGCGCATTCGCTGTTACCAGCCGCGCAACGTGGAGATCGTACCTTTCAGCTGCCGCATGTCGGCGACGACGATGCGTGCGCCTGCAGTGCTGAGTTGGTCGGCAAGTTTGCCTTGGGCGTGACTTCCTCCCGCAAAGCCGATCGCAGTCATGCCGGCCGCGACGGCAGCGGCGACGCCGACGGGTGAATCCTCCACGACGAGGCAGTCGCGCGGCTCGACGGCCATCTTTTGGGAAACATAGAGAAACAGGTCCGGCGCCGGCTTGCCGTTGCGGACGTCGTTTGCCGAAAACAGATAAGGATCGAAGTACCGCAGAAGATCGGTGGTCTCGAGGCTGACGCGAATGCGGTCGATCGGCGAAGAGGACGCAACGCATTTCGGTCCGCGTAGCCAGGATAACGCGGTGGCAACGTGGCTGGTGGCGCGCAGCTCCTGCCGGAAGCGCCGGAGCGTCGCGGCCGCGACTCGGCCGACGAAGTCGGGCGGCAGACTGCGCCCCGCGGCCTGCTCGATCGCCTTGTACATGTCGGCGGGCCGGCGGCCGGTGAAATAGTGGGCGAGGACTTCCGGCGTGAGGCCGAAGCCGGCGCGCATCAGTTCCTCAGAGGCGACCGCGGTTGCGATCCGCTCGCTGTCGACCAGCACGCCGTTGCAGTCGAAAATGATCACAGGTCCTCCGACGCCGCGATTTGGCAATACGGGCTACGCGACTATCGATACGGACGAATCAGTAGCGTCAGGATAGGCCTGCGCTGGGATGTGACAATGCGTTGCGCCGGCGAGATTGCGGCCTTTTTCACAATCGGACAGGGAATAACGGGGAAAAGCCCCAGGAAAGTTCAGTCCGGATGCTGAAACCAGCGTCTGCCGGAGCCTAGTTCAGCTTCTTGCCGACGTCCTCGATGCCCTTGGCGATGAGGTCGCGGGCGATCTTGCCGGTTGCCTGTTCGCGTAAAAGCCGTTCGGCGGCGGCGACGGCAGCCTCCGCAGCGGCGTTGCGCACATCGGCCACCGCCTGGGCTTCGGCCTGGGCAATTTTGGTCTCGGCCATCTTGGTCCGGCGGGCGACGAATTCCTCGGCCTTGGCGCGGGCCTCGGTCGCCATCCGCTCGGCTTCCGCTTTGGCGCTGGCGATGATCGACTGCGCCTCGCCCTCGGCGGCGTCGCGCTTGCGGCGATATTCGGCCACCAGTGCCAGCGCCTCGTTTTTGAGTTTCGCAGCCTCGTCGAGTTCGGACTTAATCTTGGCGGCGCGGTCGTCGAGCGCCTTGCCGATCGTCTTGTGAACGCCGAGATAGCCAAGGCCGAGCACGAAGATCACGAAGGCGATGGCGACCCAGACTTCAGGATTATAAAGCATCGCCATCTTCCTAGCGCTTGAGCACGTCGGTGACCGCCGCAGTGGCGGCCTGGTCGGTCGGCGCGGTGCCGATCAACTGCGTGACGATCGCCTTGGCGGTCTCGACTGCGATGCCGTTCACATTCGCCATCGCCGCCTGTTTGTTGGCGGCTATCGTTTTTTCCGCGTCGGCGAGCCGAACGTTGAGGCCGTCCTCAAGCTGCTTGCGCTGGGCCTCTGACTCGGCGGCCTGCTTGTCGCGTGTCTCGCTGGCGATCGCCTGCGCACGGGCGCGGGCATCGGCCAG
This sequence comes from Pseudolabrys sp., assembly GCA_050184975.1. Taxonomy (GTDB): domain Bacteria; phylum Pseudomonadota; class Alphaproteobacteria; order Rhizobiales; family Xanthobacteraceae; genus Pseudolabrys. The sequence goes on along the minus strand of JBFWZV010000009.1, from coordinate 5,200 downwards.
TGCCTTTTCGTAGGCCGCGAGCGCGTCGTCGGACTCTTTCCGGAACGTCTCGGCGTCGGCCAAGTCGTCGGCAACCCGCTTCTGGCGGGCCTCGATCATGCTGCCGACCCGCGGCAGCGCAATCTTCGCCATCACCACATAAAGAAGCGCGAAGGTGATGGCGAGCCACACCAGTTGCGACGCGAATGTCGTCGCGTTGAAGGGCGGGAATGCGCCCTTCGGGCCGCCCGGCACTTCGGTATGTGCGTTGGTCGCCATCGTTTGGTCCGACGTTAGCCGTTGCGCCGGATTAGAGCGCGAACAGCAGCAGCAGCGCGATCAGCAACGAGAAGATGCCGAGCGCTTCGGTCACCGCGAAGCCGAAGATCAGGTTGCCGAACTGGCCCTGAGCGGCCGACGGGTTGCGCAGCGCGGCGGCCAGATAGTGGCCGAAGATCGCGCCGACGCCGACACCGGCGCCGCCCATGCCGATGCAGGCGATGCCGGCACCGATATACTTTGCTGCGACTGGATCCATAACAAACTCCTTCTGTTTTCGCTTTTCGTCGTCCCGGCCGTCAGTGGCCGGGGTGAATGGCGTCGTTGAGATAGATGCAGGTGAGAATGGCGAAGACGTAGGCCTGCAGCACGGCGACCAGCGTTTCGAGCGCGGTCAGCGCGATGGTGAGGCCGAGCGGCAGCACCGCACCGGCCCAGCCGACAATGCCCATGCCGCCCAGCATCGTGATGAAGCCGGCAAACACCTTGAGCGTGATGTGGCCGGCCAGCATGTTGGCGAACAGACGCACGCTGTGCGAAATCGGTCGCGACAGGAACGACATCACCTCGATCAGCACGATCAGCGGCAGGATGAAGACCGGGATGCCCTTCGGCACGAACAGATTGAAGAAGTGGAAGCCGTGCTTCCAGAAGCCGTAGACCAGCACGGTCAGAAACACCGAAAGCGCCAGCGCCGCGGTGATGATGATGTGGGTGGTGACCGTGAAGGCATAAGGGATCAGGCCGATCAGGTTCAGCACCAGGATGAACATGAACAGCGAGAACACGAAGGGAAAGAACTTCATCCCCTCCTTGCCGGCCGTGCTTCTGATCGTGTCGGCGACGAATTCGTAGGAGAGCTCCGCGGCCGATTGCAGGCGGCTCGGGACCAGACCGCCGCGGGCCGTTGCGCCGAGCAGAAAGGCGGAGATGCCGGCGACCGCCACCACCATGTAGGCGGCGGAATTGGTGAACATGATTTCGGTCGAGCCGAGCTTGGCGACCGGGAAGAGATTGACGATTTCGAATTGGTGAATTGGGTCGGCCATCGGGCGGATACTGCTCTTAGTTACCGTCAATCCTGTTTTCGCGAACGACCCCGGCCGAACGCATCACGTTCAATACCCCGGCGGCGAAGCCGAGCAACAGAAACACGATCATCCCCCACGGCGAAATCCCGAGCCACCGGTCGAGCAACCAGCCGATCAGCGTGCCGACAACGACGCCGGCAACCAGCTCGGTCGACAACCGGAAGCCGCGCGCAAGAGCCGACGGGTCGGTGGTCGGACGCGAACGCTCTTCGGCTTCGGGGGGCCGGCCAGCAGACTTGAGCCGGTCGCCGAGACTTTGAAGCCTCGCGGAGAGGGCGGCCTCGTCGTCCGGATGGTCGTCGCGCTTGCCGTTGCCGTGGGTGCCGTCAGACATGCTTTTGTCTCGCATGTTTTCGACGTGCCACGCTGCAAGGCCCTCGCAATACCGCCGCCCGCAAAGCCGCGCGGACCATACTGAGGGGGTGGGGGTGAGTCAAGAAACGCCCGCCATTGCGTAACTATTTGAAATTCGGCGGAAATGGAGCCGGCCGCGACGCTTGAATCGGCGCCGCCAAAGCGGTTCTGCCAAGGGGCCGGCAGTGGTAGTTTTCTGATCTCCGATCGGTTCGGACGGGAGAGGTTCCATGACGTGTCGATGGTCCGCCGGCCTCGTGTTTGGGCTCGCCGTTGCAGCCGCACCTGCGCTTGCCCAGGCGCCGTCGCCGCCACAACCGGACGCCGTGCGGCCCGCCGAGGTGCCTGTCACAACCCCGCCGCCGGTGACCGCGGCGCCGAAGGTGCTCGAGACGCCCGCTGCGGCACCCCTGGCGGATCCCAAGGCACGGTTCCAATTTCTGCGGGTCGGCGACAACGTTCTCAAGCTCGATGGCGACAGCGGCGCGGTGAGCCTTTGCAGTGCGCGAGCCGTCGAGTGGACCTGCCAGACCGTGCCGCAGGACCGTGCCGCGTTGGACAAAGAGATCGAACGGCTGCGGAGCGAGATTGCAGACCTTAAAGGTGAAATCGCGGCAGGGCAGGCTTTGTCGCGACAGGAGGTAGCGCGTCTCAACGACGAGCTGAAAGCGGTCAAGCATGCCATCGCGCCGCCGCCGCCCGCGGCTCCCGAGCGAAGCAAGCTCGAGCTGAAATTGCCGACCGCGCAAGACTACGAGCGTGCCCGCGCCGTCGTCGAGGAGGCATGGCGGCGGCTGGTCGAAGGTGTCGCGCAGGTTCAGACGGACGTGATGCGCAAGCTCTGATCGGGAACCGCATGGGAACCCGTCTCTCGCCTGTCTCAACCTCGGTACCGCAGATCATTGCCTCGGCCGCGCTGACGGTTGAAACGCGCGGTCCGGGGTTCACCGATATCACCCGTGACATCCGCGATTTCGTCCGCAACGCCAACGCGCAGCAGGGCGTGCTGCTGGTCTATCTGCGCCACACATCGGCATCGCTGGTCATCCAGGAAAACGCCGACCCGGACGTGCAGACCGACCTCGCCGCCGCGCTGGAGCGACTCGCTCCGGAAAATGCCGGCTGGGTTCACAGTATCGAGGGGCCGGACGACATGCCGGCACACATCAAGTCGATGCTGAACGGCGTGTCGCTGAGTATTCCGGTCGAGGACGGCATCCCTGTTCTCGGCACCTGGCAGGGCGTCTATTTGGTCGAACACCGCCGCGCGCCGCATCGCCGCGAAGTAGCGCTTCAATTCATCGGCGCGGCCGGATAGCCGGATTCAATAACCGAGCAGCGAGATCAGCAGCGCGATGATCCAAAGCGCGATGGCGATCATCGAGGTCCACATCGCGAAGGTAAGATAGGTGTCGCGGAGTACGGTCGAGCTCGCCCACTGCGCGTAGGCTTCCGGCGGCCGGTGCGTCTCCGGCAGATAGAGCCACATTTCGGTTCGCTTGTAAGGCTTGGTCAGCGCCTCGCGCGCCTTGAACATCAGGATAGCGGTCATCAGCACGGTGAGAGTGCCGCCGGCCTGGAAGGCGAGGCGCGGTTCGAACGACATGCCGATCATGACACAGAAGATCGCCAGCGAGCCGAACAGGCAGGCCCGCAGCACGGTCTCGAACGCGATCTTGCGCATGACGTTCATGACGACCTCGGCAGCGTATCCGTAGCGAACCCGTGCTCTGTCGCGCAACGCCAAAAAGTCGGCAGCTTCATCACACGCGCGTTACAGGCCGAACTGAATGAAGTTGCCGATTGCCGGCAGCGTCAGGATCGCGACGCCGGCAAGCCAGATCCAGAGCGAGGCGGGGGTCGAGTCGTCGGTTGCCCCAACGTAGCGCTCGTAAAGCGCTGCCGGGATACCGCCAAGGATGATGGTCGCAGTCGAGACCATCAGCGACGCGAACATCAGCGTCAGCGCCGAACTGCCGAACAGCAGCGCGGGCGCGAGGATCTGCATCTGGATGACGGCGAACAGGAGGAAGGTCTGGTTGAACAGGCCGTTGATCATGCCGAAGGCGGCGATGCCGATGTAATAGGAAGTGCGGTTCTGGCTCATGGCGTCGTCACCCGGCCTTCGGAATGGCGTTGAGCGACAGCGCAAGCATCAGGAGGCCGACCCGCAGCCAGAACAGCCACACGATGCCGAACAGCCACAAAATGACCGGCGGAGCCGCTTTCGGCGTCACCGTGGCGACCAGACCGACCACCGGGTCGGTCACCCGGCAGAAAAATCGCCAGATGTAGTTCGGGGAGTCGGGCGCCATGAACAGGCCGAGCAACACCCGCCCGAGCAGCGTATACATCAGCGCCGCCAGCACGAAATTCGGCAGGTGGAAGTACCAGTGCGTGAACAACGAAGCCAAAGAAGATCCCCGTGTAGCCGACTTATCTTTTCGGCATGATCTTGTCCGAACCGAAGGTCCGCGTCAGCGAAAACCGGTTCCCACTTTTCGGGATCATGCCCCATGCTAGCGGAACGCCGATGGCTGGCCCATAAAAAAGCGGGGCCCGAAGGCCCCGCCGGTTCTTGTCGAGCCTGCATCAGCTCGTTTTTTCTTCCAGCACGGTCCTGCCGCGCGGCTTGCGGATCTCGTCGACGTAAGCCTGCATTTCCTTCGACGGTTCCTTGCCGAGCAGGCTGACGATGATGATGGTCGCAAAGCCGACCGGCATCGCCAGCAGACCGCACGCGATGTTGTTGAGGTTGAACCAACCGACCTTGTTGGCAAGCGGGTGCGCCAGGGTCGGGAAGGCCTCCATCGCGTTCGGCAACGCCATCGCCTTGGCGATGTCGACGATCGGAGCGCCGGTCACCGGGTTCAACAGGGAGGTCATGCCGGCATACTTCACGCCGAATCCGGGGAAGTAGCGGCTGACCACCAGGTAGAACAAGGCGACGCCGAAGCCGGCGAGCATGCCGGTGATGGCGCCTGCGGCCGTCGTGCGTTTCCACCAGATGCCCATGACGAGCGCCGGGAAGTTACCGGCCATCGCCAGCGAGAACGCCCAGCCGACCATGGCCAGAATGTCCCCGGGCTTGGTGGATGCCGTATAGGCGGCGAGTACCGCGACGACCAGCAACAGGATGCGGGCGACCAGCAGGCGACGCACCGTCGGCGCCTGGGGATCGAGCATCTTGTAGTAGACGTCGTGGCTCAGTGCGTTGGCGATCGCGAGCAGCAAACCGTCGGCGGTCGACAGCGCCGCCGCGAGACCGCCGGCCGCGACGAGGCCGGAGATCACGTAAGGCAGGCCGGCGATTTCCGGCGTCGAGAGCACGATCACGTCGGTGTTGATCACGAAGTCCTGCAGGCGCACGACGCCGGGGTGACCGGCGATGGCCTTACAGGCCGCGATGATCGCTTCATGGCTGACCGCATCCTTGCCGCAGATCTTGATCAGCCCGAGCTCGCCCCAGGTGAACAGCCACGGCCGCACCGCGTCGA
>JBFWZV010000008.1:0-74761 GCA_050184975.1 Pseudolabrys sp. | reverse complement strand
GGGTGATTTCGAGCCGCGCCGCGCGCGGCATCAACATCTCGAACAGATCGCCGCCGCCGATCACCATGATCTCATTGGTGTGACGTTTGCGCGCATCGTCGCGGGCAAAGCCGAGCGCGGCTTCGAGCGTCGTCGCGCGCACCGTGCCCGGCGCCGGCTGGCTCAGATCACGGCTGAGCACGATATTGGTGCGATGGTCGAGCGGCTTGCCGATCGAGTCATAAGTCTTGCGGCCCATCACGAGCGGACGATTGATGGTGACATGACGGAAATGCCTGAGGTCGGATTTCAGCCGCCACGGCAGCTGGCCCTTGTAGCCGATCACGCCGTTCTCGCCGACTGCCGCGACCAGCACGATCTTGAACGGTGTGGTCATGACGCGCCTCGCGCCGCAAGGCGCATCAGCGCATCGCCGGTGACGCGGCAGATTTTCCACTCATCGAGCATGGTCGCTCCGAGCGACTTGTAGAACGCGATCGACGGCGCGTTCCAGTCGAGCACAGCCCATTCGAACCGCGTCCAGCCCCGCTCCACGCAGCGGCGCGCGAGATGAACGAGCAGCGCCTTGCCGATGCCGCGGCCGCGATGCGAGGGACGCACGAACAGATCCTCCAGATAGATGCCGTGGCGGCCACGGAACGACGAAAAATTCAGAAACCACAGCGCGAAGCCGCAGGGCTCGCCGTTCCACTCGGCGATGTCGCAGAATACCCGCGGCTCGTCCGCAAACAGCACGCGGGCAATCGAGCCCTCGGTCGCGTCGACGTCGTCGAGCAGCTTTTCGTACTCCGCCAGCTCCCGCACCAGAGCGAAAATCAGCGCGACGTCCTCGCGCCGCGCCGGCCGGACGGCGACGCTCACACCGAGACCTCGGCCTTGATGTGCGGATGCGGATCGTAGCCTTCGAGGGTGAAGTCCTCGTAGCGGAAACCGAAGATGTCCTTAACACCGGGTTTCAGATGCATCGTGGGCAACGCGCGCGGTGCGCGCGACAACTGCAGATGCGCCTGTTCGAGATGGTTGAGATAAAGATGTGCGTCGCCGAACGTGTGGACGAAATCGCCGGGCTTGAGATTCGCCACCTGCGCGACCATCAGAGTCAACAAAGCGTAAGAGGCGATATTAAACGGAACGCCAAGGAAGACGTCGGCCGAGCGCTGATAGAGCTGACACGACAGCTTCCCTTCCGCGACATAGAACTGGAACAGGCAGTGGCACGGCGGCAGCGCCATGCGATCAACATCGGCCGGGTTCCAGGCCGTCACGATCAGGCGACGTGAGTCAGGATTGCGGCGGATCATCTCGACGACGTTGCCGATCTGGTCGATCGCCGCGCCGTCAGCCGCCGGCCAGGAGCGCCACTGATGGCCGTAAACGGGCCCGAGATCGCCGCGCTCGTCGGCCCATTCGTCCCAGATTCGCACGCCGTGGTCTTGAAGATATTTGACGTTGGTATCGCCGGCGAGGAACCACAGCAGCTCGTGGACGATCGACTTCAGGTGCAGCTTCTTGGTGGTCAGCAGCGGAAAGCCAGCCGCGAGATCGAAGCGCATCTGGTGGCCGAACACCGAGCGCGTGCCGGTGCCGGTGCGGTCGCGCTTCTCCACCCCCTCGGCGAGGATACGTTCCATCAGCTCGTGATACTGGCGCATGAGTGAGACGGGCTTTTTTGCTGCGATTCGGAAGATGGGGAAGTTTAGCCGCTGCGGCAACCGGCGACGCACCGCTATCAACGGGCCTGTCCGGGCGCGCCGAGCGCCCGCGATGTCGCCGCGTTAACGGCTAAGGATACGGATTTTCTGACGAATTTAGGCGCGGCGGGACTGGGCAGGCATAAAAGACTCCTCGTCCCGCATTCTGCGGACCGAGGATTTTGTCATGATTTCTGCGATTTCGGGTCTCGTCCTGACCGGCGCCAGCTCCGCGACGCTGTGGTACCTGCTGCCAAGCGGCGGCGTCCTGCACCCGCTGCTCAAGAAACCGATGATGGACTCCACGATCCCGATCCTGATCGTGAGCGGCCTGTCGATCGGCATCGCGCTGATCGTTGCCGGCATCGTGAGCTGAGCACGCGTCGGGCTATTCGACAAAGACCTCGTCGCGGCGCTTGCGGATCGCCGGCAGCACCGCGAGCACCAGAAGTGCTGCCGCGATCGCCAGCAGCGCCGCGGAAATCGGCCGCGTAACGAACACGGTGACATCGCCGCGCGACAGCAGCACAGCGCGGCGCAGATTCTCCTCGATCAGCGGCCCGAGCACCATGGCGAGCACAAGCGGCGCTGGCTCGAAGTCGTGCCGCACCAGCCAATAGCCGAACAGTCCGAACAGCCCGGCCATCACCACGTCGGCGGTCGAGTTGTTCACCGAATAGATGCCGATGCAGCAGAACACGACGATGGCCGGAAATAACAGCCGGTAGGGCACGCGCAGCAGCCGCACCCATAATCCGACCAGCGGCAGATTGATGACGACCAGCATCAGATTGCCGAGCCACATCGAGGCAATCATGCCCCAGAACAGGTCGGGCTGCTTGGTCATGACCTGCGGCCCCGGAATGATGCCGTGAATGGTCATGGCGCCGACCATCAGCGCCATCACCGCGTTCGGCGGAATGCCGAGGGTGAGGAGCGGAATGAAGGATGTCTGCGCCGCAGCGTTGTTGGCGCTTTCCGGCGCTGCCACGCCCTGAATGGCGCCGCGGCCGAAACGCTTCGGGTGGCGCGAGATGCGCTTCTCGAACGTATAGGCCGCGAAAGATGCAACGACGGCCCCGCCCCCCGGCAGGATGCCAAGCAGCGAGCCGATGATGGTGCCGCGGGCGATCGCGCCCGAGGAGTCGATCAGATCGCGCTTGGTCGGCATCAGCCCGGTCACTTTGGATTGCACGATCTCGCGCGCCTCGGCCGAGACTTCGAGATTGCGAATAATCTCGGCAAAGCCGAACAAGCCCATCGCAACGACGGTGAATTGAATACCGTCGGAAAGCTCGGTAATCCCGAAATTCATCCGGCTGGCGCCGGTTTCGAGGTCGGTGCCGACCATCGACAGCATCAGGCCCAGCAGGATCATCGCGACCGCCTTGAGCACCGAACCTTTCGCCAGCACCACCGCGAAGATCAGACCGAGCGTCATCAACGAAAAATATTCGGCCGGACCAAACAGCAGCGCGATCGACGTCAACGGCGCGCCGAGTGCAGCGACCAGGATGGTTGCGACGCACCCGGCGGCGAACGAGCCGATCGCCGCGATCGCCAGTGCCGCGCCGGCGCGCCCCTGCTTCGCCATCTCGTGACCGTCGAGACAGGTGACCACCGAGGTCGCTTCGCCGGGAATATTGACGAGGATCGATGTCGTCGAGCCGCCGTACTGCGCGCCGTAATAGATGCCGGCGAGCATGATGAGCGCGCCGATGGGCGGCAGACCGAACGTGATCGGCAACAGCATGGCGACCGTCGCCACCGTCCCGATCCCCGGCAGCACGCCGACCAGCGTGCCGACCAGCGCGCCGATCAGGCAGAACACCAGGTTCATGGGCACATTGGGAATGACGAACTGAGTGCCGAACAGACTGACCTTCCAGTCGACCAGCTGGAAGACTACCTGCATGCCGAGCGAAAGATTTGCGACAAGGTCGTACATCGTTGGCTCCGGCTAACCCAGAAGCGCCGGCCAGATATTGAACGGCAGTTCGAGCAGATACACGAACAGCAGGATGCAAAAGACCGTCATCGCCGCCGCCGCAATCAGGCTTTCGACCATCCGCATCTCGCGCGAGCCGCAGATTGCGATGAGGTAGGTGAGGAACGACGTGATCGCGAGTCCGAATGGCCGGACCATCACGGCAAAACCGAGAATGGAGATCGCGACCAGAAGTGGGCCGCGTATCGCGTATCCGCCGATCGTGGGGCCGTCGGACAACAGGCCCATCACCGCGACAATCGCGCCGGCGATACCAAGCAGCGTCGCAAACAAGCGCGGCGCCGTGCCGGCCCCGAACGCCATGCCCTCCATGCTGCTCAGATCGCTCGCCGCATAGATCGCGATGGCGGCAATCGCAACCAGAACAAGACCGCCCCAGAAGTCGCGCGGCGCGCGAATTTTCAGCGCCAAGCCTGCGCCTTGACCTTTGGACATGCCCCCTCCCGCGGCCGCTCGTACTTATCGCTTTTATTGTTGGTCAGTCCCTAGCATGGCCGCCGACGGGCCGGAAGCCGGACGCGGCGGTCGCACTACAGCAATCCCGAGGCGCCGAGAGCCGCGCCCACTGCAAACACCCAGAGCGGATTGAAACGCCCGGTATAGCCGGTGATCGCTGCGGCCAGCGCGATCCCGATCGCGACCGGACCGGGATTGGCAGCGCCGGCCACGACATAGACGCTCGCAGCCATCAGGCCGAGCGCAACCGGCACGAGCCCGGCCTGGATCGCGATGCGCCATTTGGCGGTGCGGAAGCGGTCCCACACCCGGGTCATCACGTAGGCTGCGATGCAGGTGGGACCGACCATCGCCGCCGTCGCAACCGCCGCGCCGGCTACTCCCGCCACGTGAAAACCGATCAGCGTCACGATGATGACATTCGGGCCAGGCGACACCTGGGCCATCGCGAACATGTCGGAGAACTGGCGGTCGGTCATCCACTGCATGACGTCGACGGCGATGCGATGCATCTCCGGGATCGCGGCGTTAGCGCCGCCGATTGCGAACAGCGACAGGATCGCGAAATGAACCGCGAGCGCGGTCAGCGGACTGTCGTCTCTCATCGCGATGCCCTCATGGCCGCACCCAGGCGAGCGCGATACTGACCGGCGCGAGAACAAGCAGAACCCAGGGCAACGGCCAGTGCATCACGCCCACGCCCGCAAAGGCCGCGAGCGCGATCAGCGGCGACCAGTGCAAGCCGCGCCGCGCGAGCGGCGTCGCCATCTTGACGATGGTCGCCGCCATCAGCCCGATCGCGGCGGCAAGAATGCCGGTGAGGATGCGGCCGATCATGGCGGCGTCGCCATAGTGCCCGTAAGCCCAGGCGAGCACCGTCACGATCACCAGCGGCGGCCCCATCAGCCCGGCGAGCGTCACCGCACCTCCGGCCGCGCCGCCGAACCGCGTCCCGAACACCACCGCGAAGTTGACGACATTGGGCCCCGGCAGGAACTGCGCCAGTGCGAAAGCCTCGTTGAATTCCTCCGCCGTCATCCAGCGTTTCTGATCGACGATCTTGCGCCGCGCCCAGGGCAGCGCGCCGCCGAAGCCGGACACCGAGACCTGAAGAAAGGCAAAAAACAGCTCGGCGAGCGCGGGGCGCTCCGGGACCGGCGCAGGAGCAGGATCGGGCATTGTTTCGGTCACGGGGCTTTCTACCGGTGGGGCGACTCGTGGCGGCCAGCCTAGCGGCGTCCGGTTGCACCGTTAACACGCTGCAACGGCTCCAAATCAGACAATCCCGCGTAGAATTCGGCGGGCTGCCGGTCTTTTTTCGTCAAGATTTGAGGACTATATTCAACGTGCCGGAGCAATCCGGCTATGGCGATAAACGGGCGTCGTAATAAACCCATCGGACCCGGGGGCAGTACCCGGCGGCTCCACCAGAACCCGGCGAGAACGGGTTGCGGCGGGGCCGAAATAGGATCGACGAGGGCGTAAAGGGCGTGCTTTTGCTCGGCATGGTTCCGCCGTTATCGGGCCATTTCATAGTTGCCAATGACAACTATGCTCCGGTTGCTCAGGCTGCGTAACGCAGTCTGAAAGACCGACTTAAAGCCCTGACGGGTTAAGCTCCGGCAGGCGGGGTTCGGAGGCACCTGGCAACAGAAGCCTCCACTTTCGCCGTAATGCAGTTTTCACAATGCGGTTTTCGCATGCCGGGACTGAGAATCCCCCGGCGGGGATGGCTTTCGGCCATGAGAGCGCTAGCATTGCGGCAACGCGAATCTCTGACCCCGAACGACCGGGCCCTCGATGGCTGACCAGATCCGCTACGATCTCCTGACCCAGCAGGCCCTGCGCGGCGTGGTGCGCAGCGTGCTCGCCGACGTGGCGAAAAAAGGCGTGCTGCCGGGCGACCACCACTTCTACATCTCCTTCGACACCCAGGCCGACGACGTGAAGATGTCGCCGCGGCTGCGTGCGCAGTATCCGGAAGAGATGACCATCATTCTCCAGCACCAGTTCTGGGATCTCGCGGTCGACGACGACGGCTTCGAAGTCGGCCTGTCGTTCGGCGGCGTGCCGGAGAAGCTCGGCATTCCGTTCGAGGCGGTGAAGAGTTTCTTCGACCCCTCGGTGCAGTTCGGCCTGCAGTTCGAGGAGATCGTCGAAGGCCAGGAGAACGCTCCGGCCGCTACAGCGCAAGCGCCGGCGGCGGAGCCCGAACCGCGCCGCGCCGCGCCATCGAAGTCGTCGGCGCAGGCCGCCAAGAAACCGGTGCCGGCGCAATCCAGTCCGGTTCCTGCCAATCCAGTTCCCGCCAATCCGGAGCCCGAAACGGCCGCGGCGCCCGAGCCACCGGTTCCCGCCGCTGACGGCGGCGGCGCGCAGGTCGTGCAGCTCGACCGCTTCCGCAAGAAGTAGTCGGTGACCAAGGCCCGTAAAGCCCGCAAGTCCTCCACACGCTCGCAGAACCGTATCGAGAGCGACGCCTTCGGCGATATCGCGATTCCGGCCGACCGGCTGTGGGGGGCGCAAACCCAGCGTTCGCTGCAAAACTTCCGGATCGGCACCGAAATGATGCCGGTCGCGATCGTCCACGCCTTCGGCGTCATCAAGCAGGCCGCCGCCGAAACCAATCGCGACCTTGGCTCGCTCGACCGCCGCCGCGCCGCCGCGATCGTGCGCGTGGCCCGTGAAATCGCCGGCGGCCATCTCGACGACCATTTCCCGCTCAAGGTCTGGCAGACCGGGTCCGGCACCCAGACCAACATGAACGCCAACGAAGTGATCGCCAACCGCGCCAATCTCGCGCTCGGCGGCAAACTCGGCGCGCGCGCGCCGGTGCATCCCAACGATCACGTCAATATGAGCCAGTCGTCGAATGACAGTTTTCCGACCGCGATGCACATCGCGGCGGCGACCGACATCGTCTATTTGCTCAATCCCGCGCTCGCGCATCTGCACGAGGCTCTGGAAAAGAAGAGCAAGGCGTTCGCCAGGATCGTCAAGATCGGCCGCACCCACACCATGGACGCGACACCGTTGACGCTCGGCCAGGAATTTTCCGGCTACGCCGCGCAGGTGAAGGCCAGCATCCGCCGCGTGCGGCTCGGCCTGAAGGAACTCTATCCACTCGCGCAAGGCGGCACCGCGGTCGGCACCGGGCTCAACTCAAAGAAACAATTCGCCGCACGATTTGCAGCGCGTGTCGCGAAGATCACCCGCCTGCCCTTCACCAGCGCGCCGAACAAGTTCGAGCACATGGCCGGCCACGACGCCTATGTCTTCGCACATGGCGCCATCGTCGCCGCCGCGACCGCGCTGTTCAAGATCGCCAACGATATTCGTTTGCTCGGTTCCGGCCCGCGCTCCGGCCTCGGCGAGCTGATTCTGCCGGCGAACGAACTTGGCTCCTCGATCATGCCCGGCAAGACCAATCCGACCCAGAGCGAAGCGTTGACGATGGTTTGCGCGCAAGTGTTCGGCAATCACACCACCATCATGACGGCCGGCTCGCAGGGCCATTTCGAATTGAACGTCTACAAACCGGTTTTGGCCTTCTGCATGCTGCAGTCGATCCGTCTGCTGGCCGACGCCGCGCGCTCCTTCACCGACAACTGCGTGATCGGCATCAAGGCCGACGAAAAGCGCATCCGCGAACTGACCGAACGCTCGCTGATGCTGGTGACCGCCCTGTCGCCGCATATCGGCTACGACAAGGCGGCACAGATCGCGAAGACGGCACATGCCAACGGCACCACCCTGCGCGAAGAAGCGATCCGGCTCGGCTTCGTCAGCGGCCGCGACTTCGACCGCATGGTGCGGCCGGACAAGATGACCGGACCGCGCTGAACACTGCGCCGGGAAAGATTTTTTCAAGCCGGGGTCGGAAAACCGGCTTTTTGGGAAGTTTTTTCGCCGCCGCGTGCCTTGCAGGCATGATCACCGAACCGTGTGTTGAACGAACCGGCAATTGGCCCCAATTCTCGGAGAGAACGAGCCGACGGAATTTTCCGTTAATGCGCCACCTGGCGTGGAATATTCGGCAATCTGCGGTGATTCATTGGTCATGGCGGAGATCATCAATTTGCGGACGGCCCGGAAGCAGGCAGAACGCCGGGAGAGCGAAAAGCGTGCCGAAGCCAACCGGATTGCGCATGGCATGTCGCGTGCCGAACGCGAGCGCGGACAGACGCAGCGCGATCAGGCGAAACGGCAGCTCGACGGCCACCGGCGCGACGAAACCGGCAGCGACGGGAGCCCGGCATGAAGTCGCCAGTGGTCAAGCGCTCGATCGTGATCGCCGGTCACAAGACCAGCGTGAGCCTCGAAGAGGCGTTCTGGAAGGGTCTGAAAGAAATCGCGACGCGCCAGAGCATGACCCTGTCGGACCTCGTCGCATCGATCGACAAGGGCCGCAAACAGGGCAACCTGTCTTCGGCAATCAGGCTTCACGTACTCGACCATTATCGCGCACTGGCCGGCCTGCCGGTCGACGACCGCGGCCGCGGCGAAACTCGCCTCGCGGGCTAGTTCAAGCCGATAGTTCTACTGCGACGCGGCAGCCGGGCTGAGGCCTGGCGGCGCGACGCGCTGCGCGCGTGGCGCAGATTTGGGCGGCTGCGAGGCCGGGGCGATCGTGACCGGCGGCGGCAAACCTGGAGCGATCGCCGGCGCGCCGCTCGATTGCTGCGGCCCCGCGGCGGACGGCGATGACGGAGGCGCATGCGGAGCCGGCGCGACCGTAGCCGGCGGTGCTGCACTCTCGAGTCTCCGCAAGGCTTCCTCCTCGCGCTGGCGCTTCGCCTCGATCTCTTTCAGTTCGCGGGCATGCCGCTCGATTGCCTTCATGGTCAGCCAGCCGGTCAGCGCGGAGGCGTCGATCGAACGCTCCGGCGCACCGACCGGGCCGCGCAGCGCGACGAACAAGTTCGGCCTCATGCCGGAATCGACGGCTCCGGTCAGCGCGAGCCGCGCATCCATGGTGCCATCATTGAGATCGAGTCGGCCCGACAGCGAGGCGTCCGCACCCTCTGCCGCAAGCTCCATATTGCTGATGCGCAGTTGTCCGGCGCTCAACGAGATGTCGGCTTTGGCCTTGCGGACGCTGAGATTGCCGGCATCGAGCGCGCGTCCGGCAAGATCGGCGAGCTTCTTCGTGTCGGCCTCGGTTGCGCGGTCCGCGACCTGCGCCACCGCCTCGAACACCCGCGGATCGAGACCCGCGAGCCGCGCGCCTTCAATGGTCATGGTGCCGCTGCCATTGAGCGATCCAATCAGCGTCGCCGGGCTGCGGCCAGAACCCTCCGCGGTCAGGGCAAGGTCGAGCCGGCCCGCGACCGGCGCGCGGACCGCGCCGGGTGACAGCGACGCCGCATCGGCGCCCTGCAAGGCGAGTTTCGCTTCGGCGGCGACGCCCTGCACGCCCCGCCGCATCGTCACCGCTCCACTCAGGCGGCCTCCGGCGAGACCGGCACTGACGTCGTCGAGCACGAACGACTTGTTGTCGAATCGAACGACGGCCTTGAAACCGCTCAACGTCCAGTCCTCGGTCAAGCGCGCGCGCGGCGCATTGACAGTGACTTCGCCGGCATAGCCGTCGAGCTGCGGCGCGCCGAACGGCTCGCCGGGCCATGTCCAGGCAGCGGATTTGACGAGCCGTGGCGGAAAGCCGACGCCCGCTGCGGTCAGCGCGGCAAGATCCACGCTTCCGAGATTAAGTTCACCTATTACCTTGTCGACCGCGCCACGTGTCATCGCAAGACGGCCGCGCACCGGTGTATGCGCGACGGTGCCATCGATGTCGTCGAACCGCACGGCCGTACCGGCGACGTTCACCTTCGAGGTCAATGTGACCGGCAGCGGCTCGGCGAGCGCGGTAAGCCCGCCACGCAATCCCGAGGCGTCGGCATGAGCGACCTTGAGCGTTACCGATGCTTTCGGCTCGCCGGTCAGCGAGGCCGCGGCGCCCTCAAATCCGATGTCGACGTCCTTGCCGGTCCAGCGGCCCGTGAGGCCGATGTCGCCGGTGGTGCCGCGCTCGGCGGCAAACGACATCGCACCGGGCCCCTTGCCGATCGCCAGCACGTGATCGAGGCCGACAAGACGCGCGAGCAGAAGGTTATCCTTTGCGTCGAGCCGCCCCTTCACACTGATACTGGCGTCGGTCAGCGTGCTCAGCTTCAACTGCGGCGACGACGTCTTCGCGTCGCCGCCCAATTTGACCGCAAGCGTGCCGGCCGTGCCGGCGACATTGACGCTGGCATTGACCGCAGCGTTCGTGCTTTCGACCGACAACGTCGACTGGAGTTTCGCCGGCACGAGCGACGGCGCCGCCTCGCGCAGACGGTCGGCGAACTCAGGGAGGAATTTTCCCGTTGCGGCGACAACCGCCGACAAATTGCGGGCGTCGAGATCGAGAACGATACGGCCGCCGGGGCGGTCGCCGAGCGCGATGGTGCCGCGCGCGGCGATGCTGGCTCCACCGAAATCGGCAAGCGAGAGCTTGTCGAGCTCGAGCCCCTGCGCACCGAGCCGCATGCGCAGGCTCGCCTCGCCGGCTTCGTAGCCGGCCCAGGTGGCACGGCCGATATCGAGCGCGACCGATACTTCGCGCGGCCGCTCGAATGTCGCGCCTTGCGTCACCGAATTTGCGAAGCCCTGCACCGCATCGAGATCGAGCTGCGGTGCGTTGAGTTCCGCGTCGAGACGGGCCGGTTTGCCGTCGGTCGGTAATTGATAGACGAGCCGGCCGGTCACCGTCTCGCGGGCGAACTCGGTGCGCATGCGCTCGATCGCGACCTTGTTGGCGCCGATGGTGAGGTCGCCACGCGCGCGCATCGGCCGCGGCGAGGCAGCGCCCGACAGCGCCGCGCCTTGCAGCCAGCCTGCCAGCGCACGCGGATCGGCCGACGACACATCGGCCGGTCCCTTGAAGGCGACCGTGCCGTCGTCGAGCGCGACACGTCCGGAAAGCCGTACCTGCGTGAGGCCCGGTGCGCGAAACTCGAAGCGGTCGAGCAGCCAGCCGCCGTCGCGGCTCGTGAGATCGCCGCGCAGGTTCTGGACAGCGGCGCCGCCGAGCGTCACCAGATCGATGCCGAGACCGAGCGATACGGGCAGGTCGGGCTTGAAGGCCCCGGCCGCCGCCGACACCAGTTCGCGGATGACGGCAATCGGCGGCCGCTGCTCCGCCGGGCTGGCGCCTGCGAAGACGCGGTCGAGGTCGATCTGGCGGCCCGACACCAAGCCTTCGAGGCGCGGGCGAGCGCCGAACTTGAAGTCGGCGGTGCCGAACAGCCGCATGGCGTCGTCGCCGGAGCCGTAACTGAACTCGACCTGTTCCATCAGCGCCTGTTTCTGCGACACCTTGATCTTGCCGCCGACCCGCCAGGGCGGCGTCACCGCCGGCGAGGCGCCGCGCCCGATTCCGACCGGCCGGGTGACGCCGATGGTGCCTTCGAAGCGCGGTTCGAGGCCCGCGACAAACACCGTACCCTCGCTTTCCAGCGACAACGCGACGTCGGACGGATCGACATTGACGCGCAGCCTGATGGTGCCGTCCGGCGCGTAGCGGCCGGCGGCGATGCGGTAGGGAAACAGCGTGCCGCGATAACTGAACGCGCCCTCGCCCTTGACCGGACCGAGCAGCGAGCGCACGTCGCCGTTGAACCAGATTTTTTCGAGATCGACCCGCCCGCCGGAGGCGGCGTCGCTGAGGGTCACCGTTCCGTTGACGATGCTGAGGCGGTCGATCGAAAGCGCCTGCGGATCGAAGTTTAGCGTGAGGCTCGGCGCCTGCAGGCGGCCGCCGGTGTCGAGGCCGAGATGGATGCGCGGTCCGGCGAGTTTCATTTCCGCCGCGCGCCACTCGCCGCGCATCAGCGAGCCGAGCGAGAATTCGATGTCGAGCGATCCCGCGCGCACGCCGCCGGCGCCGGCGCGGCCGATCTCCACGTCGCTGAGCGATATCTGCGGCGACGGCAGCAGCCGGCCGTCGATTCTGCCGTGCACGCGCACGTCGATGCCGGCGAGCCGGCTCGCTTCCTGCTCGAACGCCGCGCGATAATTGTTCCAGTCGACGACAAACGGCCCGACCAGCGCCGCCACGAGCGCCAGAATGAACGCAATCGCCAGTCCGATCAGAGTTGTCTGCACTACTCGCTCCGGGCCCGGCCGGAATACCACTCGATGGCGGAAGTGTACGACATCATGCCGGTTTTTGGCGGCATTTCTATGTCGCCCGCGCCCCGCCACCCACAAGCGCGCCGTTCAGTCGAGCGCGACGATCTTGCCCGGATTGAGGATATTCTGCGGGTCGAGCGTGCGCTTGATGCCGGCCATCACGGCAAGCGCCGCCGGCCCGTGCTCGGCCTGAAGGTACTTTATCTTGCCCTGGCCGACGCCATGCTCGCCGGTCGAGGTGCCGTCCATGGCGAGCGCGCGTTCGACCAGCCGGCCGCAGAATGCCTTGGCGCGACTAACCTCTGCGGAATCGTTCATGTCCACCAGGAGCGCAACGTGGAAATTACCGTCGCCGACGTGACCGACGACCGGCGCGATCAAGCCGTGATCGGCGATGTCGCGCTGGGTCTCGGTGACGCATTCGGCCAGCCGCGAGATCGGCACGCACACGTCGGTCGCGACCATCTGTGCGCCCTTGCGCAGCGAGAAGCAGGCGAGCGCCGCGTTGTGCCGCGCTTCCCACAGCCTGTTGCGATCTTCCGGCTTGGTCGTCCATTGGAAGGGACCGCCGCCGTGTTCTTCGGCGATTTCGCCGAAACGCTGCGCCTGCTCGGCGACCGAAGCCTCGCTGCCGTGAAACTCCAGCAGCAGCATCGGCGTCTCCGGCAGCGCAAGTTGCGAATAGATGTTCACCGCCTTGACTTGCAGCGCGTCGAGCAGCTCGATGCGCGCGACAGGAATGCCGGCCTGAATGGTCTGAATGGTGGCGTTACAGCAGGCCTCGACCGACGGGAACTGACACACCGCGGCGGAGATCGCCTCCGGAATGCCGGAGAGTTTCAGCGTGAGCTCGGTGATGATGCCGAGCGTGCCCTCCGAGCCGATCATCAGCCGCGTGAGATCGTAGCCGGCCGAGGTCTTCTTGGCGCGGCGCGCCGTATCGATCACCTCGCCGTTCGCCAGAACGACCTTCAGCGCCAGCACGTTGTCTTTCATGGTGCCGTAGCGCACGGCGTTGGTGCCGGAGGCGCGCGTCGCCGCCATGCCGCCGAGCGAGGCGTCGGCGCCGGGGTCAATCGGGAAGAACAGCCCCATGTCGCGCAGATGCGCATTGAGCGCCTTGCGCGTGATACCGGGCTGGATCACGCAGTCGAAATCCTCGGCATGGACCGCGATCACTTTGTTCATGTCGCGGAAGTCGATCGACACGCCGCCAAACGGCGCGTTGACATGCCCTTCGAGTGACGTGCCGGTGCCGAACGGCACAATCGGCACGCCGTGCCTGGCGCAGATACGGACGATCTGTTGCACGTCGGCGGTCGATTGCGGATAAACGACCGCGTCAGGCGGCTCGTTCGGCAGCCAGGTGATGGTGTTGGCGTGCTGCTCGCGCACCGCCTGTGAGGTCACGACGCGGTTGCCGAAGGCAGCGGTCAGTTCGGCGACCGCCGCCGAGACCGCCTGCGCACCCGGTTTGACAGCAACCGTCATGACATTGACCCCGGCATTCTCGATATTGCGCGGACCGTGGCGCTTCGGCGCGACGCGGTCAAGGTGCTGGGCAAGATCATCAACTTTGCGCGCTGGACCGCGGCAATGCGGCGGGCCTAAATACCGGTCGGTGTCCCCTTCCAGCCCGACATGCCAAGCCCGACCACACTATGACCGACGACACTCTCCACCCGATCCCCGCCCCCTTCGTCTCCTCGCTGATGACCGTCGAGCCGCAATGGATCGACTACAACGGCCATCTCAACATGGCCTACTACAACGTGCTGTTCGACCGCGCGGTCGACGAGGCCTACGAGTTGCTCGGCATCGGCCTGTCCTACCTCAAGCACACCAACCACTCGACCTTCACCGCCGAAGTGCATGTGCGCTACCTGCGCGAGATCCATGTCAACGCGCCGGTGCGGGTGTCGTTTCAACTGCTCGACTACGACGACAAGCGGATTCATTATTTCGAAGAACTGCGCCACGCCGAGGAAGGCTGGCTGTCGGCGACGTCGGAAAACATGACGCTGCATGTCGACATGGGCGCGAAGAAAGTGACGCCGTTTTCTGCCGAGACCATGAAGGCGCTGGCCTCGATGAAGGAGGCGCACGCAAAACTGCCGACGCCCGAGGGCGCCGGCAGGAAGATCGCAATGCCGATCCGTCGTTAGATCGCGCGGACGACTTACAGCTTGCAGTCCTTGACGTAGGCGTCAGGATTGGCGGCAAGCACCTTCTCGACGATCGACGTCCAGTACTTGCCGTCGGCGCGCTTGACCACCTTGGTCAGATAGAAGTCCTCGATCGGATAGCCGTTCTTGTTGAACTTGAACGATCCGCGCACCGACTGGAAATCCGCCTTGCGCAACGCCGCGGAGAGCGACTTGGCGTCGGTCTTGCCGCCGGCCGCACGCACGGCGCTGTCGATCAGCTTCGCGGCATCGTAGGCCTGCATCGCGTAGGACGCCGGGATCGCGTTGTAGGCGGCCTCGTAGGACTGAACGAACTTCTTGTTCGCCGGCGTGTCGAGGCTCGGCGCCCAGGTCAACGCGCCGAAAATGCCGTCGGCCGCGTCGCCGAGCGCCGGCAGCGTCGCCTCGTCTGCGGTGAAAGCCGACAACACCGGCAGCTTGCCCTTCAGGCCCGCGAGATTGAGCTGCTTGACGAGGCTGATGCCGAGACCGCCCGGCATGAAGGTGAACAGCGCGTCGGGGTTCAGCGAGTTCATCTTCGTAATTTCGGACTGGAAATCGACGTTCCGCAGCGGAACCAGCGACTCCTCGACGATGGTGCCCTTGTAGCTGCGCTTGAAGCCGGCGAGCGCATCCTTGCCGGCCTGATAGTTCGGCACCAGCGCGTAGACCTTCTTGTAGCCCTTGTCGGTCGCGACCTTGCCGAGCGCCTCGAAGATCTGGTCGTTCTGATATGAGGTCACGAAGAAGTTCGCGTTGCATTCCGCGCCCGCGTAGGTCGACGTGCCGGCATTGGTGCTGATCAGGATTTTCCCTGCGTCCATCACCGGCTTGTGGATCGACGCCAGGATGTTCGAGAAGATCGGGCCGACAACGATATCGACCTTGTCGCGATCGATCAGCTCCTTGACCTTCTGATTGGCAACGTCGGGCTTGAAACCGTCGTCGACGACGAACAGTTCGGCTTCCTTGCCGCCGAGCTTTCCGCCGAGTTCCTTAACGGCAAGTTCGAACGCATTCCTCGACTGCTGGCCGAGCACGCTCGGCGGGCCGGTCAGCGTGTAGATGAGGCCGACACGGACCTTGTCCTGCGCGGACGCTCCGGATGTGGCCACCAGGCCGACTGCCGCGGCGGCCAGAAAACTCCTCACAAAAAACGCCATGAGCCATCCCCTTTTTTGACTTTGGACATTGTGACGTGCCCGATTTGACGGGTCAAACCGGGGCTCCGGCGCCCGCGTTGACCATTCGCGAAATGAGCCGTTGCCGCCGCCGACGGCGGACTCCATGATGAGCTTGTGACAGTGTCAGTGAGTATCCGAAGGCGTCGACAATGAAGGCTTTGATCGTCGGTGGCGGCATTGGCGGCCTGACCATGGCTCTGATGCTGCATGCGCGCGGGCTCGATTGCGAAATCTTTGAGCAATCGGACACGATCCGCGAGCTTGGCGTCGGCATCAATACCTTGCCGCACGCCATCAAGGAGCTTGCCCAGCTCGGTCTGCTGGCGCGGCTCGATCAGGTCGCTATCCGCACCCACGAACTCTTCTATCTCAGCCGCACCGGCCAGGAGATCTGGCGCGAGCCGCGCGGCACCGACGCCGGCTTCGAATATCCGCAGTTCTCCATCCATCGCGGGCGCTTGCAGCAGGTGATCTATCAGGCCGTGCGCGCCCGCATCGGCGAGTCGCGCATCCACACCGGCCACCGGCTCGGCGCCTTTACGCAGGACGAAGGCGGCGTCACCGCCTATTTCTTCGGGCCCGACGGCTCGCACCGCAAGACCGCACGCGGCGACATCTTGATCGGCGCCGACGGTATCCATTCTTATGTGCGGCAGACACTGTTCCCGAACGAAGGCCAGGCGCATTGGAACGGCTCGATGCTCTATCGCGGCGCGACCGACTGGCCGAAATTTCTCACCGGCCGCTCGATGGTGATCGCCGGCGGCATGAAGGCAAAGGTCGTCGTCTATCCGATCGCGGAAGCCAATCGGCCCGACTACGCGCTGACCAACTGGGCGGTGCAGCTTAAAGTCAGCGAAGGCGGTTCGTTGCCGCGCGACAAGCAAAGCTGGTCGCAGCCCGGCCGCTTCGAGGACGTGATGCCGCATGTGCAGCGCTTCACCTTCCCCATTGTCGATGCCCGCGCGCTGATCGAGGCGACGCCGGAATTCTGGGAATACCCGATGTGCGACCGCGACCCGCTGCCGCGCTGGTCGCACGGGCGCGTGACGCTCTTGGGCGACGCCGCGCATCCGATGTACCCGGTCGGCTCCAACGGCGCCTCGCAGGCAATCCTCGACGCGCGCTGCCTCGCCGACCGGCTGCGCGACAGCGACCACGTTTTCCAGGCGCTGTGGGCCTATGAGACCGAGCGGCTCGCCGCGACGGCGCAGATCGTGCTGTCGAACCGCACCGGCGGGCCGGAAGGCGTGATCGACGCCGTCGAGGCGCGCGCGCCGGACGGCTTCGACAACATCGACAACGTTCTCTCGTATGAGGAGCGCAAGGCCATCGTGCGCGGCTATGCCGCCAAGGCGGGCTTTGCGCGCGAGCAGGTCAACAAAGCGAAAGCCGCCCAGCAGGATAACCAGCCGGGCGGCAAAGCGGCGTCGTAAGTCTTCCGGACAATCAGGCGCCGGGAGGCGGCGGCAGGAAGTTGACCTCGTGCCGCGCCGACAGCGCGACGACGTCCGGCGGGTTCTGCTCCTTCATCGAGTGGATCGCCCAGAACAGGTCGTAGAGCTTGCGGGTCGGCGTGACCCAGAAGAAGCACTTCAGCACCTGGTCCGACTTGTTGAACAGCCCGTGCGGCACGCCCATCGGCAGGCGAATGAGATCGCCGGCGGTGGCGACGAAGTCGCGGCCGTCGAGCACCGCATCCATGCGGCCCTCGAGCATGTAGACGAACTCGTCCTGCGTCGGATGAATGTGCGGCGGCACGAAGGTGCCGGGCGGCAGCGTCGCGTGCCAGGCGAATGTCTGTTCGCTCAACTGCTTGGGCACATAGGTCTGGCCCAGAATATTCCAGGAAATACCGTCGATGCCGGTGCTGGCCTTGGTGACGCCTGCGGTCGTGACTGCTTGCATGAATTCCCCCTGTGTCGCCCGCAAGATTAGAGAATGCGAGCGGCCTCTTCCAGCACTGCGCGGCGCGCCATGCGTTAACGCTGAATCTTAATCCATCCTCCCGCCTGAGAACCTTCTTCCCGGCACGGCGAGGAAATAACCGACCGCCTGCCCGCCGTCGGAGCCGAGCACGCTCCCGGTCGTATATTGCGCCTCGTCGCTGGCGAGGAAGATCGCCGGTCCCGCGATGTCCTCGCCGGAACCGACACGGCCCATCGGCACCGTCTTGATACGGCCCTTCATGATCTCGGGGTCGGCATACATCGCCTCGGTGCCCGGCGTGCGGATATAGCCCGGTGTGATCGCGTTGGAGCGGATGCCGTAGGGCGCCCATTCCACCGCCTGCAACTTGGTCAGCATGATGAGGCCAGCCTTCACCACGCTGTAAGAGCCGACCCAGTTGTACGGGAACAGCCCCGCAATGGATGCGATATTGACGATGCAGCCGGACTTCTTCGCGATCATGTGCTTCGCGCAGGCCTGGCTCATCATGAAGGAGCCGCGCAGGCCGATGTTCATCGTGGTATCCCACGCTTCGACCGGCAATTCTTCCAGCTTGCCCGGCACCACCTTCATCGCGTTGTTGACGAGAATGTCGATGCGGCCGAACTCTTTCATGGTCGCCTCGACCGCGCGCGCGATGTCGTCCGGCTTCGACACGTCGGTCGCAACGCCGAGCGCCTTCGGCCCCGACTTGCTGATTTCATTTGCTGTCGCGGCCGCGGTCGCCGGATCGACCTCGGCGATCACCACATGCGCGCCCTCTTTCGCGTAGGCGAGCGCGATGTCGCGGCCGATGCCGCGGCCGCCTCCAGTGATGATGGCGATCTTGTCCTTCAGGCGCACGGGCAGCCTCCCTGACTGTTCGTTTCACAAAACGCTACGGCTCCGGCAACGGCGCGGCAAGCGGGTCGGGCCTGCGGGACTTTTTGCCCTCTGAAAATCGACCGTCGCACGCCGGTGATTTGTGATATGACGCTGCGCAGCGTTCCGCCTAAGTTGCCGGCGATTTTGATCGACGGAGATATCATGCTCACGCTTTACAATGCCGCTCATTCGACCTGCAGCCAGAAGGTTCGCATCTGTCTCGCCGAAAAAAATCTGCCGTTCGAGGACATCCGGCTCGACCTCGGCAAGAACAAAGATCATCTCAAGCCCGATTATCTGAAGCTCAATCCCAATGGCGTGGTGCCGACGCTCGTTGACGACGGCGACATCATCATCGACTCCAGCGTGATCTGCGAATATCTCGAAGATAAATATCCGGATGTGAAGCTGTCGCCGGACGATCCGGCGCGCCGCGCCGCGATGCGGGCATGGATGCGCTTTCTCGAGGAAGTGCCGACCGCCGCCGTGCGCGTGCCTTCTTTCAACATGGGTTTCCTGCCGCGCTACGAAGGGCTCAACGAAGACCAGTTCCACGCCCAGCAGTCCGATGTGCGGCCGATCCGCAAACATTTCTACCGGCGCATGACGGCCAGCGGCTTCAAGCGCGCCGATGTCGAGGCCTCGCTCGAGCAGATCGCCAATACCTGCGGGCGGATGGACCAGGCGCTCGCCAACGGGCCGTGGCTCGTCGGCGACCAGTACACGCTCGCCGACATCATCGTCGCACCGCTGATCGATCGCATGAACGATCTCGGCTTCTCGGAGATCTGGACCGGCAAGTTCCCGCGCGTCGCCGACTGGTACGCCCGCATGCAGGCGCGGCCCGCCTTCCAGGCAACCTTCTACAAAGGCGCACGCATGTCGGAATTCCTGCCGCTGCGGCCGGCGATCGTGGAATAAGCCGGAAAAACGGGACTCTTGCCGGGATTAATGCCGGCGCGGGTCTCCCGTTTCCGCCCTTCAGGTGCCATCTTGGCCTGAGAAGGAATCAGATGGCGGAACCCAGCAAAATCCCGCGCGAACCCGCGCCTCCCGCCCCGGCGCCGTCGGGCATCGCCGCGCGGGCGCTGGCAGGACGCGCCGCCGCCTATCTCGACGCGCTCAATCCCGAGCAGCGCGAGGCGGTCGAGACGCTGGACGGCCCGGTGCTGGTGCTGGCCGGCGCGGGCACCGGCAAGACGCGGGTGCTGACGACGCGCATCGCGCACATTCTCAATCTCGGCCGGGCGCGGCCGAACGACATCCTCGCCGTCACCTTTACCAACAAGGCCGCGCGCGAGATGAAGGAGCGGGTCGGCCACATGGTCGGCCAGGCGGTCGAAGGCATGCCGTGGCTCGGCACCTTCCATTCGATCGGTGTCAAAATCCTCCGCCGCCACGCCGAACTGGTCGGGCTGAAATCCGGCTTCACGATCCTCGATGTCGACGATCAGATCCGCCTGCTGAAGCAGATCCTCGAGGCCGAGGACATCGACGAGAAGCGCTGGCCGGCGCGCGTGCTGGCCAACCTGATCGACGGCTGGAAGAACCGCGGCCTTGTTCCCGCGCAGGTGCCGGCCGGCGAAGGCGCGAGCTTCGCCAACGGCAAGGGCCGCAAGCTCTACGAGGCCTATCAGACGCGGCTGAAGACGCTGAACGCTGCTGATTTCGGCGACCTGCTGCTCGAATGCATCCGGCTGTTCCGCGAAAACCCGGAAATCCTGAAGCAGTACCAGCGCTTCTTCAAATACATTCTGGTCGACGAGTATCAGGATACGAACGTCGCGCAATATCTCTGGCTGCGGCTGCTGGCGCAGAAGGCCGACGGCGAGCCGCCGAAGAACATCTGCTGCGTCGGCGACGATGATCAGTCGATCTATGGCTGGCGCGGCGCCGAGGTCGACAATATCCTGCGCTTCGAGCACGACTTCCCCGGCGCCAAGATCGTGCGGCTGGAACGCAACTACCGTTCGACCGGTCACATCCTCTCCGCCGCCGCGCAACTGATTGCGCACAACGAAGGCCGGCTCGGCAAGACGCTGCGCACCGAGGACGTCGCCGGCGAGAAGGTGCAGCTCACCTCCTGCTGGGATTCGGAAGAAGAAGCCCGCGCCGTCGGCGAGGAGATCGAGCAGCTCCAGCGCAACAAGCACAATCTCGACCAGATCGCGATCCTGGTGCGCGCCTCGTTCCAGATGCGCGAGTTCGAAGACCGCTTCGTCACGCTCGGACTTCCGTACCGCGTCATCGGCGGCCCCAGGTTCTACGAGCGCGCAGAAATCCGCGACGCGCTCGCCTATCTGCGCGTGATCGCACAGCCGGCCGACGATCTCGCCTTCGAGCGCATCGTCAATGTGCCCAAGCGCGGCCTCGGCGACGCCACCGTGCAGATGCTCTACGACCACGCGCGCAAGAAGGGCATTCCGCTCGCCGCCGCCGCGGTGGTGCTGTCGGCCACCGACGAGATGAAGCCGAAGCCGCGCGCCACGCTGCGCGCGCTGATGGAGGACTTCGCGCGCTGGTCCAAGCTCAAGGACACCATGGTGCACACAGAACTCGCGGAAATGGTGCTCGACGAGTCCGGCTACACCGACATGTGGAAGAGCAACAAGAGCGCCGACGCCGCCGGCCGGCTCGACAACCTCAAGGAACTGGTGCGCTCGATGGAGGAGTTCGAGAACCTCTCGGGCTTCCTCGAACACATCTCGCTCGTCATGGACACCGACCGCAGCGAGGGCGGCGAGGCCGTCAACATCATGACGCTGCATTCCGCCAAGGGCCTTGAATTCGACACGGTATTTCTGCCCGGCTGGGAGGAAGGCCTGTTCCCGAGCCAGCGCACGCTCGACGAGCAGGGCCGCGCCGGGCTGGAGGAAGAGCGCCGCCTCGCCCATGTCGGCCTCACCCGCGCCCGCAAGCGCGCCAGGCTCTATTTCGCTACCAACCGGCGCATCCACGGCCTGTGGACCTCGACCGTGCCGTCGCGCTTCCTCGACGAACTGCCGGCGGAGAGCGTCGAGGTGACGGAAACACAGGGCGGCTTCGGCATGTCCGGCTACGGCCCGAGCCGCTTCGACACTATGGAGTTCGGCTCGAACTACGGCACGCCCGGCTGGCAGCGCGCGCAGCAGAACCGGGGCCGTGGCGGGTTCGACGAGACGGGATCGCCGCGCTCAAGCCGTGGCCGTGGTGGTTTCGGCGAGCGGCGGCAGATCGCCTACGAGCCCGACGAGGACGCCGGCACTTATGATTCAGGTGACAGGCGCGACTATTCCGAACCAAAGAAGCGGCGCACCCCTTTGACCATCGAAGGCGAACTCGTCGCCAAATCGACCGGCGCGGTGTCGGCCTTCAAGACCGGCGACCGGGTATTTCACCAGAAATTCGGCAACGGCAACGTCGTCGCGGTGGACGGCAACAAGCTCACCATCCGCTTCGACAAGGCCGGCGAAAAACGCGTGGTGGACTCCTTTATCGAGCGGGTGTGAAATCCCTCCCGCAGTCACTCGACCGCGCTCCGCACGAGTTCACCCCATGCCCCTCTCCGACAAGCTCAAGGCGATGTTCAAGTCCGCCTGGGACGACGGCTACCCGTTCCTGCTCGCCACCGCCGGCCCCGGCGGCCCGCATATCGGGCCGAAGGGCTCGATGATCGTTTACGACGACAACCACCTCGCCTATCTGGAGCGCACCAAGGGCGCGATCCTCGACGACCTGCGCCGCGACAACCGGGTCTGCGTGCTCTACGCCAACCTGCCGGCCCAGCGCGCCGGCCAGCTCGACAGCGGCTATCTGCGCTTCTACGGCACCGCCGAACTGCACGAGAGCGGCCCGGTGCGCGACAGGATTTTTTCCATGCTGCACAAGCGCGAGCAGGACCACGCCGGCGCCGACACCGGGATCGGCGTGCTCATCACGATCACCCACGCGGCGGACCTGCGCGGCAAGCCGATCCTGTAAGAGGTGCGGCTTTTTGTTATTTTTTCTCCACCACCTCCGCGCCCTCATGCGCGATGAACTGCGCGAGCAGCCGGCCCATCTCCTCGGTGAGCGGCGTGCGGGTGTCGGGGTTGAGGTAGACGCCCCACCAGCATGACTTCATCGGCGGCAGCCCCGAGCCCTCGCCCAGCACCTGCATGAAGTCCGGCGGGCTCTTCGCCATCATCGCGATGCCGATGCCGAGGCCGAACCGCGCCGCCTGGATCGAACTGTCGACATCGTTGGTCTTGAGCACCAGGCGGTAGTCGATGCCCGCCGCGCGCAGCACCTCCAGCATCTCTTCGGCGCCCTGCGTGCTCGCGGCATGGGCGACGACGCGCACCGGCTGCTTCACCGGCAGGGCCATGTCCTTCGCCGCCAGCCAGACGATCGGCGCGTGCCAGTAGAGAAAGGCTTCCTCGCGCGGCGCGTGCCAGGTGAGCGCCAGCGAGACGTCGAGGTCGCCGGCATTCAGCATCACGATCTGCTGGGTCGACATCTCGCGGTGGAACTGGAGGTCGACCTCCGGGTAGCGGCGGCTGAATTCGGCGAGCGCCTGCATGACGCCCGAATGGACCAGCACCGAGGAAGTGCCGACCCGCAGCCGCGGCACCGCCGAGGCGGTGCGCTCCACGTCGCGCAGCAGGTTGTCGTGCTGGCGCAGGATCTTGTGGGCATGGTCCAGCACAGTCTCGCCGCGAGGCGTGAGCTTCACGCCCGGCGTGCTTTTGTCGAAAATCTCGACGCCGAGATGCTCGGACAGCTTCTTGACGTGGGAGGACACCGCCGGCTGCGAGATACCGAGCCGCAGCGCCGCCTTGGTGTAGCTCGCCTCCTCGACCACGGCGACGAACGAACGCAACAGTTCGGTGCCGACATCGCGTGCGTTCATGTGCCCCCGCAAATTGCCAATGAATTCCGGCCGGCTTTATGCACCAGCCCGTCTTGGACAATCTCCTCCGCAATCGGCAGCAATTAATTCAAATAAATCCCTACTATTTTACCACTAAGAAAATAACAGAAACTCGCACCATCTACCTGCATCGCTGGCCCCAATACTGAACTGCTTTTTGTACCGAAGGTGCCGCGCCGACCGGTTACGGCCTGGAAATTCTAACCGGCAAACTTGAGGTTGAGCAATGCGAAGTTGAAAAATATTGCATGGTCCGTTCCATCGGCCGCCGCTGCAGACAGGCTGCGGCGGGGCGCTAGACCGCGACTTTGTTGAGGAAGCCCGCGACCTCGCCGCGCATGTCGGCGGCGGCCGTCTCGACGGACTGCGAGGCTTCCTGGACGCGCCGAGCCGAGCGCTGGGTCTCGTCGGCGGCGCCCGCGACCTCGCCCAACACCGAGACGATCTGCCGGGCGCCGGTCGAGGCGCTGGTCACGTTGCGGGAGATTTCGTGGGTGGCGGCGTTCTGCTGCTGGACCGAAGCGGCCACTTCCGAAGTGAAATTGTCGATCTCGCGCATGCGCGCGGTGATACGGCCGATCGCCTCGACCGCCTTGCCGGTCGAGCCCTGCACCGCGAGCACCTGGCCGGAAATATCCTCGGTCGCCCGCGCAGTCTGCACCGCCAGCGTCTTCACCTCCGCCGCGACCACAGCGAAGCCGCGGCCCGCCTCGCCGGCGCGCGCCGCCTCGATGGTGGCGTTGAGCGCCAGCAGATTGGTCTGGTCGGCGATGTCGCGGATCAGCTTGATGATGTCGTCAATCTTGCCGGCGGCCTGCGCCAGCGCGCCGATATCCTGATTGGTCGCGTGCGCCTCGCCGACCGCGATGCGCACCATCTCCGCGGTCTGGCTGATGCGTTGACCGATCTCGCCGATCGAGATCGCCATCTCCTCGGCGGCGGCAGCAGCGGCCTCGACATTGTCGGACGCCGTGTTCGAGGATTGCAGCGCGCTCTGCGCCCGCTGCGCGGTCTGCACCAGCGTTCCGGCGAGCTGCGTGGTTGTCTCGCGCATGTCGCCGGCGCGGCTCTCGACCGTATTCAGCAGCACCTCGGCGCGCTCGCGGAATGCCACGACGGCCTGATCCATGATCGCGCGGCGCTGCTCCTGGCTGCGCAGCGTGGCATTCTGCTGATCGGCCTCGCGGCGCGCCGTGATATCTTCGTGGGTGCCGATCCACCCGCCGTCCGGCATCGGATGGTTGGTCACCAGAAAGTAGCGTCCGTCGCCCGACTGCACCTCGTGTACCGTGGTGCGTCCTTCCTTCATCGCCGCGACGAATTCGCGCCGATAGGTGTCCGGATCGCGCGTGAACGTTCCTTTGGCGACGCGCCGCTTCAGGACGGCGGCAAGCGTCTCGCCCGGCCGTATGTCGTTCGGTTCAAGTCCATACATCTTGCTGTATTGCGTGTTGCAGACAATCAGCCGTTCGTGGGCGTCGAACATGCAGAGACCCTGCACCATGCTCTCGAGGGCGGTGTGCATCTGTCGATTGTGTATCCGCAGGCGGCGATTGCCGATCGCGGACAACCCCGCGAGCGCCGTTGCGCCGACGAGCAACGCGATCATGACATCAAGGGCCTGCTCCGAGAACGCGGAAGCGGCCGTCTGGGCCCAGCCGGGCAGCACGAGCGTCAGAATTCCATACGCCGCAGCGAAGGCGGTCACAGCGGCGAGCACTGTCTGCTTTGTCCAGCGATTGAAATGCGGCACCCGCCCGGCCTCCCAGGGACTTGAAATTCGGCGTGAACGGTAGCCTGCAACTGCTTTTTTTGTGGTTAACAGGGGATTAACGGAGTGTTACGCCGCTGTCGCAATGCCACCACGGCGGTGGGGCCGCTGCGGCCCGGCCAGGATCGTGCGAAAGAAAAACCGCATGCAAACCACCCCCTGCGCCGCGATCAGACCGATAGCGATCGCCTTTGCGGCCGCTCTCGCAGTGCTCGCAGGCTCCGGGGCGCTCGCCGCGGCCGACGACATCAACAGTTTCCGCGCCCGCCACGGCCGCCCACCGCTCGCCTACAGTTCCTCGCTCGCCGCGCTGGCGCAGGAGCAGGCAAGCTCGATGGCCCGGCGCGGCCGTCTCGATCACAAGGCGTTCCGCGAGCGCACGCGACACATCGGCACCACGGTCGCGGAAAATGTCTTGTGGGGCTGCGACGACGAGCCTTGCGCGATCCGCCAGTGGTCACGGTCCTCAGGCCACCGCCGCAACATGCTGCGCGGCGACGTCTCGCATTACGGCATCGCTTCCGCCACCGCGGAGAACGGTCGCCGTTACTGGGCGCTCGAACTCGGCGGCGAGTGAACGGAAACGCCGCAAATTTGCCTGAATTAAAGACCGCTGCGGCAGTTCACGCCGGCGTCATGTTGCGCGGGTTGACGCCATCAGGCGAACCGTTTTTCATCGATCTTCAATCGCCGGAGTTTCGCCAATGAAAGCCCGACGCCTCGCCTTCATATCTCTTGTGCTGTCGCTTGCGTGCGCTGCGCCGGCCTCCGCGCAGTTCCTCCGGGATTCGATTCCGGAGCCGACTGCCGAGGATCGCCCGCCGGGACAGGACGGCGGATCGTCCGGCGAAGGCCTGCCGTCGGAATTCCGGCCGCAACCTGTGTTCTACCGGACGCAGGAAGCGCCCGGCACCATCATCGTCAACACCAGCGACCGGTTTCTCTATCTGATCCAGGGCGGCAACCGCGCGATCCGCTACGGCGTCGGCGTCGGCCGCGAAGGCTTCCAGTGGGGCGGCATCAAGAAGATCGTCCGCAAGGCTGAATGGCCCGACTGGACGCCGCCGCCGGAAATGATCGAGCGCCAGCCTTACCTGCCGCGCTTCATGGCCGGCGGCCCGGGCAATCCGATGGGAGCGCGGGCCTTGTATATCGGCGGCACGGTCTATCGCATCCACGGCACCAATGCGCCGGAAACCATCGGTCACGCGGTGTCGTCGGGCTGCTTCCGCCTGGTCAATGACGATGTCATCGATCTCTATACCCGCGTACCGGTCGGCACCAAGGTGATCGTCCAGCACCAGTAGCGCCGCGATTTTTGAGCCGCCGCCATAATTGACCGTCCGGGCGGTGCTAGCCTTTGTGCGTCGGACCTGTCCGGCGGATCGGGGAGCATTGTCATGCGTTTCGGTCGCGTCCTTGCATCGGTGGCCGCCGCTGTCGTCGTTGCGTTCGCAGCCTCGGGCCCGGCTCTGGCAAGCCTCCTGATTACCATCGACAAGTCGACCCAGCGCATGGAGGTCGCGCTCGACGGCTTGCCGGTCTTCGACTGGCCGGTCTCGACCGGCAAGCTCGGCTACGACACGCCCTCCGGCGAGTTCAAGCCGTTCCGCATGGAACGCCACCACTTCAGCCGCGAATGGGACGACGCGCCGATGCCGCATTCGGTGTTTTTCACCAAGCGCGGTCACGCTATTCACGGCACCAATCAGCTCAAGGCGATCGGCCGGCCGGCTTCGCATGGCTGCGTGCGGCTTGCGCCGGAAAACGCCGAACTGTTGTTCAAGCTGGTGAAGCAGGAGGGACTTGCGAATACGCGCGTGGTCCTGCGCGGCGAGACGCCCGCCGCGCCCGGCATTGCCGGTGCGCCCGACGGCAATGGCGACGATTTCACCGCCGCGCTGCCGCCGCGTGCCGACCGCAACGGACCTGCGTTTTTCGATGGCCAGAATTACTACGATCGCCGCGGACGCCGCTATTCGGGGCCCGTCTACCGCGAACCGCCCCGCTATTATTACGATCGCGATCCGCCGCGCTATTACCGCGCGCCGCCGCGCTACTATCGCGACCGCGAATACTACGTCGACCAGGGCGCACCGCCATTTTGGTGGGGACGCTAGCGCGCACTAAAACAGCGCCACCGCGATCATCGCGACACAGGTCGCAAAGCCCACCGCAGGCACCCAGATCGGCACCCGCACGTGCGGCCCATGGGTAATGACGCGGCGATGCCGCAGCCGCAGCAGCGCGATGTTGACGAGCGCGAAAACCGTAAGCGTCGCCACCGACGTCCATTCGGCAAGCCGCTCGATCGGAAATACGAGCGCCAGCACGAGCGTCAGAACGACGATCAGCAGGGTCGCCAGCAAGGGCGTCGCGGTACGGTGATGCACATGGCCGGCAATCGCGGGCAGATCGCCCTGCCGGGCCATGCCGTAGATCACGCGCGCGGCCATCGTCATCATGGCGAGGATCGTGTTCAGGGTCGCAACGATGGCGATGAGACCGACCGCCGCCGGGCTGATGCCGAGGAGCCGGTGAAACACCAGGCTGAGCGGTGCCGGCGACCCGGCAAGTTCCGCCGGGGGCACGGCAACCACCGCGATGGCAGCAACCGCGACATAAAGGACGGTCGAGATGACGAGGGTGAGCGCCATCGCGCGCGGCAGGTCGCGATGCGGCGATTTCGCCTCCTCGACCACATTGGCGAGATCCTCGAAACCGATAAATGCGAAGAAGGCGAGCAACGCAGCCAAAGAAATGCCGGACCATGCCGCCATGTCGAGCGGCGGAACGACCATCACCGCATCCAGCGCGGGAACGCCGGCGACAAATCCGGCGCCGATAATCAACGCAAGGCCGCTCACCTCGATCACAGTGAACAGAGCGGCGAGCAAAACCGACTCGAGAATGCCCCAGCCAGCCACCGCGCCGAGGACTATCACCACCGTTACGATGATCGCCGCGTTGGGCCAGTCGAGAAACTGTCCGATGTATCCGGCCGCCCCGATCGCAACCGTCGCCGAAGACACTACACCGATGGCGATCGTCAGAAGACCGGTGGCGGTCGACAACGCGCGCGAACGAAACGCCTCGCGGACATAGGCGGCTTCGCCGGCGCTGACCGGAAAGCGCGTCGATAGCTCAGCGTAAGAGGCGACGGTGAAGGCCATCACCACGGCCGCGATCAGAAACGACCAAACCGAATAAGAGCCGGCCCGCCCCGCCACCGCGCCGATCAGGACATAGATGCCGGCGCCGACCGTGATGCCGACGCCATAGAGCGTCAGCAGCGTCAATCCGAGCCTGCGGCGCAAGACGGGTGCGGCGGTACTGGTCATAAAAACCACTCTAATTCGGCCAAATATTCGACCCTTGCGCCACGTCAATTCAAGCTGGCGGAAGATCGCCGAGACTTGATCCACGGAGAGGAGCGCAAGCCATGGCCCTTACAGCAAAAGCCGCCGGCCGCAGACGCGCCAAGCCCGGCGCGCGCGGCGGCGGGAACTTCTTCCATATTGAAGTGCGGCCGCGGACCCGGTTCGTCGCCTTTCGCGCCCAGAAGCTCGGTCGTAGCGGCGACATCGAGCGTGTCGCCGGACGGCGTGCGAACGGTTCCTGGGACACGCAAAAATGGCTGATCAGCAAATCGCAGGCTCATCGC
This sequence comes from Pseudolabrys sp., assembly GCA_050184975.1. Taxonomy (GTDB): domain Bacteria; phylum Pseudomonadota; class Alphaproteobacteria; order Rhizobiales; family Xanthobacteraceae; genus Pseudolabrys. The sequence continues at coordinate 45,921 of JBFWZV010000008.1, read as the reverse complement.
GAAGGCAAAGCGCTGGTCGCCGACAGCGCCGGCGCCCGCAAGGTGCTCGGAGCGCTCGGCTCGACGCCGCGCCATCTCGGTGGCGACCGCTTCGTCGCACGACCGCGCCGCGACATCCCGGAACGCGAGAAGCCGACCCCGGCGATGCGGCGCGCCCAGCGACGCAACATCAAGAAGGCGCAAGCGGCCTCGCGCAGGAAGCGCCGGACAGGCGCGAAACGCCGATGATCCGCAAGCTACGGTCGGGCAAGTACCGGCTCTATTCGCGCAAGACAGACCCTCGCACCGGCAAGCGGCGCAATCTCGGCACTTTCGCCACCCGCAAGGCTGCCGAGCAGCACGAGCGCGCAATTCAGTATTTCAAGCGGCACTGAATGCAACCGGTCCGGTCCGCCGGCAAAATCCCTGTGCTCCTTGACGGCGAGCGATTGCGCTGAGGGACGTTGTCGCTATTGTCGGCGTCTACGCGCATGCCGACCGCCGTTGCCCGTCTCACCTGCGACGAGAACACCGCCCGCCGCATCGCTGCCGCGGTCGGCGAAACGCTGCCCGACGACACCGCTTGCAGCGCGTTCGAGGACGCGAACGGCGGCTGGGCGGTCGAGATCTTTTTCCACAATGAACCCGACCACGACGCCGTCGCGATGCTGGTGCGTGCCGCCGGCGGCGACCCGGTGCGGCTGACATTCGGCTCAGTTACGGAGCGCGATTGGGTCGCAGCAAGCCTCGAGGGCCTTGCCCCGGTGCGCGCCGGCCGCTTTCTGGTGCATGGTCGCCACGACCGCGCGCGGGTGCCGCGCAACGTGATCGGCATCGAGATCGAGGCGGCGCTCGCCTTCGGCACCGGCCACCACGGCACCACGCTCGGCTGCCTGATCGCGTTCGACGATGCACGGAAACGCCGCCGGTTCCGCCGCATCCTCGACATCGGCACCGGCAGCGGCGTCCTGGCGATTGCCGCAGCCAAGACATTGCGCCGCTCCGTCGTCGCCACCGACATCGATCCGGTCGCGGTCGCGGCCGCGCGCGGCAATGCAAGATTGAACGCGGTCCCGACCTGGATCGACGCGATGCGCGCGACGGGCTGCCGCATTGGCGCCGTCCGCCAACGCGGGCCTTACGATCTGATCTTCGCCAATATCCTGCTCGCGCCGCTCGCCGGCATGGCACAACCGCTCGTCGCGCTGACCGCACGTCGCGGCACCGTCATCCTGTCGGGATTGCTGCCGGCCGACGGCCGGGCCGCGCTCGCCCGCTATCGGGCCCAGGGCCTGACGCTCGAACGCCGCATTCCGCGTGACGGGTGGGTCACGCTGGTGATGCGCAAACCCTGAAAGCAAAACCGCCCCGGGGAGGAAGCCGGGGCGGTCTTGGGGAGGTTCGGCTGTCGCGACTTAGTGGCCGAACGGCAATTCGTCTTGCTTCGCGGCCTGGATTTCCTTTTCCCAGGCCCGGGCGTGGTAGCGGTAAAGCGCGATCTCGCGCTCAGCCTGGCGCATGCGCGCGGCGACAAGTGCGTCGAACAGGCGCGCGAAGAAACCCTTGCGGGTCGCGGTTTCACCCGTCTTGGCCGCCGTTACGGCGGCACGGGCGACGCCATAAGTGATGGCAACCATCGTGATCTCCTTCGAATTCCAACGGGCGCTGATGTGTCAGGCCAGTCCTGGCGCACGGTCCGTCTGCTGCAGCGCAAAATAGACGCTCGCCATGACATGCACCAGACGCATGGGCGCATAGAAGACTTGTGAAATCAGCATGTTCAAAGGGATTTGTTGTTAACATTCGAGTAACTGATGGTCATGTTCCCGGAGAGTATGGGGCAATAGCACCGAGTTTCGTCTCAAAAGGCCAGAACGACACGTTTATTTTCCGCAATACGGCCAATCCCCAGCGAGCACAGAACCGAGCTATGCAAATGCATAGCAGCTCTGAGCCTGACGATGGCCTCGAAGCGGTTATTTTGCCGCCCCACCACGGCGATTCGGCTAAGCAGGATATGGTGCCGGCCCATGTTCGAAGCTCGTTTCCAGACCTTCGAGGATCGTGACGAGCGTGCCGCAGTGGCCGGCCGCGTCAGCGCGCTGCGCGCCGACCTCAAGCGCCGCGGCCTCGACGGTTTCGTCGTGCCGCGCGCCGACCGCCAGCAGAACGAATACGTGCCGCCCGGCGAGGAGCGGCTTGCCTGGCTGACCGGCTTTACCGGCTCCGCCGGCGCCGCCGTCGTGCTGGCCGACCGCGCAGCGCTGTTCGTCGACGGCCGCTACACCGTGCAGGTGCAGGCGCAGACCGACACCGCCATTTTCGCAATCGAGCATTTCGTCGAGACGCCGCCAGCGCAGTGGCTGCGCGACAACCTCACGGCCGGACAGAGCATCGGCTACGACCCCTGGCTGCACACCGCCGACGGCGCCGAGCGTCTGGCCAAGGCCTGCGACGCCGCCGGGGCAAAACTTGTCGCCGTCACCGACAATCCGATCGATGCGTTGTGGACCGATCGCCCTGCACCGCCCGCCGGCACCGTCGTACTGCACGATCTGCGTTATGCGGGCGAAGCGAGCGCCGACAAGCTGAAGCGTATCGCCGCCGAACTCGGCAAGGAGCGTGTCGACGCGCTGGTGCTGTCGGACCCGCACGCGGTCGCCTGGATCTTTAACATCCGGGGCGCCGATGTCGCCCACACGCCGCTGCCGCTCGCCTTTGCCGTCGTGCCGCGCGAGGGCCGGCCATCGCTCTATGTCGAAGCGAAAAAGCTCAGCAACGCAGTGCGCGCGGCGATCGAGGCGATCGCGACCGTCCGCGACCCGGCGGCGCTCGAAGCCGATCTTGCCGCGCTCTCGGCCAAGACCGTGCGCCTCGACCGCACGACCGCCGCGGACGCACTGACACGCATTGTCACGAATGCCGGCGCAAAGCTCTCCGCCGGCGACGACCCGATCGCCGTCCTCAAAGCGATCAAGAACCGCACCGAGATCGAGGGCAGCCGCGCGGCGCACCAGCGCGACGGCGCGGCGATGGCGAACTTCCTTGCCTGGTTCGACGCCCAAGCGCCGAAGGGCACGCTCACGGAAATCGACGCGGTCGCCGCGCTCGAAACGTTCCGGCGCGACACCGGCGCGCTGAAGGACATTTCATTCCCGACAATTGCCGGCAGCGGGCCGAACGGCGCCATCGTCCATTACCGGGTCACCAAGGCGACCAACCGCAAGATCGGGCAGAACGAACTGTTCCTGATCGACTCCGGCGCGCAGTATCAGGACGGCACGACCGACATCACACGGACCGTCGTCGTCGGCACGCCGACCGAGGAGATGCGCGACCGTTTTACCCGCGTGCTGAAGGGCCATATTGCGATTGCCACCGCGGTCTTCCCTGAAAACACCACCGGCGCACAGCTCGATCCGTTCGCCCGCGCCGCGCTCTGGCAGGCCGGGCTCGACTTCGACCACGGCACCGGCCATGGCGTCGGCAGCTATCTCTCGGTCCACGAAGGCCCGGCGCGGCTGTCGAAACTTGGCACCGCGCCGCTGCGGCGCGGCATGATCCTGTCCAACGAGCCGGGCTATTACAAAACCGCAGCTTACGGCATCCGCATCGAGAACCTCGTGCTCGTCATCGCTGAGCCGACGCCGGCGGGCGGCGAAAAGCCGCTCAACGCCTTCGAGACGCTGACGCTGGCGCCGATCGACCGCCGGCTGATCGCGGCCGGCATGCTGACCGCGCAAGAACGCTACTGGCTCGACAGCTATCACGGCCGCGTCGCCGCGACGCTGACGCCGCTGGTCGACAAGCCAACCGCCGACTGGCTTGCGCAAGCCACACGCCCGCTCGGAGCGCAGTGATGGACGCGCGGACCGACGAACCGGCGCAGCAGGTGCCGGCACACGCAACGCCAGCCCAGCAGACCCCATGGGGCCTGCTGGCGCTGTTGATGGCGATGACCGGCATCGGCCCGGTCTCGCTCAATATTCTGGTGCCGGCGCTGCCGAACCTTGTCAGCGAACTCGATGCCGACATCGGCACCGTGCAGCTCACCCTGTCATTGTTCCTGTTGAGCCTGGCCGGCGCCCAGTTGATGCTGGGCCCGTTGTCGGACCACTTCGGCCGTCGCCCGGTCGTGCTCGCGGGGCTTACGCTTGCCACCATCGCGCCGCTGGTCGCGACCTTCGCCTGGTCAATCGACCTCATCATTCTTGCTCGAGTCGCGCAGGCCTTCGGCGCGGCAACCGGCATCGTGGTCGGCCGCGCCATCGTCCGCGACCTGTTCGAGCGCGACCGCGCCGCCGCCATGCTCGGCCTCGTCACCACGGTGATGGTGGTCGCGCCGATGTTTGCGCCGACGGTCGGCGGCGCGCTCGATACCGCGTTCGGCTGGCACGCGATCTTCCTGTTCGCCGGCCTCTACAGTCTCGGCGTGCTGATCTGGGCAGCGGTCGTGCTGCACGAGACGCGGCCGCAGCGCGCGGAAGGATCGAGCTTTGTGCGCGACGCTTCGGTGCTGCTCGGCAGCGCGCCGTTCCACGGCTACGTCCTGGTGGTCGCCTTCGCCACCGCGCCATTCTTCACGTTCATCGGTGGCGGCCCGCATGTCGTCGTGACGATGATGGGCCGTTCCTCGGCCGAATACGGCCTGTGGTTCATGGTCAACTCCGTCGGCTACATGGCGGGCAATTTCGCGGCCTCGCGGCTGTCGCAGCGGGTCGGCGTCAATGCGATGATCGCGGCCGGTCTCGGCATCGAAATCGTCGGTGCCGTGATCGCTGTCATCGGAATTGCGAGCGCATGGCACTGGGGCCCGGCGGCGCTGTTCCTGCCGCAGATACTGGTCGCGATCGGCAACGGCCTCGTGCTGCCGAACGCCATCGCCGGCGCAGTCAGTGTCCGCCCGCAGGCAGCCGGCGCGGCATCCGGCATCACCGGCTGTTTCCAGATGATCGTCGGCGCTTCGATGGCACAGGCGGTGACGCTGGCGCTCGTCGGCGCGGCGACCGCGATGCCGATGATCCTGATGATGGGCGCCGAGGTCGTGTTGGCGATCGTCTTCTATCTGGCGCTGGTGCGCGGGCGCAAGCCAGCCGGAGATTAACCCGCCCCGACGAGTTTCAGCCACTCGTCCTCGGTCAGAACCGTGATGCCCAGCTTCTTGGCGTCGGCGAGTTTGGAGCCGGCGCCCGGCCCGGCCACCACAAGATCGGTCTTCTTCGAGACCGAGCCCGCCGCCTTGGCACCGAGCCGTTCGGCCATGGCCTTGGCCTCGTCGCGGGTCATCTTTTCGAGTGCGCCGGTGAACACCACGGTCTTGCCGGCGACGGCGGTATTCTGTTTCGGTTTCTCGGCATCCAGAATCTCCACCTCTTTGGTCAACCGCTCGACGATGCCGAGATTGTGCTTTTCCTTGAAATAGGCTGCCGCCGCGTCGATCACCGTCTCGCCGATCTGGTCGAGCGCATCCATCTCGGCTCGCGCCTCCTCGTCGCCCCTGGCGACCTTCAGCGCGGCGTCGTGAAACGCTTTCCAAGAGCCGTAGCCGCGGGCAAGCGCGAGCGCGGTCGTCTCGCCGACATGGCGGATGCCGAGCGCGTAGATGAAGCGATCAAGCGCAATCTTGCGACGGCTTTCGATGGCCGCGAACAGGTTGCGCACCGAGGTCTCACCATAGCCCTCCTCGTCCAGGAGATGCTTGCGGTGCTTCTTCTCCAGTGTGAAGATTTCGGAGGGTTCCTGCACCCAGCCTTTGTCGAAAAACAACTGGATCTGCTTTTCGCCGAGACCGTCGATATCGAACGCGCGGCGCGACACGAATAGCCGCAAGTGCTCGGTCTTCTGGAACGGACAGGCGAACTCGCCGGTACAGCGGGCCCGCGCGCCCTCTTCACCGGTCGCGGTCTGCTCGCGCACCACCGGGGTTTTCAGCGAGCACGGGCAATGCGTGGGAAACCTGTAGGGCTTCGCCGACTTCGGCCGCTTGTCGAGCAGCACGTCGACGACCTGCGGGATCACGTCGCCGGCGCGCTGGATGATGACGGTGTCGCCGAGCCGCAAGTCACGGCCCTCGCGGATCGGCTCGCCGTCGCCGCCGATGCCCTTGATGTAATCCTCATTGTGCAGCGTGACATTCTGCACGATGACGCCGCCGACGCCGACCGGCTCGAGTTTCCCGACCGGCGTGAGCGCGCCGGTGCGGCCGACCTGGATTTCGATGTCGCGCAGTACGGTCGTCGCCTGCTCGGCCGGAAATTTGTGCGCGATGGCCCAGCGGGGCGAGCGCGACACGAAACCGAGCCGCTCCTGCCAATCGAGCCGGTCGGCCTTGTAGACAACGCCGTCGATGTCGTAGTCGAGACTTGCGCGCTGCTCCTCGATCGCATGATGAAACGCCAGCAGGTCATCGACTGACTTGCAAAGTTTGGTCAATGGATTGGTGTCGAAGCCGCATTGCGCAAACCACTTGACCATGCCGGTCTGCGTGTCCGCCGGCATCCTACTGACCTCGCCCCAGGCATAGGCAAAAAAGCCGAGCGGCCGCGATGCGGTGATGGCCGGGTCTTTCTGACGCAACGAGCCCGCCGCGGTGTTGCGCGGATTGACGTAAAGCTCCTCCCCCGCCTTGCGCTGGCGTTCGTTGAGAGCGAGGAAGTCCTGCTTGGTCATATAGACCTCGCCGCGCACCTCGCAGACGGCAGGAATGTTCTTGGCCTTGAGTTTCTGCGGCACGCTTTTCAGCGTCCGGATATTCGCGGTGACGTCCTCACCCTCAGCGCCGTCGCCGCGCGTCGCTGCGGTGACGAGTTCGCCGCCTTCGTAGCGCAGCGACATCGAGAGGCCATCGATCTTCGGCTCGGCGCTGAACGCGACTGCTTCCTCCTCGCCGAGCTTGAGAAAACGGCGAATTCGGCCGACGAAGTCCCGGACGTCCTCGTCGCTGAAGGCATTGTCGAGCGACAGCATCGGCACCGCGTGGCGGACCTTGGCGAAGCCGCGCGAGGGCGCCGCACCGACGCGCTTCGACGGCGAGTCGGCACGTACCAGTTTCGGAAACCGCGACTCGATCGCCGCGTTGCGCGTGCGCAGCGCGTCGTATTCGGCGTCCGAGATGGTCGGCTTGTCCTGCTGGTAGTAACGCTTGTCGTGCGTGCCGATCTCGAGCGCGAGCCGCATCAGCTCGGCTTTCGCCTGCGCCTCATTCAGATCGGCGACCGCAATCGTCTCGACGCTCTTGGGTGTCGTCCTGGCCGCCATGACGGCCTAACTCGCCTGCTTGATGAGCCGCTCGGCGGCGGCGCGGGCCTCGTTGGTGATCTCGGCGCCGGCCAGCATCCGGGCGATTTCCTCGCGGCGCTTTTCGGCGGCCACCTCGGCGACGCGGGTCGCGACCCGCTTGCCCTTGTCGAGCGCGTCCTTGCTGATGACGTAGTGGCGGTCGGCCCGCGCCGCGACCTGCGGCGCGTGGGTCACCGCCAACACCTGGACGCCGCGCGCCAAGCTCGCAAGCCGCGCGCCAATCGCGTCGGCCACCGCGCCGCCGACGCCGGTGTCGATTTCGTCGAACACGAGCGTCGGCGCCGAGCCGCGGTCGGCCAGCACCACCTTGAGCGCGAGCAGAAAGCGCGCCAGTTCGCCGCCGGAGGCGACCTTCATCATCGGGCCCGGCCGCGTGCCGGGATTAGTCTGCACCCAGAACTCGACGCGATCGATACCGTTCGGCCCGGCTGACCCTGCATCGCTCTGGATGTCGCTCGAAAACTTCGCACGCTCGAGCTTGAGCGGCTTCAGTTCGCCGTTGACCGCCTTGTCGAGCTTCGCGCCCGCCGCGCGCCGCGCCTTCGACAGCGCTTCAGCGGCCTTGGCATAGTCGGCATCGGCCTGCTTTGCCGCGGTTTCGAGCGCCTTCAGTTTTTCCTCGCCCGAAACGATCAGCGCGATGTCGCCGGAATATTTTTGCGCCAATGCGGCGAGGTCGTCGACCGCCACATTGTATTTGCGGCCGGCGGCGCGCAATGCGAACAGGCGCTCCTCGATGCGCTCGAGCTCCGCCGGATCGAAGTCCGCGGCACGCAACGCCGCTTCGAGATGACCGGTCGCCTCGTCGAGCGCGGTCAGCGCGGCATCGAGAGCCTTCACGGCAGGCTCGGTCAGTTGCGGCGCCTGCGCGCCGCGCCGCTCAAGTTTGCGCACGGCGCTCGACAGTCCCGGCACCGGCGAATTCGTACCCGCCACCGCCTCATGCGCTTCGCGCAAGTCCTCGGCGATTTTCTCCGCCTGCATCATGGTCGTGCGACGCTCGGCCAGCGCGGTCTCCTCGCCGGCCTGCGGCGAGAGCTTCTCAAGCTCGTCGACCGCGTGACGCAGCCAGTCGCTTTCGCGCTGCGCCCGCGCGATCTCGGCACGATGCGCCTCGCATCGCTCGGCGGCAATGCGCCGGGCCTCCCACAGCGAGGCTACCTTGTCGGCGTCGTCTTCGAGGCCGGCGAAGGCATCGAGCAGCGTGCGGTGGGTGCCGGCGTCGACCAGCGCCCGATCGTCGTGCTGGCCATGGATCTCGACCAGCGCCGCGCCGAGCGCGCGCAAGGCCTGCACGCTGACCGGCTGGTCGTTGACGAAGGCGCGGGTGCGGCCGTCGGCGAGCTGGACGCGGCGTAGGATCACGTCCTCGTCGGCCGGAATGTCCTGCGCCTTCAGCATGGCGCGAACCGGATGGCGGGCTTTGAGGTCGAAGGCCGCCGTGACCTGGCCCTGCTCGGCCCCCTCGCGCACCAGCGCGGCATCGCCGCGCGCGCCGAGCGCAAGAGCAAACGCATCGAGCAGGATCGACTTGCCGGCGCCGGTCTCGCCGGTCAGCACCGCAAGGCCGTCGGCAAAATCGATGTCGAGCCGGTCGATCAGCACGATGTCGCGGATGGAAAGCCGGGAAAGCATGACGGTCGGTTCCACGGACGGGTGGCCGGTACGACGCACCACGTCTGAATCGTCGGGAGGTTGCAAGACGGCGGTGCCCGGCACAAGGCCGCTCGCGCATCAACCGTCATAATGTGGGAAATTCAGCCCGGCCGGACGGCCTAGCCCAGATTGACGCCGACCCGCTTGAACGCCTTGCTGATCCAGGAGCCCTCGTTTTCGCGCGGCTCGGCGCCGCCCGAGCGCACCAGCGTATAGGCGTCCTTGTACCAGCGGCTGTCCGGGAAATTGTGGCCGAGCACAGCGGCGGCGGTCTGCGCTTCCGCGACGATGCCGAGCGCCATGTAGCATTCGGCGAGCCGCATCAGGGCCTCTTCGACATGGCGGGTGGTCTGGTACTGCGTGACCACGACCTTGAAGCGGTTGATGGCGCCGGAGAAGTCCTTGCGCTTGAGATAGTAGCGGCCGACGTCCATTTCCTTGCCGGCGAGATTGTCGCGCGCGACCTGCGCCTTGCGCTTGGCGGTCACCGCATATTCGCTGTCGGGATACTTGCGCGCCACTTCGTCGAGCGCGGTGAGCGCCTTTTCGGTACGCGACTGATCGCGGGTGATGTCGGGGATCTCGTCGAAATAGGCGGAGGCGATCAGGTACTGCGCATAGGCCGCGTCCGAACTGCCGGGATGCAGCGTCACGTAGCGCTTGGCGGCGTTGATCGACTCCTCGTATTCGCGCGCCTCGTAATACGCATAGGCCGACATGATGAGCGATTTGCGCGCCCAGTCCGAATAGGGATGCTGGCGGTCGACCTCTTCGAACTTCTTGGCCGCGCCGCGGGCGTCCTTGCGGCTGTTCAGCAGAAACAGGCCTTCGTTGTAGAGCTTGTCGGCCGGCTCGTCGGGAACCACGGCCTCCTTGCCAAAGAACGTTCCGATGCTCGAACAGGCCGGCAGCGCCGTCAGAAGCGCGAGCGCCACGAATGGCGACAGCCAGCGCGACGGCCGGAACTTTCGGTGAGGATGTGCCAAGGACAGCGTCATGGTACGCGGCGGATGCTCTCGGCTTTCGAAACGCGGCGTCTGCCGGTGCTCGTCCAGGCTCATTAATAACCGCAAAAATGCGGGAGGGCCAAGCTATTAGGCCGACATTCGGCCGGGATTAAGGCAAAAGGTTAAGGCCGCAAACCGGCCGTTTCAGGACTCGTCGGGGCCGTAAGCCGGGGCAACGTGCCCGGCGGCGACATCGGCATGGCCGCGCGCGCGGCGGGCCGGCTCCATCTCGACCATGCGCCAGGCCGAACGGTCGGCCATCAGCGCCGAAAGCACCGCGTGGTTGAGTTTGTGGCCGCCGCAGACGGTCCGGTAGGCACCGAGCAACGGCGCACCGGCAAGCGCGAGATCGCCGATCGCGTCGAGCACCTTGTGGCGGACGAATTCGTCGGGGTAGCGCAGGCCGTTCGGATTGAGCACGCGGTCTTCGGCCACCACCAGCGTGTTCTCGAACGAGGCGCCGAGGGCATAGCCCGCGCCCCAGAGCTTGGCGACGTCGCGCATGAAACCGAAGGTGCGCGCGCCGGCGATTTCGGTGCGGAAGGTATCGGGGTCGATGTCGAAGGCGACCGCCTGACGGCCAATCACCGGACTCTTGAAATCGATCTCGGCCTCGACGCGGAAGCCGTTGTAGGGGCGCAGTTCGCCGCTCGAACCATCGAAGGCGACGCGCACCGGCTTCAGCACTTCGATATAGCGGCGGGGCGCATTGAGCGCGACCAAGCCAGCCTGGTCGATCGCGGCAACGAAGGGCGCAGCGCTGCCGTCCATGATCGGCGCTTCAGGCCCGTCGAGTTCGACAACGGCGTTGTCGACGCCGGCACCACGCAGCGCGGCGAGCACATGTTCGGTGGTCTGGCACAGCGCGCCGCTGGCGTCGCCAAGCACGGTCTGGAATTCCGTCGCGGTGACGGCGCGGAAATCGGCGCGCACTTCGCGCTCCGGCGTGGTGTCGGTGGCGGCACGAACAAAAACGATGCCGGAGTCGACGTCGGCAGGGTGAATGGTGAGGGTCGCGGACAGGCTCGAATGCACGCCGATCCCGAAGACGGCCGCATGCGTTCGCAGCGTGGTTTGCTTTCCGCCCTTCATTCCGTTTCAGTCCCCTCCGCCCCACCGTATCTGGCAGCGCGGTCCCCAGTTCCGGCACGCAAGCGCCGCAGTTCTGACACCGCAGCGAGGAACTTCTGACGCCCGCCAGCAACCGATAACGGCGGAAAAGCCCCTTCAGCGGCAACAACCTAGGCCACGATCAGGGAACGGACCAACTCACGCTTTCTTACCGACTATTACCATTTTCGACATAATTGGCGGGACCGCGGGGCATCAAAGGATCGTTTACCTTGAAAGCTACAGCGAAATGGGCGGTCCCGCGCACGTCGGAAACGCCGCACGAACCGCCCAATTCCAAAAAATTAATATTACTCAGAGGCTTACACCGCCGGCCCCCGCCCGGACCCGAAATCGCGGCGGCAGGGCTAGCCGGCCGCCGCGCCTTTCTCCCGCGTCAGTTCGCCTGACGGCGCAGGAAGGCCGGGATATCGAGTTGATCGTCCTCGGCAGTGTTATTCACAGGAGCCTGCCGGCCGTGCGGATCGAGGCCCTGCGGCGCACGCCGGGCATACTCCGAGACCGGCTCCTGGGGTGGCCGCGGCCGCGCCACCGGCGGCATTGGCTGTGCCGCCGTTTCCGGCGGTGTCACCGGCTCTTCACGGCGGCCAAGACCGACCGCAGCGAGCCGCTGCATCAGGGACATCCGCTGCTTCTCGGGATGCGCTTCCGGCAGTTCGCCACGCTGGGCATTCAACTGATTCTGTGCCGGCAAAGGCAATTCATCGATCCGGGGCATCCGCGGCTGGCGAAGCACGCGCTCGGCCTGCGGCGGGATGAAGGTCTTGGCCGGCGGCGCCTCGACGGCGGCCGGCGCCTCGGCGGGAGCCGGCTCGAACAGCGAGGGCTTCACTGGCATCGGCTGGATCGAGACGTCCTCGACGGTCGCCTGCGGCGGCAGGATCGCTGCAGCAACGGCCGCATGCGCCGCCGACTCAATGCTGGCGGCTGGAGCCTGCGCGGCCGGGGCCTGAACCGGCGACGGTGGTGCGGCAACCTGCGCCTGCGCCGCCGCCTGATCGCGCTCGATGCGATCGGCGATGCGCTTGGAGTCGTTGCGCAGCCGCGCCGTCAGTTCGGCAAGCCGGTTCTCGGCTGCCGCCGCGGTCGGCGAGCTGTGCGATACCGGCGTGGCGATCGCCTTGGGCGCAGCCTGCGTGGTCGCTGCCGGACGGGCCGCCACGACGGCATGATCGATGCCGGTCGCGACCACCGACACGCGGATGATGCCCTCAAGCGACTCGTCGAAGGTGGCGCCGACAATAATGTTCGCCTCGGGATCGACCTCGCCGCGGATGCGGGTCGCAGCCTCGTCGACCTCGTACAGCGTGAGATCCTTGCCGCCGGTGATCGAGATCAGCAGACCGCGCGCGCCTTTCATCGAGGCGTCGTCGATCAGCGGATTGGAGATCGCGGCCTCGGCCGCGGTCAGCGCCCGCTTCTCGCCGGAGGCTTCGCCAGTGCCCATCATCGCCTTGCCCATCTCGCGCATCACGGCGCGGACGTCGGCGAAGTCGAGATTGATGAGACCTTCCTTCACCATCAGGTCGGTGATGCAGGCGACACCCGAATAGAGCACCTGGTCGGCCATCGCAAACGCATCGGCGAAGGTGGTCTTTTCGTTGGCGACCCGGAACAGGTTCTGGTTCGGGATGATCAGCAGCGTGTCGACGACCTTGTGCAACTCGGCGATGCCGGCTTCCGCGAAGCGCATGCGGCGTGCGCCCTCGAACTGGAACGGCTTGGTGACGACGCCGACCGTGAGGATACCCATCTCGCGGGCGACCTTTGCGATCACCGGCGCAGCGCCCGTGCCCGTGCCGCCGCCCATGCCGGCGGTGACGAACACCATGTGCGCGCCGTTCAAATGATCGCGAATTTCGTCGATCGCCTCCTCGGCCGCCGCACGGCCGACTTCCGGCTGCGAGCCCGCGCCGAGGCCTTCGGTGACCTGCGCGCCCATCTGCACGATGCGCTCGGCCTTCGACATGGTGAGCGCCTGCGCGTCGGTATTGGCGACGACGAAGTCGACGCCCTGCAGTCCGGCGGCGATCATGTTGTTGACCGCATTGCCGCCCGCGCCGCCGACACCGAACACGGTGATATGCGGCTTCATCTCCCGGATGTCCGGGATCTTCAGATTGATCGTCATGGGTTGCCTCTTGATTGCACAGGCCGCAAAGCCGCCGCCGCGCTCATCGCGCGAATGCAGCCGCACGCCGTCCGCCCCGGCCGGTCCGCCACCGGCCGCGTCGGGGTTTGGTTGAAATGGGTCAGAAACTGTCGCGTAGCCATCGTCCGACCCGGGCCATGTAGCCGCCTGTTCCCGTCATTAATTGCCGCGTTCGCCGCGGTTCGAAGTGTTCGAGGTGCGCCACTTGCGGATAGACCAGCAGGCCTGCGGTCGCCGCAAAGGCGGGATTCTTGGCAACGTCCGGAAGGCCCGCGATGCCGAGCGGGCGTCCAATCCGCACCTTGCGATCGAGGATGCGCGCGGCGAGATCGGCGAGGCCGGTGAGCTGGCAGGCGCCGCCGGTCAAGACGATGCGGCCTCGGCGATCCGATGCGAACGGCGACGCCTTGAGCCGGTCGCGTACCATCTCGAGAATTTCCTCAACGCGCGGCCGAATGATCCGCACGAGAGTCTCGCGCGAAACAAATTGCGGCGGCTCGCCGTCATCCCCGACCGGAGGCACGGTGATCATGTCGCGGTCATCCGATCCACCAGCCAAAACAGTGCCATAAAACGTTTTGATTCGCTCGGCGTCGGCGATTCGGGCATTCAGCCCGCGTGCCAGGTCCATGGTGACGTGATGGCCGCCGACTGCGAAACCGTCGGCGTGGACGAAGCGTCCACCGTGAAAAACGGCCATGGTCGTGGTTCCTGCACCCATTTCGACGACGGCGGCGCCAAGGTCGGCTTCGTCGTCGGTCAGGGCAGCAAGTCCCGCCACATAGGGCGAGGCCGTCATGGCCTCGACGTCGAGATGACAGCGCTCGACGGTCAGCATCAGATTGCGGACGGTGGCGACGTCGGCGGTCACCATATTCATGTCGACGCCGAAGCGATGACCGACCATGCCGCGCGGATTGGAAATGCCGCTCGCGGCGTCGAGCGAATAGCCGGTCGGGACAGAATGCAGGACCGCGCGGCCGTCGCGCACCGAATGGCGGCTTGCCGCCGCGAGCACGCGCGCGATGTCGCCTTCGGCGACCGATCCGTTCGACAATTCAATCCGGGCGGTGAAGCGCTCGCTGCCGATGCGGCCGCCCGACAGCGACACGACGACAGACTCAAGCTGCACCTCGGCCATATGCTCGGCGGCGGCGATCGCCTGACGCACCATCTGTTCGGCGGCGATCAGATCGACGACGTTGCCGCCCTTCATGCCGGCGGCGGCGGTGTGGCCGAAGCCGAGCACGCGGATGCCATGGCTGCGCCGGCGCAGCACATCCTGCGGCGGATGGGGCTCGAGCCGGGCGATCAGACAGGCGACCTTGCTGTTGCCGAGATCGAGCGCGGCGACCGCCGCGCCGCGGGTCGGCGACATCGGCTTCATCTTCGGCGTCAGCCCGAAGTGGAGAACGCTCACGTGTCGCTCCCCTTCGCCTTGGGCTTTGCCTTCTTGTCCTTGAGCGCAGCGGCGATTGCCTCGGCACGAGCGGTTGCCGCCGCGTCCGACAGGCGCACGGTCACACGGTCCGGCAAACGCAGGTCGACCAGCGTGATGTCGCGCGACAGTATTTGCCGGTCGCGCGCGAGCTCGGCCAGCAGCGCGAGCGCCGCGTCCGGCTCTTCTTCCGGCAGCAGCACCTCGATGCCGTTCTTCAGATGAAGGTTCCAGCGGCGCTTGGCGACCAGCACCGAAGCCTTGACCTCGGCACGGATCGCCGGCGCGACCGCGAGCAGGGTCAGGATCGATTTTGCTTCGCGGTCGGCGCCGTCGCCGACGACCAGCGGCAGATCGTTGAAGCGGGCGCCGGTGAAAGGCTCAAGCACGATGCCGTCGGCGGCGATGACGCTGACCTCGCGGTCCTTCTGCCACAATGCGACCGGACGGCGCTCGGTGAGTTCGATCTGGAGGCGACCCGGATAGAGCTTCAGCACGGCGGCGGTGGCAACCCAGGGGTTGTCGTCGAGCCGGGCGCGGGCCGTGGCAGGATCGAGGCACAATAGTGAGGAACCGGAATCGACGCCGACGAGGTCCAGCACCTCGCCGCGCGAGAGCTTCGCGGCTCCGGCGATGGCGACCGACGTGATGCGGAAGCCCGCCACGTTCGCCGCGGCATCGCACAGCGCATGCAAATCCTTGGCGAGTTGCGGCGCGTGGCCGCCGCGATTGATGCCGTAACCGGCTGCGACGATCATGAGCGCGACCACCGCGGCGCTGCCGAGGCCGCGCGGCGGATTGAGATCATCGAGCGTGGAAAAAACGCGGCGCGCGGCGCGGCGCCAGCGGCCTTTGGACGTAAGCGTCCAGGCCTGCTTCGGCGTCAGCGATTGAGCGAGGCGTCCTCGATCATCCATCGCACCAGCTCTTCAAACGTTATGCCCGCATGGGCAGCGAGTTCTGGCACGAGCGACGTTTCGGTCATGCCTGGTTGGGTATTCACCTCCAGGCAGACGAGTCCCGTTGTCCCCTCGAGGCCATCGTCGTAGCGGAAGTCCGCGCGCGTGACTCCACGGCAGCCGAGCGCACGATGCGCCGCTACCGCCAGTCTTCGGGCCTCTTGGTAAACAATCGGTAAAACCGGGGCCGGCAGCAGGTGCTTTGAGCCGCCGGGGGCGTATTTGGCCTCATAGTCGTAGAATTTGACGGTCGGGACGATTTCGATGACGCCGAGCGCCTCGTTTCCCATCACCGCGCAGGTCAGTTCCTTGCCGGGAATATAGCGCTCGACCAGAAGATCCTCGCCAAAACTCCAGTCCGGCCGGGTCAATTCCTGCGGAGGATGGGCGTGCTCCCTGGTGACGATGAAGACGCCGACGCTCGAGCCTTCCGAGATCGGCTTGATCACGTAAGGCCGTTCCATCGCGTGGCTCTTCGCCGCCTCCTGACGCGAGACCACGCGGCCTTCCGGCACTGGAATGCCGGCGGCCTTGAGGATCGGCTTCGCCAGATCCTTCTGCATCGCGACCGCCGAGGCGAGCACGCCGGAATGCGAATACGGAATGCCGAGAATTTCCAGCATGCCCTGGATCGTGCCGTCCTCGCCCGGCCGGCCATGCAGCAGATTGAGGGCGACGTCGGGCTTCAGCTTGGTCAGGACCGTCGCGATGTCACGTTGCACGTCGACGCGGGTGACGCGGAAACCTGCGCGCTCGGCCGCCTTGGCGCACGCCTCGCCGGAACGCAGCGAGACCTCGCGCTCGGCCGACCACCCGCCCATCAGAACTGCAACGTGTTTCATGATCTGACCTGCTATCCCGTCGTTTCCAGATTCCGGTTTCGGATCAGGAACTGAAATACCGCGACGCTTGCTACCGCAACAAGCAGCATCGCAACAGCCACAAGCATCGGCGCAACCGGACTCTGCGCCACGTCGCGCGTATATCCCGCAACAGCAGGGACCAAAGCCATGAGCACATAGTACAAGGTAAAATAGATGCCCATTCCAACGGCCCGGCTTTCAGCCCGCGTCGCTTGCGCGGGCAACGCCATAATCGGTCCGGCCGGAATTCCCACGATGGCCGCGAGCACGGTGAATACGGCGACAACCGGCATTGCCGGAGCAACCATCATTACAATTGCCGTGGCCACGATTAGAAGCGGCGCGACAATGACGAGAACACGCCTACCAGTCCAGTCGGCCAACAGCCCCCCGACCGGAACGAACAGAATCAGCGCCCAGCCGAGCCAACTCGCAAGGGCATTCGATTGCGTGACACCGAAGCCGCGATCGGCGAATAGAGCCGGAAAGTGCGTGACGCAGATGATGTAAGCCACGTTGTAGGTCGCCCAAACGACGCCGGCAGCCGACACCAGCCACCACTCGTTCCGATTTAAATTGAACTGAAGCCGCGCCGGCGCAGCCACCGCTGCACTCGAGGTCGGTTCGCGATAGAAGAGAACAATTGCCATGGCCGCGACGGCGCTTGCGGCACTCCCGGCAATCCAGACACCGTCAATGCCGAACATGCTGGCGATCGGAATAAAGCCCACAAGGCCAAGAGCGATGCCGAATGGCCAACTTGCTACCAGTACAGCCATCGCTGTCGCCAAATTGCGCGCGCCAAACCAGTCGGAAACCATTTTTGTCAGAAGCACGTTCATCAGCACGGCACCGGCACCGGCCACCGCGCGACCTAACGCGAGGGCGGTCAAGGCGTTGCTCGCAGCCATGATCAGGCCGCCTGCGACCATCAAAATGAGGCCCGCAACAACAACACGCTTGCTGCCAAAAGTCGCGCCAAGGACCCCTCCGGGCAGAGCGACAAATACGCCGGGGAAAAGATAAAGCCCGATCAGAGTCCCGACCGTGGCGAAATCGAAATTCAGCGGGTCGACGAGAAGCGGAGTGACCGAGCCGACACTCTGGAACTGAAAACCCATCGTCGTCCGGGCGAAAAACAACACCGCGAGGATGAGCCAACGGTTCGCAGTCATGGTGTGTCGCTGCCCGGCAGCGCAAAACCCTCATAAAGCCAGGCGAGACATTCACAGACCTGAGCCGTGCTGCGGCCCGAGAATGTCTGCAGCCAGACGTCGCGGGCGATGCCTTCGGCGTGATAGCCCTCCCACAGCGAACGGCCCTCAAGCTGGATACGCGCCGTCCGCGCGAGCCGCGCCTGCGTGAAACGCACGAAGGCCGCGGCGAAATCGCCGGCGGACTGGTCGACGCACTCGCCGAGGCAGACGGCGTCTTCGATCGCCATGCAGGCACCCTGCGCGAATGTCTGCAGCGCCGGATGCGCGGCATCACCGAGGATGACGACCCGGCCATCGCTCCAGCGGCGCACAGGGTCGCGGTCCGCGATCACCCAGCGCCGGGTGAGGTCCATCTTGTCGAGCAGCGCTTTCATGGTTGGGTGCGCCGCGCGATAGGTGCGCTCGACCTCCGCCGTGTGAAACGCCGCATCGCCCTTTTCGTCGAAGGTGCCTGTGCGGAACACCGCGACGATATTGAACAGCGTGTTATGCCGCAGCGGGTAATGCACCATGTGGAACGACGGCCCAATCCACAAGGCCGACACGTCACGCTGGACACCGGCCGGCACTTCATCGAATGGAATGATCGTGCGATGCGCGACATAGCCGACCGGTTTCGGTGCGCCGTCGTCTAGCATCTGCGCGCGGATGGCCGAGCGCAGGCCGTCGGCGCCGACCAGTGCCGCGCCCTCGATGCGGCGGCCGCCGGCGGCGATGGCCGTCACGCCATCATCGCCTTGCTCGTAGCGCTCAACCGTGACTTGCGACTCCATGGTAATGCCGGGCGTCGCCTCGCAGGCGGCGAGCAGCACGCGATGCAGATCAACACGATGAATGACGATGTAGGGGGCGCCGAACCGCGCCCGCAGCTCGCGTTCGCCGGGGATCTGCGTGACCTCTCCGCCGGTCAACGCATCGAACATGACGCAGGCGCGCGGCAGAATCGATTCCTTGAGCATCGCCTCGGTCAGGCCGAGCCGGTCGAACATCGAAAATACATTGGGCCCAAGCTGGATGCCGTAGCCGATGGCGCCGAGTTCCGGCGTCTGCTCCAGCACATGGACGGGCAGACCTTTGCGGGCGAGCGCCAGCGCGGCGCTCAAGCCGCCGATCCCGCCGCCGACAATCAGGATGGGTTTTGTCGCTGTCATGTCCGGCCTTCGCCGTGCTCAGCCCGGCAGACGCGCGAGCCCCTCGGCAATCGGCGTGTAACGAAAATCCGGGAACGCTTTGCGGGTCGCGGCGGCGTCGAACGGCCGGTAGCCATTATGCGGCATCGGACCCTGACGCGGTGAGCCGTTGACCGGAACCTTCGTTTTGGCATTGCGCACGACACTTTCCGCAATCGCGCGGAAGCTCGTCACCTCGCCGGTCGCAATGTTCAAGATACCCCGGCTGCGATGCAGCAGCACCCGGCACACCAGCTCGGCGACGTCCTCGATGAACACATGGTCGCGGCGTTCCTCACCCTCGCCGAACAGCACGATCGCCTTGCCCTCGGCGGCGAGCCGCGCGAAGCGGTTCGGCCCGTAACCGTTATGTGGATCGCCCGGCCCGTACAACAGGCTGGGCCGCAGCGCGGCGAACGGAGCCGTGACGACGGACTTCAACATCAGCTCACGCGCAAGATGCATCGCGCCATGCAGCGAACCGGGCTCGGCGCAGCTCGCTTCGGTCAATGGACCAGCCGAGTCGCGATAGACCGCATCGGAACTGATATAGACGACGTGATGCAGCGCCACGCCGTCGATCCCGGCGCACACCGCTTCCATCATGCGAATGTTCTCGCCAAGCATAGCGACGTTCTTGACCGGCGCCCGCGCCGAAACGACCAGAAGCGAGTCGCCCGGTCGCAGCAACGCTTTCAGTTTCGCTCCGGCATCCGCGGCGAGCAGGTCGAGGTCGGAGCGAGCGAGCGCCCGCACCTCGACGCCGCGCGCTTGCAGCGCCCGCGCGCTGTAGCCGCCGACAAAGCCGCCGGCGCCGAGAACCACGACCCGCTTCGGCTTCTGCGGTTGAGCGTTGAGATGTTCAAGCATGTTGTCCGATCCGTTTGATTTCCCACTCGAGCGTGACGCCCGAGCTCTGCTTTACGCGCTCGCGCACGGCCTCGCCCAGCGTCTCGATGTCGCTGGCGGTGGCGCCGCCGAGATTGATGAGAAAATTGCAGTGCAGTTCCGACACCTGCGCCTGTCCGACTTTCAGACCGCGGCAGCCGGCAGCGTCGATCAGTTGCCAGGCCTTGCCGCCCGGCGGATTCTTGAAGGTGGAGCCGCCGGTGCGGCTCTTGATCGGCTGCGTCGCCTCGCGCGACTCGGTGATCTTGTCCATCTCGGCGGCGATGGCGGCGCGGTCGCCGGCCTCGCCCTGAAACAGCGCCTGCGTGAAGATCACGTCGTCCGCCACCGAGCAGTGGCGGTAGCTGTAGCCCATGTCGGCATTCGAGAACTCGCGGATGTTGCCGGCGCCATCGACGCCACGCGCCGAAATCAGCCGGTCTTTCGTCTCGCCGCCATAGGCGCCGCCATTCATGCGCAGCGCGCCGCCGATGCAGCCGGGAATGCCACGCAGAAACGCGAGCCCCGCGATACCGGCTTCCTGCGCCGCCCGCGCGACTTTCACATCGGGCACCGCGGCGCCGGCGCGGATGCGATTGTCCTCTTCGACTGTGACGTCGCTGAAGCCGCGGCCGAGCCGGACCACAACGCCCGGGACGCCGCCGTCGCGCACGATCAGATTCGAGCCGAGGCCAATGACCATGACCGGCACATCCTTCGGACGGCCTGCGATGAAATAAGCGAGGTCGTTTTCGTCTTCCGGCATGAACAGCACTTGCGCCGGCCCGCCGACCCGGAACCAAGTCAGTTCCGCCAGCGGCTGATTGGCCAGCAGCCGTCCGCGCAGCTCCGGCATCGCGGCCTTCAGCACGCCGGTGATGTCGGAGAAATTCATAGCGCTTTCAGTTCGCCGGGCAGCGCATAGGCCCATTGAGTAATATTGCCGGCGCCGAGCAGCACGACGTAATCGCCCGACTTCGCGATACCCTTGACGATGCCGGCGAGTTTGTCCGGCCCGTCGAGCGCGATCACCTGGCGGTGGCCGCGGGCGCGCAACGCGGCGATGAGGCTGTCACGGTCCGCGCCCTCGATCGGGGCCTCGCCCGCCGGATAAACGGGCGCGACGATGACCGCGTCGGCATCATTGAAGCAGGTCGAGAAGCCCTCGAACAACGACTTGAGCCGCGTATAGCGATGCGGCTGCACCACCGCGATCACCCGGCCCTTCACCGAGTCGCGCGCGGCCTTCAGCACCGCCGCGATCTCCACCGGATGATGGCCGTAGTCGTCGATCACGGTGACGCCGTTCCACTCGCCGACGCGGGTGAAGCGGCGCTTGACGCCGCCGAACTTGGCAAGCGCGCCGCGAATTTTGTCGTCAGGAATACCCAGCTCATGTGCGACGGCGATCGCCGACGTCGCATTGAGCGCGTTGTGGCGCCCCGGCATCGGCAGTTCGATCTTGTCGATGGTATGGACGACCTTACCGTCGCGGTCGCGGAATTGCACGCTGAAGTGCGAAGCGCCATTGGCGTGGCTCAGATCGACCAGACGCACGTCCGCCTGCGGGTTCTCGCCATAGGTGACAATGCGGCGGTCGACAATGCGGCCGACCAGCCGCTGCACGATGGGATGATCGGTACACATCACCGCGAAGCCGTAGAACGGCACGTTGCCGACGAAATCGACGAAGGCCTCCTGCACCGCCTGGAAGGTCTTGAAATGGTCGAGGTGCTCGGCGTCGACATTGGTGACGATCGCGACGTCGGCCGGCAACTTTAGAAAAGTGCCGTCGGACTCATCGGCCTCGACCACCATCCAGTTGCCGGCGCCGAGCCGCGCATTGGTGCCGTAAGCATTGATGATGCCGCCGTTGATAACGGTCGGGTCGATGCCGCCGGCATCAAGCAGCGCCGCCACCATCGAGGTCGTCGTGGTCTTGCCGTGGGTGCCGGCAACCGCGACGCAGGATTTCAGCCGCATCAGCTCGGCCAGCATTTCGGCGCGGCGCACCACCGGCAGGCGGCGCGCCCGCGCAGCGACGAGTTCCGGATTGTCCGGCTTGATCGCCGACGAGACCACCAGCACGTCGGCGGCGTCGAGATTTTCCGCCTTGTGGCCGATCTCGACGATGACGCCCTTCTCGCGCAGCCGCTTGACGTTGGCGTTTTCAGCGACGTCCGAGCCGCGCACGGTGTAGCCAAGATTGACCAGCACCTCGGCAATGCCGCTCATGCCAATGCCGCCGATGCCGACGAAATGCACCGGGCCGATGTCGCGCGGCAGTTTCATGGGGTGTCGCCTCTGGGTCTGGTCGCGAAAGCGCGCTCTTAATGCAGCACAGATGAGGCAGGAACAAGCCCGGCCAGCCCCGGCTCTGCCGAAATAGCTAATGATTAACGGCTAACGCCTGGCGACCCTCAGCACCAGATCGGCCAGCTTTTCAGCGGCATCGAGCGAACCGGCGCCACGGGCGCCAACCGCCATGCCGGCAAGCCGCACCGGATCGCTGAACAGTGCGTTCAGCTCGTTCGCCAGCCGCTGCGGCGTGAATTCGCTCTGCACCATGCGCACCGCCCCGCCCGCCGCAACCAGCATGTTGGCATTGGCGAGTTGGTCCTGATCGAGCGCGTGTGGCAACGGCACAAGAATGGCCGGCCGGCCGATCGCCGCAAGCTCAGCGACCGTCGAAGCGCCGGAGCGCGCTACGATCAGATGCGTACCGGCGATCCGTGCCGGCAGATCGCCGAAAAAGGCGGCGACTTCGGCCTCGATGCCATGATGCAGGTATGACGCCTTGGCCCGCTCGAGATCCTCGCCGCGCGCCTGCTGGGTGACCTTCAAACGTTGCCGAAGTTTCGCGTCGAGCAGCGCGACGGCGGACGGCACGACGTCGGCCATCACGCGCGCGCCCTGGCTGCCGCCGAAAACAAGAAGATGTAGAGGACCGTCGCTCAGCGGCGGGGCGTAGGCCGTCGCGGCCGCGGCAATCACGTTCGGACGGACCGGATTGCCGGTGAAGGTCGTTTTGCCGCGCAATGCTTCGCTGATGCCGGCAACGTCGCGCATGCTCGACGCGATCGCCGTGACGCGGGAACTCAAAAACCTGTTGGCGCGGCCCATCACGCCGTTCTGCTCGTGCAGCACGGTCGGAATACCGCGCAAGCTGGCGGCGAGCACCGGCGGCACCGTCGGATAGCCGCCGAAGCCGACCACCGCGTCCGGCCTCAAACGGCCGAGCAGCGCCCAGGTTTTTGCCGTGCCGAGCAGCAGCGTCGCGGCAGTCCTCACGATGGCGACGGGATTGCGCCCGCGCAACGTCGCGCTCGGCAAAATGTGGACGTCGCGCGCCGGAAAATCCTGCCCGTAATGAACGGCGCGCTCATCGGTCGCGAGATCGACGGTCACGCCGCGGGCCTGCAATGCGGTCGCCAAGGCCTGCGCGGGAAACAGATGGCCGCCGGTGCCGCCGGCCGCGACCAGCACGAACGGCGTGCGCGCGCTCACGCCGCGCCCCGCGCCGCGACGATGTCGGGCGCCATGATGGCGGCGCGCGGCTGTTCGCGGGTGAAGGCGAGCATCATGCCGATGCCGTAAGCGAGAGACAGCAGCGACGAGCCGCCATAGGAAATGAACGGCAACGTCATGCCCTTGGCGGGCACGAGATGCAGATTGACCGCGAGGTTGATCGCCGACTGCGTGCCGAACAGGATCGCAAGACCGGACGCCGCGAAACGCTGGAACGGGTCGTCGTTGCGCATCGCGCGCACGAGGGAACGGATGACAATGAAAGCGAACAATGCAACCAGCACGAGGCACAGCACGATGCCGAACTCCTCGGCCGCGACGGCCAGCACGAAGTCTGTATGGCTTTCGGGGAGAATGCGCTTCACCGTGCCTTCGCCCGGGCCGCGGCCGAACCAGCCGCCATGCAGGAAAGATTCCGTTGCCACGTCGATATTGTAGGTGTCGCCGGAGGCAGGATTGACGAAACGCTGAATGCGGCGCGTCACGTAAGGCACCGTGTAGTAGGCCGCCATCAGCCCGGCCGCGCCGAGCCCGGCAAGCCCGAACATCCAGACAACGCGCATACCGGCAAGGAAGAACAGCGCGCTCCACACCGCGGCGATCAGCATGGTCTGGCCGAAGTCGGGCTGCATGACGAGCAGCGCGACGCAGAGACCGAGCAGACCGAGCGCCATCATGTTGGCCGGCATTTCGGGACGCTTGGCCGACTCACCGAACAGCCACGCGACCATGACGACGAAGGCGGGTTTCAGGAATTCCGACGGCTGGATATTGAAGCCGTAGAGGATGAGCCAGCGCCGCGCGCCCTTGATCTCGGGACCGAAATACGGCGTCGCCGCGACCATGACGATGCTGACGAAAAGCACGGCGAGCGACAGTCGCCTGATCTGGCGCGGCGTCAGCATCGACACCGTGAGCAGCATCGCGATGGCGGCGAGGACGTAGAAGATGTGGCGGTTGACGAAATAGAACGGCTCGAGGCCGAGACGGCCCGCGACCGGCGGGCTTGCTGCAAGCGAGAGCACAATGCCGGCGAGCAGCAGCGCGCCGACGGCCGCGAGCGAAAAGCGGTCGACCGTCCACCACCATTCGCCGAACGGCGTGCGATCCGTGCGGGAAACCATCGCTGACCCCTTGCGTCCCGCACTACTCCTGACGCGGGATGGTTGCCAACTGCTTAACGGAAGGTTAGCTGCGCGAAATCAGCGCGGCAGCAACACAATCCCCGGCAGCGTTTCGACCAGCTTGCGGAATGCGTCGCCGCGGATTTCGAAATTGCGGTACTGGTCGAACGAGGCGCAGGCGGGCGACAGCAGCACCACAGGTTCTTTGAGACCGGAGGCGGCTGCGTCGCGGGCGGCGACCGGAACCGCGTTGTCTAGTGTGCCGCACATCTCACAGGGCACTTTGCCGTCGAGTGTCTTCGCGAACTCGGCCGCTGCCTCACCGATCAAGTAAGCCTTGCGCACTTTCGGAAAATATTCGGAGAGGCTGACGATGCCGCCGGTCTTTGGCTTGCCGCCGAGAATCCAGAAAATGTCCTGATAGCTCGACAGCGCCCGCGCCGCGCTGTCGGCATTGGTCGCCTTGGAGTCGTTGACGAACAGCACCGGCCCGACACGACCGACCTGCTCCATGCGGTGCGCGAGGCCGGGAAACGACATCAGGCCCTGCTGGATGTCCTGCGGCGTGAGGCCGACGACTTGTGCCGCCGCAATCGCACAGGCGGCATTCTGCGCGTTGTGCGCGCCGCGCAGCGAGCCGACCCCGGCCAGTTGGGCGATCGCGTGGGTCTTGCCGCCCTGCGCCTGCACGATGCGGGTGCCTTCCGCATAAAGCCCGTCACGCAGCGGGCCGGTCACCGAGACGCGCACGACCTTTCGGCCTGCGCGTTCGATGCGGTCGGCGGCGTCGCGGCCCCATGCGTCGTCGACGCCGATCACGGCGACACCGCCCTGCTCGACCTTGGCCGGCAGCAGCGCCTTCACCGCCGCGTAGTTCTCCATAGTGCCGTGGCGGTCGAGATGGTCTTCGCTCACGTTGAGCAGAATGCCGGCGGTCGCGCGCAACGACGGCGCAAGATCGATCTGGTAGGACGACACTTCCGCGATATAGACGCGGCCAGGCGCGAATGGCGCGAGGGAGAGCATCGGCACGCCGATATTTCCGCCCATCTGCGCGTCGCGCCCTGCGGCGCGGACGAGATGCGCGGTGAGCGCCGTCGTGGTCGATTTGCCATTGGTGCCGGTGATCGCGATCAGCGGGCATTGCGCGCCGCTTTTCGCACGCTCACGGCAAAACAATTCGATGTCGCCGATCACCTCAACGCCGGCGGCCTGCGCCATCGTCACTGTCCAATGCGGCTTCGGGTGCGTCAGCGGTACGCCGGGCGCGAGCACCAGCGCGGCGAACTTGCGCCAGTCGGCCTTGCTGAGATCGACCGCGTCGAAATTCTGCGCGCCAGCGGCGAGCACGCGCGCCGGCTCGTCGTCATAGACGACGACTTTAGCGCCGCCGGCCGCCAGCGCCCGCGCACTGTCGAGACCCGAAGCGCCAAGCCCGAACAGCGCGACCGTCTGCCCGGCAAAAACGGTGACCGGGATCACGGGATTATCTCAGCTTCAGCGTGGCAAGGCCCGCAAGCGCCAGCACCACCGCGACGATCCAGAACCGGATCACGATCTGCGGCTCGGTCCAGCCGAGTTGCTCGTAGTGGTGATGAATCGGCGCCATCTTGAAGACGCGCTTGCCGGTGAGTTTGAAAGACACGACCTGGACGATTACCGACACGGCTTCGAGCACGAACAGCCCGCCGACGATCGCCAGCACAATCTCGTGCTTGGTCGCGACCGCGACCGTGCCGAGCAGGCCGCCGAGCGCAAGCGAGCCGGTATCGCCCATGAAAATCGAGGCCGGCGGCGCGTTGAACCACAGGAAGCCGAGCCCGGCGCCGATCAGCGCCCCGCACACCACCGCCAGTTCGCCGGTGCCGGCGACATAGTGAATCTGCAAGTACTCGGCGAACAGGATGTTCCCCGAGAGATAGGCGATCAACCCGAACGTCGCGCCCGCAATCATTACCGGTACGATGGCGAGGCCGTCGAGGCCGTCGGTGAGATTCACGGCATTGCCGGCGCCGACGATGACGAAGGCGCCGACCGCAAGGAAGAACCAGCCAAGATTGATCACCGCGTCCTTGAAAAAGGGAAACGCCAGAGATGTCGCGAACTGCGCCTTGCCGAGACTTGCGAGCGCCATGCAGGCGGCAACTGCGATGAGGGTCTCGGCGGCAAGCCGCGTGCGGCCGGAAAAGCCGGCATGGGTCTGCTTGGTCACTTTCAGATAGTCGTCATAGAAGCCGATCGCGCCGAAGCCGAGCGTGACGCCGAGCACGACCCAGACGTAAGGGTTGGTCGGGTTCGCCCACAGCAGGGTCGACACGAGGAGGCCCGACAGGATCATCAACCCGCCCATGGTCGGCGTGCCGATCTTGGTGACGAGATGAGATTGCGGCCCGTCAGTGCGGATCGGCTGGCCCTTGCCCTGTTTCAGCCGCAGCAGGTCGATGATCGGCCCGCCGAACAGGAATACGAACACCATCGCGGTGACGATGGCGCCGCCGGTCCGGAACGTGATGTAGCGGAACACGTTGAAGAACGAGACTTTGTCGGACAGTTCGATCAGCCAGTAAAACATGCGCCCAAAATCCTGCCTGTCGCGTCCATCAGCCCTGCACCGGCTCCGCGGCCGGCAGGCGCGGAAACTGCCGCTCCAGCGCCTTCACGATCGGCCCCATCTTGGAGCCGAGCGATCCCTTGATCATGATGGCGTCGCCGGCGCGGACGGTCCGCAACACGGCCGGCTCCAGCGCCGCCGCCGTCTCGGCATAGCCGCCCTTCAGAGTCGAGGGAAGAGCCTGCCACAGCGAATGCATCGATGGCCCCGAACAAAACACGAGATCGATCCCGGCTCGCGCCAGCGGTTGTGCCAGCCCGGCGTGAAGTTCTCCCGATTTCTTGCCCAGTTCCAGCATATCGCCGAGCACCGCAATGCGCCGGCCCCGCGGCCCCGTGGCGGCCTGGCCGAGCAGCGCAATCGCTGCGCGCATCGAGGCGGGGTTTGCGTTGTAGCTTTCGTCGATCAGCAGCGCCGCGCCGCCCGGCATCGCAAGCCGGGATTGCACGCCGCGGCCCGTCGCCGGTTGCAGCCGCGCCAACGCCAGCGCCGCGAGCGCGAGATCGGCGCCGGCAAGCCGCGCCGCGGCCAGCACCGCGAGCGAATTGAGCAGCAGATGTTGGCCGGGCGCGCCGAGCTTGTAGGTGACTTCGCTGCCGAGCACCTCGGCCTGAACGGTCGAGCAGTCCGGATGCAGCGCAAACTTCACAAGCCGGGCGTCCGCCTTCGGATGTTCGCCGAACGTCACGATGTTCGCGACGCCCGCGGCCTTGGCGGCGCGGTTGAGGCGGGCAAACTGCTCATTATCACGATTGAGGACCGCGAAGCCGCCGCGTACGAGACCAGCGAAAATCTCCGCCTTGGCGTCAGCAATTTTCGCGACCGAGCCGAAATATTCCAGATGCACCGGCGCGACCGTGGTGATGATGGCGATATGCGGCCGCACCATCTTCGTCAGCGGTGTGATTTCGCCGGCATGATTCATGCCGATTTCGAACACGCCGTAGCGCGCCGTTTCCGGAAACCGCGCCAGCGTCAGCGGCACGCCCCAATGGTTATTGTAGGAGGCGACAGAGGCGTGCGTCTCGCCGTCGGCGGACAACGCCAGCCGCAGCGCCTCCTTGGTCGAAGTCTTGCCGACCGAGCCGGTGACGGCGATTACCTTTGCGTCGGAGCGTTTGCGCGCCGCACGCGCGAGCCTGCGCAGACCAGCGAGAACGTCGGGAACGATCAGCAGCGGCGCCTTGTTTGAGAAACGCGCGCGCTGCCTGGCCGAAACGACAGCGACACCCGCGCCGCCCTTGAGCGCCGCCTCGACGAAATCATGGCCATCGCGGGCGTCACCCTTGATGGCGAAGAAGGCGTCACTCTTGCCCGCTGTCCGGCTGTCGATCGAGACCCCGGCAATCTCCGCAGGCAGGTTACCCTGCCGCCGCGCGCCCATGGCCGCGGCCATCGCCCTGGTCGTCCACAATGCGGTCATACCCTGTCGCCCTTCAGCGCCGCGGCGACGGCTTCGTGGTCGCTGAACGGCAGCACCCGGTCGCCGACAATCTGGCCGGTTTCATGGCCTTTGCCGGCAACCAGCAGCACATCCCCGGCGTTCAAACCGGCGACGGCGGCGCGGATTGCCTGCGCGCGATCACTGATTTCGGTAGCGCCGGGTGCCGCGGCGAGAATTTCGGCGCGAATTCGGGCCGGATCTTCCGAACGCGGATTGTCGTCGGTGACGATGACACGGTCGGCCTTCTTCACCGCGATGTCGCCCATCAAAGGCCGCTTGCCCTTGTCACGGTCGCCGCCGCAGCCGAACACAACGACGAGGTTTTCTTTCGCGTAAGGCCGCAAGGCCTCGAGCGCCTTGGCCAGCGCATCGGGCTTGTGCGCGTAATCGACAAAGACAGGCGCATTGTTGCGCGCGCCGATCAGCTCGAGTCGGCCCTTGGCGCCTTGGAGTTTTTCCAGCGCTGCGAGGACTTTCGTCGGATCGCCGCCGGTCGCAAGCGCAAGCCCCGCCGCGACCAGCGCATTCTCGGCCTGAAACGCGCCGACCAGCGGCAGCCGCACTTGATGTGAACGCCCCGCGAATTCGAGATCCAGAACCTGGGCAAAGCCGTCGATCTTGCCGCCGGTCAGCTTGATCGTCTCGCCGCTCTCGCCGACCGTCATCACTTTAAGGCGGCGCTTCTGCGCGGCTTCGACGAACCAGTGCGCATAACAGTTGTCGTTCGACACAACGCCGGTGCCGCCCGGCACGATCAGCGCATCGAACAGGCGCAGCTTGGCGGCGAGATAGGCTTCGATGGTTGGATGATAGTCGAGATGGTCGCGCGAGAGGTTGGTGAAAGCACCGGCGTCGACGCGCACGCCGTCAAGCCGGTGCTGATCGAGGCCGTGCGAGGAGGCTTCCATGACGAGATGGGTGACCCCCTCGCCGGCAAGCCCGTCGATGGTTTGATGCAGCGCGACCGGGTCCGGCGTCGTCAGCGAACCGTAGATCTCGCCCTTGGGCGACGTCACCCCGATGGTGCCGATGCTGGCGGCCTGAAACCCGAGCGCGGTCCAGATCTGCCGCGTGAAGGACGCAACCGACGTCTTGCCGCTGGTCCCGGTCACCGCCGCGATCACCGGCGGCTGACGCGGATAGAACCGCGACGCCGCGAGTGCCAGCGCGCGCCGCGCGTTCGTGACCTGAACGAAAGCGACATCGGCGGGCAGATCATCAATCGGCTTTTCGGCGGCGACCGCTACCGCACCGGCCGCGACTGCCGCCTTCACGAATTGCGCACCGTCGGCCTTCGCGCCGGCAAGCGCGAAAAACAAAAATTCACGACCGACCTTTCGGCTGTCGGCGGCGACGCCCGCGATCGCGATGTCCTGCCAGCGCGCCGCGACAGTGTCTTCGGCAAGCAGTGCGCGGAGTTTCAACGCCGGTCCTTCATGGTCGCAAGGATGAGTTGATCGGCCGGCGGCAGATCGAAGCGCGGCTGAACGCCGAGAAGCGGCGCCACGCGCTTGACCACCGCGCCGCCGACCGGCACCGCGTTCCAGCCCGAGGTAGCGTAGCCGTGCGTCTCCTTCAGGCCTTGCGGTTCGTCCAGCATGATCAGCAGCATGTAGCGCGGATTGTCCGCCGGCATGATGGCGGTGAAGCTCGTGAGCAGCTTGGTCTTGGAATAGCGGCCGCCGACGACCTTTTCCGACGTGCCGGTTTTCCCGCCGATATAATAGCCCGGCACATTGGCCTTCGTCGCGGTGCCTTTTTCCACATTCAGCCGCATCAGATAGCGCATCTTGTCGCTGGTCTCGGCGGCGATCACGCGTCTGGCGAGCTTCGTCGCCTCCTCCGGCGAACGCTTGAGGAAGGTTGGCGGCACAAGAAGACCGCCGTTCATCAACGCCGAAATCCCCATCACCGCCTGCAGCGGCGCGACCGACAGGCCGTGACCGAAGGCGATCGTCACGGTGTTGAGTTCGGCCCAGCGCTTGGGGACGAGCGGCTCGGCGCTTTCGGGCAGTTCTGTGCGCAGCCGGTCAAGCTGACCGAGCTTCTTCAGGAACCACTTGTGATAGTCGACGCCGAGCGCCAATGCCATGCGCGCGGTGCCGATGTTGGACGAGTGAATGAAGATATCCGGCACATTCATCACACGCTTCTGCGCGTGGAAATCGTTGATGGTGAAGCGGCCGTAGCGCAACGGCAGCCGTGCGTCGAAGGTAGTGGCAAGAGACGCCTTGCCGCTGTCGAGCGACATCGCAACCGTCAGCGCCTTGAAGGTCGAACCCATCTCGTAGACGCCGGTGGTCAGCCGGTTGAGCCGGTTCGGGTCGTTGGCTTCGCGCGGATTGTTCGGATTGAAGTCCGGCTCCGACACCATGGCGACGATCTCGCCGGTGTTAATGTCGGCGATGATGCCAGCCGCTGCGATGGCCTTGAACTTCTCGCGCGCGGCGACAAGCTCCTCGCGCAGCGCGTATTGCACGCGCAGATCGAGCGCGAGTTCGACCGGCTTTTGCAGACGGTCGGTCGCAAAACCGGCCTGGTGCAGCGCCGCGAGCCCCTGACCGTCGAGCCACTTCTCGATACCGGCGATGCCCTGATTGTCGATGTTCACGTGACCGATAACGTGGCTGACCA
This sequence comes from Pseudolabrys sp., assembly GCA_050184975.1. Classification (GTDB taxonomy): domain Bacteria; phylum Pseudomonadota; class Alphaproteobacteria; order Rhizobiales; family Xanthobacteraceae; genus Pseudolabrys. The sequence goes on along the minus strand of JBFWZV010000008.1, from coordinate 14,822 downwards.
CGGGGCCATTCGGATAGACCCGCTTGTTCTCGGTGAGGAAGCCAACGCCGGGAATGCCGAGATTATGGATGACGCGCTGCTGCGTCGGCGTGATTTCACGCTTGAGCCAGGCAAAGCCGCGCTTCGACGCGAGCCGCTCGCGCAGTTCGGTGGCATCGAGGTCGGGCAGCACGGCCGTCAACTGCTCGGAGGCTTCGTCGGCGTCGATGATCTTGCGCGGCTCGGCGAACAGCGACGGCGATTTGACGTCGGTCGCGATGACAAGGCCGTTACGGTCGACGATGTCGGGGCGCGAGGTTGCGACCGCGTCGCGCGACACGCCGGTACGGCCACCGGCGCCGTCGCTGTTGACCGCGAACATCACGAGGCGCCCGGCCACCACGGCGTAAATTCCGGCGAAGACCACGATAGTCAGGATCAGCCGCGCTCTGGCCTTGGCCTCCCGATTGACATCGCGGCCATAGAGCAGCGAGCGCAGCGCGCGTTGCAGGCGCGTCTCGCGCTTGGCGGCTGCACTGGCGGGTGGCGCCACGGCTGCGGTCATCGTGTCACCATTGAAATCACCGCAGCGGCACGACCGAACCGGTCGCACGCGGGTCGACGCCCGGAACGGTGTTGTCGATCATCGCGCCGACCGGGTCGGTCTGCGGTTGCGGCAAGGCCGGCGGCCGCTCGGGCAACCGGTTCAGATCGCCAGTCTGCGTCGCCGCCATCGGCTGCAACTGCAGATGCCGCCGCGCCAGCGCCTCAAGCCTTGCCGGCGTCTGCAGCTTTGCCCATTCGGCGCGCAGCCCGGCGATCGTTTCGCGTTCTTTGCGCAATTCGCCGCGCAGCTTGTCGAGCTGTTCAGCCTGCAACGTCGAGTCGAACTTGATTTTGTAAACGACGGAGGCCGCAAAGATCAGCGCGCCGATCACCATGAGATGGACAAAGCGCATGTCAGCGTCCCCTCATGACTTGATCGAGCGTCGGCAGGTTCGGCAGCAGCCGCTCCGGCATGGCGGCGCGCGGCGGACTTTCCGTACGCGCGGCGGCGCGCAGCTTGGCCGAGCGCGCGCGGGGGTTCTCGGCGATTTCGGCCTCGTCGGCGGTGACCGGTTTTTTGGTCAGCACGTCGAATGTCGGCGCCGGCGGCTTGCGCTCCGGCATATGGCGCGAACCGCCCGTCGTCTTGCTGCGATCGGCGAGGAACGTCTTGACGATGCGGTCTTCCAGCGAATGAAACGACACGACGACCAACCGGCCGCCGGGAACGAGCAGACGCTCGGCGCCGGCAAGCGCGGCGACAAGCTCGCCGAGCTCGTCGTTGACGAATATCCGCAGCGCCTGAAACGTGCGCGTCGCCGGATGAATGTCGCCGGGCTTGGCCCGCACGACTGAGGCGACGATGTCGGCGAGCTGCTTCGTCGTCGTGATCGGTGCCTCGCCGCGCGCGCGGACGATAGCGCGGGCAACGGCGCGGGCATGGCGCTCCTCGCCAAGCGTCTTGATGATCGCGGCGAGATCGCGTTCGCTCGCCGCAGCGACGAGGTCGGCGGCACTCGGGCCGTCGCTTCCCATCCTCATGTCGAGCGGGCCGTCGTGGCGGAACGAGAAGCCGCGCTCGGGCCGGTCGAGCTGCATCGAGGAGACGCCGAGATCGAACACCACGCCGTCGACGCCGTCGATATCGAGGTCGCGGCAGACGCTTTCGAGCTCGGAGAACCTGTCTTCGGAAAGGATGAGCCGGCCCTGCGAAGCCTCGACGAGATCGGCGCCGAGCGCGATCGCGCTCTGGTCGCGGTCGATGCCGACGACGCGGGCGCCGAGCCCAAGGATCGCACGTGTATAGCCGCCGGCGCCGAAGGTGGCGTCGACGTACAAACCGTCATGACGAAGATTGAGAAAGTCCCGGACGCGGCGGCCGAGCACGGGAATGTGGTGGGCCAGTCCGCCAGCGACAGCCCGAGAGCCGTCGCCGCCCCCCGTCATTCCCGTGCTCCGGGCGCCTGCTGCGCCGCCTGCGAGCCAAGCTGCCGCCGAAGCTCGCGCACCTTGTCGGTGGCCTCCGCGAGTTCCGTGCGAAACCGTCCGGGCTCCCAGATCTGAAACTTGTGACCAAGACCGACGAACGAAACCGCGTCCTTGATGCCGGCATGCGCTTTCAAGGCGTCCGTCAGGATCACCCGCCCCTCGCCGTCCAGCTTCAGCGTGTCGCTGGTGCCGTAGAGCGCCGTGGCGAACTGCTCCCGCTGTTCCGAGAAGGGCGCAAAACGCGCGATCAAGCTCTCGATCTCCCCCATCAGGGCGTTGCCGCCCGCGTCGATCGCCGGCCGGTCGAGGGCCGGATAGCAATAGAGGCCGTCGAAACCGTCGCGGCTGAGCACAGAGCGGTAAGGAGCCGGGATCGAGACGCGACCTTTGGAATCGAGCCGCAGCGTGTAATTCGACACGAAGCGGTTCATCGCCCGGACTCCACGCCGACTGGACCCACACCGGGAGAGCCTTACGGACTCGATCCCGCAGAAGAACCAGGCCAGCCCCGGCGCGACCGCCGGAAAGGCCCGAAATCCTTGAACTATCTATGTGGGATATCATGGGACTATATGGGCGTCAATGGACGCGGCCCGGCCAGGCCCCGTCCACGGACCCGCCGCCGCACCGCGCGTTTGACCCATTAACGGCGCTTAAACTTAAGGATCGGTTGAAGCCGCAGCCCTGCCCAGCGCCTTGCCATCGTTGATTTTTTGCCGCCTGCACCCGATAGATGCGCCCCGCCTTCCGGCCATCACGTTCACTCTGCATAGTCCGCCTATGACGTCTTTCCCGGCCGATTCGTTTGTTGTCGCTGAGGTCGTTCCCTCGCCCAATCACGACGAGCGCAAGGGCGGTCCGGCGGACATGCTGCTGCTGCACTACACCGGCATGCAGGACGGCCCTTCGGCGCTCGACCGGCTGACCTCAGCCGACAGCAAGGTGTCCTGCCACTATGTCGTGTTCGAGGACGGCCGCACCGTGCAGTGCGTGCCGGAGGCGCGGCGTGCCTGGCATGCCGGCGTCTCGTTCTGGGCCGGCGAGACCGACAACAACTCACGCTCGATCGGGATCGAGATCGTCAATGGCGGCCACGACTTCGGCTATCCGGATTTCCCGCGCCGGCAGATCGCAGCCGTCATCGCGCTCAGCCGGGCCATCCTCGCCCGCAACACGATTCCGGCCGACCGCGTGCTGGCACATTCCGACATCGCGCCGGCGCGCAAGCAGGATCCCGGCGAGAAGTTCCCCTGGTACCTGCTGAGCGAGTCCAATATCGGCCACTGGGTTCGCCCGGCGCCGCTGACGCTCGACGGCCAGGCGTTCCGGCCCGGCGACAAGGGCGATAACATCCGCCGCATGCAGCGCGCGATTGCGAGCTACGGCTACGGCATCGAGGAAACCGGTGTCTACGACGATCAGACCAAGACCGTCGTCACCGCGTTCCAGCGCCATTTCCGGCCAGAGAAGGTCGACGGGATCGCCGATGCCTCGACCATGCTGACGTTGCGTGCGCTGCTGGAAACGCGGCCGACGCCCCGGCTCTGATGCCCTGCGAACGACGCGCCTTTTGCAACTTATACTTGTAGATAAGCGGATTTTTCGCTTCACTCCCTTGTTGGCTCGGGATCGAGCCGTCCGTTGTTACGGGGGGAGCCATGGACGAATTCAACATCATTACGAAAGCCATTAACCAGTTGGGTGCCATTGCCGAGTGGCGGACCATCGGTGCCATCGTAGCGGCCGGAACGATCGCGATGGCGTTCCTGCAAATGCTGAAAGATCTGACGCCGATACGCAGAATCTACCAACGCTTTTGGCTCAAGCGCTGGCTGCGCGAACATGCCGATAGCGATGGCGATGCTCGCAGCACTTCGTCGGCACGATCCACACTGCGAACGCGGTCGTCACCTGAAAAGACACACGATCGGCTCATCGAACTGACAACCGGCGGCGCCGAACGCGCATTCTACGATTTGCCGTCCGAGCAGATCGTGGCGCAGATGAATGCAGCCGCACAGCTTGTGCTCGACTATCCCAAAAAATATTCAGATGTTCTGGTGGTCATGGCCGACGGCGCCGACGCCGACGATATCGCCGCGATCCTTGATTCAAGTCCACGCGGCACACGATCGGCCAAGTCCAAATCGGAACGGTCCCAAGAGTTCCTGGAAGCGCGCGTCAGGGTCAATCACCAGATTCAACGCAATCTCGATGCGATCCAGATCGCGCTCAGCAACAGCTGGCGATTTTGGATGCAGATCATGTCGATTTTGTTGAGCACGCTGATCATCGTGCTGTCGGTCATGAATACAGGCGACGTCCGCTTCAGCACGATCCTGATTGCCGCGCTGGTCGGCCTTGCCGGCGGTTATCTCGCCCCGGTGAGCCGCGACCTGGTTGTCGCATTGCAGAACCTGCGGAAATAGAACACCGTGATACGACGCAGGGAACCGATCGAACTCAGCGTGCGGATGGCGTCGGGTGACGAGGTCGCGCCAGCGATCGCAGGCGAAGAACGCCTGCGCAACAGCGACGCAAGCCATATTCTTTTTCTGGTTCATGGCTATAACAACTCTCACAAAGACGCCGAAGACAGCTACAAGCTGTTCATCGACAACCTGCTCGAAAGCATCCGCCGCGGCGGCAGCCGAAATGGACCGGACCTTGTCGCCAAATTTCATTGGCCCGGCGATGTGTCCACCATGCTGGGGACGACAGCCGGATATCCACTCGATATCACGAACGCCAGAACCGCCGCAGAAAGGGTCGCCGCGCTGTTCAATCGTCTTGTCCGGGCGCGGCCAGCATTGCGGATCACGCTCGTCGGACATTCGATGGGCTGCCGGCTGATCCTCGAAGCGCTTAAACGACATGGACAACAACAACTGGCTGCGGTCGGCGTCGTCGGCCTGATGGCGGCCGCATCTCCGGTCGAGTTCTGCGAGCGCAATGGACGTCTGTTCCCGACCGGACAGCCGCCACGGCACATGCTGAAGTTCTTTTCGGAGCAGGACAGCGTCTTGCAATTTGCCTTCCCGCTCGGGCAGTGGCTCGCCTACCAATGGCAAATCGAAGATGACAACTATTCGAGAGCCATGGGACGGCACGGCGATCCGCCGGAATTTGGCCGCACAATATCCCGGCCGCAGAACAAGCACGGCGACTACTGGCGCGATGACGCCATCCCGAGACACATCATGCTCGCCATCGACCCGACGACCCGCCTCGACACCGCCGGACATGAGCTGGCGTCGCGCTCGCTGAATACCGACGACCGTCTCGTCGCGAGAAGTTTACCGTCGCGCGAGAGCGTGACCGACACAACTTGACGAGGGTTCGGCAAAAGCCCATTTGTGAGGCGTCAGTCGGCCGGACGGCCGCTCCGGCCAATGCCGAAAGGCGGTCGGGGAGGAAAGTCCGGGCTCCACGGACAAGCGGTGCCGGATAACGTCCGGCGGGGGTCAGTTTTCCGCTCGCGCGGGGCTTGCCCTCAGGGACAGTGCCACAGAGAACGAACCGCCCGCCTCATGTCGCAAGACACGCGGCGAGCAAGGGTGAAAAGGTGCGGTAAGAGCGCACCGCGCTGACGGCAACGCCAGCGGCACGGCAAACCCCACCGGGAGCAAAACCGAATAGGAACGGCGCGGGAGCAATCCCAGTCCTGTCCGGACCAGCCGTTCGGGTAGGTTGCACGATGCGCCGGGCAACCGGCGTACCAGAGGAATGGCCGTCACGTTTGCGGGCTTGCCCGCAGGCCATACAGAACCCGGCTTACAGGCCGTCTGATATGTTCAAGGGGGCTCGGCGGAAAAACCGCCGGGCCCCCGCCAGTTTCAGCAATCGTTGTCAGGCAGCCAGCTTGCCGAGAAACTCCCGCGACAATCCGACCTGTTCGACCACCGGCTTCTCCGCGGCAATAGCCTCAGCGAATGCCGGCTCATCTAGGCGCCGGGCAAAATATGCCGCCAGCCGCGGATATCGGGTCCGATCAATGGTGTGCCCGATATAGTAGAAGTTCAGCAGATTAGACACCAGGGCGATGTCCGCGATGCTGAGCCTGTCGCCAACAAGATAATCGTTTGTCAGATTCTTCTCGAGATAGCCGAAGGTCTCCGGCACCGCCTTGTCGATGATCTCAGCTACCGCTGTCGGGTCTGGCTGCTCACCGAGGATCTTTGGCCGGACGAATTTCTGAAACAGCAATTTGTGCAGCACGTTGGCGAACAGCGTGCCGTCGCAATACTCCTCCAGCCAAAGCGCCTTGATGAAATCGCCGGTATCGGACGGATAAACCGGCCGTTCCGCATTGGCCCGATCGAGAAACATGCAGATCACCGTGGAATCTGCGATTGACATATAGCCGTCGGATAACACCGGGATTTTCCCGGTCGGGCTGAGATCATCCCAGCCTGCCGGCGGATTGAACGGGATCACCGGTTCGACCGTGAATTTCAGTTGCTTGTGAAGCGCCGTGACGATCACCTTGCGGGTGTGAATCGAAAACGGAACGCCATAGATCGTGTACATTGCAGTCTCCCTTGTTTTGAACGCAGGTTCCCGTTCGGCGCGAAGAGCACGCCGGGCGGCAGGTTTTGGGGCGATGTGAGGCCCGCAGCGCGGGCGGACGCGCTAGCTCGCTTTCGTCACCGGAAATTGAATCTCCATCATCGGCTCAGGCTGCTGCGGCGACTGAAACGGCATTTCGAGAAACACCTCGCGACACGGACCGTTCACGCGATAGCCGTTGGCCTCGATCCAGACGCCCAGCGCGCCGTAGGCGAAGTGACTTTGCTTGTTGGGGCCACCGCGAACGACAGTCGCAAGCGCGTCGGCCGCCGGCAGCTCACGCAAGCTCATCGTAAGAGGCCGCGGCAGCTCCACACGCGTGTTAATGTGACGCGCCAGCGTGATGCCGATCTCAAGGTCGAGGCCGTCGTCTTCGGCATCGGAATGCGCGACAACGACCAAACGGTCGCGGACGGCGGACGCGACCTGCGCCGTCACCGCCTGGGCGACATCGCGCACCGCGGCGACAGCAGCGTCCATGTCGGCGAACCGGCTACGCGCCGCGAGAAAACCCTGCGCCGCGGCCGACTTCACAACGACGTCGTAGTCGGCCAGCGCGCCCTGCTCTTCGATCTGCGCGAGCCGCGACTCGACATTGCGCAACCGCGCGCCCTCCTCGCGCAGCGAGAGCTCGAGTTCGGACTTCTTCGCCATCAACATCGCGCGGATATCGTCGAGCGAAACTTCGTCGTTAATCAGCTTTGCAATCTGATCGAGCGACAGCGACAGATCCTTGAGCGCCAGAATGCGGTTGAGGCGGGGCAGCTGGCTGGCACTGTAATAACGGTAGCCGGTCACCGGATCGATGCGGGCGGGCCGCAGCAGGCCGAGGCTGTCGTAATAGCGAAGCAGCCGCCCGGAAACCCGTGCAATCTGGGAAAATTCGCCGATCCGGAACATGGGTGTCATTCCCTTTCGAAGCGGACCTTGCCGCTTGACGTAGCGTCAAAGTCAAGCGGTTTTGCGAGCCATCACCGGCCTGCATTGCAGCGATAGCGTCCATACGCTGGCGCTGTTCACGGACAGCCGCTAGCGTGCGCGCCTCGCATGCTGACCTCCCGTGAAAAGCTCGGACTTGCGCTCGGCTTCGCCGGCGTCTGCCTGTTCGGCGGAACATTGCCGGCAACGCGGCTCGCCGTGGTGTCGTTCGACCCCTTCTTCCTGTCGTCGGCGCGCGCGGTGGTCGCGGGGCTGCTCGGCCTCGCCACCTTGCTCATTACCCGCCGCACTTGGCCGAACCGTCAGACCTTCATCGAACTGATGATCACCGGCGTCTTTACGGTGTTTGCCTTTCCAATCCTCCTGGCGCTCGGGCTGCAAACCGTACCGGCCGCTCACGGCGGCGTCGTGCTAGGCGTCATGCCGCTCGGCACCGCGATCGCCGCGATGGTGCTGGCGCAGGAGCGGCCGAGTGCCGGCTTCTGGTTCGCGGCCGCGGCCGGCGGCGCCATCGTGCTTGCCTTCGTGTTCTGGCGCTCGGGACATTTCGCCGTCGAGGCCGGCGACCTCTATCTGCTCGGCGTCGTCGTGGTCGGCGCACTCGGCTACACGATGTCGGGCAAACTCAGCCGGCAAATGCCTGGCTGGGAAGTCATCTCATGGCAGGTCGTGTTCTATCTGCCGCTCACGATCGCGGCGAGCCTCTGGTGGTGGCCGGGGCCGGGCTTTTCACCGACGCCTCCGGCCTGGGCCGGTTTTGCCTACGTCGCAACCGTGAGCATGTTCTCCGCGTTCTTCGTGTTCAATGCCGGCATGGCAATGGCCGGCATCGCCCGGGTCGGCCAGTTGAACCTGTTGCAACCCTTCGTGATCGTCGCGCTGTCGATCCCGGTGAACGACGAGCCGTTCGAGCCGGTGACCGTTCTCTTTGCCGCCGCCGTAGTCGTGACGGTCATGATCGGCCAGCGCATGAGGGTATCAAGAGCGTAGAGTTTAACGTGCATCCAGCATCGTCGAGGGCAGCCAGAGCGCAAGGCCCGGAAACATCACGATCAGAACGACGGCGATGCACATCAGGATGAACAGGGGCAGCGTATAGATGCCGACGGTAAAGATGTTGCGCCCGGTCATGCCCTGAAGGACGTAGAGATTGAAACCGACCGGCGGCGTGATCTGCGCCATTTCGGTGACCAGCACGACATAGATGCCGAACCAGATCAGGTCGAAGCCGGCCTTTTCGATCAATGGAATGATGATCGAGGTGGTGAGTACCACCATCGAGATGCCGTCCAGAAAACAGCCGAGCAGGATGTAGAACGCCGTCAGCGCGGTCAGCAGCGCCCAGGCCGGCATGTTGTAACTACCGATCCATTCGGCGAGCGCACGCGGAATGCCGGTGAAGCCCATCGCGGCGGTCAGGTAGGCAGCACCGGCGAGAATGAAAGCGATCATGCAACTGGTTCGGGTCGCCGCCAGCAGTGAATCGCTGAAACTGCCGCGGCTAAGCGTCCCCGACCACCACGACAACATGAGCGAGAGGAAAACGCCGACCACCGCGGCTTCGGTCGCCGAAGCGAGGCCGCCATAGATCGAGCCGATCACACCGAGAATGAGCAACATTACCGGGATGAGCCGGCGCGACGCATAGACCTTCTCCATGAACGGCATTGGCGGATCGGGCGGCGGCATGCGGCTCTGAAAGATCAGCGCCCAGACCATAACGAAACCCATGAACAGCGCCGCCAGCATGATGCCGGGCACGACGCCGGCAATGAACAGCCGCGCGATCGATTGCTCGGTGACCGTTGCGTAAATGATGAGAATGATCGATGGCGGGATGAGAAGACCGAGCGTGCCCGACCCGGCGAGCGTTCCGATCGCCATCCGCTCGTCATAGCCGCGCTTCAGAAGTTCCGGCATTGCGATGCGGCCAATCGTGGCGCAGGTCGCCGCCGAGGAACCGGACACGGCAGCAAAGATCGCGCAGCCGACCACGTTGACATGCAGAAGCCGGCCGGGAAGCCGCTGCAGCCACGGCGCGAGCCCCGCGAACATGTCGTCCGACAACCGCGTACGATAAAGGATCTCGCCCATCCAGATGAACATCGGCAGCGCGGTCAGATCCCAGGAATTCGACGCCGTCCACATCGAGGTCGCGAGCACCTGGCCCGCCGGCGTCGCGACCTTGGTCATAACCGCGACGAAGCCGCAGATCGCGAGCGCAATCGCGATCCAGACGCCGGCGCCCAGGATCGCGAACAGCAGCAGCATCAGCAGCAGGGCAAGCTCGAGCGTTCCCACCGGTCAGCCCTCCTTGCCGAGCGAGATCGCTTCTTCCGCGCCTCGGAACGACGGCCGGCCGAGCCGGATCACCGTCATGAGCTCGTCGGCAAGAGCGACCGTGAGGATCGCGGCGCCGAGCGCCATGACCGCCTGCGGATAGGCCAACTGAACCTGCACCACGCCATAGGACACCTCGTTGAAGAGGAACGAGACCCAGGCAAACGAAGCGAGATTGTAGGTCATGAAGGCGGCGCCGATCGTCGCCACCGCGAAAGCAACGATTTCAAGCCGGTGACGCGCGCGAGCGCCGACAAACGACAGCAGCATCGTCACGCGAATATGCGCGCCGGCTTTCAGCGTGCCGGCGAGCGCGAGGAAACTCGACGCGGCGAGCAGATAGCCGGCGATTTCGGCAAGCGACAGGATGACGATGCCGGTGACCGGCAAGCCGACCAGACTGAGCACGCCGTCGACGAGACGGGCGGCGAGTTGAATGCCGACCATCAGCGCGATGCTCGCCAGACACAGCGCAGCAAGCCACAGCGCCGCCGCGTACAGCGCGTCGAGATATTTACGCATGATCCCCCACATCCGCCCCCGGACGCGACAATGGCCGGAACCGGACGTACCGGTCCCGGCCGATTGCTGGCTCGTTACGAGCGCAAAGGCCTATTTGCGATAGGCCGACAGCATCGCCTTGCCGTCGTCGCCGGCCTTGGCTTCCCATTCGGCGGCGATGGTGTTGCCGATCTTGACGAGGCCCGCTTTCAACTCCGCGGTCGGCGGCAAGACCTTGATGCCGGAGCTCTTGAGCTCCTTGGTCTTGACGTCCTTTTCTTCAATCGACGCCTTCCAGCCGCGCTCCTCGGCGACCTTGGCGGCATCGAGCACCGCTTTCTTTTCCGCGGCCGAGAGCTTGTCGAACGCGGCCTTGTTGACGAAGACGATGTTGCGCGGCAGCCAGGCTTCGGTCTCGATGTAATGCGTCAGATAGTCCTGCGCCTTGGTGGCGACGCCGGTCGAGGCCGAGGTAATCATCACGTCGACGCGGCCGGTGGCGAAGGCGGTCGGCAGGTCCGGGACTTCGATCTGGGTCGGGATCGCGCCGGCGAGCGAGGCGATCCGCCCGATCGTGGCGTTGTAGGTGCGGAACTTGAGGCCCTTGAGATCCTCGACCTTGTTGATGTCGCGCTTGGCGTAGAGCCCCTGCGGCGGCCACGGCACCGAGAACAGCAGCATCAGGCCTTCCTTCTCGAGCTGCTTCTGCAGATGCGGCTTCTGCGCGGCGTAGAGTTTCTTCGCGGCGTCGTAGCCGGTGGCGAGGAACGGCAGCGAGTCGAAGCCATAGACGGGAGCCTCGTTGGATGCGAGCGACTCCAGAATTTCGCCGATCGGCGCGGTGCCCTGCCGAACCGCGCGCTTGATCTCCGGATGCTTGATCAGCGAGCCGGCCGAGTGGATCGTGATCTTGAGCGAACCGTTGGTCGCCTTGTCGACATCGGCGGCGAAGGCCGCGACGTTCTTGGTGTGGAAGTTTCCGTCCGGATAGGGCGTCGGCATGTCCCATTTGGTCTGCGCCGAGGCGGTTGTCGCCACGCCGACAAAGACCGCAGTTGCAACTACGCGCGAAAGCAACGTCATCGTGTCCTCCTGAATGGCCGGGGCGGTCCGCCCGCGACGGGAACTCAGGCCTCAAGCATCGCGCTTCAAATCGGCCGCCGCAAGTGCGTCGAATGGCCAAAGACCGGGCATGGCCGCAAGCGGATTGGCCGAATAAACGCCATGCCGGCCGCACTGCGGAACCCGTCATTTTCAACAGACTATTTGCGGCTTCGCATGCTTTTCCACCCCAGAGATGCTACGGCGAGCAAGGAGTGACCACGAGATCGCCGGGGTTGCAGTGGCTAAAAGCACGCTCGACAAGGATCTGAAAAAGGTTGTCCGGATCGAGCATGCGACGCAGGATCTCTCCAGATCGGTCGCCACGCCGGGCCTGCTGATCGTCTTTCTGATCGGGGCCGTCGCGCTGGCGAGCATCTCGATCACCGACGGACCGCTCAGCTATTTCGTCATCGTCGCCGCAGTGATCGCCGCCTATATGGCGCTGTCGATCGGCGCCAACGACGTCGCCAACAATATGGGCCCGGCGGTCGGCAGCCGCGCGCTCAAGATGGGCGGCGCGCTGGCGATCGCAGCGATCTGCGAGGCCGGCGGCGCGGTCATCGCCGGCGGCGACGTGGTGAAGACCATTTCTCGGGACTTGCTGCGTCCCGAGGCCGGCATTCGGGACATCAACTACATTCTGGTGATGATGGCCGCCCTGCTCGCCGCAGCAATCTGGGTTCATCTTGCGACATTCCTCAACGCCCCGGTCTCGACCACGCACGCCGTGGTCGGCGGCGTCGTCGGCGCGGGCATCGCCGCAGCGGGCTTCGATTTCGTGGTGTGGCCGGTGATCGGCACCGTTGCCGCAAGCTGGGTGATCTCGCCGCTGATGGGCGGCCTGATCGCGGCCGCGCTGCTTGGCTTCGTCAAGTGGGCGATCCTGTTCCGGGAGCACCGCATCGAGGCGGCCCGGCGCTGGGTGCCAATGGTCGTCGCGCTGATGATCGGCGTCTTCGTGATGTATCTGATGACGAAGGGCCTGAGCCGCGTCTGGAAGGCGCACTGGACGATCGTCGTCGGTGCCGGAATGGCGGGGTTTATCGCGGGATACTTCCTGATACGGCCGTGGGTGCTGCAGCGCTCGCGCGGCATGGAGAACCGCCGCAGGAACGTCAGCAGCCTGTTCGCTCCGCCGCTGGTTTTCGCTGCCGCGCTGCTGTCCTTCGCGCATGGCGCCAACGATGTCGCCAACGCCGTCGGTCCGCTGGCCGCCATCGTCGCTACCGCTCAGGCCGATGTTGGTACCGCCGGCAGCGTCGAATTGCCGTTCTGGGTGCTGCTGATTGGCGCGGTCGGGATTGCGGTCGGCCTTGCACTGTTCGGTCCGAAGCTGATCCGCACCGTCGGCGAAAAGATCACCAAAATGGATGCGATCCGCGCCTTCTGCGTCGCGCTGTCGGCGGCAATCACCGTCCTGATCGCCTCAGCGCTCGGCCTGCCGGTATCCTCGACGCATATCGCGATCGGCGGCGTGTTCGGCGTCGGCTACCTGCGTGAGTTCCTCACCAACAAGGGCGTACCGAACGTCGCGGTACAACCGCGAACACGATTTCTCAAGCTCTCGCAACTCAATGAAACGCCTGAGCAGGCTCTGAAGAACTATCAGAAACGCGAACGGCGCAGGCTGGTTCGTCGTCAGCACGTGCTCGGCATCGCCGCCGCCTGGGTGGTTACGGTACCTGCCGCAGCATTGCTGGCCGGAAGTTTCTACGCGCTCATGCGCGTGGTAGCCGGCTGATCGCGGTTGATCCGCTCCTCCAGCTTCGTAGCAAGCGCCCCAAGTTTCGGATCGGACAACAGCCGTTTGGCTTCCGGCAGGATAACCCAATGCCGGTGGCGCTTGCCGCGCTCCGGCCAGTCGTCGAGTTGGCGGATCAGCCGCAGCGGGTACATGTCGACGTCCACGAAGGACGGCGGGATTGTCCGCTTGAGCGTGCGGTAGGTGCCGATCGGCGTCGTCTCGACCTCACCTTCAATGCCGGCCTCCTCATAGGCTTCCTGAGCGGCAACCTGCCACGGCTTGCGGCCGTTCATTGGTGAGCCCTTGGGAAAGATCCAGCGCCCCGACCGGCGTGACGTCACCAGCAGAAACACCACCCGGCCTTCGACCACTGTAAAGGGAATGGCACCCGCCTGACGCACCGGCGACACGTCGGCGCGCGCGGCGATACGTTCCAACCATGTACGAAGCCGGCCAGCCATCGCGACGGCACCTCGCAGAAACGAATCGCAGACAACATCCAAAGTCTTTTTGACACATAATGCAAAGGCCAAGGTGAGGTTCGGCGCACAGCCCGACTTGCCTGCGCTGCGGGTTCATAGGACGATGCCGCCGAACATGAGCCGCACGCCCGCACGCAACCGCCACAACCGAAGCCGGGCAAAACCGCGACGATCCGCACCGCCGCGGGCGGACGCCTGGGATTTCTGGATCGACCGCGGCGGCACCTTCACCGATATCGTCGGCCGCGCGCCGGACGGCGCCCTCACCGCACACAAGCTGCTCTCGGAAAATCCGGAAGCCTATTCCGACGCCGCCGTGCAGGGCATCCGCGATCTCCTGGGCCTCAAGCGCGGCGAGGCGATCCCGCCGGGCCGCGTCGGCGCGGTCAAAATGGGCACCACGGTCGCAACCAACGCCCTCCTCGAGCGCAAGGGCGATCGTACCTTCCTCCTCATCACCAAAGGCTTCCGCGACGCGCTGAAGATCGGTTATCAGGCGCGGCCGAAAATCTTCGCCCGCCACATCGTCAAGCCCGACATGCTCTACGAGCGGGTCGCCGAGGTCGACGAGCGCGTGCGCGCCGACGGCACGGTCGAACGCGCACCGGACCTCGACGCGGTGCGGGCCGAACTCGCCGCCGCGCAGGCCGACGGCATCAAGGCCGTCGCGATCGTGTTCATGCATGCCTACCGCTATCCGGAGCACGAGCGACAGGTGGCGCGGATCGCCCGCGACATGGGCTTTGCGCAGGTCTCGGTCAGCCACGAGGTCTCGCCGCTGATCAAACTGGTCGGCCGCGGCGACACCACGGTGGTCGACGCTTACCTGTCGCCGATCCTGCGCCGCTACGTGGCGCAGGTCGACGGCGAACTCGACGCCCGCAAGTCCGGCGCGCGGCTGATGTTCATGATGTCGTCAGGCGGCCTCACCGCCGCCGATCTGTTCCAGGGCAAGGATGCGATCCTCTCAGGCCCCGCCGGGGGCGTGGTCAGCATGGCGCAGACCGCGCATGAGGCGGGGTTTTCCCGCGTCATCGGCTTCGACATGGGCGGCACCTCGACCGACGTGTCGCACTATGACGGCGAATACGAGCGTGCCTTCGAGACCGAGGTCGCCGGCGTGCGCATGC
>JBFWZV010000007.1:0-78450 GCA_050184975.1 Pseudolabrys sp. | reverse complement strand
GCGAAGAGCGGAGTCGGTGTCGTCCCGATTTCTTCCGACGTCGCCGAGCGCGGCGAGAAGACCACGCAGGAATGGGGCCTGAGCGCACTGCGCCTCGGCTTCGGGCTGTCGCTCAAAGCGGCGCGCTCGTGGGGACTTTATATTTCGACCAGCCGCGGCAAGACCTCGGCCGGCATCGAGGAGCCGGCGCTGTTTTCCGAGCCCGGACTGTTCCTGGTGCGGCCGGACGGCACGCTGTATTTCGCGAGCGTCCAGACCATGCCGTTCTCGCGGCCGCACTTCGCCGACATCCTGACCGCGCTCGACTTCGTGATCTCGAAGAACTATCCGGGCCGCGGCGAAGTGGTGTCGCTGCCCGCGCAAGCCGCGGAATAGTCACGCGATATCAGGCCCTCGTCCCCTGTGGGCGGCGGCGGATTGGCGATCAAGCTCCGGCGGGCGAGGTGCTACAATTCGCGCCTCACCCGCCGGAGATTTTATGAGCGTCGGCATCGAAAAGACGGCCCGCGAGTTGCTCGCTTTCTACGAGGAAGCCGGCGTCGACGCGCTGTTGCAGGAAACGCCGGTCGACCGCTTCGCCGGCGAGGAGCCGCAACGCGCCGCTGCGCCGCAACCTCGCACGCCCGCGGCACGGCCGGTCCCGGCGCAGCCCTTCGCGACGCCGGCGCAGCCACCCGCGGTACCCGAACAGGCCGCACTGTCGGCGCGCGAACTGGCCCGCAGCGCCAAGACGCTCGACGAACTCAAAGAGCTTTTGCGCGCCTTCGACGGCTGCGCGCTGAAGCAGACCGCGACGCAGCTCGTGTTCGCCGACGGCAACCCGCAGGCGCGCGTGATGCTGGTCGGCGAAGCACCGGGCCGCGACGAGGATATCGAGGGACTGCCCTTCGTCGGCCGCTCCGGCAAGCTGCTCGACCGCATGCTCGCCGCGATCGGCCTCGACCGCACCGGGGCCTATATCGCCAACATCATCCCGTGGCGGCCGCCCGGCAACCGCACGCCGACGCCGCAGGAGTCCGCGATCTGCCTGCCCTTCATCCAGCGCCAGATCGAACTGGTCGACCCTGACATCGTGGTCTGTCTCGGCGGGCCGTCGTCGCAGACGCTGCTCGGCCTGAAGGACGGCATCACCAAGACGCGCGGGCGCTGGTACAACTACAACACGGGTAAGCGCGAGATCCGCGCCATCCCGACTTTCCATCCCGCCTTCCTGCTGCGCAGCCCCTTGCAAAAGCGGCTCGCGTGGCGCGATTTCCTCGCCATCAAGAAGGCGCTGGACGAGGCGCCCGCCTCCTAGACCGCGATGGGCCGCTAACCCGACACCGCGAACTTGAAGGCGAAGATCACGGCCAGCACGACGACGGCCGGCTTGGCCTGGTCGAACTTGCCGGCGATCAGCTTGGCGAGCGCATAAGTGATGAACCCGAGGCCGATACCGGTCGCGATCGAATAGGTCAGCGGCATCGAAACCGCGGCGACCACCGCCGGCGCGTATTCGGTGACGTCTTCCCAGTCGATCTCGGCAAGGCCGCGCGTCATCACGCAGGCGACATACAACAGCGCCGCGGCCGTGGCGTAGGCCGGGATCATGCCGGCGAGCGGCGCAAAGAACGTCGCCAGAAGGAACAGGATCGCGACGACGAGCGCGGTCAAACCGGTGCGGCCGCCCGCCTGCACACCGGCCGCGCTTTCGATATAGCTCGTGGTGTTGGAGGTGCCCACCAGCGAACCGATGACGGTGGCCGAGGAGTCCGCGACCAGCGCCTGCTTCATGCGCGGCAGCTTGCCGTCCTTGTCGAGCAGCCCGGTGCGGTGGGTGACGCCGACCAGCGTGCCCGCCGTGTCGAACAAATCGATGAACAGCATCGTAAACACGACGATCAGGAAGGTTGCTTCGGCGACGCGCGAGAAGTCGAGCGCCAGGAACGTCGAGGAGATCGATGGCGGCATCGAGACAATGCCACCAAACGACGACAGCCCGAGCGGCAGGCCGATGACCGCCACGATCAATATGCCGATCAGCGTGCCGCCGGTGACCTTGTGATAATTGAGCACCGCGATCAGCACGAAGCCGAGCAAAGCGAGCAGCGCCGGCCATTGCTTGAGGTCGCCGAGCGTCACCAGCGTCGCCGGATGATCGACCACGATCTTGGCATTCTCGAGCGCGATGATGCCGAGGAACAGGCCGACACCGGCACCGATCGCCAGCTTGAGATTGCGCGGAATGGCGTCGATGATCCATTCGCGGATCTTGAACACCGAGATCAGCACGAAGATCACGCCGGAGCAGAACACGGCAGCCAGCGCCTGCTGGAAGGTGAACTTGTAGCCGAGCACGACGGTGAAGGCGAAAAAGGCATTGAGGCCCATGCCGGGCGCGAGCGCGATCGGATAGCGCGCATAGAGCGCCATGATCGCGGTGCCGGCGGCGGCGGCGAGACAGGTGGCGACGAACACCGCGCCCTTGTCCATCCCGGCTTTGCTCAGGATGTCTGGATTGACGAAGATGATGTAGGCCATCGTCAGAAATGTCGTGAAGCCGGCCAGCACCTCGGTGCGGAACGACGAACCCGCCGCCGTCATTCCGAAATAGCGGTCGAGCGCCGCCACGAACGCATTGTCAGCCGAACCAGAAGAATCTTTCGCCTTGGATTGAGCCTTGCTCTTACGCGCCATCGCACACCCCCGCCTGCTGAAATCAGTTGCTACCTCAGTTGCCCCGGGCTTCCAAAAACGGCTGGCAGCGTACCGCGCGGCATCGCGCGAAGCCTTCGCAAAACGCGGTTGTTCACTGCAAAGTTGCGGCATCTGGCGCAGGACGGCGGCCTGACTTTGGTCGTTCCTGCCGCTATGATTGCAGGCCAACCGCCGCGCACTCGCGTGCGCTACGATGGCCGGCCCGTTGGGCCAAGCGGGAGGGAGTCGGTCGCATGGACCTCGACCCGGTATTGCTTGCCCGGCTGCAATTCGCCTTCACGGTGACGTTCCACATCATCTTCCCGAGCTTCACGATCGGGTTGTCGGCCTATATCGCGACGCTTGGGGTGATGTGGCTGCGCACGGACGAGGAGCGCTACCACCGGCTGATGCGATTCTGGACCAAGATCTTCGCGGTCTCCTTCGCGATGGGCGTGGTGTCCGGGATTGTGCTGTCCTACCAGTTCGGCACCAACTGGAGCCGCTTCTCCGTCGTCGTCGGCAACGTGGTCGGGCCGCTGATCGGCTATGAGGTGCTGACTGCATTCTTCCTCGAGGCGACGTTCCTCGGCATTCTGCTGTTCGGGTTCAACCGGGTGCCGCCGTGGCTCTATGTGCTGTCGGCCGCGATCGTGGCAGTCGGCACTGCGATCTCCGCGTTCTGGATCCTCGCCGCTAACAGCTGGATGCACACGCCGACCGGCCACGTCATGCAGGGCAACATCGCCGTGCCGGCTGACTGGATCGCCATCATCTTCAATCCGAGCTTTCCTTACCGTTTCGCCCACATGCTCAACGCCGCTTATCTCACCACCGGATTTGTGGTGATCGCGGTCGGCGCGCGTTATCTGCTCGCCGGAAAATTCATCGAAGAAGGCCGCATCATGCTGCGCATGGGGCTAGGCCTGATGGCGGTGCTGGCGCCGCTGCAACTCCTGATCGGCGACCAGCACGGCCTCAACACGCTTCAGCATCAGCCGATCAAGATCGCGGCGATGGAGGGGCATTGGGACGGCAGCAAGCCCGGCGATTTTCACATTTTCGCCTGGCCCGATGAAAAAGCGGAAATGAACCGCTTCGCGATCTCGATCCCGCGCGGCTCCTCGCTCATTCTTACCCACAAGATCGACGGCCTGTTTCCGGGCCTGAAGAGCGTACCGCCGAGCGAGCGCCCGCCGGTGGCGCCGGTGTTTTTCGCCTTCCGCATCATGCTGGCGATCGGCTTCTTCATGATCGCGGCCGCACTCTGCGGCGCGTGGCTGTGGTGGCGCGGCACGCTGTTCGGCAAGCGCTGGTATCTGTGGATCGTGTCGCAGGCGTGGTGGACCGGCTTCGTCGGCGTGATCGCCGGCTGGGTCGTCACCGAGAGCGGACGCCAGCCCTGGATCGCGCACGGCATACTGCGCACTGCGGACGCCACCTCGCCGGTGCTCGCGTCCAACATTCTCGCGACGCTGGTGCTGTTCGTGCTCGCCTATGGCGTCGTATTCTCGATGGGCATTTATTACATCAACCGCCTCATCAACCGCGGGCCGGAAGACAGCTTGGTGGCGGATGGCGACGGTGTCGCCGGCCAGCCGCTCGGCGCCGCCGGCAAGGCCGCGCGCGAAGCCATCAACAAGGGAGGCTGACCATGGGCATGGAATGGTATCTCCCGGTGATCTGGGCCGCTCTGATCGGCACCGCGGTCGCGCTCTATGTCATCCTCGATGGCTTCGATCTCGGCATCGGCATCCTGTTTCCCTTCGCCAGGAACGACCGCGAGCGCGACCAGATGATGGCGACGGTCAAGCCGTTCTGGGACGGCAACGAGACCTGGCTGGTGCTCGGCGGCGGCGGGCTGTGGGTCGCCTTCCCGCAGGCCTATGCGATCATCATGCCGGCGCTGTATCTGCCGGTGATCGTGATGCTGCTCGGTCTGATCTTCCGCGGCGTCGCCTTCGAGTTTCGCAGCGTCGCCGAGAACAAGGCGAAATGGAATTTTGCCTTCACCGCAGGATCGACCATCGCCGCCTTCGCGCAGGGCGTCATTCTCGGCGGACTGATCCAGGGCATCCGCATCGAGAACGGCGCATTCGCCGGTGGCGGTTTTGACTGGGCAACGCCGTTCAGCGCGTTGTGCGGGCTCGCGCTGGTCGCCGGCTACGGGCTGCTCGGCGCCACCTGGCTCGTCATGAAGGCCGCCGGACCGGTCGGCGAACGCGCCCGCGGCCAATCGAAAAAGCTGCTGATCGCCGTATTGGTGTTCATGGGGGTCGTCAGCCTGTGGACGCCGCTGATGTCCGAGCGCATCGCCACGCGCTGGTTTACGATGCCGAACATCCTCTATCTCTGGCCAGTCCCGGCGGTGACAGCACTTGCCGCGCTCGCGCTGTGGCGCTGGATCGACAGGGGCCGCGAGATCCTGCCGTTTCTGACCTCGATTGTGCTGTTCCTGCTCGGCTATCTCGGCCTCGTGATCTCGAACTATCCCTATCTGGTGCCGCCCTCGCTCACCGTCTGGGATACGTCCGCCGTACCGGCGAGCCAGATCTTTATGCTGATCGGCACGCTGGTGCTGCTGCCGATCGTGCTCGGCTATACGACGATGATTTACTGGGTGTTCCGCGGCAAGGTGCAGGAAGGCGAGAGCTATCACTGAGTCTGCTGGACCTGCGGCCGGATCATCGCCCAGCCGACGCGGATCAGCGGCAGCCGCCCCTGGATCGAGCGCGCGAAGGCGCGCGGCACCTCCGGCGACATCTCGGGAAACTGCGCACGCAACGCGGCGGGCGGCGCGGAATTCGTCTCGGTCGCCGGCCACACCAGCACCGCGCCGTTCTGCCGGATCAGTTCGGCGTCAACCCAGGGACTGCGCTCCGGCGCATTGTTGAAATAGACCGTTGGCCGGCTCCGCGCCGCGAGCGCAATCATCGTCGCAAGCTGCTCGTCGCCGGCGACAATTCTGAGCGGCCGCCCGGTGCGGCGCTGGAAATTGTCGGCGAAGAAACGTCCCATCGTCGCGGCCGGCTGCGCGGCCTGAAGATTGCTCGCCGAAACCCAGGGCAGCAGCAGCAGGGACACCACCGCGAGCAACGGCGGTGCGACCAAAAGCCCGAGCCAGGAAAAGCTGACGATACGCTCGCGGTAAATCAGCACGCGGTCTCCGGCAAGCGTCATGACCAGCAAACCGGACAGCAGGATAAACGGCGCGGCGCGCTCCAGCGGCTCGATGCGTCCGAACACAGCAAGCAACGCGAGCACGAGTAACGCCGGCGCCAGCGCAAAGACGTAAATGAAGATTCGCGCGCTGCGCGCCGCGGGATTTCGGTCGATTTCGGGAACCCGTTCATTGCGCGTCGCGCGCCAGCCGCTCGCCAGCACCGCGAGCAACACGAGGCCGAAATGCGCCACGACGACAAGGCTTGCAAATCGCGCCGCCGGCGAGGTCCACCACTCCCCTGCGTAGGACTCGCGCAGCGCCGACAACACGGCTGGCCAGTTTTGCGCGAGCCAGATCCCGTGCGGAAACACCACGATGATGAGCAGCACCGCGGCGAGCCACGGCTCAGCTTCCGTGAAAGCCTGCCGGCCGCGCTGGATGGCGAGCGAATAGACCAGCAGCAGCACGAGCAGAATGACGCCGGCGTAAGTGGTAAGCAGCAGCAGGCCGAGCGCGAGCGCGAGCAGATACCAGTAGCCGCGGCCGTCGTCGCCGATCGCGCGCCAGTAATAATTGAGCGCGAGCGCCCACAGCGGCATCGCCAGCACCGAGGGGCCAAATCCGGCGGTCGGCAGATTGAAGGCCGCGATGCCGGTCATCAGCAACACCGCAAGGGCGGCGTGCCGCGTGCCGACGATCATGCGGCCGAGATCGAACACCGCCCAGAACGCGGCAACGACGCAGACCTGCGCCAGCACATAGACGCCGAATTCACCGGCGATGCGGAAAGCGAGATCGCCAAACCAAGCGGCGAGCGGCGGCCCGAGATAGCTGCCGAGCCGCAGCTCATGGCCGACCGCGAGCAGGACCGGCACGTCGCCCGGCGGCGAGGAGAAAAACAGCCAGGGGAAGATCACCCAGAGCACGGCCTGCGACAGCGCGGCAACCCAGAACACCACCGCCGGGCGGCCGCGCAGGAATTCGACGATCAGCGAGACGTAATGCATGGAGTGCGTGCGGCTTTCGGACCCGGCCGGCGGGTTCCGGGTGTTGCCAGAGATAGTGAACGCCGCTCAGCGTGGCAACAAGCCTGCCGAAACCGTGTCGTCGATGCCTTCCTTGCCGATGGCAATGAGCCGCGCCCGGATCGGGGCGAAGCTGTGCCGGTGAAAACCGGTCGGCCCATGGCGGTCGAGCGCGGCGCGATGCTCCGGCACGCCATAGCCGCGATGGCGCTCGAAGCCGTAGCCGGGACAGGCCGCGCCGATACGGGCCATCAGCCGGTCGCGGGTCACCTTGGCGACGATCGAGGCCGCCGCGATCGAGGCGACCAGCGCGTCGCCCTTGATGACCGCCTCGCAGTCGCAGGCGACATCGATGCGGTCGCGGCCGTCGACATAGACGAGCCGGGGACGGGTCGGCAGCGCGGCGACCGCGCGCGCCAGCGCCCACAGCGAGGCGCGCAGGATGTTGTCGCGGTCGATCCGCGCGATCGATCCGAACGCCACCGAGACTTCCGCGGTGGCGCAAATCTTCTCGTAGAGTTTTTCGCGTTCGCCTTCATCGAGCTGCTTGGAGTCATTGAGGCCGCGCGGCACGCGCTTGGGATCGAGGATGACGGCGGCGGCGACCACGGGGCCTGCGAGCGGCCCCCGGCCCGCTTCGTCACAGCCGGCGACCGGCCAGATGCCTTTTTTCAGCGCGCGGCGCTCGCGCGCGAAAGTCGGACCGGCGTTCGCTTCATCGAGCGGAAGGCGCGCTGCTGCGGATCGGCGATTCATTACGACGATCAGGGCGCGGCAAAGCGCGCAAGTCAACGGACGTCCGTCTCGCCGGTGGATCGCGGGGAGAAATCAATCCGGGATTTGCGCGCGGCCGTCCTCGGTCAGCGGCCAGAACGGATTATGCGCGATCTCCCACAGGTGCCCGTCGGGATCGGCGAAATAGCCGGCATAGCCGCCCCAGAATGTCTCCTGCGCCTGTTTCGGAATCGTGGCGCCGGCTTTCTCGGCCCTCGCCATGGCGGCATCGACCTCGCCCGTCGTGTGGCAGTTCCAGGCCAGCGCGACGCCGCGAAACGCGGGCGCCATGCCTTCGTTCGCAATGTTGGCGTCACGGGCAAGCTCGTCCGACGGCCATACTGCAATGGCGCAGGCCCCGGCCTGAAAGAAGCCGACTCCTTCGGCGCTCCTGCCCTTGCGGCGGAAACCGAGCGCTTCGTAGAAGGCGATGCTGCGCGGCAGATTGGAAACGCCAAGCGTCACCAACGTCAGGCGGGCGTCATTTTCACTCATAGATGTTGCTCACAGGTCGAGACTCAACTGTTCGGTCGCGGGTTTGGGCGGGCGATAGCGGTCGACGCTCAAGGTGAGCCTGCGCGCATTGAGGCCGCGCTTCTCGCAGGCGAGTTCGAAGCGCCGGCCGATCAGCCAGGCATATGGCCCCTTGCCGGTCATGCGCGTTCCCCAGTTCGCGTCGTAGTCCTTGCCGCCGCGCGTCTCGCGGATCAGCTTGAACACCTTGTCGGCGCGGTCCGGGAAATTGGCGTCGAGCCACTGGCGGAACAGGTCGCGCACCTCGAGCGGCAGGCGCAGCAGCACGTAGCCCGCCTCCCGGCAGCCCGCCATGCTGGCGGCATCGAGAATGCGCTCGATGTCCATGTCGTTGATCGCCGGCACGATCGGCGCGACCATCACCGTGGTCGGAATGCCGGCCTGGTTGAGCCGGCGCAGCGCCTCGAGCCGGCGCATCGGCGTCGCCGCGCGCGGCTCCATGGCGCGCGCAACCTGCGGGTCGAGCGTCGTCACCGACACTGCGACCTTGACCAGATTGCGCTGCGCCATGCGGGCGAGAATGTCGATGTCGCGCAGAACCAGCGCCGATTTGGTGACGATGCCGACCGGGTGATTGGCGCGGTCGAGCACTTCGAGAATACGCCGCACGATCTGGTAGCGCCGCTCGATCGGCTGATAGGGATCGGTGTTGCTGCCGAGCGCGATGACACGCGGTTCGTAACCTGGCGCGGCAAGCTCGCGCTCCAGCAGGTCCGGCGCGTCGGGTTTGGCGAACAGCCGACTTTCGAAATCGAGGCCGGGCGACAGACCGAGATAGGCGTGGGTCGGCCGCGCGTAGCAGTAAATGCAGCCGTGCTCGCAGCCGCGATAGGGGTTGATCGAACGATCGAAGCCGATGTCAGGCGAATTGTTGCGGGTGATGATCTTGCGGGTCGCGTCGAGCGTCACCGTGGTCTTGAACGGCGGCAGCTCGTCGAGGCTGCGCCAGCCGTCGTCGAAGGCGATCCGCGCCGTCGGCTCGTAGCGGCCGGACGCATTGGAAACCGCGCCCCGCCCGCGCCGGCGCTCGAAGTCGACCGCGACGCCGAGCAGTCCGGTGATGTCGTCACTTGTTGCGGTTCCTGCCGCGTCACCGCGAGCCAAGTCACTGCGAGCCAAGTCACTGCGAGCCAAGTCACTGCGAGCCAAGTCACTGCGAGCCAAGTCACCCGCCGGCGCTGCGGAGGGCTGGGGTGCCGGCGGGCTTCTCAGGGCTGTCGAAGAGGATCGAGCCATGCCCCGAACGCTAGCGACCAAATGTGAACATAACAAGAACAAAAAATTTCGCCCACAATCTGGGCATTTCACGGCCCGATCTCGTGGGGTCCGATTGTGACACCCCATGATATGGTGCGCCGCAATCAGCCATCGGGGGCTCATGCTCAGCGCGATCATTTCCACTCACGAATCGGAACGTCTGCTGGTGCCGACGCTCGCCGCGCTGGTGCCGGGCGCGACCTCGGGAGTTCTGACCGACGTGATCGTCGCCGACGGCAATTCCAGCGATGAAACCGAGAAGGTCGCCGACATTGCCGGCTGCAAGTTCGTCAGTTCCGACGCCCCGGCCGGCACCAGGCTGCGCGAGGCGGCGCGGCAGGCGAAATCGCCGTGGTTGATGTTCCTGCGCGCCGGCACCGTGCCGGATCCGGGCTGGATCGCGGCGCTCGAACGCTTCATCGAGGACGCCGACCACCACGGCACGACGGCAGTGCGGGCGGCGACGTTCCGGCGGGCGCCCGCGGGCGGGATCGGCCGCTCGGCCTTTGCCGAGGCGACGGCGGCGCTGCGCGACATGGTGCGGCGGGCGCACCGGCCGGATCAGGGACTCGTCATTCACCGCCGCTTCTACGACCAGCTCGGCGGCCATCCCGACAGCGGCGACGCCGAAACGCTGCTGATGCGCCGGCTCGGCGGCCGGCGGATCGCCATGCTCGGCGCCACCGTGACGCAGCGGGCGCTTCCGGCCGATACTTGACTTTGTCAAGTAATTGATTGACGCTGTCAAACATGACTGGAACGGGCGGACGGAGCGAGCGCGTCGCCGCGGTGCGGCACTTCAACCGCTTCTACACCCAGGCGATCGGCGTGCTGCACGAAGGCTGGCTCGACAGCCGGTTCTCGCTCGCCGAGGCGCGCGTGCTTTACGAATTGAGCCGGCTCGGCACCGCGACGGCAACCGATCTTGCCGCCACGCTCGGCCTCGATGCCGGCTACCTGTCGCGCATCCTGCGTGCGTTCCAGAAACAGGGCCTGATTTCGCGCAAGGCCGCGCCGCACGACAAGCGGGTCAGCCACATCTCGCTGACCGCGCGCGGCCACAAGGCCTATGCGCCGCTCGAAGCGAAGACCAAATCCGACATCGCCGCTATGCTGGCCAAGCTGCCGGAGATCGACCAGAGCCGGCTGATCGCGGCGATGAAAGAGATCGAGCGGCTCGCCGACGGCACACCGAAGCACGAGTCCCGCTCCGTCGTCATCCGCCCGCCCCGTCACGGCGATTTCGGCTGGATCGTCACCGCGCATGGCCAGCTCTATGCGCGCGAATACGGCTGGGTCGAACCGTTCGAGGGCCTGTGCGCCGGCATCGTCGCCGACTACGTCAACAATCACGATCCGAAATGGGAAGCCTGCTGGATCGCCGAACTCGACGGCGAGAATGTCGGCTCGGCGATGCTGGTGAAGGACAAGCCGGGCGAGACAAATCCCGCCGTCGCGCGGCTGCGGCTGTTGCTGGTCGACCCGAAGGCACGCGGGCTGGGCCTTGGCGCCCGCCTCACCGACGAATGCATCACATTCGCCCGCGCCGCCGGCTACAAACAAGTGACGCTGTGGACGCATTCGGTGCTCACCGCCGCGCGCCACATCTACGAGAAAGCCGGCTTCACCCTCACCTCGACCGAGAAGCGCAAGAGCTGGAGCCAGGACGTCGTCGCGGAGTTCTGGGATTTGAAGCTCTAGGCCGTCGAACCCTTTGCTTTCGCACGCCGCAGATGCTCGTCGAGCCGCGGCAGGATTTCGACGAAGTTGCAGGGCCGATAGCGATAGTCGAGCTGGTGGACGAGGATGTCGTCCCAGGCGTCCTTGCAGGCGCCCGGCGAGCCCGGCAGGCAGAAGATGTAGGTCGCTTTGGCGACGCCGGCGGTGGCGCGGGTCTGGATCGCGCTGGTGCCGATCTTTTCGCGGCTGACCATCAGGAACAGCGTCGAAAAGCCATCCATTTTCTTTTCGAACAGCGGCTCGACCGCCTCGGGCGTCACGTCGCGGCCGGTAAAGCCGGTGCCGCCGGTCGAGATCACCACGTCGATCTTCTTGTCGGCGATCCACTTCTTCACCTGCGCACGGATTTTCCGCACGTCGTCGGTAACGATCTTGCGGTCGGCGAGTTTGTGCCCCGCCTTCTCGATGCGCTCGACCAATGTTTGCCCGGACTTGTCATCCGCGAGCTTGCGGGTGTCCGACACGGTCAGCACTGCAATCCGCAGCGGAATGAACTGTTTCGTCTCGTCGATGCCGGCCATATTTTACAACTGCGCTTCGCGGCTGAACGTATTGCAGGCCGACACCTTACCCTCGCGGAAACCGATCATGAACCAGCGCTTGCGCTGTTCGGCCGAGCCGTGGGTGAAGCTGTCGGGCACCACCCGCCCCTGCGAGCGCCGCTGCAGCGTGTCGTCGCCGATCGCGCTCGCGGTCTGCATCGCGGCGTCGATGTCGCCGGGATCGAGGAACTTGTAACGCTTCTCGGCGCGGTTCGCCCAGATGCCGGCAAAGCAGTCGGCCTGTAATTCGACCCGCACCTGGATGCGGTTCGCCTGCGCGCGGCCGCCGGAGGCCTGCTGCGCCTGATGCGCTTTCTCCAGAATGCCGAGCGAGTTCTGCACGTGATGGCCGATCTCGTGCGCGAGCACATAGGATTGCGAGAACCGGCACGCCTTGCCGGTGCAGCCACGGAAGCGCTCCTCGATCTCGCGGAAGAACGACGTGTCGATGTAAACGCGGCGGTCGGTCGGGCAGTAGAACGGCCCCATCGCGGCCTGCGCGAAACCGCAGCCGCCCTGCACGCTGCCGCGGAACAGCCGCAGCCGCGGCGGGCGGTATTGTTGGCCGCCCTGCTTGAAGATTTCACTCCAGATGTCCTCGGTGCTGCCGAGCACGGCGGCGACGAAGTCGCCGGTTTCGTCCTTGGGCGTGCCGGCCTGACGCTGGTTCTGCGGCGCCTGCTGTTCGATGCGCGGCTGCCGGAAGTCGTTGACCATCTCGGCGCCGCCGATCAGCACGCGCGGGTCGATGCCGAGCGCAAAACCGATGATGCCGAGCACGATCACGGTGCCGATACCGAGCCCGCCACCGCGGCCGCCAATCGGAAACCCGAGGCCGCCGCCCGGTCCGCCGAAGCCGCCGCCGCCTTCGCGGTCGTCCTCGACGTTGTCGCTGCGGCGAAAATCGTCCCAACGCATTGATGCCGTCCTTCGTCAGTTCGCCCCAGACATTGCCGAAGCCTCAACGTGAGTTCAATTGGCGCGCTTTCAAGGCGGCCGGTGACTCATTTTTGGACACCTCGCTAGGCAATTCTTGCCGACTAAGTCATTGCTATCATGCACTTATTTTTAACCGTGCGCCGCCATAGTGCAGACCTGTCGGTTGTAGGTCCCGCGTCGCCGACCGCGTCGCCTGAGTCAGAGTCCTGAGTCATGGTTGTGTCGCGTCGCGGGGCGCCCTCACGGGCGCCCCGTGGAGTTTCCGAGAGTCCGCATCGCATTGTCGCCGGCGACTGCATCGCCGAGATGGCAAAGCTGCCGGCTGAATCGGTCGACCTCGTTTTCGCCGACCCACCCTACAATCTCCAGCTCCAGGGCGACCTGAAACGGCCGGACGACAGTCATGTCGACGCCGTCACCGACCACTGGGACCAGTTCGCCAGCTTCAAGGCCTATGACGATTTCACGCGCCGATGGCTCGCCGCCTGCCGCCGCGTCATGAAGCCCGCCGCAACGCTCTGGGTGATCGGCAGCTATCACAACATTTTCCGCGTCGGCACGATCCTGCAGGACATGGGCTTCTGGATTCTCAATGACGTGATCTGGCGCAAGACCAATCCGATGCCGAACTTCCGCGGCCGGCGCTTCACCAACGCGCACGAGACCATGATCTGGGCCGCGCGCGAACCGAACGCCAAGGGCTACACCTTCAATTACGAGGTGCTCAAAGCCGGCAATGAAGACATTCAAGTCCGTTCCGACTGGACGCTGCCGCTCTGCACCGGCGACGAGCGGCTGAAAGGCCGCGACGGCAAGAAGCTGCATCCGACCCAGAAGCCGGAAGCCCTGCTCGCCCGGGTCATCCTTTCGAGCTCGCGCGTCGATGACCTCGTGCTCGACCCGTTCTGCGGCACCGGCACCACCGGCGCGGTGGCGAAGCACCTCGGCCGCCGTTTCGTCGGCTTCGAGCGCGAGGAAGCCTATATCAAGGGTGCCGAGAAGCGCATCGCGTCCGTGCAGCCGCTGGAGGCGCCGACGCTCGCCCCGTTCATGACCGCGCGCGAAGCGCCGCGCGTACCCTTCACCGCGCTGATCGAGCGCGGCCTCATCAATCCCGGCGCCCGGCTGGTCGACGCCAAGAAGCGTCACAAGGCACTGGTGCGCGCGGACGGCGCCATCTCGTTCGGCGACAAAGTCGGCTCGATCCACCGTATGGGCGCGGTGGCGCAGGGGCTGGACGCCTGCAACGGCTGGACCTTCTGGCATCTCGAAACGCCGAAGGGTCTCATGCTGATCGACGAATTGCGGGCGAAAATCCGCGCCGAGATGGCGGACGCCTGAGGCCTTGTATCGCGGCAATCGCCGCAATTGTCTCCTCCGCCAGTATGTGAGAAAAATCCTGCCAGTATTGCGTGCTGGGGACTTCTCCAATGACTGTGCTTGTGGCCGGTGGCGGCATCGGCGGACTGACGGTGGCCTTGAGCCTGCACCAGATCGGTGTGCCGGTCCGGGTGTTCGAGAGCGTCAACGAGTTGAAGCCGGTCGGCGTCGGTATCAACGTTCTGCCGCACGCCTGCCGAGAACTGATCGACCTCGGCCTGCTCGACCGCCTTCAAGAGACCGGTATCCGCACCAAGGAACTCGCCTACTTCTCCAAGCACGGCAAGCCGATCTGGAGCGAGCCGCGCGGGCTCGACGCCGGCTACAAGTGGCCGCAGATTTCGATTCACCGCGGCACGCTGCATCAGTTGCTGCTCGACGCCGCGCGCGAACGCATCGGCGACGAGAACATTCTCACCGGACATCACCTGATCGGGTGGACCGAGACCGCAGACGGCGTGCGTGCGCAATTCGCCGGCAGGAACGGCGGAAACGGAGAGCACGAAGGCGCGCTGCTGATCGGCGCCGACGGCATCCACTCCGCGGTGCGCGGCAAGCTCTATCCGGACGAAGGCCCGCCGATCTGGAACGGCCGCATCCTGTGGCGCGGCGTCACCGACGGCGA
This sequence comes from Pseudolabrys sp., assembly GCA_050184975.1. Lineage (GTDB taxonomy): Bacteria > Pseudomonadota > Alphaproteobacteria > Rhizobiales > Xanthobacteraceae > Pseudolabrys. Next base: position 63,795 of record JBFWZV010000007.1, on the reverse strand, counting down.
GCCGTTCCTGTCCGGCCGCACCATGATCATGGCCGGCCACGAAGTCCTGAAGTTCGTCTGCTACCCGATCGACAACGCGGCGACCCAACGCGGCAAGCCGGTCATCAACTGGATTGCCGAGCGCCATCTGCCGCCGGACTACCAGTGGCGGCGCGAGGACTACAACCGCGCCGGAAAACTCGAAGAGTTCCTGCCGTGGTTCGAGGACTGGACGTTCGACTGGCTCGACGTGCCGGGCCTCATCAGAAACGCGCGCTACTGCTTCGAATACCCATTGGTCGACCGCGACCCGCTGCCACGCTGGACCTTCGGCCGCGTCACGTTGCTCGGCGACGCCGCGCATCCGATGTATCCGATCGGCTCGAACGGCGCCTCGCAGGCGATCCTCGACGCCCGCGTGTTGACGCGCGAGATTCTCGACAAGGGCGAGACGCAGGCTGCGCTCGAGGCCTACGAAGCCGAGCGGCGGCCGGCGACGACGCAGCTCGTACTGCTCAATCGCGGTAACGGCCCCGAACAGGTGATGCAACTCGTCGAGGAACGCGCGCCGAACGGCTACGATAAAGTCACCGAAGTGTTGTCGCAGAAAGAGCTGGAAGACATCGCGGCGAATTACAAACGCGTCGCCGGCTTTCAGGTCGATGCGCTCAACGCCAAGCCGCCGATCGTGCCGGTCGAGGCTCGGGTGAATTAACGCGCTTTATTTGCGCTCCTCACCGGGACGCCGAATTCGCGGCTGCACACGTCGGCCAGCACCGCGATGCCGGCGCGAATGTCCTCATGCGACGGGCTGGCAAAACACAGCCGCATCCGGCTTTTGCTCCATGTCTTGTCCGCCGACCAGTTCGGCCCCGGATTGATGGCGACGCCTTCGGCGAGCGCCTCGGCGTAGAGCCTCATGGTATCGACCTGGTCGGGCAGCTTGACCCAGAGAAAGATGCCGCCGGGCGGATAGTCGAATTCGGCCGCGGTGCCGAACTGCTCGCCGAGCGCCTCGACCAGCGTGTCGAGCTTGGCCTGCAGGTTCCTGCGCACCTGCGGCACATGCGCCGTAAAATGCGCCGCGCAGTATTCGGCCAGCACCATCTGCTCCAGCGCGCCGGAGCCGGCGTCGGTTTTCAGCGCCAGCATCCGTGACATGATCGGCCAGGGCGCAACGATGAAGCCGACGCGCAGCGCCGGCGCGATCGATTTGGAGAACGAGCCGATGTGGATGACGTTCTGCGCCTTGCTCATGGCATAGAGCGCGGGCGGCCGCTCGCCGCTCCAGATCAGATCCGAATAGCAGTCGTCCTCGAAGATCGGCACGCCGTACTGCTCGGCCAGCGCCAGCAGCTTCTCGCGGCGCGCGGGCGACAGGATCGTGCCGGTCGGGTTCTGCACCGTCGGGATGGTGTAGATGAATTTCGGCCGCACGCCCCTTGCCTTCAGATCGGCAAGCGCCGCTTCGAGCGCATCCACCCGCATGCCGTCCTTGTCGGTCGGGATGCCGGCGACTTTGACGCCCATGCGGGTGTAGCGATTGAGCGTGCCCTCGTAGCAGTCGCGCTCACATATCACCGTGTCGCCGCGTGCGGCGAGCGCGCCGTGAACGAGATCGAGCGCCTGTAGCGATCCCGACACGATGAGAATGTCATCCGCCGTGCAGGCGATGCCGGCGTCGCGCTTGAGTTTTCCGACCAGAAACTCGCGCAGCGGCCGGTAGCCCTGCGGGCCGCTGTTGAGGCCATAGGTCGCGAGCGTGCGGCCCTCGCGCGTCAGCACGGCATCCACCGCCGCCTTCAAGCCTTCGACCGGCACACCGTCCGGATCGTTGTTGCCGCCGGTGAAATTGTAGCGCGGCGAGCCGGTCCAGCGCGCCGCCGGCGCCGGGCTGCCCGCGGGAACGAGCGGCGTGAAATCGAAAGCCGTCATGCCACCACGCTATTTGGCCGCCACCACCATGATCTCGACGAGGTAGTCGGGCGACGCCAGCCCCGCCTCCACTGTCGCGCGCGCCGGCGTGTTGCCCGGCGACACCCAGGCATCCCACACGCCGTTCATCGCGGCGAAGTTCTTCATGTCGGTGATCCAGATATTGGCCGACAGCAGCTTCGACTTGTCGGTGCCGGCTTTTTTCAAGAAGCCGTCGATCTGGCCGAGGATGTCCTTGGTCTGCGCCGCGGTGTCCTTGCCCTTGGGCTCGTTGGCGACGATGCCAGCGAGATAGACGGTGTCGCCATGGACGACCACCTTGCTCATGCGCGCGGCGACATCGTGACGTTCGATCTTCATGCGATTTCCTCCAGAATGCTATCTCAGTTTTTTCAGCGTGATCCTTGTCCGAAAACCGGTTCCCACTTTTCGGGGATCACGCTCAGCCGCCGGCCACGCCCTGCGTGTTGACGTAAAGCGAATAGAGCGAATGCGCCGCCGCCATGAACAGCCGGTTGCGGTGGGTGCCGCCGAAGCAGACATTGGCGCAACGTTCGGGCAACGCGATATGGCCGATCGGCTCGCCTTGCGCCGTGAACACGCGCACGCCGTCGAGTTCCTCGGTCATGCCCCAGCCGCACCACAGATTGCCTTCGATGTCGACGCGGAAGCCGTCCGGCGTGCCCTGCGGACCGGAGTCGATCAGCAGCCGGCGGTTGGCGAGCGTATCGCCCTTGCCGGCGACGTCATAGGCCAGGATCGTGCGCGGCATGCTGCGCGATTCAACGATGTAGAGAATTTTCTCGTCCGGCGAGAACGCAAGCCCGTTCGGCGCATTGATGCCGTCGGCGACGACCGTGACCTTCCCGCTCTGCCCGTCGACGCGATAGACATTCATCGGCAGTTCCGGCTCCGCCAGTTCGCCTTCGTAGTAGCCGTGGATGCCGAAGCGCGGATCGGTGAACCAGACCGAGCAGTCGGACTTCACCACCACGTCGTTGGGCGAATTCAGCCGCTTGCCCTCGAAGCCATCGCAGATGACGGTGATACGCCCGTCATATTCGGTGCGCGTCACGCGCCGCGTCAGGTGCTCGCAGGTAACGAGCCTTCCCTGCCGGTCGCGGGTGTTGCCGTTGGAATTGTTCGACGGCTTGCGGAAATGAGACACCGCGCCGGTCTCCTCGTCCCAGCGCAGCATCCGGTTGCCCGGCACGTCGCTCCAGAGCAGGCAGCGATGCTCGCCGAACCAGACCGGGCCCTCGCCCCAGCGCGTGCCGGTCCAGAGCCGTTCGACGTTCGACAGCGGCAGCTTGTATGTCTCGAACCGCTTGTCGAGCACTTTGATCGAGGGATCGGGATAGCGGACGCTCGGCTTCCACTCTTGCGCGGACTCTTGGACAGACATGATACGCCCCGGCACTGCGTTACTCGGTCGCCCTATCTAAAGCATGAGCGAGAACTTTTCGCATCACGTTCGGCAGCGCCTCGGCGGCAAGATCGTCGCGGGCAACCCAGCGCGCGCCCGCCGGCGCCTTGGCCCGCGCCGGAACACGGCCGAGAAACACCGTCAATTCCAGCGGGAAATGCGTGAAGACGTGGTCGACCCAACCGGGGAGCTTCGTCCATTCGACTTTGGCGCCAAACGCGGGCGCAGAGGTTTTCGCCTTGCGCAAGTCGAACGTCACCGCCCACGCGCTGCACGGCACTTCGGTCATCCCGCCCAACAACCCGCGCGGTGGGCGCGTTCGTAACAGCACCGCGCCGTCGGTGCGAAGCGCAACGAATGCGGCGCCGCGCCTCAACTCGCCGGCGCGCTTGGGCGTCTTGCGCGGAAACGTGTCGGCGTCGCCGCGTTGCCGCGCCTTGCACACATCGCCCCAGGGGCAGAGCGAACAGGCAGGCTTTTTCGGCGTGCAGATCGTGGCGCCGAGATCCATCAGCGCTTGCGCGAAATCGCCGGAGCGGTGCGACGGCAACAGCGAAGTCGCAAGCTCCGCGATCACCGGTTTCGCTTTCGGCAATTCGGCTTCGACCGAGAACAGCCGCGACATCACGCGCTCGACATTACCGTCGACCGGCACTGCCGGCGCGTCATGGGCGATCGCCGCGATCGCCGCGGCGGTATAGGCGCCGATGCCCGGCAACAGACGCAAGGCAGCCTCGTCGCGCGGGAACACCCCGCCGTGATCGCGGACGACGACGCCGGCACAGGCATGGAGGTTGCGCGCCCGCGCGTAATAGCCGAGCCCCGCCCATTCGCGCAGCACATCGTCGAGTGGCGCAGCCGCGAGCCCACCGACATCGGGCCAACGCGCGACAAAGCGTGCATAGTAGGGCGCGACTGCCTTCACCGTCGTTTGCTGCAACATGATTTCCGAGAGCCACACGCGGTACGGATCGGCGGTCTCGCCGCGCCGTGCCCGCCACGGCAGGATGCGGCGGTGGCGGTCGTACCAGGCGAGCAGGCCGGCGGCATCCGGCTGCCCGCGCGGGATAGCGCGGAAAATCGAGGTCACTTTCTTCCGCACCGGCTTCGTCGCTGTTACGCTCATGACAGGACGATGGCACAAGGTCCGTCCCCAGGCCCAGACCGATGACCAAGCCTTCGCGCAGTTTTCCCCGGCCGCTCTCGGCCTTGCTGCACAAGACGATCAGCGAGCGTTTTGCCCAGCAGGGTTTCGCCTCGACCGAGCTGGTCACCCGCTGGGCCGATATTGTCGGCGCCGAGATCGGCGCACAATCGCAGCCGATCAAGATCACCTGGCCGCGGCAAACCAGTAACAACGACGGCGAGGCGAGCCCCGAACCGGCAACGCTGGTGCTACGGGTCGAAGGCCCGATGGCGCTTGAGATCCAGCACCAGTCCGCGGTCATTCTCGAGCGGGTCAACCGCTTCTTCGGCTGGCAGGCGGTCGGGCGGATCGCGCTGCGCCAGGCGCCGCTGCGAAAGCCCGAAAAGCGCGACGCACCGGCAGCGCCAGACCCGGCGTTGGTCGACGCCATTGCCGGAAGTCTGCCGAGTGAGACCGAGGAGAACTTGAAAGCGGCGCTCGCCCGTCTCGGCGCCGCACTCAAAACACGCTGAAAGCCGGCATCCTGCCGCGTCATCAAGCGAAATTGACCGTCCCGCGGCCGGAAACCCGCGAAAGTCTCACAATTGCCATGCTAGCGGTTTCGGGATAGCGAAGTTCAGCCCCGCCGGCCGCAAGGGGCATCAAGGGAGCCCATCCGTGATCATCACCCGACGCAGATTTTGCGAAGGCAGCGCGACCGTCGCGCTCGCGACCGCCCTCACCGCTTTCGCTCCCTTGGCCGGGCTGATCGATCCCGCCGCCGCGCAGGATGCCTCCACCGAAGACCTCGCGGTGGCGAGCCCCTTGGGCGACATCGTGCTCGGCGACGAGAAGGCGCCGGTGACGATCTACGAATATGCGTCGATGACCTGCGGCCACTGCGCCCACTTCGCAATTACGACGTTTCCCGAACTGAAAAAGCGCTACATCGACACCGGCAAGGTGCGCTTCGTGTTCCGCGAGTTTCCGCTCGACCCGCTCGCCGCCGCCGGCTTCATGCTCGGGCGCTGCGCCGCCAATGGCAACTCCGACAAATACATCGCGATGATCGACACGCTGTTCCACCAGCAGAACACCTGGGTGGTGCGCCAGCCGCTCGAGCCGCTGAAGGCGATCTCCAAACAGGCGGGTCTGAGCGAACAGGATTTCGAGAAATGCCTCGCGAATCAGTCGTTGCTCGACGGCATGGAAAAGGCCCGCCAGCACGCGGTTAATAAACTCAAGGTCGCATCGACCCCGACCTTTTTCATCAACGGCAAGCGCCATGCCGGCGACATTTCGATCGACGACATGGCGAAGTTGATTGAGCCCTATCTCAAGGCAGGATAAGGGTTTTTCGGTCTCACAGCGGGGCCGGACGCGCGCCGCCTCCGCCGGCCGGCCGGAACAAGAGCGGAATCGTCTGGAAAAGAATACGCGGCGGTTGCTCCGGGACCGCGCACGATTCATTCTCCGGCCCGATGCGGCGTCATAGCAAGGCTGACCGGGCCGTTGCCCGGAACGGGATGCGAGTCTTGACGCGACTTCCAATGACTAACCACCGCGCAGGGCGCGGTTCGAGGCCAGAAGTATGAAACTTACGCGGCTGCGGCTGCTTGGGTTCAAGTCGTTCGTTGAACCCACCGACTTCCTGATCGAGCCTGGGCTGACCGGCGTGGTCGGACCAAACGGCTGCGGCAAGTCCAATCTTGTCGAAGCCTTGCGCTGGGTGATGGGCGAGTCGTCCTACAAGTCGATGCGCGCGTCCAACATGGACGACGTCATCTTCTCGGGTTCCAACACGCGGCCGTCGCGCAACACCGCCGAAGTCGGCATCCTGATCGACAATGCCGACCGCTCGGCGCCGGCGTCTTTCAACGACACCGACGCAATCGACATCACGCGCCGCATCGAGCGCGAGGCGGGTTCGACCTACCGCATCAACGGCAAGGAAGTCCGCGCCCGCGACGTCCAGATCGTATTCGCCGATGCCTCGACCGGCGCCCGCTCGCCCGCCCTCGTCCACCAGGGCCGGATCGGCGAAATCATCCAGGCCAAGCCCGAACAGCGCCGCCGCGTTCTGGAAGAAGCCGCCGGCATTTCCGGCCTGCATGCCCGCCGCCACGAGGCCGAACTGCGGCTGAAAGCCGCCGAAAGCAACCTCCAGCGCGTCGAGGACGTGATCGGACAGTTGGCTGCGCAGATGGACGGCCTGAAGAAGCAGGCCAAGCAGGCGATCCGCTACCGCACCGTCTCGCAACAGGTGCGCAAGCAGGAAGCGCTGCTGTTCCACCTGCGCTGGACCGGCGCCAACGCTGAAGTGGTTGAAGCCGAGCACGCCAAGACCGCGGGCACCGCGCTGGTCGCCGAGCGCGTCGCCGCGCAGGCCGCCGCCTCGACCAAGCAGACCAATGCGCAGGCCGAACTTCCGGCGCTGCGCGACACCGAAGCCAAGACCGCAGCCGCGCTGCACCGGATCAATCTCGCCGTGCAGGAACTCGAGCGCGAGGAAGCCCGCGCCAAGGACCGCATCGCCGAACTCGACACCCGGCTCGTGCAGTTCGCCGCCGACGCCGAACGCGAGAAGAAGCTCGCCGCCGACGCCGAGGCCGCGCTTGCCCGCCTTGCATCGGAAGAAGAGACGCTGCGCCGCGAGGCGCATGAGAGCGCGAGCCGCCGCAGCGGTGTCGATGCCCGCGTCGCCGAGGCCGACGGCGAACTCAACGCGGTCGAAAAAGTCTTTTCGGACCTCACCGCCGAACTCGCCGACCTCACCGCGAAGCGCCAGCAATTCGAGAACGCGGTGCGCAGCCATGGCGAGCGCGCCCAGCGTCACGCCAGCGAAATCGCCGACATCGAACGCGAACTCAACAGTCTGCGCGGTTCGGAAAGCGCGCCGCTCGCCGCCGCCGTCGAAGGCGCGCAGGTCGCCCTGACCGAGGCGGAGGCCGCCGCGGTCGCCGCCGAGGCCGCCCACAACAACGCCCGCGACGAGGTCGAGGCCGCGCGCAACACGCTCGCCGAAGCCGAACGCCGCGCCCAGCGGCTCGACACCGAGGCAAAGACACTGTCGAAGGTGCTCGCGGTCGAGACCAAGAACCTGTGGCCGCCGGTGATCGACAACATCTCGGTTGAAAAAGGCTATGAGAAGGCGCTCGGCGCTGCGCTTGGCGACGATCTCGACGCTCCGACCGACCCGTCCTCGCCGATGCGCTGGTCGGACGTCGCCGCCGATCCCTCCGATCCCGCGCTGCCCGAGGGCGTTGTGCCGCTCATCGATCATGTGCAGGCGCCTGCCGCGCTTCGCCGCCGCCTCGCGCAGATCGGCGTCGTCGACCGCGACACCGGCAACCGCCTCGCCTCATCGCTCAAGCCAGGCCAGCGCCTCGTCTCCGCCGAAGGCGACCTGTGGCGGTGGGACGGCTTCGTCGCCGCAGCCCACGCACCGACCGGCGCTGCGCGTCGGCTGGCCCAGCGCAGCCGGCTCGCTGAAATCGAGACCGAACTCTCGCCCGCCCGCGAGGACGTCGAGGCGAAGCGCCAGGCGCTCGAGGCCGCGCAAGCGGCGTTCGTCGCCGCCGGCGCCACGCAGGTCGAGACCCGCTCGCGCGAGCGCGACCTGAACCGACAGGCGGCCCGTCTGTCCGCGCTGTCGGAAGCCCGCGTCCGCCTCACCACCAGCCGCGAGGAAGCCGAGGCCGCGAAAGCCGAGGCCGAGGCTTCGCTCGCCGCGCTCGCGCCTGTCGCGGCAACCGAGCAGAGGCTCGCCGCCGTACGCGACGACATCGCCGGCAAACGCGCCAAGCTCGCCGAAATCCGTGCCGAGCAGCAGGCGATCGTCCGCGAGGCCGAACTCGCAGACCGCCGCCTTCAGGCGATCGGCACCGAGCGTAACGACTGGACCGCGCGCCGCGACAGCGCCGCCGGGCAGATCGCCACGCTCGAGCAGCGCGTCACCGAGGCGACCCGCGAGCGCACCGAACTTGAAAACGCGCCGCAGTTGTTCGCCGAAAAGCGCGCCGCGCTCATCACCGAAGTCGAGAACGCGGAGGCCAATCGCCGCGCCGCCGCCGACCGGCTCGCCGAGGGCGAAAACACGCTGGCCGCCGCCGACAAGGAGGCCCGCGCCGCGCTCGAAGCCGCCAGCGCCGCCCGCGAGGAGCTTGCCCGCGCCGAAGAGAAGCTCGACGCAGCCAAGCGCCGCTCATCCGACATCGAGCACGAGATCCGCGACATGCTCGAATGCGAGCCCACGGCCCTTGCCGAACTCGCGGAACTCAAAGCCGAACAGGCCCTGCCCGAACTCGCCGACATCGAGGCGACGCTGGAGCGGCTGCGCCGCGAACGCGAGCGGCTCGGCGCCGTCAATCTGCGCGCCGAGGAAGAGCTGCGCGAAATCGAGAGCAAGCACACGGCGCTGACCACCGAGCGCGACGACCTGATCGAGGCAATCAAGAAGCTGCGCCTGGGCATCCAGAGCCTCAATCGCGAGGCCCGCGAGCGGCTGCTCGCCTCCTTCGCCAGCGTCAACGCGCATTTCCAGCGGCTGTTCACGCAACTGTTCGGCGGCGGCAGCGCCGAGCTTCAGTTGATCGAAAGCGAAGACCCGCTCGAAGCCGGCCTCGAAATTCTCGCCAAGCCGCCCGGCAAGAAGCCGTCGACGCTGTCGCTGCTCTCGGGCGGCGAACAGGCGCTGACGGCGCTCGCGCTGATCTTCGCGGTGTTCCTCACCAACCCGGCGCCGATCTGCGTGCTGGACGAAGTGGACGCACCGCTCGACGACCACAACGTCGAACGCTTCTGCGACCTGCTCGATGAGATGACGCGGCAGACCGACACCCGCTTCGTCATCATCACGCACAACCCGATCACCATGGCGCGGATGAACCGCCTGTTCGGCGTCACCATGGCCGAGCGCGGCGTGTCGCAACTCGTCTCGGTCGACCTCGAGGCCGCCGTACGGTTCCGCGAAGCGAGCTAATCTTTCATTAGTATCAACAGCTTGCCGGCATCGAAAAACGATCGCCGGCACGCGGTACTCTATTGCCGAATGCTGGAAGCAGCCTATCTTGGAGCGGCGTCACGCGTCGTCCTCGGGAGGAGTTCAATGTCCACCACCACCTGGATCGTCCTTGGTGTCATCGCCGCCGTCGTATTGTGGATCGTCACGATCTACAACGGCCTCGTTGCCATGCGGCAGCGCGTCCGGCAGGCCTTCGCCGACATCGACGTGCAGTTGAAGCAGCGCAGCGACCTGATCCCGAACCTGGTCGAGACCGTGAAGGGCTACGCGTCGCATGAGAAGTCGACACTGGAGGCCGTGGTGCGCGCGCGCAACGCCGCGATCGCCGCGCCCGGCATTGATCAAAAGGTCGCCGCCGAGAATGCGCTGACGGGGGCGCTGCGCCAGTTGTTCGCGCTGTCGGAGGCCTATCCGGACCTCAAGGCCAACCAGAACTTCCAGCAGTTGCAGACAGAACTCTCGGACATCGAGAACAAGCTCGCCGCCGCGCGCCGCTTCTTCAACAACGCGGTCCAGGAATACAACACCGGTATCGAGCAATTCCCGGCGGTCATGTTCGCGGCAAGTTTCGGCTTCCACCCGCACACCTTCTTCGATCTCGGCGATGCGCGGCCGCAGCTCGAACAAGCGCCGAGCGTGAAGTTCTAGCGCGGAGCGACGCTTTCAACCGGAGCGCCGGCGATGGCCGCATTCGGCCTCTATACGCACATCCAGGCGAACCGGCGCCGGTCGGTGTTGCTGCTCACCGGCCTGTTCTTTCTCGTCTATGTGATGGTGTTCGCCGGCGCGCTGGTGGCCGCCGCGATCCGGTTCGGCGATGCACCGCCTGATTTCCTCATCGCGCAGGCGTTTCGCGATCTCGTCGTCGCGCTGCCGGTCGCGACGATCGGCACGCTGATCTGGATCGCCATCGCCTGGAAATTTCACCAGTCGATGATCGACGCGCTGACCGGCGGCCATCAGGTCACGCGCGCGGACGAGCCGCACCTCTACAATCTGCTGGAAAATCTTTGCATCTCCCGCGGCATCCCGATGCCGAAGCTGCGGATCGCGGAAGAAGCCCCGCTCAACGCCTTCGCCACCGGACTTAACGAGAAGCAATACTCGATCACAGTCACGCGTGGGCTGGTGGGCGCGCTGAACGACGCCGAGATGGAGGCGGTGCTGGCGCACGAATTGACCCACATCCGCAACGGCGACGTGCGCATGATGGTGATCGCCGTCATCATCGCCGGCGTGATCGGTTTTTTCGCAGAGCTGGTGTTCCGTTTATTCTTTCAGGGCGGCATCCGGGTCGGTGGTGGCCGCTCGTCAGGCAGCAGCGACCGCAAGGGCGCCGGCCTCGTCATCATTCTGGCCGTCGTGCTGATCCTGGTCGCCTGGCTCTTGTCGATCGTGATCCGCTTCTCGCTGTCGCGCAAACGCGAGTTCCTCGCCGACGCTGGCGCCGTCGAACTCACAAAAAACCCGGACGCGATGATTTATGCATTGCGCAAGATCGAGAACCGCGGCGAGCTTCCGGCCGCTACCTCGGCGGTGATGGAAATGTGCATCGACAATCCACGCTCGGGCTTTGCGGATTTGCTCGCCACTCATCCGTCGATCGACGCGCGCGTGGCCGCGCTCGTGCAATTCGCCGGCGGCCACGATCCCGGTCCGATTGCGCTGCCGCCGCCCGAGGACGGCACCCGCGACATCGACGATCCTTACGTCACGGAATTGCCGCCGCAGGAGCAGCAGCCGGGCCAGCAGCAAGGACCATCTCAGGGTCCTTGGGGCGACCGTCCTCAACAGAGCGAACAGCGCGACAAGCCGTTCCTGCCCGGCCTGCCGCCCTTCCCCGGCGGCGGCCCGTGGGGACGCGGCTAGCCGCGCGACTTGCCAGAGCCAGCTTGTGTGCGGCCCAACGCAGTGGGACACTTGCAGGCACGCCGCGCGAAGACGGCAGTACGCAGATCATTGGGGGAGGAATTCAATGCAGTCCTGGAAATCCAGGCCGTCTTGCCACGTCCTGGTCGGCGCGGCGATGCTCGCGCTGACGAGCGCCACGGTTCCAGCCGTTGCCCAGACCTATCCGAGCCAGAAGATCACGTTCATCGTCGGCTTCTCGGCCGGCGGCGTCGCCGACGGCATCGGGCGACTGATCGGCCAGAAAGTGTCGGAGCGGCTCGGCCAGACCGTCGTGGTGGAAAACCGCGGCGGCGCCGGCGGCAACATCGCTGCCAAGGTCGTGTCAGGCGCCAACGCCGACGGCTACACGGTGCTGGTGACGACCTCCGCGCTCGCCATCAACGAAACGCTTTACAAGAACAAGACCTTTGCCGCCGCCGACTTTGCCACCGCGGCGATCGTCGCCTCGAGCCCGGAATCGCTCTCGGCGCTGCCGACGGTGCCGGCGAAGAATATCGGCGAGTATTTGAAAGCCATGCAGGGCAAGCCGATCAATTTCGGCACCGCCGGCGCCGGCAGCGGCTCGCATATCGCGGCGGCCTACTTCTTCAAGGAGCACGCCAAGGCGCAGGCGACCCACATCCCGTTCCAGGGCGGCGCGCCGGCCACCAACGCCGCAATCGCCGGCCATATCGACCTGCTCGCCCTGACGATCGGCGGCGGCGTGGTCGCGCAGATCAAGGGCGGCAAGCTCAAAGGCCTTGCGGTCGCGAGCGACAAGCGGCTCGCCGCCGCGCCCGATGTCCCCACCTATGCCGAAGCCGGTTTTCCGGGCTTCACCGCGTCGTCATGGGTCGGTTTCTTCGTACCGGCCAAGACGCCCGCCGACGTGATCGCCAAACTCAACGGCGCGATCGATGCGACCGTGAAGGATCCCGAGGTTCAGAACCGGCTTGCCGCACTCGGCTTCGATCCGGTCACCGGATCGCAATCCCAGGCCCAGAACCTGTTCAAGTCCGAAGTCGACAAGTGGGGCAAGATGGTGACGACGCTCGGCCTCAGCATCAACTGAGGCGAGCAGCCATCCGCCGAATTTAGTGCCCCTCGAATGAAATGAGCGTGCGCACCGGCACGTCCATCTTGCGTAGTTTGTCGGCGCCGCCGAGCTCGGGAAGATCGATCACGAAACAGGCGGCAAGCACTTCCGCGCCGAGCTGGCGCAACAGCTTCACCGCTCCTTCCGCAGTGCCGCCGGTCGCGATCAGGTCGTCGACCAGGATGACGCGCTCGCCCTTCGATACCGCGTCCTTGTGAACTTCCATTTCGTCGATGCCATATTCGAGCGAATAGGCGATGCGCACGGTGGTGTGCGGCAGCTTGCCCTTCTTGCGGATCGGCACGAAGCCGGCCGAGACCTGATGCGCCACCGCGCCGCCGAGGATAAACCCGCGCGCCTCCATGCCGGCGACCTTGTCGATCTTCATGCCGGCCCAGGGCTGCACCAGCTCGTCGACCGCGCGGCGGAACGCCCGCGCGTTGCCCAAGAGCGTAGTGATGTCGCGGAACATGATCCCTTTCTTCGGGTAGTCGGGAATGGTGCGGATCGCGGCGCGCAGATCGTTTTCGAGAGCGGCGGTAATCATCGGTTCAGCCCCGGTTGTTCAGAACGCGCCCGGCGACGGCGTCGAGTTTTTTCAGAAGTGCGGGATCGCGTGCGTCCGGCGCCGTGATGATGGCGGTATCGAGCGCGCGGTCCGATCCAACCGGACACGGTTCATGTTCGCGCGGAAAATTGCGCGCAAGCCGCGCGACCAGCCGCTGCGCGTTCGAGGCGTTCTCCATCAGCACCTTGATGATGTCGGCGACCTGCACGGCGTCGTGATCCGGATGCCAGCAGTCGAAGTCGGTCACCATGGCGACGCTCGCGTAGCAAAGCTCGGCTTCGCGCGCGAGCTTGGCCTCCGGCATGTTGGTCATGCCGATGACCGAATAGCCGAGCTGCTTGTAGGTCATGCTCTCCGCATGGGTGGAGAACTGCGGACCTTCCATGCAGATGTAGGTGCCGCCGCTCGCGTGTTTGATGCCCTCGGCCTTCGCAGCTTTCTCGATGTGCCCGCGCAACAGCGGCGACACCGGATGCGCCATTGACACGTGTGCGACACAGCCCTTGCCGAAGAACGAACTGGCACGGCCATACGTGCGGTCGACGAACTGGTCGACCAGCACGAAGGTTCCGGGCGGCATGTCCTCCCTGAACGAGCCACAGGCCGACAGCGAAACGAGATCGGTGACGCCGGCGCGTTTCAACACGTCGATATTGGCGCGGTAGTTGATGTCGGACGGCGGAACACGATGACCCTTGCCGTGCCGCGTCAGGAACACGATGGGAAGCCCGGCGATCTCGCCGATCCGCGGCTGCGCCGACGGCTCGCCCCACGGGCTTGCAATACGCTCCTCGCGCACATTGGTCAGCCCCGGCAGATCGTAGATCCCCGATCCGCCGATGATGCCGAGCACCGCCTTGGTCATGAATTCGATCCGTCGCTTGTCGTCTCTGGCGCCCGCTTGTATAGGGTTTCGTTCACGATTTCGACGCCGAATTTCCGGGGAACGGACGGTGAGTGCCAGCCACACTATGGTTGAATCGCCGCCTGCACCGGATGGCTATCGCCGGCTGACGCCGCTCGGCTGGCGGCTCGGCCTTGCCGCCACGCTCGCCGGCCTCGTCGTTTCGTTCTTCGCGTTCGGCTTTTTCAATCCCTACTGGCGCACGGCCGACCAGGATGTGCTGCTGGTCTACGATGCTTTCCTCCAGAACGATGGCCTGCCGCGGCAGGTCGTGCTGCATCCGGCCCATCTCATCGTGACGCTCATCAGCGCCACGCTGCGCGGCCTCCACGGCCTCGGACTGATCGCAACCTATTCGCTGTCGACACTGCCGCCGGCGAGCGACGTCGCGGCCTTTCACCATGCGTGGACCGTCGCGGTGCGCGTTGCGCGGCTGATCTGCTTGCTGCTCGTGCTGTCCTACGTCACCGCGTTCGGATTGCTGCTGCGGCGGCTGACCGGCGATTGGCGCGCGGCCCTGCTCGGCGCTTTCGCCGTCGCCTACTCGGGCGGCATTTCGGTCGCCGTCCGCGCCGTCAAACCGGAACTGATATCGTCTGCGCTCGCCGCGCTGGCGCTGCTGATCCTGTTGGTTGCCGCCCGCGAGGCGCGCAACGCGGCCCGACCGCTGCTGGTCGGCGCGGCCGCGGCCATTGCAACGCTCGGCATGGTCAACAAGGTGCAGGCCATCTTTCTGATCTGCGCGCTGCCGATCCTGCTGCTGCCGTTCGGCGAGCGTTCGGACGGCGGCGGCTACTGGGGCCGGCCGCGGGCGGCGATACCGATCGTTACGCTCGCCATCGCGGTCGCCCTCGCCGTGGCCGCGGCGTGGCCCGTTCTGATGCAGGGCCTGTTCCCCGATCCGCCGCCCGACCTGATGCGCGGCATGTTCGGATCGGGACAATTCCAGCTCTTGCTCGCAGTCTGGCTCGGCCTCGGCATGGTCGCTTTCGCGGTGCTGTGGCGCGTGCCATGGCCCGAGACGCTCGCGACGGCGCTTGCAATCGTCACCGGGATCGCGGTCGGACTGCTGCCGCTCCATGTCCACAACGAAGCCCTGCCGGTCGCGATCGTCCTGAATCCGGCGAACGCCCTCGCCTATTTTGGCGATATTTCGCAGAACGGCTGCAGTCAGGGCTGCACGGTGCCGTTTGTCACCATTCTTCGCGGATTCGTGTCGATGCTGAAGGCGCACAGCTTCGTGTTCCACACCTCGACAAGGCCGACGATCTTTCTGGAATGGGCCGTCGTCGCCGGTGCGATCTGGGCCTGGCGGCGCGGCGAACGAAAAATCGTGTTGCAGGTCGCGCTTCTGATCGGCGCCGCGCTCGGCATCGACACATTCTCGGCAACGCGCGCCCTCAAGATCGACTATTTCCATTTTGCCGACCCGCTGATCGTCATCGCGGCGGCGCTGTTGATCGCCCGGGTGCCAGGCCTGCAACGGCATAAGTGGCTCTACCCCGCCGGCGCCCTGCTGCTGGTGGCGCACGGCGTGATGAGCCAGCTCGACCCGGTCAAGGAAGCCTTCCTGCGGCGCGCCGGACCGGAAACCAAATGCGTGTTCCTGAACCAGCTACAGCGGCTCGAACGCTTCCCGTTCTGCACCAGATAGCATCTCGTCAGCTACGCAACGAAAAAGCCCTCCGGAATGTCCGGAGGGCTTTTTGATTTCACCCGGAAACGGCGCGTCAGTGCGCGGCGGCCCATACCTTCTTTTTGGTGAAGTAGAGCAGCCCCGCGAACACGATCAGGAAGATCATCACCTGCAGGCCGAGGCGCTTGCGCGCGACGAGGTGCGGCTCCGCGGTCCACATCAGGAAGGCCGAGACGTCCTTCGCCATCTGATCGACAGTCGCGGCCGTGCCGTCGTCGAACGTGACCTGATCCTTGATCAGCGGCGCCGGCATGCCGATCATGTGGCCGGGGAAATAGGTGTTGAACTGCATGCCCGCCGGCATCTTCATGTCGGCCGGCGCTTCCTTGTAGCCGGTCAGCAGCGCATGGAGATAGTCGGGGCCCTGCTCCTGATACTGCGTGATCATGTCGAACACGAACCAGGGGAAGCCGCGCTCGTAGGTGCGCGCCTTGGCGATCACCGAGAGATCCGGCGGCAGCGCCCCGCCATTGGCGGCGCGGGCAGCGTTGTCGTTTGCGAACGGCGACGGGAAGCGGTCGGCGACGCGGCCTTCACGCTCGAACATTTCGCCGGCGTCGTTGGGGCCGTCCTTGATCTTGTATTCCCTGGCAACCGCGGCGGCCTGCGCCACCGAGAAGCCCGGCCCGCCCGGCTCCGCCAGATTGCGGAAGGCGATGTAGGACAACGAGTGGCAGGCCGCGCAAACTTCCTTGAAGACCTTGAAGCCACGCTGGAGCTGCGCCTGGTCGTATTTGCCGAACGGACCCGCAAACGACCACTTCTGTCGCGGCGGCTGCGGCGTGTCGCCGGCGGCGAGCGCCGGGGCCGTCAGCGCCACCAGCGCGCCGGCCGTCACGAGGGCGAGGAAAGTCTTGCTCTTCATCATGTGCCGCCCCCTCACGCCTTCGTGCCCAGAACCGATTCCGAAATCGAATTCGGCACCGGCTTGGTCTTCTCGAAAATGCCGAGCAGCGGCAGTACGACGATGAAGTAACCGAAGTAATAGACCGTCAGAATCCGCGCCGCGATCACATAGACGCCTTCCGCGGGCTTGGCGCCGAGCCAGCCGAGCCCGATGCAGGTCGCGACGAACAGCCAGAAGAACTGCCGGTACAGCGGCCGGTAGCGCGCCGACTTCACCTTCGACGTGTCGAGCCACGGCAGGAAAGCGAGGATCGCGATCGAGCCGATCAGCGCCACGACGCCCAGCAGCTTGTCGGGGATCGCGCGCAGGATCGCGTAGAACGGCAGGTAGTACCATTCGGGCACGATGTGCGCCGGCGTCACCGCCGGATTGGCCGGGATGTAGTTGTCGGCGTGGCCGAGATAGTTCGGGATGTAGAACACGAACCAGGCGAAGATCACGCAGAAGCAGATCAGGACGAAGCTGTCCTTCACAGTCGCGTAGGGCGTGAACGGCACGGTGTCGTTGTCCGACTTCACCTCGACGCCGCTCGGATTGTTCTGCCCGACGACGTGAAGCGCCCAGACGTGAAGGATCACGACGCCCGCGATCGCGAACGGCAGCAGGTAATGCAGCGAGTAGAAGCGGTTCAGCGTCGGATTGCCGACGGCGTAGCCGCCCCACAGCCAGGTCACGATCGATTCACCGACGCCAGGGATCGCCGAGAACAGGTTGGTGATGACGGTCGCGGCCCAGAAGCTCATCTGGCCCCACGGCAGCACGTAGCCCATGAAACCGGTCGCCATCATCAGCAGATAGATAATGACGCCGAGGATCCAGAGCACCTCGCGTGGCTCCTTGTAGGAGCCGTAATACATGCCGCGGAAAATATGGATGTAGACGGCGAGGAAGAACATCGAGGCGCCGTTGGCATGCACGTAGCGCAGCAGCCAGCCGTAATTGACGTCGCGCATGATCTCTTCGACCGACTTGAAGGCGTAGTCGACATGCGGGGTGTAGTGCATCGCCAGCACGATGCCGGTGATGATCTGCACGCCGAGCATGAACGACAGGATGCCGCCGAAGGTCCACCAGTAGTTCAGGTTGCGCGGCGTCGGATAAGCGACGAAGGAAGAATGGATCAGGCCGGCGATCGGCAGCCGGCGCTCCATCCATTTCATGAAGCCGCTCTGTGGCTGATACGTGGAATGTCCGGTCATTGTCGAACCTTGAAAACCGATGCGCGCGGATCAACCGATCCGGATTTTGGTGTCGGAAACGAATTCGTAGGGCGGCAGCGGGAGATTGGTCGGCGCCGGGCCTTTGCGGATGCGGCCGGAGGTATCGTAGACCGAGCCGTGGCACGGGCAGAAGAAGCCGTCATATTCACCCGAATGCGCGAGCGGGATGCAGCCGAGATGGGTGCAGATGCCGATCAGGACCAGCCACTGGGCGTGGCCTTCCTTGACGCGCTTGGCATCGGCTTCGGGATCGGGGAGGCTCGAGAGCTGAACGTTGCGGGCCTCGTCGATCTCCTTCTTCGTACGATGCGAGATGAAGATCGGCTTGCCGCGCCAGAACACCTTGATGACCTGTCCCTCGGCAACCGGGCCGAGATCGACTTCGATCGGCGCGCCAGCGGCGATCGTCGAAGCATCCGGGTTCATTTGCGAGATCAGCGGCACGGCGGCCGCGACGGCACCGACCGCGCCGACGGCTGCGGTGGCGATGTAAAGAAAATCGCGGCGCGTGTGCTCCGCCGAAGACACGGTCGTCACGTCTGGATCCCTCTCCCCCGGATGGTGTTCCGGCTGACGTTGAATACCGCCCGCGACTTGAGAGCCGGCCGCATGAGAGCCGGCGGCGGGTGGACCGGCCGCGACAGTCCCGGTCAAGGCAGGAAGGCGCCGGCGGTGGTTCTATTGGCACCCTTGCGGTGCAAGCGCAAGCCCGCTATCGCGCCAATTAAGCCTTGTCGCACAAGTCATTTGGCGGCTGCATTTTAGCGCCTCTAAGGCCCGCCAGCGGGGTTCGCCGCCATGATCCGGATCGCCCTCTACCAACCCGATATCGCGCCCAATACCGGAACGATTCTGCGGCTCTGCGCGTGTCTCGGCATCGAGGCGCATATCATCGAGCCGGCCGGATTTCCGGCAACCGACCGCGCCTTCCGCCGGGCCGGCATGGACTATATCGACCAGGTGAAATTGACCCGTCACACGGACTGGCCCGCCTTCACGGCATGGCGGCACGCGGATGGCGGACGGCTGCTGCTGCTCACCACCGCCGCGACGACGAGCTATCTCGACCATCGCTTTGCGGACGGCGACATTCTGCTGTTCGGCCGCGAGAGCGCCGGCGTGCCACAGGACGTACATGCCGCCGTCGACCTCCGGTTGCGGATTCCGATGCGACCCGGCCTGCGCTCGCTCAATGTGGCGATGGCGGCCGCCCTCGTCGCCGGCGAGGCGCTGCGGCAAACCGGCGGATTTCCGGCCGGCTGAGCCCGGCTGCTAGAGTGACTGAATGATGACGGACGGCGACCCCCTGGAAACCCGCAAGGCCCGCGCCCGCGCCTGGTTCGAAAGCCTGCGCGACGACATCTGCGCGGCGTTCGAAGCGCTCGAGGACGAGGCCCCGGCCAACGACTGGCATGCCGGCCTTGCGCCCGGCCGTTTCGTGCGCACGCCGTGGCAGCGCACCGATCATTCAGGACAGCCAGGTGGTGGTGGCGTGATGGGGATGATGCACGGCCGGCTGTTCGAAAAGGTCGGCGTGCATTGCTCGACCGTTCATGGCGAGTTCGCGCCGGAGTTTCGCGCGCAAATCCCCGGTGCCGCCGACGACCCGCGTTTCTGGGCTTCCGGCATTTCCCTGATCGCGCATCTGCACAACCCGAACATTCCGGCCGTCCACATGAACACCCGCTTCGTAGTGACGACCAAGGCATGGTTCGGCGGCGGAGCCGACCTGACGCCGGTGCTCGATGCGCGGCGTACGCAGACCGATCCCGACACGATCGCCTTTCATGCCGCGATGCGCGCGCCCTGCGAGGCGCACAACGAGGTCGCCAACTACGACAAATTCAAGAACTGGTGCGACGAGTATTTCTTTCTCAAGCACCGCAACGAGCCGCGCGGCATCGGCGGCATTTTCTACGATTATCTCGAAAGCGACTGGGACAAGACCTTCGCCTTCACGCAGGACGTCGGCCGCGCCTTCCTCGGCGTCTATCCGAAACTGGTGCGCGCAAATTATTCAAAGCCCTGGACCGAAGCGCAGCGCGAGGAGCAGCTCGTACGCCGCGGCCGCTACGTCGAATACAATTTATTGTACGACCGCGGCACGATCTTCGGCCTGAAGACCGGCGGCAATGTCGAGTCGATCCTGTCCTCGATGCCGCCGGTGGTGAAGTGGCCGTGAGCCGCCGCGGCCGGGCGACACCACGAAGCTGTAACGCGGCAAACATGAAGATGTGATCGCTGCGTCATCTGCCGCGCCTAGCCTCCGCGCATCTGATCAACGCCATCAGCAGGAGGAAGGCATGGCTTTCGAGCCGGGCGACGTGGTGTTTCTGAAATCGGGCGGTCAGCCGCTCACCGTGGTGGCGTTGAAAGATCAGCTGGTCGAATGCGTTTGGATCGGTGAGGAAGGCGACTTCTTCCGTGAATCGATCCCGGTTCCGTGAATCGATCCCGGCCGCCGCTCTCACCGCCCAGAACGACGAAGAAGACGCTGACGACGAATCCGGGGACGGCGAAGACGAAACCGCCGAAACCGAGGCCGTTGAGGGCGAGGCGATCGAGCCCGATAAGAGCAAAACCGCGGCCTGACCCCAATGCGGGCCCTCCCCCTGTGGCAACGCGCCACATCGGGCCCAACAGGTCAGGGGAAGCGATCCATGGCAGCAGCAAATATGCCATGTTATAGGTCTGCCTTGTATTTTGGCGTTCAAGTTCGAGAATGGGGGATGTAATGCTTAAACTTTCCTTCTCCACGTCCTGCGTAGCGCTGGCGCTTTGCATTTCGCCGGCGGCGGCAGCCGATCTGCCGGTGAAAGCGCCGGTCTATTCGGCGCCGGCTCCGGCAACATTCGCGAACCGCTGGTATGTCGAAGCGCGCGTCGGCGGTCCGTTGAAGAAAAACTACGACATCAACACGCTCGGCCTTGGTGCGGGAACTTACAAGCCGAGTTCCGGCCTGCATGGTGCCTTTGACATCGGTGTCGAGTTTACGCCGAACTGGCGCGCTGAACTCGAATTGACCTGGACACGCGGCAAGGATGGCAGCGCGGTGTTCGGTGCCACGACCTTTCCGCACACCGGCAGCACCAACGTCTACACGATCGGCGTCAACGGCTTTTACGTGTTCAATTTCAATCCGACCATTCGGCCCTATGTCGGCGCCGGTGTCGGCATCGCCCGCTACAGCGTCAACAATCTCGGCGCGGTCGGCGGAACATTCGTGATCGACGATTCGGACACCGCGGTCACCGGCGCCCTCCATCTCGGCGTCGATTTCATGGTCACGCCGTCGGTCGCAATCACCGGGCGCTACACGTTCGCCTATACCGGCAGCCTGAGTTTCGCCTCGAACCCGACGGGCTCGACGACTTCGCGCGGTTCTGAGACCGACAATGTCTTTTCGGGCGGCCTGCGCGTCTATCTGAACTGACCGCAGCAAGTCACGGCCTGCGGCGGTCATGTTGACGGGCGCCGTAGGTCATTTGTTCTGAAACCATGACGGAACCGGAAGATCGCGACCGCGGGCTTGCGCTGGTGACAGGCGCCTCTTCCGGTATCGGCGAGGCACTGGCACGCGTATTCGCGGAGCGCGGCCATGCGCTGATCCTGACCGGACGCTCGCAAAGCAGGCTCGACCGGATCGCCGACGAGATCGCCGCCGAACACGGTGAACGACCGCATGTTCTCGTCCACGACCTCGCGGCGCCCGGCGCCGCGCGCGTCCTTGCCGACGACATCGCCGCACGCGGGCTCAAACCAAGATATCTGGTCAACAGCGCGGGCCTTGGCCTGTTTGGCCGTGCCGAACGGCTTGGTCCCGAAGATCAGGCGATGCTGATCGATCTCAACTGCCGCGCACTGACCGAACTCACGCTCGTCCTGCTGCCGGATGCGATCGAGCAGCGCGGCGGCGTGCTCAATGTCGGCTCGGTCGGCGGCTTTTTCCCCGGGCCCGGCATGGCCGTCTATTTCGCCACCAAGGCCTATGTGCAGTCGTTTTCGCAGGGGCTGCGCGCGGAATATTGCGACGGTAGGCTCAACGTGACCGCGCTTTGTCCGGGTCCGGTGGTGACCCGGTTTCAGGGCCGCGCCCGCATGGTCTCGCCGAAAGTTCCGGCAGTTCTCGATCACGATCTTCGCGGCATCGCCCGCGCCGGTTATCGCGGGCTGATGCGCAACCGCGCCGTTGTCACGCCGGGTTTCGTCAACGCACTGATGGTGTGGCTGAGCGGGCTGATCTTCCACCGCGCCTGCATTCCCTTCGTTCGCGCCTTCCATTTCCGCAGGAACGAACGTGAACGCGCGGCGCGGTCCGCCAATAACTCCCTGCCGCAGGCCGGCATGACGCGGGCCCGTCGGCGCTAGCTTCGCAGCCTGAGCCCGCTCTGCTTGAGCCGCCACATCAGCACGTCGAACCGGTCCTGGCCGAAAAACGGCTCGCCCTCGAACACGAATGTCGGCACGCCCCAATGCCCGGCAGCACGCAGCGCGGCGTCGTTGTCGGCCAGCGCCTTGTCATAGCGGCCGGGATCGGCGGCGATCGCTTTTTCCATTGCAGCAAGTTCAAGCCCGGAGCGCGCGGCAGCCCGCGCAAGATGATCGCCCTCGTGCCAGCCGTCGGTTTCGCCATTCCAGAGCAGCCGCGAGACTTCGTCGCAGAAGGAGAGCGCCTTCCCTGCCTGCGCGGCGACGATACCGAGCCGGCCGAGCCGCAGCGCGAGCGGCTGCTCGGGCGCGATTTTCAGCGTCTGCATGTCCTGATCGATCGGATCGGGAACCGGCCGGCGAAACGGCACGCCGTGAAACGCCGCCGCCCGCGCGCTGTCGCGCACGAAGTAAGGCCGCGCCAGCGGATTCATATGCCTGAACAGATCGGGATTGCGGATTGCCGCGGGATGCACGATCCGTATGTCGACGACGACATCATGATCGCGCGCCAGCGCCACCAGACGCGGCGTCACGATGTAGGAATACGGGCTGCGGAACGACCAGAAGACGGTGACGGTCAGATTCACGGCGATGCGCGCTAGCCGGCCGGCTTCAGGTCAGCCGGCGAGATCAGCACGCCGAACGCCTCGCACCAGATCACCACGCTCGGAAACTTCGCGAGATCGACGCCGGCCGGGATCGTGTAACGCTGGCTGCCCTTGAAGGCGCGCAGCCGGCCGAGATCGACGAACATCGCGTCCTTCACGCCGGCCTCGTTGCGGATACTCGCATTCGGCACCAGATAGACGTGATATTTCGGCCCCGGCCCCACTTCGAAGTCCGGCTCGAGGAAGATCGTGCGCTCGTAAACGCTGACCTTGCCCTTGCCGTAATGGATCGGATCGGACGGATTGGCGTGGATGAACATGCCGGTGGCGACGAGCTTGGAGCGGTCGGCTTCGGTCAACTGCTCGGCGGCGGGCGGCGGTGGAAAGACGTAAGGGAACAGGAAGAAACCGAGCGCGACACCGAAGCCGGTGCCGAGTAACCCGCCGACCAGAAAAATCGCCAGACCACGCCAGAAGCCGCGCATGTTGTCCTCCCTGAGCTGACGACAGAATAGGCCGCGGCGCGGTGCGCCGTCATCCCTTCATGGATGACATTGCTTTCACCACAATGTCATCGAGCGCCGCGCGATCCGCCGGAAACCCGGCCGCGATCCACGCACTCTCGGCCGCTTTCAGCGCCGCGCCGAGCGCGGGCCCCTGTGCGATCCCGCGCGCCATGAAGTCCGCCGCCTTGAGCGGGAACGCCGGCGCGGTCCAGCGCTGCGGCAGGCTCGCGAGCATCCGCCATGCGTCGTCGTTGGCCTCGGCGCCGGAACGCGCCCAGCCGAGCAGCGCCTGATCGGCAAAAAGCTCAGGGCCGAGCCGGTACAGCAGCGCGCGCGCAGCCTGCTCGCTCAGGCGCGGCGACATCCGCCACCAGCCTTCCGCCATCGCGGCCAGCCGCTCGTGTTCCTTGTTGGCAAGCCGCAGCCGCTGCCATAACCGCTCGGCATCCTCCGCGACCAGCACACCGAGCGCGGCAAGCCGGCGCACCGGATCGGCAGCAAGCGACATTGCCTGCTCGACTTCCGCCATGCGCGCAGCGTGAACGACATTGGGCACGCCGCCGAGCACCGCGAGCAACAGACCCGTCTCCGCCATCACTTGCAGCGACGGAACGGCGCGGCGCGCGGCAAGCAGCTTCAGAAACTCCATGCGCACCCGCTCGCGCGAGAGCTGCGCCAGGCCCTCACGCGCGGCGATGCAGGCGTGCAACCCGTCCGCGTCGGGTTCGCCCTGCCCGTATGCCGCGTGAAACCGGAAGAACCGCAAGATGCGCAGATAGTCTTCTTCGATGCGCTGCTTCGCCTCGCCGATGAAGCGTACCCGGCGCTTGTCGAGATCGCTCAAGCCCCCGGCATAATCGTAGACCGCGCCGTCGCGCGTCACCGACAGCGCGTTGATGGTGAAGTCGCGGCGATGCGCGTCGCCTTCCCAGTCGCGGCCGAATTCGACGGTGGCGTGGCGGCCGAAGGTCTCGATGTCCCGGCGCAGCGTCGTCACTTCGTAGGGCGCACCTTCGATAACAACGGTGACGGTGCCATGCGCGATGCCGGTCGGCACCGCCTTGAAGCCCGCCGCAGAGACGCGCCGCGTCACTTCCTGCGGCACCGCGGTGGTCGCAACGTCGATTTCATGCACCGGCTCGCCGATCAGCGCGTTGCGGACCGCGCCGCCGACCGCGCGCGCTTCCTCGCCATCGGCATCGAGCACCGCGAGCAGCCGCGGCAGTGCGCCGCGCGTCAGCCACGGCGCATCGAGCGTCTTTTCGGTTTTGCCGGTCTTGCCGCCCGCGCCCGCCGGCATCAGCGGAACTGCCCCGGCACAAACTTGCCGTTCTCGGTGTGCGCGGGAACGTATGTGGAGCCGATCGGCGCGCCGCCGAACTGCGCGAAATAGATGAAGCTGCCGACGACCAGCAGCATCGCAACGATCGCGAGCGTCAGAATGCGCGACACCGGCCAGGACTCCGGATCGAAAACGCCGGCCTTGGTCGTCCACAGAAACACCGCATAGAGCACGAACGGCAGCAGGAACAGCACCAGTTCGGTGAACACAGGTCTGATCATGTGCGGTAGATCCGGTCGTAGAGATTGCGCAGGATGCCGGCGGTCACGCCCCAGATATACCGCTCGCCATACGTGATCGCATAGAAGTGCCGAGTCAGGCCCTGCCAGTCGCGCGCGTGGCGCTGGTGGTTTTTCAGGTCCATGAGAAACGACAGCGGGACCTCGAAAGTCTCGTCGACCTCGCTGGTGTTGAGCGTGAGCGCGAACTCCGGTTGCAGCCGCGCGATCACCGGCACGATGCGATAGCCGAGCGTCGTCATGTAGAGATCGAGATAGCCAAGCGGTTCGGCGACCGAACGATCGAGACCGATCTCCTCCTCCGCTTCGCGCAAGGCCGAATCCGTCGGTCCATCGTCGCCCTTGTCGATCTTGCCGCCGGGAAACGAAATCTGTCCGGGATGCGCCGGCAAATGCGCGGCACGTTGCGTCAACAGCACGGTCGGCTCGTCGCGTTCGATCACCGGAACCAGCACCGCCGCAGGCTTGATCGGCCGCACCGTCGCAATCTTTTTCATGACCGGATCGGCGTCGTGATCGCCGCGCACCGGTTCGACATTCGGATCGTTCAGTCCGGCCGGCACGTCGAGCGTCAGCCGCGCGCGAACGCGCGCGAAAAACTCCTGCGCTGATAACGCCCGCTCCGCCGCCGCCTGGTCCATCAGGTCCAATTCCGCACCGCGCTCGCCTCCGCCATCGGGAAAAACGCCCCGCCGGACGCGACACCGAACATCGGCTTGCCGTCGACCTCGCGCTCCTCGCCGCGCTCAACCAGATCGTAGAACAAGGCGCGCGTCACCTTCGCCCACAAGCCGCGGCGGACGTGGAGATACGGCTTGAGTCCGCCGGTATCCGCTTCCGGCTCAAATCGCAACGCGTGGTCCGATCCACAGGAAATCCACTCGTCCACATTGGTCCGGAAGTTGAGCGTCTCGCCGGCTTCGCCCGTTGTCATATTCATCTCGACTGCCAGAAACGGCGCATCATCGACCGAAATCCCGATCTTTTCGACAGGCGTGACCAGAAAATACCTGTCTTCCTCGCGTTTGAGCACGGACGCGAACAACCGAACCAGAGCCGGCCGGCCGATCGGGGTTTTCATGTAGAACCAAGTGCCGTCGGCGGCAATTCGCATGTCGATGTCGCCGCAATAGGGTGGATTCCATTGCTCGACCGGTGCCGGTCCCCTGTCGCCGGCGCGCGGCAGCATTGCGGCGATCGCATCGAGACCGGTTTGCCCTGTCTTTGCCATTGTTCTCCCGCCGAATCCGTCGTCAGGGGCCTGTTCGCATCTTTGTGAAGACCCGGACCAGACGTCGACGATAGCGTAAGATAGCCTTGAGATTCAGCCAGATTCGGTCGGGCGGACAGCAGCGGCCGGACGTGGCGTGGTTGTTGCATCGCGTGTTTGAGGTCGCCGGTCGAGGCGGACGCAAGACGGCAGTACCAGACGGCAAGCCCAGAAGGAGCGAACGGCCCATGGCGGCGGCAAGCGGTGAAAGCATCGAAAAACTGGAAGACATGATCGTACGCGCGGCGGAGTCGACGGCGGCCAATGTGCGTGCCGCGAAGGCCGCGATCTCCACGGTCATCTTCGGTCAGGAAAAAGTCATTGAACGCGCGCTCGTCACCGTGTTGTCGGGCGGTCATGCGCTTCTCGTCGGCGTGCCCGGTCTCGCCAAGACCAAACTCGTCGAGACGATGGGTACCGCGCTCGGCCTCGACGCGCGGCGCGTGCAGTTCACGCCCGACCTGATGCCGTCCGACATTCTCGGCTCCGAAGTGCTCGAAGAGAGCGCCGGCGGCAAACGGAACTTCCGCTTCATTCCGGGTCCGGTCTTCGCGCAACTGCTGATGGCCGACGAAATCAACCGCGCGAGCCCGCGTACGCAGTCGGCGCTGTTGCAGGCGATGCAGGAGCAGCACATCACGGTTGCCGGCGCGCGCCACGACTTGCCGAAACCGTTCCACGTTCTCGCGACGCAGAACCCGCTCGAACAGGAAGGCACCTACCCGCTCCCCGAAGCGCAGCTCGATCGCTTCATCATGGAGATCGACGTCGACTATCCCGACCTCGACTCCGAGCGACGCATTCTGTTCGACACCACCGGCGCCGAAGAAACCAAGGCGAAGGCCGCAATGACCGCCGAGGATCTGATGTCGGCGCAGCGGCTGGTGCGCCGCCTGCCGGTCGGCGAGTCGGTCGTGTCCGCGATCCTGACTCTGGTGCGCTCCGCGCGTCCCGGCCCCGAGGCCGGCGACTTCGGCAAACTGATCCTGTGGGGGCCCGGCCCGCGCGCGAGCCAGGCGCTGATGCTTGCGGTGCGCGCCCGCGCGTTGCTTGAAGGCCGGCTCGCGCCGTCGGTCGACGACGTGATCGAACTCGCCGAGCCGGTGCTCAAACACCGCATGGCGCTCACCTTCTCGGCCCGCGCCGAGGGCGAAACCATCACCGATGTGATCGCGCGGCTGAAGGCGCGCATCGGATAAGACCCGAATGGCCGAGCCAGAACGCAGCGACAGCGAGCAACTAGCGGTACGGGCAGCGGTCGGCAAGAGCCGCAAGCTCGCCGCGCGCGTGCCGCGCCTCATTCTTGAAGCGCGCCGCGTCGCCGCCACCATTTTGCACGGGCTGCACGGCCGCCGCCGCGCCGGCCCCGGCGAAAACTTCTGGCAGTACCGCCGCTTCGTGTCGGGCGAACCCGCAAGCAACGTCGACTGGCGACGCTCGGCGCAGGACGACCATCTCTACGTGCGCGAGCGCGAATGGGAAGCCTCGCACACGATCTGGATGTGGCCGGACCGCTCGCCGTCGATGGATTTCAACTCGCATCTGACCGAATGGTCGAAGCTCGACCGCGCGCTGGTGATGTCGTTTGCGATGGCCGAAGTGCTGGTGCAGGGCGGCGAGCGCGTCGGCATCCCCGAACTGATGCGGCCGACCGCGCATTTCAACATCATCGAGAAAATGGCCGAAGTGCTGGTGCATGACGAGAACGCGCGGCCGAGCCTGCCGCCGAATTTCTCGCCGGCGGCGTTTTCGGAAGTGCTGCTGGTGTCGGACTTCTGGAGCCCGATCGCCGACTTCCGCAAGGTGATCGGCCAGCTTGCCGCCAACGGCGCGCGCGGCCATGTCGTGCAGATCGTCGACCCGGCCGAGGAAAGTTTCCCCTATTCCGGCCGCGTCGAATTCATCGAGCCCGAGGGACTTGGCAGCGTGACCGCAGGCCGCGCCGAGACCTGGCGCAAAGACTACCAGGAACTGCTCGCGAGCCACCGCGCCGCGCTGCGCGCCGAGTGCGATCAGTTCGGCTGGAGCTTCACTGTCCATCACACCGACCGCGGGCCGACCGAACTCCTGTTCGCGATCCATGCGCGGATGGGCGCCGGCGCCCATGCCATCGCCAAGAGCAGCCAGCCGGCGCGCACCGGCGCGGGAGCCGCCGCATGATCCCCGGCCTTCCACTCGCATTCGCGCAGCCGCTGATCCTGCTCGGCCTGCTCGCGCTGCCCGTGCTGTGGTGGCTGCTGCGGCTGGTGCCACCCCGCCCGCGCCAGATCAACTTCCCGCCGACGCGGCTGTTGTTCGAAATCGCGCCGAAAGAAGAAACGCCGTCGCGCACACCGTGGTGGCTGACGCTGTTGCGCCTGACGCTCGCGGCGCTGGTCATCATCGCGGCGGCCGGTCCGCTGTGGAACCCGCCACTCGCCGGCGCCAACCGTTCTGCGCCGCTGTTGCTGATGCTCGACGACGGCTGGGCAGCCGCGTCGTCATGGGATGCGCGGCTGCGCACCGCGGACGAGATGATCGCGGGTGCCGACGCCGATGGCCGCGGCGTCGCGCTGATGCTGCTGTCGGAGCCGGCCCGCGACATCTCGCTGCAACCGGCCGGCGCCGCGCGCGTTCAAATACAGCAGGTCAAACCGAAGCCGCACACGCCCGACCGCGTCGACAGCCTGCCGGCGCTGACGCGCTTTCTGTCCAATACGCGCGACATCGAAATCGTCTGGCTCGCCGACGGCGTCGATCTCGGCAAAGCCGGTCAGTTCGTTCAGGGTCTAAAACCAGCCATCGGCGACAGGCCGCTCACCGTCGTCGACGGCGGCATCGCGTCCGCGCGCGCGCTCGCGGCGGCCGACAACGCGGCCGGCGCGCTGACGGTCAAGGTGCTGCGCACACGCGCCGATGGCGAAGCCGCCGGCACCGTCAATGCCATCGACCTCAAGGGCCTGCCGCTCGGCCAGGCCGCGTTCTCGTTCAGCGGCAATGCTCTGGAAGCGGAGGCCGTGATCGACCTGCCGGTCGAGATCCGCAACGATGTCGCGCGGCTTGAGATCGCCGGCGAGCGCTCATCGGGCGCGGTGCAACTGCTCGACAAGCGCTGGCGTCGACGCACCGTCGGCGTGATCTCCGGCTCGGCGGCGGACCGCTCGCAGCCGCTGATCGGTGCGACCTACTATCTGTCGCGCGCGCTCAATCCGTTTGCCGATATCCGCCTCGCCGAAGGCGTCTCGCCGAACCAGGCGGTCGAGCGCTTCCTCGATCAGAACCTGCCGATGCTGATCATGGCCGACGTCGGCAATGTCGCCGGCAGCGCCCGCGACCGCCTCAACGCCTGGATCGACGGCGGCGGCGTGCTGGTGCGCTTCGCCGGCCCGCATCTCGCCGCCACCGACGACGACCTCGTGCCAGTCAAGCTGCGCCGCGGCGGCCGCATTCTCGGCGGCAGCCTGAGCTGGGAAAAACCGCAGCCGCTCACCGCGTTCTCGCGCGAGGGCCCGTTCGCCGGCATGCCGGTTCCCAATGACGTCATCGTCACCCGCCAGGTGCTGGCCGAGCCCGACGCCAACCTGACCCAGCGCACCTGGGCGACACTCGCCGACGGCACGCCGCTCGTCACCGCGCAGCGCCGCGGCAAGGGCGTCATCGTGCTGTTTCATGTGACCGCCGACACGCGCTGGTCGGACCTGCCGATCTCCGGCGCTTTCGTCGACATGCTCCGCCGCATCGTCGCCATTTCCGGCTCGTCGATTGCAGTCGAAGGCAGCGGCACGCAAACCGCCAGCAACGCCGCAACGCAGGTCGTGCCGGCGACCCGCGTACTCGATGGCTTCGGCAGCTTCGTGCCGCCGCCGCCATCCGCGCGCCCGGTGCCGGCCGGCTTCACCGCGCGCGCCAATGCCGACCATCCGCCCGGCTTCTATGGGCCGCCGGAAGGCCTCGTCGCGGTCAATACGCTTGCTGCGGCCGACCGCCCGGCGCAGATCGACTACGCACCGCTCGGCGCGCGCCGCGACGTCTACCGTTTCGGCGACCCGCTCGACCTGCGCGGTCCGGTCTTCACCGGCGCGCTGGCACTGCTCGCGCTCGACGCGCTGATCGTGTTCTGGCTCGCCGGCGGCTTCAGCCTGCTGACGCGCATGCGCCGCGCGGTAACGACCGCGCTCGTGCTGGCTGCCGCGTTCAGCCTCGTATTCGCGCCGGCCTCGGGCCTCGCGCAGAGCCAAATTCCGAGCCGCGCGCCGAACCCGGCGCTGCCGCAGAAAGACCAGTTTGCGGAATCCGCCACGCTACAGACCCGTCTCGCCTACATCGTCACCG
This sequence comes from Pseudolabrys sp., assembly GCA_050184975.1. Classification (GTDB taxonomy): domain Bacteria; phylum Pseudomonadota; class Alphaproteobacteria; order Rhizobiales; family Xanthobacteraceae; genus Pseudolabrys. The sequence continues at coordinate 33,318 of JBFWZV010000007.1, read as the reverse complement.
GCGACAGCGAAGTCGACGCCATCAGCAAGGCCGGCCTGCAGAGCCTGACGCAGTTCCTCGGCCAGCGCACCGCGCTCGAGGCCGGCGAGCCGCTCGGCGTCGACCCCGCGCGCGACGAGCTCGCGTTCTTCCCGCTGCTTTACTGGCCGGTGCTGCCGAGCACCGCCAAGCCCTCGCAGGAAGCCCTGCAGCGCATCGGCACCTACATGAAGCGCGGCGGCACCATCCTGTTCGATACCCGCGACGCGATCGGCGTCACGCCGGGTTCGGGCGGCGCCGCGCAATCGCCGGGCATGGTGGCGCTGCGCACGATCCTCTCCTCGCTCGATATTCCCGAACTCGAGCCGGTGCCGCGCGATCACGTCCTGACCAAGACATTCTTCCTGCTGCGCGACTTCCCCGGCCGCTTCGCCGAAGGCCAGCTCTGGGTCGAGGCGCTGCCCGCGGACAGCGGCGAAGACCCGCAACGCCCCGCGCGCGCCGGCGACGGCGTTTCGTCGATCCTCATCACCTCGAACGACATGGCCGGCGCCTGGGCGATCCGCCCGGACGGCCAGCCATTCCTGCCGATGGTGTCCGGCGAGCCGCGCCAGCGCGAAATGGCGTTCCGCGCCGGCGTCAACATCGTGATGTATGTGCTGACCGGCAACTACAAGGCCGATCAGGTCCACATCCCCGCGCTGCTCGAACGGCTGGGCCAGTAGGAGCGCGCAATGAACCTCGGCATCTCATTCGCCCCGCTCGTCCCGCTCTATCTGATCTGGGCTGCCTGCGGCGTCGCCGCCGTGCTGGCGCTAATGCTGTTTGCCGCGCGCAGCCGCGGCGCCTGGGTGCGCGCCACCGCGCTGGCGCTGATGGTGCTGGCGCTCGCCAATCCCTCGTTCACGCGGGAAGACCGCGAGCCGATCCCCTCCGTGGTCGCCGTCGTGGTCGACAAGAGCCCGAGCCAGGAATTCGGCAACCGCGCCAGGGAAACCGAAGCCGCGCGCGCCGCGTTGACCGAACGGCTCGGCCGCATCAACGGCCTCGAAGTGCGCGTCGTCGAGGCGAGCCAGCCCGACGGCGAAAGCGACGGCACGAGGCTGTTTTCGGCGCTGTCGTCCGCGCTTGCCGACGTGCCGCCGGACCGCGTCGCCGGCGCGATCATGATTACCGATGGCCGCATTCACGACATCCCCGACGATGCCGCAGCGTTCGGCTTCTCCGCGCCGCTGCACGCGCTTGTGACCGGCCAGCGCGGCGAGCGTGACCGCCGTGTCGTGCTGACCAACGCGCCGCGCTTCGGCATCGTCAATCAGTCGCAGACGATCAGCTTCCGCGTCGAGGACCAGGGCGCGCAGGTCGGCGCCGTACAGATCACGGTGCGGCGTGACGGCGAGGAAATCGAGCGGCGCACCACCACCGTTCACACCGACCTGCGCGTGTCGGTGCCGATCAAGCATGCCGGCGCCAATATCATCGAGATCGAAGCCTCGCCGCTCGAGAACGAGCTGACACTGGTGAACAACCGTGCCGTCGTCTCGATCGACGGCGTGCGCGACAAGCTGCGCGTGCTGCTCGTCTCCGGCGAGCCGCATGCCGGCGAGCGGACCTGGCGCAACCTTCTGAAATCGGACGCCTCGGTCGACCTCGTCCACTTCACCATTCTGCGGCCGCCGGAAAAACAGGACGGCACGCCGATCAACGAATTGTCGCTGATCGCGTTCCCGACCCGCGAGTTGTTCCAGCAGAAGATCAACGAATTCCAGTTGATCATCTTCGACCGCTACGCCCGGCAGGGCGTACTGCCGCTGATCTATTTCGACAATATCGCGAACTATGTGCGCGATGGCGGCGCGGTGCTGATCGCTGCCGGCCCCGATTACGCGAGCCCGACCTCGATCTGGCGCACGCCGCTTGACGTCATCCTGCCGGCCGAGCCGTCGGGCGCGATGAACGAAGCGCCATTCCACGCCCGCCTGTCCGACCTCGGCAAGCGTCACCCGGTGACGCGCGGCCTCGAAGGCTCGCAGAGCGATCCGCCGCACTGGAGCCGCTGGTTCCGCCTGGTCGACACCAAGCGCACCACCGGGACCACGGTGATGGAGGGCGCCAACGGCAAGCCGCTGCTGGTGCTCGGCCGCGAGAACACCGGCCGCATCGCATTGTTCCTGTCCGATCACATCTGGCTGTGGGCGCGCGGCTACGAGGACGGCGGCCCGCATCTCGACCTGCTGCGCCGACTGTCGCACTGGCTGATGAAACAGCCCGACCTCGAGGAGGAAGCGCTGCGCATTCTCGTACGCGGCCGCGACCTCACCGTTCAGCGCCAGACCATGGCGGAGACCGTGGCCGAGATCACGCTCACCGCGCCGGGCGGCGCCGAGCGCAAGCTCACTCTGCAAAACAGGGAACCGGGCGTCTGGAATGCCGCCATCACCGCCAATGAACTTGGCCTGTGGCGCGCGACCGACGGCAAGCTCACCGCGCTCGCCAATGTCGGACCGGCCAACCCGCGCGAGTTCACAGAGGTCACGTCAACCACGCAGGCGATCGGCCAGCTTGCCGATGCCACCGGCGGTGGCGCGCGTCGCATCGCCGACAACGGCTCGCTAGTCGTGCCGCGCGTGGTGCCGGTGCGCACCTCGACGACCTTCAAGGGCGACGACTGGATCGGCGTCAAAATGCGGGACGCCAGCGTCGTGCGCGGCATCGGCGTGTTGCCGATCTTCGCGGGGCTGATCGGCCTTCTGCTGCTGGTCGGCGCACTTGCCGCGACCTGGGCGCGCGAAGGTCGCTAAGGCGACCTTCGATGGCGCGCGAGGGCCGCCAAAGCGACCTTCGATGGCGCGTGAAGGTCGCTAGACTTTTTCCCACAACGGCCGGATCAGTCCCGACACGCCGTCGAACGCGCCCGGTGCAAGCTCGGCGACCAGAAGGCGCGCCGGGTCGACCGGCCCGCTCATCTTCACGCGCCCCTTCGGAACCGGCTTGAAGCCGTGCTTGCCGTAATAGGGTTCGTCGCCCACCAGCACGACAAGTTTGTGGCCGGCTTTCTTCGCGTCGGCGAGTGCGCGCTCGATCATCGCCTTGCCGATGCCGCGGTCGCGGAACGGCGGCTCGATGGTCAAGGGACCGAGCAGCAGCGCCGGCGTCGTGTCGATCAGGATCGGCGTCAGCCGCACCGAGCCGACCATCAGCGTCCCGATCCGTGCTGTGAACGACAGTTCGAGCACGTGGTCGCGCGCTTCGCGCAGCCGGTAGGCGGTGCGGGCAAAACGTCCGGGGCCGAAGGTGCGCTCGTGCAGACGCTCGATCGCCACGGCGTCCGCGGCGGTCTCCGGCAAGATCGTTACAGCCAAATCGCTCATCGACGAACCCGTCCGGACCCCTCGGCGCCGGTCCCTACGGCATATCGCCGCGGCGCGCCCGCGATTAGCATTTCGCAGGATTCTGGTCCAATGCCGTGGGCGGCGCGGCGGGCGATCATGCGAATTTGACCTACCTAAAGCACACAAGACCGCTAGATTGCGGGCCGAAATGCGCGGCCGGTCTCGGCCAGCCCAAGGGAGTGCTCGATGGGACAACTCGTTGACGGCGTCTGGACCGAAGATGGCGCGCGCACCGCAAAGGACGGGCAGTTCATCCGCCCTTCGCCGAAGTACCGCAACTGGGTCACGCCGGACGGCAGCCCCGGCCCTTCGGGTACGGGCGGCTTTGCCGCCGAAGCCGGCCGCTATCACCTCTACGTCGCCTATTCCTGCCCCTGGGCCCACCGCACCATCATCATGCGCAAGCTCAAGGGCCTCGAAAGCGTGATCTCGATGTCGGCGGTGTCGCCGTTGATGCTGAAGGATGGCTGGACCTTCAACAAGGAGGAAGGCTCGACCGGCGACGCCATCAACGGCACGGCCAAGCTCTCCGAGGTCTATCTGAAAGCCGACCCGCGCTACACCGGCCGCGTCAGCGTGCCGGTGCTGTGGGACAAGAAGTCTGGCACGATCGTCAACAACGAGTCGCCGGAAATCATCCGGATGTTCAACTCGGCGTTCGACGCCTTCACCAATGTGCGCGCCGACTACTATCCGGAGGCATTGCGCGCCGAAATCGACCGCGTCAACGACGCGGTCTACACGAACATCAACAATGGGGTCTATCGCTCCGGCTTCGCGACGTCGCAGGCCGCCTATGAGACGGCGGCGCGCGCGGTGTTCGACACGCTGGAGGATCTCGAACAGCGCCTGTCGCAACACCGCTATCTGGTGGGCAACCAGATCACCGAGGCCGACTGGCGGCTGTTCTGCACGCTGATCCGTTTCGACGCCGTCTATCACGGCCACTTCAAATGCAACTGGCGCCGCATCGAGGACTATCCGAACCTGTCGAATTACGTGCGCGACCTCTACCAGCAGCCTGGCATCGCCGAGACGGTTAAGCTCGGCGAAATCAAGTACCACTATTATGCGAGCCAGTTGAAGGTGAACCCCACCGGCGTGGTGCCGATCGGCCCGGAACTCGACTACAACCGGCCGCACGACCGCGCGCGGTTCAAGTCCTGACATTCAGGCCGTTCAGTCGAGCAGATCGCGTTTCTTCTGCAAGTACTCGTCGCGATTAATGTCGCCGCGCGCGTAGCGCTCTTCGAGCACGTCGAGACCGGGCGACCGGCGCGTTATGCCGGTGCTGGCCGAGCTGCCGCCCATCGAGCGCACCAGCCAGACGATGCCGACGATGACCGCGACGAGAACGATCACCCAGAACACCATGTGCATGATGCCGTAGCCGTAGCCGCCCATCATCATGCCGTATTGCGGTCCGTAACCCCACATGGTCATTGCTCCGGTTGATAAGCGCCGTTGTGGCGATTGACGACGAACCGTTGAACCAGCGCATTGCCGTCCTTGGTGACGACGTCGGCGACGATGGTGTCAGCGTCCTTCTCCTTCACCTCACCGACCTTGAGCCGCGCGTTGCCCTGAACGGCGATCATGCGCTCGAGATAGGATTTGACCTGATCGGTGCCGAGATTGAGATCGCCGCGATTGCCCGGGCCGTAGCCACGCATCATGCCGGGGCCGTAACCCGGGCCGTAGCCTTGCCCATAGCCCTGCATCATGCCCGGACCGTATCCCGGACCCATCATGTAGCCGGGACCATAGCCCTGCATCATCATGCCGGGGCCCATCATGTAACCGGGACCATAGCCCTGCATCATCATGCCGGGGCCCATCATGTAACCGGGCCCGTAGCCACCCATCATGCCAGGACCGTAACCTTGCCCCATCATGTAGCCCGGGCCGTAGCCACCCATCATGCCCGGGCCGCCCATATAGCCGGGTCCGTAGCCCGGCATCTGAGCCGCCGCGGATGTCAGGGCTACCGGCGGCAGCGTGATAACGACCGCGGCCAATATCATTGCGCGAAGTATTTGCATGACCAATCTCCCTTGCGTCGCCACCGACCACAATTCCGGAACCGATTGCGGCCGCATAGCGCCGGGCGAGCGTCCGCAATGCAGCGCGGATTCTTCATATTTAAAAAGCTAGCAACGACGCGGAGGGGCCGCCTTGACCGGTGTCAAAGAGCCGGTGCGTCCGACCGCTTACCAGAATGCCGTGACCGGCTGTCCCTCGAAGATCTCGGCGAGTCGCGCCCGCGTGCCGGCGGTGGTGTCCACCGGAAGTTCGCCGCGCGCAAAAAATCCGTGATCGGTGATTTCAAAATTCGGCTTTGGCACCGCAACCTGCCGGAACGCGCGCACCACATAAAGCGCGACATGATCGCGGCGCGAGACGTGAGAATTGAAGTAGACGCCGTGCAGAAGCGGCGGTCCTGACAGCTCGATACCGCCCTCCTCGCGCAATTCGCGCGCGAGCGCCGTCTCCATCGTCTCGCCCGGCTCGACGCCGCCGCCGGGAAAATGCCAGCCCTCGACATAGGAATGCTTGATGAGCAGGACGCGGCCTTGCGCATCGATCACCGCGGCACGCACGCCAAGCGTCATGCCGCGGCTCAGGCGCCAATAGCCGTGCAGAACGCGGCGGATCAGCGGCTCGCAGGCGCGGCGGATAGTGGATAGGGCCATCCACGACATCTGCCAGCGCACGCAGAGTCGGGCCAGTAGGCGTTCCCCGGCATCGTAGGTCTGTCGAAAACAGCCTTACTTGTTTAGAATAGTTCCAATATATAGATTCCCGTCGAAATCATTACGAAAGGCCAAGTTTTGAAGCGTTTTTCCGACCTCACCGAACAGGAAATCCTCGCCCTCGCCATCACCAACGAGGAAGAGGACAGCCGGATCTATCGCGGCTTCGCCGAGGGCCTGCGCGAGTCGTTCCCGTCCTCCGCCAAGGTGTTCGACGAGATGGCCGAGGAGGAAGTGCAGCACCGTACGATGCTGTACGACCTCTATCGCGAGAAATTCGGCGATTACCTGCCGCTGGTGCGGCGGCAGGACGTCTCGGGCTTCATCCAGAACAAGCCGACGCTGTGGCTGATGCGGCCACTGCAACTCGACGCCGTGCGCAAATACGCCGAGGACATGGAATTCGAGGCCGAGCGGTTCTACCGCCGCGCTGCCGAGAAGTCGCGCGACGTTTCGATCCGGCAGTTGCTGGTCGAACTCGCCGAGGCCGAGGCCGGCCACGAAAGCCTCGCCCACAAGCTGACCGAGACCATCCTCACCGAGGGCGCCCGCAAGGAAGAAGACGAAACCGCGCGGCGGATGTTCCTGCTGCAATATGTGCAGCCGGGGCTGGTCGGCCTGATGGACGGCTCGGTGTCAACGCTGGCGCCGTTGTTTGCTGCCGCGTTCGCGACGCACTCGACCTGGGAAACTTTTCTGGTCGGTCTCGCGGCGTCGGTCGGCGCCGGCATCTCGATGGGCTTTGCCGAGGCCCTGTCGGACGACGGCTCGCTGACCGGCCGTGGTACGCCGTGGCTGCGCGGCACGGTGTCCGGGCTGATGACCACGATCGGCGGGCTCGGCCACACCCTGCCCTATCTCATTCCCGACTTTTGGATCGCCACCGTCGCCGCAGTAGTTGTCGTGATCGTGGAACTCGCTGTCATCGCCTGGATTCGCTACCGCTACATGGACACGCCGTTCCTGCGTGCGGCATTCCAGATCGTGGTCGGCGGCGCGCTGGTGTTCGCCGCCGGCATATTGATCGGAAGTTCGTAACATATCGTCATGGCCGGGCATCGCCCGTTGAAGACGGGCGTGAACGCCGTCTTGTCCCGGCCATCCACGTCTTTGATGATCCCGCCGATAGAAAGACGTGGATGCCCGGCATAAAGCCGGGCATGACATAAGAATGTTCGCCCTCGCGCACCTGTCCGACCCGCATCTGGCGCCGCTGCCGCAGCCGCGCTGGACCGAACTGATCGGCAAGCGCGTGACCGGCTACCTCAACTGGCAGCGCAAGCGGCGCTTCATCCACGATCCGGACACGCTCGCGCGCATTGTCGCCGATCTGAAGGCGCAAGGCCCGGACCACATCGCGGTGTCCGGCGACATCGCCAGTATCGCGCTGCCCGGCGAATTTCCACGCGGCCGCGACTGGCTCGAAAGCCTCGGTTCCCCGCACGATGTCAGCTTCGTGCCGGGCAATCACGACATCTATGTCGGCGGTGCCGGCGCGCTCGCGGCGCGGCAATGGGGCGCCTTCATGAGCGGCGACGATGGCGGCGCCGGCTTTCCTTACCTTCGCCGTCGCGGCCCGCTCGCGATCGTCGGCGTGAATTCAGGCGTCCCGACCGCGCCGTTTCTGGCGACCGGCTGGCTCGGCACCACACAGCTCTTCGCCCTCGCCGAGCTGCTGCATCGACTGAAGAACGAAAACCTCTTCCGCGTGGTGATGATCCACCATCCGCCGGTCAGCACGGCATCGCGGCACAAGCGGCTATTCGACGCCAACGTCTTTCTCAAGGTCATCGCCGAACATGGCGCGGACCTTGTGATCCACGGCCACGATCATCTCAACATGATCAACTGGCTCAGCGGTCCGGCCGGCACGCGGGTGCCGGCGGTCGGTGTTGCCTCGGCCTCCGCCGCGCCCGGCACATCGAAGGCCGATGCGTCCTACAATCTCTATCGCATCGACGGCGCAGCCGGCGCCTACACTTGCGAGCTCGAGACGCGCGGCATCACGCCGGACGGCAGCGTCGTCACGCTCGGCCGAACTGGTCTGACCGATTAAAGATTGGGATAGAGAATCGCGGCGACGATCAGACCGATCGCGCCGAAGATGATGCCCCAGATGAAGGCGCGGAACGATCGCCAGCGGCGGCTGCGCTTCGCATGCGCGGCCTGGCGCCGCGCCACCACCTCGCCCTGTGCGGCATCGTCGGAGAGCGCGCGCTCGCGTTCGACCAGCCGCCGCGCGACGTAGCGCGTCACCGCCTCGACGATGTCGCGAACCTCGTAGGATTCCGCGAGCGTGGCGCGGCCATAGCGGGTGTCCTGCACAAAACGGTAGAGCCGTTTGTCGCGTCCCATTGCGATATGAGCGATGACGTCGATCCACAGCCGTGGCGTGTCGCCCCGGCTGATGCCGCGGTCGAACAGGTCGACGCCGGGCGGCACTTCCAGGAACACCGGGTCGAGCTCGTCGTTGAGCAGTTCGAGCCGCGCGAGATCGGCGTCGCGCAGATCGACCACCACGGCGGAACGCTCCGCGGCGTCGATGCGCGCCTGCCGCACCGCCTCCTTGAGCGGTTGCCGTGGCGCCGCCTTGGCGTGCTCGTCGGTCTTGTCGGGCTCAGCCATGCCGGCACGCTAGCAAATCGCCGCCCCCACGGGAAAGCGAAAAATCGCGTTATTTCAAGGTATTCGATGGTTAATCGGGGCTAAAGCAAGGCCCGGCGCGACTGAGCGGCCACGCTCAGCGCGGCACCACGCCGTACGGCCGCGCCCAGTTCAAGCCATCCTCAGTCTTGCCGGCCGGATGATACTCGGCGCCGATCCAGCCCTTGTAGCCGAGCCGGTCGACCTCCGAGAACACGAAGGGGTAGTTGATCTCGCCGGGCCCGTCCGGCTCGTGGCGCACCGGCACCTGCGCGCATTGCAGATGACCGACCAGCGCGAAGTGCTTCTCCAGATTCCTGATGAGATCACCGCTGACGATCTGCACGTGATAGAAATCGAACTGAATACGCAGATTGGGCTTGCCGACTTTGGCGATGATCTCGGCGGCGTGGTCGACCCGGTTGAGAAAATAGCCCTTCGCGTCGCGCGGATTGATCGGCTCGAGATTGAGGTTGATGTTCTTCTCGGCGGCAAGATCGGCGGCGCGCTTCAGGTTCGCCACGAAGGTCTTTTCCGCGAGCGCGCGGTCGTCGTCGCCGAGGATGCCGGCCATGCAATGGATCGCGCTGTTGCCGATGGTCGTCGCGTAATCGAGCGCCATCGCGAATGAGGCATCCCAGTCCTTCTCGCGACCCGGCAGCGCCGCAAGCCCATGCGGTGCTTTGTCGAAATGGCGCGGCGTGTTGAGACCGAGCGGCGTGAGGCCGTTGCGTTTCACCGCAGCGGCGATGTCCGCCGCCGGTGCCTCGTAGCAGGCCGGCATGTCGATCGCCTTGAAACCCGCAGCGGCGACCGCATCGAACCGCTCGAGCAGCGGGCGGTCGGTGAACAGATAGCCGATATGGGCCGAAAACCGGGGCATTGAACATCCTTCCGTGACGCCTTGCGCAGGGCCGCGCGGACGTATTCATTAGCGGGCTGTCTCGCGCAACGCCATCCCGGACCCTTACCATGAGCGCCAACGACGCCTTTCACATCGCCGTATTGCCGGGCGACGGCATCGGCCATGAAGTCATGAAACCGGCGCTCGACGTGCTGAACCGCGTCGCGGAGACGACCCCCGGCCTGAAGTTCCGTTTCACCGAGGCCCCCGCTGGTGCCGAGGAATATCAGGCGACCGGCAAGTCGATGTCGGACGCGACCATCAAGCTCTGTGAGGAAGCCGACGCCATTCTGCTCGGCGCCTGCGGACTGCCGAGCGTGCGCTATCCCGACGACACCGAAATCATGCCGCAGGTCGAACTGCGCTTCATCTTCGATCTCTATGCCGGCGTGCGCCCGGCCCGCCTCATTCCCGGTGTGCCGAGCCCGATCGTCGGCGCTCCGGAAAAAGGTATCGACTTCGTGCTGATCCGCGAATCGACCGAAGGTCTGTTCGCCTCGATGGGCAAAGGCGTCACCACAAACGAGGATGCGCGCGAAACGCTGGTCGTGACACGCAAGACGACCGAGCGGCTGTTCGACTTCTCGCTTCGCCTTGCCGAGCGCCGCAAGAAGCGCGGCAAGCCGGGCCGCTTGACGCTTGTCGACAAGGCCAACGTCTTCAAGGCGTTCAACTGGCAGCGCGACATTTTCAAGGAACGCAGGACGAAATTCGCCGATCTCAAAACCGACATGCTCTATGTCGACGCCTGCGCCGCCATGATGGTCGGGCGGCCGTGGAGCTTCGATGTCATGGTGATGGAGAACATGTTCGGCGACATTCTCTCCGATCTCGCCGCCGGCCTGATCGGGGGCTTGGGCATCGCGCCCTCCGCCGACATCGGCGACAAGCATGCGGTGTTCCAGCCCTGCCACGGCACCGCGCCGGACATCATGGGACAAGGCAAGGCCAACCCGACCGCGATGATCCTCTCTGCCGCCATGATGCTCGACTGGCTCGCCGACAAGCACGATCATCCCGTCGCGGCGGACGCCGGCGCGCGGATCGAGCGCGCGGTCGACGACGCCTATCGCTCCGGCCTCAGGCCGATGGAATATGGCGGCAAGGACGGCACCGCCGCGATCGGCGGCGCGGTGATGAAGGCGCTGGGATAGCTACAGTCCCACGAATTCCTTGATCGCCTTCAGGAACGCCTCCGGCTGCTCGAGCGGCGGGCAGTGCCCACAGCCCGGCAGTTCGACATAGCGCGCGCCCGGCACTTTCTCGGCGACGATCTTGTTGAGCGCGACCGGCGTCGCCTGGTCGTGCTCGCCGCACACCACCAGCGTCGGCACGTTCAGCTTGTGCAGATGCGGCGTGTAGTCTGCCTTTTGCAGGATCGCGCAGGCGTGCTGGAACGCCTCGGGATGCACCGCGAGCAGCGATTGCTTGCGCTCCTCGACCTTGCCGGGATTGGCGGCGAGATAGGCCGGCGAATAGACGCGCTTGGCCGCGATCTCGGCGACCGCCGCAAGCCCCGCCTCGCTCACCTTCTGCGCCATCACCGCGAAGGCCTTGCGGCCTTCCTCGGGAAATCCCGCCGCGGCATCGGATACCACCAGCTTGGCGATCCGCTGCGGATGCGCGATCGCGAAGGCGAGCGCAACCGTGCCGCCGAATCCGTTGCCGAGCAGGATCGCGTCCTTGCCGATCTCGAATTCGTCGAAGCCGTCCTCGATCCGCGCCAGATAGGCGTCCATCAGCGGCGCGACCGCCGGCTCGGAATCGTGAAATCCGGGCAGGTTGAACAGGGTGACGCGGAAGCGCGCGGCCAGTTCCGGCAGGACAGGATCGAAGGCGTGCCGGTCTGCCAGCAGCGAATGCAACAGCACCAGATCGCGGCCTTTGCCGGTGCGCATCGCGGTCAGGGCGCCGTGGCCGGCGCGGAGTTCCTGCATCTGCATCGCCCGAGACCTCCACTCCATACCGTGCAAACGGGACCGGACACCGGTGGGACGCTGCCCGACCCCTGCGGCACAATGCAATAACTCAAGCCTCGCCTTGTTTTACGTCCTGTGTAAAGATTGCCAAGAGGAACCGGGGTCGCAATCAGATCATTTTATCGCGGTCACGCGACGCGCCCGCGAATGACCGGCCGGCGCAGCCGGTGCGATTGCGCCGCCAGAACAATGGCCCGCCAAGGGCCGGAAACGACAAGGGAGGGAACGATGAAATTGACCGTCAGCTCGCGCTTCTGGCCCACGCTCGGGGCCGCCGCCGTCGCCTTGACGCTAAGTGGCGGCGTCGTGGCCGCGCAGACCTACGGGCTTGCCACCATGCAGCCCGGCACGCTCAGCCACCGCTCGGGCTCCGCGATCGCCAAGGTGCTCAAGGACAAGGGCAACATGAATGTGCTCGTCCAGCCGAGCCAGGGCGAGTCGACGCTGATCCCGATGGTCGGCCGCGCCGAAGCCGACATCGGCATCGCCAACATCTTCGAGGTCGAAAACGGCTACAAGGCGAACAAGGATATGCGCCTGATCGGCTCGCTGCATTCGCTACGCGGCGCGTTCTGGGTCCGCAAGGATTCGCCGATGAAGACCATCGCCGACCTCAAGGGCAAGAAGGTGACGATGGGCTATTCGGCGATGCGCACCATCGACCCGATGATGCATGCCATCCTCGCCACCGGCGGCCTCACCGAGAAAGACATCGTTCCGGTGCTGGTGCCGAGCGTGGTGCGCGGCGCCGACGACTTCATGTCCGGCGCGACCGACATGTTCTTCTTCGCCTTCGGCGCACCGAAGGTGCGCGAGGTCGAGGCAAGCGTCGGCGGCATTCGCGTGCTGACCATTCCGGAAAGCGGCATGGCGGCGGCGAAAAAGATCCTGCCACAGGGCTATCTGACACCGGCCCGGCCCGGACCGTTCTTCGTCGGCGTCGAGGAGCCGACGGGCGTCTACACCTGGGACAACATGATTTTCACCAACTCCAAGGTGAAGGACGAAGTGATCTACAAGGTCATCGAGACCATGGAGAAGAACAAAGCCGCGCTGGTCGAGCTTCAGCCCGCGCTGCGTGAGTTCGCTGCGGCCGGTCTCTACAAGACCTATGACATCCCGTATCACCCGGGCGCGCTGAAATACTTCAAGGACCATAACATCCAGGCAAAGCCGGCGCTCTAGATCGAACCGAGCCGGCGACACGCCAGATGGGTTGCATGTGAGCGAAACTGAGGCCGATACCGGCGCGGCGGCTGAACCCGCCGCGCCGCGCGCCGTTACGCTGGCGATCGACGTCCTTCAGGGCGTGCTGATCTTCTGCGTCGTTGCCTGGGTTATCGACTTGCCGCGGCGGCTGTTCGGACTAGCCTTCTACACCGAGCAGTTGCTGGCGATCTGCCTCGGGATCGGCCTCGCGATTTCATTTCTCACCGGCAAATACAGGCCGCGCTGGGTCGGCTGGATCGGCGCCGCCGCCGCGCTCGGCATCTGCGGCTACATCACGTTCAAGTATCACGTCTTTCTCTACGAGATCGCGCAGCTTCCGATCGAAGGCATTATCGGCAGCGCGATCCTGATCCTGCTGGTGCTCGAAGGCACGCGCCGCACCGCCGGCGGCGTACTGGTCATCATCATCCTTGCGATTTGCGCCTATGTCTTCATCGGGCCGCATATGCCGGGCGACTATGCCACCCGCCCGGTCTCGCCGGAACGCCTGCTCGTCTATCTCGGCCTCGACGGCAACGGCATCATCGGCAACGTGCTCTCGGTCGCGGTGCTGATCGTCATCCCCTTCACGCTGATGGGACAGGTGCTCGGCCGCACCGGCGGCGCCGCGTGGTTCGCCGATCTTGCGATGTCGGCGATGGGCGCCTTCCGCGGCGGTGCGGCCAAGATCGCAGTGGTCGGCTCAGCGCTGTTCGGCATGATTTCCGGCGCCGCGGTCAGCAACGTGGTCGCGGTCGGCATCGTTACCATTCCGCTGATGTCGCGCTCTGGTTTTTCCCGCACCCGTGCTGCGGCAATCGAAGCCGTCGGCTCGACCGGCGGGCAGTTGATGCCGCCGGTGATGGGCGCCGCCGCCTTCATCATGGCCGAGTTCCTGCAGGTGCCCTACAGCAAGGTGGTGATCGCCGCGATCATTCCCGCGGTGCTCTACTACGCCGCGCTGTTCATCAGCGTCGACCTGGTCGCCGGCCGCGACAAGATCGGCGCCGCACAGGTTGAAAGCATTCCGCCGTTCTTCGAGATTTTGAGGTCGGGCTGGCACTTCGCTGTGCCGATCATATTCCTGATCTCGACGCTGGCGTGGCCGGAGTTCTTCCAGATTCCGATCGAGCGGGCCGCGGTCTATTCGACCGGCATTCTCATCGTCTTAAGTCTCGTCTTCGGCTATCGCGGCACCAAGGTGACGCCCTACCAGATGTTCCGCGCGGTGCTGGAAACCGGCAAGGCCGCGCTCGATATCCTGCTGATCGGCGCGGCCGCCGGCATGGTGGTCGGCGCGCTGTCGATTTCCGGTATCTCGTTCGGGCTCACCCTTCAGCTCATCGCCGCCAGCGGTGAAAACCTGTTCGTCCTGCTGATCCTCACCGCGCTCATCAGCATCGTGCTCGGCATGGGCATGCCGACCGTCAGCGTCTACGTGCTCACCGCCTCGCTGCTCGCGCCCTCAATCGTCAAGCTCGGCGTCGATCCGATGGCCGCGCATATGTTCGTGATGTATTTCGGCATGCTGTCGATGATCACGCCGCCGGTCGCGATCGCCGCCTATGCCGCCGCCAATATTGCACGGGTGCCGGGCTGGAACGCCGGCTGGATGTCGGTCGTCATCGGTTGGAGCATCTTCTTCATCCCGTTCTTGTTCGTGACCGAACCGAGCATGCTGATGAACGACGTCTGGTATCAGGTGATCTGGGATTTCACCCGCAATATCCTCGGCATCATCGTCGGCACCGCGGGCATTGTCGGCTTCTTCCTCGCACCGCTGTCGCTGCCGTTCCGGGTGTTCTTCATGGTGGCGGGCGTCGCGATCCTGATCCCGCCGCACGTCTTCCCCGGCGCGAGCCTGCTCGACTGGTGCGGGCTTGCAGCGGCTGCCGGCGGCCTCGCCGTTCACTACGCCCAAAAGCGAATGGGGCAGCGCGCGGCTGCCCCATCGGTGTCGGCTTAAGAACTTTGACGGGCTAGTTGCCCTCGCGCCAGATGCCGAGCGCTTCCTGCGCCGGGCGGTCCGAGATCGAGAACAGCACGGCATCCTCGTTGCCCTTGACCTCGTGGTGGTAGCGTTTCCACGGCGGCACCACGAAGACGTCGTTGACGCCCCAGTTGAACGGCTTGCCGTCGATGACGGTCGTGCCCTGACCTTCCGCCACCGCAAACACCATGCCGTCGGTCGAGCGATAGGACTCGCCCTTGAAGCCCTTTGGCAGCAGCGCGAGATTGGCGCCCATGGTCGGCAGCACCGGGCCGCCGTTGACCGGATTGGCGTAGCGCACCCGCGCGCCGTGACACTTGTCGACGTCGCCGGTCTTCTTCAGCCGGTCGAGGATCGGTTTCATCTTCGAGTACGGATAGTTGATGACCGGGCTACGCTTGAAGAACACGTCGGCCGCCTCGCCGTCCGGCAGCACGCCCGAGGCATAACGGTCGAACGAGTCGCCGTTCTCGTGGTTGACGTTCTGCATCTTCTCGTCGAAGTGGTTGGCGAACGACGTCTGGAAGTGATTGATGGTCGGCATGTCGAGTACGTCGAGCCACATCACCGGCTCCTTGCCGGGATTGCCATGGTCGTGCGGCGCCCAGTTCGCGGTGATGATGAAGTCACCGTGCTCCATCTCCGCCTTCTCGCCCTCGACCGCGGTGTAGGCGCCCTTGCCCTTCAAGACGAAGCGGATCGCGGAGGCGACGTGCTGGTGCGCGTCGGCGATCTCGCCCGGCATGATGAGCTGGATACCGGCGAACAGCGAATTGGTGATCTTCGATTTGCCGGGATCGCCGGGGTTCTCGAGCACCAGCACGCGGCGCTCGGCCTCCTCGGCGGTGATGACGTCGCCGGCCTCGAGCATCAGCTTCTCGACTTCGGGGAACTTCCACAGCGCCGGCACCATCTGGGTCTTGGGCTCGGGCGTTACCAGGCCCTTGAGCACCTCCCAGAGTGGCGCGAGGTGATACTTGGAAATCTTGTCGTAATAAGCCTGCCGGGCGCCTTGAATATTGTGCTTGGAACCGGCTGCCTCGGTGGTGGCGACTGCCATGAGCGTCCTCCGTCTTGCGAATTCGTTCGATTGGCCGGGACTATACCGCAGGAATTTGTCCGCCGAAACGCCGGAAAAATACTGCAAAGCGGCCATGCCGCTGGCTCAGAGCCGTTCCGGTCTCGCCATCAGCTTCAGTTATTAACCGAGCCTCCGTCCACCACAATCGACTGGCCGGTGATGAAATCGCTGTCGCTCGAGGCGAGGAAAACGAGCGTGCCGACCAGGTCTTCCGGAAAGGCGTCGCGCTTGAAGGCGCGGCTGTTGCGCACCGGCGCCCGCTCCTCCTCGACATGCGTGGTGTTGGCAAGCCCGGTATCGCTCAGGATATAGCCCGGCGACAGCGTGTTGACGTTGATGCCGTGGCCGCCAAGCTCGCGCGACAGCGAGCGGGTAAACGCAATCACCGCGCCCTTCGAGGTGACATAGGGCAGCATGCGCGGGACGCCCTTATAGGGCGCACCCGAGGCGATGTTGATGATCTTGCCGCTCTTGCGAGCGATCATGTGCGGCGCAACGTGTTTCACCATCAGATAAGAACCGCGGACATTGACGGCCATCACCTTGTCCCAAGTCTCGACATCCCACTCGTCGTAGTTGCGTGGAGTCAGCTTGGCGTAAAGCGCGGCGTTGTTGACCAGGATGTCGATCTGGCCGAACCGCTCCAGCGTCTGCGCCACCAGCGCCTTGACCGAATTCTCGTCGCTGACGTCGCAATGCGCGCTGGTCGCGGAATTGGCGCCGTTCGCCTGCGCGAGTTCGGCGGCAAGCGCGTTGCCGTCCTCGATGTCGGCAATCATGACTCGCGCGCCGGCCGTGGCCAGCGCCCGCGAATAATGGGCGCCGATGCCTCGTGCGCCGCCGGTGACAATCGCCGCGCGTCCGGAAAGCCGTCCCATCGTTCCTCCGCTTCCGCCCACCGTCTTTATATTTTGCGCGGGCTTTACCAGCGCCAGATCGACCATATCTTCACGGAGCCGTCAATTTGACGGTCCGGCCTTGCCGGATATGATCCGCCGCGACCCGCCCATTCAGTCTTCCTGCCGAGGATTTCCGCCCATGACCGCTGCCCTGCTCTCGCCGATCACGCTTCGCGGCCTCACCATCCCGAACCGCATCGCGGTGTCGCCGATGTGCCAGTACGCCTCCAACGACGGTAGCGCGACCGACTGGCACCTCATGCATATCGGCCAGTTCGTGCTCGGCGGCTTCGGCCTCATCATCGCCGAGATGACCGACGTCAATCCGGTCGGCCGCATCAGCCTGAAATGCGCCGGGCTTTATTCCGACGACAACGAAAAAGCGCTCAAGCGCGTGGTCGATTTCGCACGGCAGTGGGGCCCATCCAAGCACGGCCTGCAAATCGGCCATGCCGGCCGCAAGGGATCGACCAAGCCGCCGGCGATGGGCGGCACGCCGCTCGGCAAGGACGACGGGGCCTGGGAGACGCTCGCGCCGTCGGCGATCCCCTACGACCCGACCTGGCATGTGCCGCGCGCCATCACCAAGGACGAAATGAAGGCGACGCTCGCGGACTTTGTGTCCTTTACCAAGCGCGCCGAGCGCGTCGGCTACGACTTGCTCGAACTGCACTCGGCGCACGGCTATCTGCTGCACCAGTTCCTGTCGCCGCTGTCGAACCAGCGCACCGACGAGTATGGCGGGTCGCTGGAAAAGCGCATGCGTTACCCGCTCGAAGTGTTCGCCGCGATCCGTGCCGCCTGGCCGAGCGACAAGCCGCTCGGCATCCGCGTCTCCGCGGTCGATTGGGTCGAGGGCGGCACCACGATCGAAGACACCGTGAAATTCGCGCACGAGCTGAAGGCGCTCGGCTGCGACTACATGGACGTTTCCAGCGGCAATCTCGACTCCCGGCAGAAGGTTCCGTTCGCGCCCAATTTCAATGTGCCCTTCGCCGAGCGCGTGAAGAAGGAAACCGGCATGACGACCATGTCGGTCGGCCTGATCACCGGCGCCCGCGAGGCCAACGACGCGATCTCCTCGGGCAAGACCGACATGGTGGCGCTGGCGCGCGGCGCGATGTACGACCCGCGCTGGCCGATCCATGCTGCGCTGGAGCTCGGCGCCGAGCCGCCGATCGTGCCGCGCATGAGGCCGGCGCATCCGAAGATGCGGCCGATGCTGTTCCCGAACTACAAGCCGGCAGCCTGATCGCCGCGGCAGGCTTCAATGCAAACGGCCGGGCCATTTGCCCGGCCGTTTTCGCATTGAACCGGGCGAATACGTCTAGTCCCGCACCCGCACGATGAACCTGGCGAAAGCGGCGAGTTGCGTACCGATGATCTTGCGGGTCGTCTCGTCGGTCAGTTCGCCTTTGTCGTTGATCTTGTTCTGCGCCATGCTGACGATGACTTCGGGCTTGGCGAAGATGATCGCTTCGATGGTCGTCAGCGCCATGCGCAGGTGATACTGCATTCGCGAGCCGCCCATCGGGCCGGTCGAGGCCGACTGGATCGCGACCGGCTTATCCTTGAACGGCACGTCCTTGACCTTCGAGCACCAGTCGATGGCGTTCTTCATCGGCGCCGGGATCGACCAGTTGAACTCCGGCGACACGAAGACAACGCCATCGGCCTTGCGGATCGCATCGCACCAGGCCTCGACGTCGGCGGGAAATTTGCCGTCGGCATGCAGGTCGTAATTGTAGTGCGGAAAGCCGGCATAGGACGGTGCTTCGGTCAGCGTCATGCCCTCCGGAGCCAGCGCCGGCAGCGCCTGCATGACCGACCGGTTGTAGGAGGCCTTGCGGAGCGACCCGCACACCATCACGACGTTCAGCTTTTCCGCCATCGCACTCCCCGCTCCGGCCTTACTTTTCGTCGGCGATCGTGTTCGACAACACGCCGATGCCCTGGATCTCGACCTCGGCAGTGTCTCCGGCATTCATCCAGACCGGTTCGGGCTTGCGTGCATGGCCGACGCCGGAGGGCGTGCCGGTGAACAGGATATCGCCGGGCTCCAGCGTCATGCCCTCGGTGAGATAGACGAGCGATTCCGCGACCGGGAACATGAAATAGTCGGTGTTCGAGGATTGCATGGTGTTGCCGTTGAGGCGCGTTTCGATCTTGAGACCCTTGCCGCCACGCGGCAATTCGTCCGCCGTCACCATCCAGGGCCCGACGCTGCCCGACTCGTCGAAATTCTTGCCCATGCCCCACTGCGTCGTGTGTCGCTGATACTCGCGGATCGAGCCCTCGTTGCCGACCGTGTAGCCGGCGACGCAGTCGCAGGCGTTTTCGAGCGTCAGATGCTTGGCGCGTTTGCCGATCACCACGACCAGCTCGCCCTCGTAGTCGAACTGGATCGACTTTTTCGGCCGCAGCAATGGGTGCTTGTGCGGCACCAGCGACGACAGCATGCGGAAGAAGATCGACTGGAACTTCGGGATATTGTCCTTCTGCGGGCCTTCCTTGACGTGGTCGAGATAATTGAGCCCGAGGCAGATGATCTTTGGCGGGCGTGCAACCGGCAGGCCGAATTTCAGGCCTGCGAGCGGCAGCTTCGCCGCAGACGGCGCCTTCGCGGCAAGGTCGGCCAGCGGCTTCGTATCGCCGTTATTGGCTCGCAGCCATTCGCCGAGGTCGCCCGGCACCTTGGGATCGACCGCCTGGAGGTCGATCACGGAATCCCCCTCGACCACGCCGAGGTGCAACGCATTGTTCTTCTCGAACCCGACAATTTTCATCGATTGATCCTGCTTGTCCGACTAGCGCCGACGCAGCCGAGCGCGGCGGCCGGCCAAGCGTTATCGCAAACAGCCGCCAATGGCGAGCGCGGATTGAGCGAGCCTACGATACGCTTTTCGCAGGCGCGGCAGCGAGCTTGAAGGCCTGGATCGAAAACAGGCCCAGACGATCGGTCCAGGCCGCGACCGGCGCCCAGCCCACGCCGCGGGCGAGCGAACCGAGCGACTCGATCGAATATTTGTAACTGTTTTCGGTGTGGATGGTTTCGCCCACCCGAAATTCGAACGTCCCGCCGGCGACCCGCACCCGCTGCCGCTTCAGGCTCGCCAGATGCATCTCGATCCGGCTGCGCTCTCGGTTGAAGAAAGCGTGGTGCTCGAAAGCCGTCAGGTCGAAATCGCCGTCGAGTTCGCGGTTGATGCGGGCGAGCAGATTCAGGTTGAAACGCGCGGTCACGCCCTTGGAGTCGTTATAGGCCGCGTTGAGAATGCCGGACGGCTTGATGAGATCGGCGCCGACGATCATCAGCGCGCCGTCGCCGAGAATTCCCGCCGCGTTGCGCAAGAACGCCGCCGCCGCGTGCGGCTCGAAATTGCCGATGGTCGAGCCGGGAAAGAAACCGACCCGCACCGGCGCGGCCTTCGCTTCCGCCGGCAGCTCGAATTTCTGGGTGAAGTCGGCGACCACCGGCCGCACCTTGAGATCGGGAAAGTCCGCGTGCAGCGCCTGCGCTTCCTGCATCAGCATCTCGCCGCTGATGTCGACCGGCACATAGGCCGCGAGCGGGCCGCAGGCATCGAGCAGAATACGCGCCTTCTTGTTGGAGCCGCTGCCGAACTCGATGATCGCCGCGCCCGGAGGAATGAGCGCGGCGATATCGGACGCGCGCTCGCGCAGGATGCTCATCTCGGTGCGCGTCGGATAATATTCCGGCGTTTCGGTGATCTCCTCGAACAGTTGCGAACCGGTCTCGTCATAGAGATATTTCGGCGACAGCGATTTTTGCGCCTTGCTGAAACCCGCGATCACGTCGGCCTCGAATTCGGAGGAAGCGGTGTCCTGCCTGTTTTGGCGGATCGCACGGGCGGCTGCTGTCATCATCGACGCCTCTTGAATCTGTCTGGTCAGGGAAATTCGACGAGCCGCACGCCGCTGAACTGCCAGCGCGACGGCGGATAAAAGAAATTGCGATAGCTCGCGCGCGCATGGCCGGCGGGCGTCGCCAGCGAGGAGCCGCGCAGCACCATCTGATTGACCATGAACTTGCCGTTGTATTCGCCGAGCGCGCCATCGGCGGCGCGGTAGCCCGGATAAGGCAGATAGGCGCTGCGGGTCCACTGCCACAGGAAGCCGAAGGCGTCATCGAGCAGGCCCTTGCGCGCCGCGATCTCCCACTCCTGTTCGCTCGGCAGATGCTTGCCGGCCCAGCGCGCGAAGGCGTCGGCTTCGTAATAGCTCACATGGCAGACCGGCGCGGCGGGATCGACCGGCCGCAGGCCCGCGAGCGTCATCACATGCCACGCGCCGTCGCGCTCGACCCAATAGCCCGGCGCCTGCCAGCCCTCGCCCTGCACCGCGGCCCAGCCGTCCGACAGCCATAGCGAGGCCGTCGCGTAGCCCCCGTCGGCGATGAAGTCGAGCCACTCGGCATTGCTCACCATCTGACGCGCGATCTTGACGTCCACGATCAATGTCCGGTGGCGCGGCGTCTCGTTGTCGAAACAATAGCCGCCGTCGCCACCCGCCTCGTGGTGGCCGATGTCGTAAATGCCGCCGGCGAGTTCCGCGTAGCCGCCCTGCGACAGCGCGCGCTTGGGCGCCTGCCAGTTCGTGTCATAGGCCGGAAAAGTCGGGTTCTGCGCGAAGGCGTGCAGAATGTCGGTCAGCAGCAATTCCTGATGCTGCTGCTCGTGGTGCAGGCCAATTTCGAGAACGCGAAAAAATTCGCCCGCCTGTGCCGCGGGCACCGCGTCGATCAGCCTCTCGACCGCCGCATCGACATGGGCGCGGTAGGCGGTGACGTCGGCATGATGAGGCCGGGTGATGAGACCGCGCTGCGGCCGCGCGTGGCGCGGGCCGGCGGCGACATAATAGGAGTTGAACAGAAACGGAAATCTCGCGTCGTATTCTTGATACGAAGCATCGTTCGGCTTCACCAGAAACGTTTCGAAGAACCACGTCACATGGGCGCGATGCCACTTCGTCGGGCTCGCATCGGCCATCGACTGGACGATCTGGTCCTCCGGCGACAGCGCCGCCGCCCGCGCTTCGGTTTCGGCGCGCACGGTCCGGAACGCCTCGCGCCAGAATGCGCGCTGCTCGTCGAGCGAGACGCCGGCTGGCCGTGGCGCCGGCTGCACCGCGGCGCCACGCAGAATCTCAGGGGTTTCGGATCGCGGCAAAGGTCGCGCCATGATGGCCTGCACTCCCGGTCGGGCCTTGCAGGCCCAGGCTTTCAACAAGCACTTCAGGGGGACATATAGGTCCCGGCGAACGAATGACAACACGAAACGCCCGGCCACGGCGATCGCGGCAGGTTGCGATTCGATTGTTCCATTCTCAGGCTGAAGGGGCAACCTTCAAGTGCCGACATGCGCCCACCTGACGCGCATGTGATCGATATCGAGCGCCGAGCGCACTGCGATTCGATGACTCACGCGCCGCGCTGTGGTGAGCTTAGCATCGACGCCTGTCAGATCGTGTCAGCAGTGCGACGGCCGCCGCTTAACGGCCCCATTTCGGCATGAGCCGCAGCAGAAAATCGCGCGGTCGCGCATGTGCGACCGTGTCGCCGAATCGCGCCACGTTGCGGCGGCGCCACTCCGCCATGCGCTCGATCAGCAGCAGTGCCGCCGGCGTGACAATCAGCGTCAGCACCGTCGCGAAGCCGAGGCCGAACACGATGGCTGTGGACAAATGAATCCACCACTGCGTCGACGGTGCGCCCACCGTCACCTCGCGGGCGAAGAAGTCGAGATTGACGCCGAACGCGATGGGCAGAACGCCGAGAATCGCGGTCACCGCTGTCAACAGTACCGGCCTCGTGCGCTCGCGGCAGGTCTCGATCACCGCATCATAGGCGCTCTGGCCCTCGCGGCGCAGCCGGTCGTAGGTGTCGATCAGCACGATGTTGTTGTTCACGATCACGCCGGCATTGGCGATGACGCCGATGCCGGTCATCACCACGCCGAAGGCCTGGCCCATGATCATGAGGCCCGCCATCACGCCGATGGTCGACAGCATCACCGCCGTCATCACCAGCCACACCGAGGTCAGCCGGTTGAACTGCGCGAGCAGGATCGCGAAGATCAGAAACAGCGCGGTGCCGAATGCTTTCATCAAAAAGGCGGATGCCTTCTCGCGCTCCTCATCTTCGCCCTTGAGCCTGAAGGTGACGCCGGGGCCGAGATCGGTCTTGGCAAGCTCGGCGGTGATCTCCTGCTGCACCCGCGCCGTCGGCACGCCCTCGGCAACGTTGGAAGCGACCGTCATGACGCGGTGGCCACCGACACGGTTGAGATAGCCGACCCGCGGCGCCGCCTCCCGCTTGACGAAATTGCCGATCGGAACGCTGCCGCCGGTGAGATTGACGCGCAGTTCGTCGATCTGGTCGAGGCTGCGCCGTTCGGGCGGAAACCGCACGATGATGTCGACGGGTTTGTCGCTGTCGGCCGGCCGGTACTCGCTGACTTTCAGGCCGTTGGTGACGAGCTGCACCGCGCCGCCGACGGTCGAGACCGAGGCGTTGTATTTCGCGGCCTCCGCCTTGTCGACCGCGATGCGCCAGTCGATGCCCGGCAGCGGCAGGCCGTCGTCGAGATCGCGGATGTCGTCGCGCTGGGCAAGGATCGCCGCTACTTTCTTCGCGGCCGGCGCGAGATTGACGGGATCAATCGCGGCAAGCTGCACCTGGATCGGCTTTCCGGTCGGCGGACCGGCGCGCGGCGCCGTCACCTCGACCAGAATGCCGGGAATATCCGCGGTCTTCTCGCGGATCGCATCCATGATGGTGTGCGCCTTCGGCCGCTGCTTCCAGTCGACGAATTCGAACTGGATCACGCCGATGGTGTCCTCGCTCAGTTCGTTGGAGCCGCGCGGCTGCTCGCCGATCCGGGTGTAAACAGTCTTCAGCGAGTCGAATTCGAGCACGCGCTTTTCGACCTGCCCGATCAGCCGGTTCTTCTCGTCGAGCGAGAGATTGCCGCGCGCGTGGATGATGACCTGCCCGTAGTCGGGCTCGACATTGGGGAAGAATTCGACGCCGTTGCCGAGCCTGCCGTAGGCGACCTGCACGGCAATCAGCAACGCCACCGCCGCGATCAGCACGGAACCCGGCCGGCGCAGCGCGAAGCGTACGAAACGCATATAGGGACCACGGTCGGCAAGGCGCTCGTCGGGCGCGACCGGCGCCGCTTTGCCGAGCAGCGCGCCGAGCGTCGGTGTAAAGACGAGCGCGACCACCAGCGATGCCGACAGCGTCGCGATCAGCGTGATCGGCAGATACTTCATGAACTCGCCGACCACGCCCGGCCAGAACAGCAGCGGCGAGAACGCCGCGACGCGCGTCGCCGTCGCCGCGGTGACCGGACCCGCCATGCGGACCGCGGCCATCGTATAGGCTTCGCGCGGCGCCATGCCCTCCGACATCCGCCGCTCGGCGAATTCCGAGACGATGATGGCGTCGTCGACCAGCATGCCGACCGCGAGGATCAGCGAGAACAGCACCACGATATTGACGGTCAGCCCCGCGAGCTGAAGCCCGAGCACACCGGTCAGAAACGACACCGGAATGGCGATGCCGATAAACAGCGAGGCGCGGAAGCCAAGCGCAAACAGAATGATGACGGTGACCAGCAGCACGCCCATCGCCACCGAATTCTGGAGATCCGACAGCATGGTGCGGATCACCTTGGACTTGTCCTGGGTGAACGAGACCTGCACCGCCGCCGGCCATTGCTTTTTCATCTTTTCGACCAGCGCCTTCACGCCGTCGACCGTCTCGATCAGGTTGGCGCCGGTACGTTTCGACACTTCGATGGTCATGGCCGGACGGCCGTTGACGCGGGTGATCGAGGTCGCATCCTTGAAGGTCGGCTTCACCTTGGCGACGTCGCCGAGCGTGACGACCGCCCTGCTGGTCGCCGCGACCGGAATGCTCAGCACGTCCTGCGATTTCTCGATCAGCGAGGGCACCTTCACCGAAAAGCGGCCGGTCTCGCCCTCGAGCGCGCCGGCAGCGACCAGCGTGTTCGACGACTGCATGATTGACGTGATCTGGTCGAGCGTGACGCCGTAGCTCTTCATCAGCATCGGCTCGGCAATGATCTCGACCGCCTCGTCGCGTGCGCCGCGCAGCTCGGCCGAGAGGACGCCCGGCACTTGCTCGATCTGGTTCTTGGCTTCGCGCGCGATCCGAAGCATCGTACGCTCCGGCACGTCGCCGGCCAGCGCCACCACCAGAACGGGATAGAGCGACAGGTTGACCTCGAGCACCTGCGGCTCGTCCATGTCGCGCGGCATGTCGTGCTTGGCCTGATCGACTTTGGCACGCACGTCGGCGAGCGCCGCGGTCGCGTTGAAGCCGGCCTCGAATTCGAGCAGCACGTAGCCGCCGCCCTCATAGGCCGTCGACCGCATTTCCTTGACGTTGGCGACCGACTTCAGCTGCGTCTCGACCGGCCGCAACAACAGGCGCTCGGCATCCTCCGGGCTGATGCCGCGCTGGGCAAGCTGCACATAGATGATGGGAATGCGAACGTCGGGCTCGGCTTCCTTGGGGATCGTCACATAGGCCGAAAAGCCGGCGACCAGCAGGAACACCAGCAGCGCGATGGTGAGCCGGGCGTGGCTGACCGCGTAGTTGACGATGGCGCGCATGCGAAAAATCCTTCCCCGCCGTCAGCGCACCGCCGACAGCGCGGCGCCGGCGAGGACAGGCTCAACCACCTGGCCCTCGCGTACGAAATCCTGGCCCTGCACGATGACGCGTGCGCGGTCGGGGACGCCCGCCACCCACATGAAGGTCTGCTCGTCTTCGGCGACCGTCACCGGCAGGAACGCCACCTTGTTGTCGGCGCCGACGATCCGCACGCCGAGTTCACCGCCGGAGGAGAACGTGAGCGCCGAACGTGGCACCCGTGTCGCCGGTTCGGCCGTCAGCGCGATCGCCACCTCGGACGTGATGCCGTCCGGAATTTCACCGCCGGGATTGGGCACCTCGACCTCGACGCGGTAAGTGCGCGTGGTCTGGCTCGCCGATTTCGACACGAAGCGAATGCGCCCCTTCGCGGCAACGCCCGTAATCAGGCGCACCTCAACCTCGGCGCCGACCTTGACGCCGGGCAGCTTGCGTTCCGACACCTCGACCACGACCAGCATCGGGTCGAGCGCGACGATCTGCGCGATTTCCTTGGTGGCGGTGACCGCCTGCCCCGGCTCGACCGGCACGTCGGTAATGACGCCGGACCACGGCGCAATCACCGCGCTGCGGTCGAGTTCGACGTCGGCGGCTGCGAGTGCCGCCTCGGCGGCCTTGTGCTGCGCTTCGAGATTGCCGAGATCGAGCCGCGGCAGCGCCCCGGTTTCGATCAGCCGGCGCTTGGCTTCGAGTTCGGATTTGCGCTGCGTCACCAGCGCACGCGCCTGCGCGACCTGGGCGACGCGCGCCTCGTCGGACAGCCGTGCGATGACGTCGCCCTTGTTGACGTGGGAACCGCGGCGCACGTTGAGTTCGACGATGGTGCCGTTGGTGCGGGCGATCGCCATCATCTTGTGGATTGCCTCGGTGCGGCCGGACAGGATCAGCTTGCGGCTGTGCGGCACCTGCTGCGCTTCGATGACGGCGACACGGAACGGCTTGTGTGCGGTGGCGGGCGCGCGGATCGCGGCCTCGCTCACCGGCTTCTCGTGAGTGAAGAGGTAGCCCGAGCCAATCCACAGCACGGCAACCGCAACGAGACCCACCGCAACGACACGACTGGCTTTCATTATTTCACCTGCACCGGCTTTCCGGCTCCCGGCGTGAGCAGACTGTCGACCATTTTCAGCACCATCGGCAGCATCGCCCCGGGATCGAATTTCGGATCGACCGAGCGGCGCCAGAAAAATCCGTCACCAAGTGCGAACAAGACGTCCGCGACGTGATCGAGGTCGAATTCGCTGACGATCTCGCCGCGCGCCGCCGCCTTGCGCAGCATGGCCGCAAGCTCGTCCTTGAGCTTTGTCTCGATGGCGGCGTGCGTGCGCGCGACCTCTGCATTGCGGCGGCTTTCCGCCATCACTTCGGCGCAGAGATTGATGTCGTCGAGATCGCGCTCGACCAGGTGATAGCGGGCAAGTCCGGCGAAGGCTTCGCGGAAATTTTCCGCCCGGCTCACGGCAGCGAAACTTTCCGCCGCCTCCACGCTCTGGCGCTCGGCGATGCCGATGATGATGTCTTCCTTGGACTTGAAGTAGCGGTAGAGATTGCCGGCGCTCATACCCGCGGCGGCGCAGATGTCGTTCATCGAGGTCTGGTGAAATCCGCTGCGGGCAAAGCAGATCTTCGCCGCCGCCAGAATTTCCTCGCGGCGGTCCGCCTGCCGCTGAACGGTAACTCGGGCCATGCGTGAATCTCCCTCCGGGATCACCCGGTTTTTCGCGGCGCACAATAAGAGAATGAACGTTCACTCGCAATAACGCCGGCAATCACGATTTTTGGCGTCATGAAATCAGAACTAAAACAAAGACTTGCTGGGACGCTCAAGTGGACGTGAGTGCGTGACCGGATTTTCGGCTGGTCAGGTTGTGTCCGGAATGATTGGCTGGCCGCATCACAACAGGCGCCGCCGCGGACCCGCGAGCATAGCGCTACCCGCGGAGGACATCATGGACGCCACCCTCACCGACACCATCGACATGAATGGCGATCCGCTTGCCTTCAAGCTGCGCGCCGGGAAAGGCCGCGCCGATCTCTTGGCGAAGGGCGGCACCATCAAGGTCGAAGCGCGGCAGATGGCCGTTCACCAGAAGGAAGCCGTGGTCACCGAAGGCGACGGCGGCACGCAGTGGCGGCTGACCTCCGACGAAGGCCTCCATCTCAAAGGCACCGACCTCGCGCCGTTCCCGCTCGGCTTCTTCAACGCCGGCCTGCAATGCGACCTCTATGGCCGCATCCGCCGCCTGGCCGGCCAGCGCAACATCGCGCTGCGCGGCGTCGACATGCGCCTCGTCAACCACTACTGGCTGACCGGCTCCTTCATCCACGGCACCGGCGAAGGCCATGCCGAGGCGCCCGACATCGATCTGCGCATCGACAGCGACGCGACCACCGAGGCAGTCGCCGCGCTGGTCGCCACGGCGCTCGATACCTCGCCGGCGATGGCCTTCCTGCGCACGCCGATGACCGCCAACACCTTCGCTCTCTACGTCAACGGTCGCCGCCGCGACGTCGAGGGTATCGTCAACTCGCCGCTCGTCGCGGCTGACGACCCCTATACGGTTTACTCCAGAGCGCCGCGCCCGCTCGAGGCCGGCGCGCGCCGCGATCTCATCCAGAAAACCGGCGTCGTCGAACAGGGTACCATCGAGCCAGCCTCGCCGAGCGTCACCAACAAGCTGTTGCGCAACATCGTCGGCGAAGGCCGTTCGGTCGGCAGCGACGGGCTGTTCGAGGTCGACACCTTCCTGACCTTGCCGGGATGCAGCCACTTCAAATTGACCGGCGATGAAAGCGCCAACGAAGTCGCGCCGACGGGGATCGCCCTGCTCTCGGCCGGCATCGCGTTCTGCTACATGACGCAGCTGTCGCGCTATATCGAGAACATGAAGATGAACATTCGCCAGGTGCGGCTGGTGCAGTTCACACCCTCCACCGCCGGCGACAAGGCGGCGGTCGCGCCGATCGACACGCATCTTTTCCTCAACGGCGAGGCGCCGGTCGAAACGCATCTGCAGTTGCTGACGATCGCCGCGCGGACCTGCTACCTGCACGCCGCCTCCAAGACGCCGACCGAGCCGAAGGTGCGTATCGTCCACAACGGGCAGGCGATCGCCAAAGCGGCGTAGCCTGGCGGCTTCAAACGGGCGGGCCGGAATTTCGCCCGCCCCAATATCGCCCGCGACCTTGCCGGCGACGGCATGCTATCGTCGCCGCCATGGTGATGTTCCCGACCGACCTTGCTTCGTTTCTCGACCTGATCCGCCAGCACGGCGACATGGCCTACAGCCTGATGTTCGCCTATGCCGCCTCGCACAGCCTGTTGTTCGCGCTGTTTGCCGGCTACGCGGCGCAATCGGGCGCGCTGGGTTACGGCACCCTCGTCATCGTGTGCTGGTTCGGCAGCTTCGCTGGCGACGTCGTGCGGTTCTGGATCGGGCGGCGTTTCGGCACCGACTGGCTCGCGCGCTTTCCGCGGCTGCAACGCGCCGTCCAGATCGCGGCGCGGCTCGCCGACCATCACTATGTCTGGATGATCCTGTTTCATCGCTATCCGCACGGCATTCGCGGCGTCGCCGGTTTCGCCTATGGCGTCTCGCGGCTGCCGTGGTCGACGTTTCTTGCGCTCAACTTCATCGCGGCGGGTCTTTGGTCCGCAGCCGTCGTCTCGGCCGGCTATGCGTTCGGCCAGCTCTCGGAAAAACTCATGAACGATGCCGCCTCCGGCCTCGGCGTCGTGATGCTGGTGGCGTTCCTGGCGCTGTCCTGGTTCCTGAGCAAGCGGCTGGAACGCGCGCTCGAACGCAGTTGAGGTTGCGGCGGCGGCGGCGCCGCACGTCCCGATTGTGGGCATCGTTCACAACGGACAGGACATTCCGAAAACGGCGCAATCGGCGCCACGCTAGCGCCACCCCCCCCATCGTTTTGTGTGACGTGCGAGCGTCGGGCGCTGTCGGCAGACTGGTAAAATGATAGCATTGTCGTCAGCCCGCGACGGCCGCGACCGCGTCCGGCGGGCCACTGGGGGACGTCATGTCATTTTCTCTATTCTCCGGGCGCCTGCGCCCGATTGCTCTTGCATGCGCGACCGGTGCGACCGCCATTACGACGGTTGTTCTCACGCTCGAGCCTGCGACAGCACGCTGTCTCGCATCCAACCAATGGGCCTACGGCAGTTGCGGCCGCAGTTACAGCGGGGGCGGCGGCGGAGGTGCCAATTATGTCGGCGCCGGGATCGCGGCGGCTGGCATCGCCATTGAGCTTGCACCGGTGGCGATCGACATCCTCGGCAACATCGCCAGTTCGGTCGGCGACGGCGTCGGAGGGATCAGCGCCGGCACGAACCTCGGACCGACACAGCAGGAAATCTACGACAACATCACCGGTTCGACGCCAGTGCTGCCGTTCAACATCTTCCAACAGCAACAGACCGACACCGCGCCAGCCGAACCGCAGCAGACTGCGGAGCAAAAACTTCCGCCGGGCTGCGCCGGGAAATCGCCGGTCTTCGGGTCGTTCGCGTCGCGCGGCACCAGCGCCTACAACGAGGCGCTGCAGGCCGGCCGCAGCTCGGATGAGAGCTTTGCCGTCTCGGATCCGGACAGTTATCGCGATGCCGCGGCCAAGGCTCGCGAAGCCGCCGAGGATTTCCGCTGCGCGAAGAATGAAAATTCGCGTCAGCAGGCTCTCAAGCTCGCCCGTCAGCTCGACGCTCGCGCCAACAAACGCAAGCGCGACGAAGCGAAGAAGATGATCGATACGGCGAACAAGTTCTGGTTCAACCCGAAGAACCGCAAAGAGGTCGACCAGATCAAATACGAAATCGAGAGCATGAAGAGCAAAGGGATGAGCAACAAGAAGATCATCCAGACTCTCAAGGGCAAGGGCTACACCAACGACGACATCAAGACGGCGATCGGTGAAATGCAGGAGGCCAAGGCCAACCAATAGCGCAACGCGATTGCGACCACGCTGCGAACGGCGGGGTGCCCGGCGCCCCGCCGATCATTTTTTCGCGCGGACGCCCCTTCGTTCGCGCCAGCGTCCTCGTCCTGATGTCTCGTGTGGGAAACTTGGTAGCGGGGGAGGGATTTGAACCCCCGACCTCCGGATTATGATTCCGCTGCTCTAACCAACTGAGCTACCCCGCCACACGCGCCGGATATAGGGATGCGGGCGAAACGCTGTCAAGCAAGCCAATGGCGCCACGAGGTTTTTTCGTAAATCGGCGGAAAATTCAGCGCCGCCGGTAGCGGATCAGCGAGAAATGCCCCAACGGCGGCACCGGCCGCCGCTCGATCAGTTCCACCTGGCCGTTCTTCGCGGCCCAGTCAGCGATGCGGGCGAATTTAAACTCCGGCCGCCAGCCGAGCCGCTGCGCGATCGGCGAGAACGCCTGTTCGAACAGCCAGCGCGGTCCACTCTCCGCGCCGATGTGGTTGACGAGGATGATCTCGCCGCCCGGCCGCGTCACCCGCACGAACTCGTCGAGCGTGCCCTCCGGGTCCGGCACCGCGGTGATGACATACTGCGCCACGACGACATCGAACGCGGCGTCCGGAAACGCGAGACGGGTCGCATCCATCACGGCCAGCGCCTCGACATGGGTGAGGTTTTGTTCCCTCACCCGCTCCTGCGCCTTGCGCAGCATCGCCGCGGAAATGTCGATGCCGGTGATGCGGTTGTTGCGCGCATAGTCCGGCAGCGAGATGCCGGTGCCGACGCCGACCTCGAGGATACGGCCGCCGACCGCTTCGGCCGCGGCGATCGCCGAGCGGCGGCCGACGTCGAACACCTTGCCGAAGACGAGATCGTAGACCGGCGCCCACCGGTCATAGGCCCGCGTGATGCTGTCGCGGTTGAACGCTGCCGAGCTCATGCGTGACGTCAGCCGCGCGCGGATGCGGTGGCGGCGGTTGCCGGCCGGGCCGCGATGTCGGCGGCGCTCTGGGCGCTGGCGATGAAGCCGCCGCCGAGCATGCGGGCCTGGCCGTCGCGGGCGTCGTAGAACACGCAGGCCTGTCCGGGCGACACGCCGTCCTCGCCGTCGATCAGTTCGACCTCATAGGCGCCGTTGGCGTGACGCAGCCAGGCCGCCTGCGGCGGACGGGTCGACCGCACCTTGACGAACACTTCGAAACGGTCGTCGGCGAGCGTTTCGCCGAGCGTGCCGTCGCCGAGCCAGTTGACGTCCCGCAGCTTGATCCGCCGCGTGCGCAGCGCCTCGCGCGGGCCGACCACGACGCGGCGGCGCTCGGCGTCAAGTCGCACCACATAGAGCGGCGCGCCGGTCGCGACCCCGAGGCCGCGGCGCTGCCCGATGGTGAAATGGATGATGCCGGAATGGGCACCCAGCACCTTGCCGTTGAGATCGACGATCTCGCCCGGTTCGGCCGCGCCCGGCTTCAGCCGCTCGATCACGTCGGTATATTTGCCGGACGGCACGAAGCAGATGTCCTGGCTGTCGTGCTTCTCGGCGACGACGAGGCCGTAGCGCCGCGCGAGATCCCGCGTCTCGAGCTTGGTGCGGTCGCCGAGCGGGAAACGCAGCGCGGCAAGCTGCTCGCGCGTGGTGTTGAACAGGAAGTAGCTCTGGTCGCGGTCTTCCTCGCGGGCGCGGTAGATCGCGCGGGTTCCGTTCGCCAGCGCCCGCGACACGACGTAGTGCCCGGTCGCCATCACCTGCGCGCCGAGTTCACGCGCGGTCGAGAGCAGCTCGGTGAACTTGATGGTCTGGTTGCAGTCGATGCAGGGCACCGGCGTCTCGCCATGCACATAGCTCTCGGCGAAGCGTTCGATCACCGCCTCGCGGAAGCGCTCCTCATAGTCGAGCACGTAATGGGGAATGCCGATGCGGTCGGCGACCGCGCGCGCGTCGTAGATGTCCTGACCGGCGCAGCAGGCGCCCTTGCGGTGGGTCGCCGCGCCGTGGTCGTAGAGCTGGAGGGTGACGCCGACCACGTCG
Source organism: Pseudolabrys sp. (assembly GCA_050184975.1). Lineage (GTDB taxonomy): Bacteria > Pseudomonadota > Alphaproteobacteria > Rhizobiales > Xanthobacteraceae > Pseudolabrys. Next base: position 821 of record JBFWZV010000007.1, on the reverse strand, counting down.
TAGCCCTCGGCCTTCAACAGCGCCGCGGTGACGGACGAATCGACGCCGCCGGACATCGCGACAACGACGCGGGTGTCCTGCGGGCGGCCCTCGAGATCGAGACTGTTACGCATCCAAGTCCGTCAAATTTTCGCTGCGGCCGCGCTGGGCGATCGCCCAGGCGTTCATGCCGGTCGCCCAGTAGATAGACCGAATAGCGCGCCCCTGCCACGCTCGCGGATCGGACCGGCAAATTTTTCCCGGCGACGGCAACGCGGGACACGCTGGCGCTCCGCGCTTCCAGTTAACGTATTGTAATATAACAATAAATTTTTGAGCAGGACTGGCCTGCCGCTTGCAAACCTCGATGGCGGATATCCATCGAGAGGTGTATTCGTGCCCGAAGTTGCGTCTCAAGCTCACGCCGCGAGCGGCGGCGGCGCCAGCAGCAAGCCCCATCAGCGCCCGTCGAACGGCCCCGCCGAGGCCGGTACGCCGACATTCGCCTCGCTGATCGACAGCGCCCAGACCGGCAGCGACGTCGAGGCCGGCCAGCGCGCCGAGAACTTCCGAGCCGCCAACCGTCCGCTCGACACCGCGCCGCATGCCGACAACCGCCTGGCCGACCGGCCACGCACCGAGAAGCGGGCCGATCGTCCGCACCCGGACCGCAGCCATTCCGACCGCCGCGACGACGTACGCTCCAGGTCCGACCGCCGTGCCGGCCCGGCGGACGACAAGCGCAACGACCTCAGAACCGGCGAACGCGACGCGCCCGCCGCCCCGGAGGCCGAGGGCGCGCGGTCCGAGGCGAACACCGTCGATGTCGCCGACACCACGGC
>JBFWZV010000006.1:0-106203 GCA_050184975.1 Pseudolabrys sp. | reverse complement strand
CGTGGGTGGGCGAAATAGAGCCCCAACACCGACGCGCCCGGCCACATCGCGAAGCTCTCGGTCAGCTTGATTCCGGCCGCATTCTCCGCGTCGAGCAGCTTGAACAGCGTGGTCTTTTCGGTGTGATCGGGCTGGGCCGGATAGCCCGGCGCCGGGCGAATGCCGCGATACTCCTCGGCGATCAGCTCGGCATTGGACAGCTTTTCGTTCGGCTCGTAGCCCCAGAACTCCTTGCGCACCCGTTGATGTATGCGCTCGGCGAAGGCCTCCGCGAGCCGGTCGGCCAGCGCCTTGCACAGGATCGAGGAATAGTCGTCGTTGGCACGCTTGAAGCGGTCGGCGATCTCGTCCTCGCCGATACCGGCGGTGACGGCGAAGCCGCCGATATAGTCGGCGACGCCGGTCTCGCGCGGCGCGATGAAGTCCGACAGCGCGGTGTTGAAGCGCCCGTCGCGCTTGGCCAGTTGCTGGCGCAGCGTGTGCAGCGTCGCGATCGGCGTTTTGCGCGCCTCGTCGGCATAAACGATGATGTCGTCGCCCTCGGCGTTGGCCGGCCAGAAGCCGACCACCCCGCGCGCGGTGAACCACTTCTCGTCGACGATCTTGCGCAGCATGGCCTGAGCGTCCTCGTAGAGCGGGCGCGCTGCCTTGCCGAATTTGGGATCGTCGAGAATGGCCGGGAAGCGCCCGGTCAGCTCCCAGGTCTGGAAGAACGGCGTCCAGTCGATGTGATCGACCAGCTCCGCGACCGGGTAATCGTCGAAACTCCTGGTGCCGAAGAAGGTCGGCTTCGCGGGAGCGTCGAGGCCGGTAAAGTCGAGCTTCAGCGCATTGTCGCGCGCGGCGGTCAGCGGCAGCCGCGCCTTGTCGTCCTGCGCGCGGGCATGCGCCGACGCGATCTTGGCGTATTCCTCGCGGACGCCGTCGACATATTTGCCGCGCGCCTCCTTCGACAGCAGCGACTGCGCGACGCCGACGGCGCGGCTCGCGTCGGTCACGTAGACCGCCTGCCCGCGCTGGTAGTTCGGGTGGATCTTGACCGCGGTATGCACCCGGCTCGTGGTCGCCCCGCCGATCAATAGGGGTACGTCGAAGCCCTGCCGCTCCATCTCGGCGGCGACGAGACACATTTCGTCGAGCGACGGCGTGATGAGACCCGAGAGGCCGACGATGTCGGCGCCTTCCTTGCGCGCCGTCTCGAGGATTTTCGCCGCCGGCACCATGACGCCGAGGTCGATCACCTCGTAATTGTTGCACTGGAGCACGACGCCGACGATGTTTTTGCCGATGTCGTGGACGTCGCCCTTCACCGTCGCCATCACGATCTTGCCGTTGGAACTGGTATGGGCGCGGCCGTCTTTTTCCTTCTCCATGTACGGCATGAGATACGCGACCGCCTGCTTCATCACGCGGGCGGACTTCACCACCTGCGGCAGGAACATCTTGCCGGAGCCGAACAGGTCGCCGACCACGTTCATCCCGTCCATCAGCGGGCCTTCGATGACGTCGAGCGGACGCTGCGCCTTGAGACGGGCCTCCTCGACATCGGTCTCGATGTAATCGGTGATGCCGTGGACCAGCGCGTGGGACAACCGCTGCTCGACCGGCTTGTCGCGCCAGGCGGTGTCGACGGCCTTGGCTGCCTGGCCGGCGCCGCGGAACTTGTCGGCGAGCTTCAGCAGATTTTCCGCCGCCTCCGGCTTGCGGTTGAGCACCACGTCCTCGCAGGCTTCGCGCAGCTCAGGATCGAGGTCGTCATAGACGGCGATCTGGCCCGGATTGACGATGCCCATGTCCATGCCGGCCTGGATGGCGTGGTAGAGGAACACGGAGTGCATCGCCTCGCGCACCCGCTCGTTGCCCCGGAACGCGAACGACAGGTTCGATACGCCGCCCGAGACATGAACATGCGGCAGCTTTGCGCGAATCTGCCGCGCCGCCTCGATGAACGCGACGCCGTAGCCGTTGTGCTCCTCCATGCCGGTCGCGACCGCGAAGATGTTCGGGTCGAAGATAATGTCCTCCGGCGGGAAGCCGACTTTGTTGACCAGGACGTCGTAGGCGCGCTTGCTGATTTCGACTTTGCGTTCAAGGGTGTCGGCCTGGCCCTTTTCATCGAACGCCATGACCACCACCGCCGCGCCATAGCGGCGCACAATCTTGGCATGCTTGATGAACTCCGCCTCGCCTTCCTTGAGCGAGATCGAGTTCACCACCGCCTTGCCCTGCAGGCACTTCAGCCCCGCCTCGATCACCGAAAACTTGGACGAGTCGACCATCACCGGCACGCGGGCGATGTCGGGCTCGGCCGCGATCAGGTTGAGGAAGGTGACCATCGCTTGCTCCGAATCGAGCAGGCCCTCGTCCATATTGACGTCGATGATCTGCGCGCCATTCTCGACCTGCTCGCGCGCGATGGTGATCGCGCTTGCGTAGTCGCCCGCCGTAATCAGCTTGCGGAACTTGGCCGAGCCGGTGACGTTGGTGCGCTCGCCGACATTGACGAACGGAATGTCGGGCGTGAGCGTGAAGGCTTCGAGGCCGGAGAGCCGCAGGCGGCGCTCCACCGTCGGCACCTTGCGCGGCGTCTTGCCCTCGACCGCCTTGGCGATGGCGGCGATATGCTCCGGCGTGGTGCCGCAGCAGCCGCCGACGATGTTGACGAGGCCGGCGGACGCAAACTCTTCGAGCAGCCCGGCCATGAATTCGGGGCTCTCGTCGTAATAGCCGAATTCGTTGGGCAGGCCGGCATTCGGATAAGCGCACACCAAAGTATCGGCGACGCGGCCAAGCTCGGCGACATGTTCGCGCATTTCCTTGGCGCCGAGCGCGCAGTTGAGGCCGATGGTGAACGGACCGGCGTGGCGCACCGCGTTCCAGAACGCTTCCGGCGTCTGGCCCGACAGCAGGCGGCCCGAGCGGTCGGTGATGGTGCCGGACAGCATCACCGGCAAATCGATACCCAGTTCCTCGGTGACATCCTGGATCGCGGCGATCGCCGCCTTGGCGTTGAGCGTGTCGAAGATCGTCTCGATCAGCAAAAGGTCAGCGCCGCCTTCGATCAGCCCGCGCGTCTGCTCGGCGTAGGCCGTGCGCAACTGGTCGAACGTCACCGCCCGGTAGCCGGGATTCGAAACGTCCGGCGAGATCGACGCGGTGCGGTTGGTCGGGCCGAGCGCGCCGGCGACGAAGCGCGGCCTGCCGTCGCGCGCCTGCGCGTCGCTCGCGGCCTGCTTCGCCAGCATGGCGCCGGCGCGATTGAGTTCGGCGACCAGGCCCTCCATGCCGTAATCGGCCTGCGCGATCGTGGTCGACGAGAACGTGTTGGTCGAGACGATGTCGGCGCCGGCATTGAAATAGGCGAAATGGATGGCGCGCACGGCGTCCGGCCGCGTCAGGTTCAACAGGTCGTTGTTGCCACGCACCTCGCGATTCCAGGCGTCGAACCGCGCGCCGCGATAGCCGGCTTCGTCGAGTTTGAGCTCCTGGATCATGGTTCCCATCGCGCCGTCGAGCACGAGAATGCGCTTTGACGCCGCTTCCGCGAGCATGGTTCGGGCTTTGTTGTGGGACGGTGTGGGCACTGGAATGGTCCTGTCGACTAGAGATCCGGGAAGGCCGGCACACGCGCTGGCTGCGGCCGCATCCCGAGCAGGTGGCAGATCGCGTAGACGAGGTCGGCGCGATTCATCGTGTAGAAGTGAAAGTCGCTGACGCCCTGGTCGAGCAGGTCGATCGCCTGTTCGGCGGCGACCGAAGCCGCGATCAGCTTGCGTGTCGCCGGGTCGTGATCGAGGCCCTCGAAGCGCTCGGCAAGCCATGACGGCACCGAGGTGCCGCAGCGCGCGGCAAAGCGCGTCATGGTCTGGTAGTTTTGCACCGGGATCAGACCCGGCACGATCGGGATGTGAATGCCGCGGGCGCGCACGCGCTCGAGATAGTGGAAGTAGAAATCGTTCTCGAAAAAGAATTGCGTGATCGCGCGGGTTGCGCCGGCGTCGACCTTGGCCTGAAGCATGTCGATGTCGGCATCCAGCGTGGCGCTGTCGGGATGCTTCTCCGGATAGGCCGAGACCGACACTTCGACGTCCGGCGCGATGCGCTTGATGCCGGCGGTCAGTTCCGCGGCGTTCGCGTAGCCGCCCGGATGCGGCTGATAGCGCTCGCCCGCGCCGCCGACCGGGTCGCCGCGCAGCGCCACGATATGACGCACGCCGGCCTCGTGATAGCCGCGCACGACGCGGTCGATCTCCGCGCGCGTCGCCGCCACGCAGGTCAGATGCGCGGCCGGGGTGAGATCGGTTTCCTTCAGAATCCGTTTGACGGTGGCGTGCGTGCGCTCGCGCGTCGAACCGCCGGCGCCGTAAGTAACCGACACGAAGTTGGGGCCGAGCGGCGCGAGCCGCTCGATCGAATTCCACAACGTCTGTTCCATCTCGTCGGTGTTCGGCGGAAAGAACTCGAGCGAAACGTTGAGCGGCTTCACCCGCTTGGCATACCGGCTGGCGCGCATCGAGGAATTCATCAGGCGACCTCGCGGGAGGGTTTGGCGGCGATCAGCGCGCGGGCATCGCGCGCGAGCCACAGCGACACGGCGATCTTGCCGTCGGAACCGGGCTCCGGCGGCAGACTTTTGAACAGAGTCGGCTCGAGTCCGGCGGCGCTCATCCACTGATTGACGACCTCGGGCGCGAAGCCGAGACGGCGGTGCGCGTACTTCTCGCGCAGGAACTCCTGCTCGTGCGGCGCGAAGTCGACGACGAGAAGACTGCCGCCGGGGCGCAGCACGCGCGCGGCCTCCGCGACGGCGCGCGCGCCGTCATCGAGGAAGTGCAGCACCTGATGAATAATGACGGCGTCGAAGGAATCCTTCGCGAGCGGCAGATCGTAGATGTCGCCTTGCCGCACGCTGCAATGACGCAAGCCCGCGCGCTCGAGCCGGTCGCGCGCGAGCAAAAGCATGTCGAGCGACATGTCGATGCCGAGGCCGCGCTCGACCTGCGCGCCGAACAGTTCCAGCATCCGGCCGGTGCCGGTGCCGAGATCCAGAAGCGAACGGAACGGCCGCTCACCAAGCGCGGCGCGGATCGCGTTCTCGACCGCAGCGTCGGGCACGTGCAGCTTGCGAATGCGGTCCCATTCGGCGGCGTGGCGGCGGAAATAGGCCTGCGCGATCGCCGTGCGAGCGGCGCGCACTGCGCCGAGCCGGTCGTGGTCGCGCTTGACGACGCGGTCGCCGCGGTCGAGCTGCGCGAGCAGCGCGTGCGCCAGCTCGGCGCCCTTGCCGGTTTCAGCGATCCGGTAAAACGCCCAGGTGCCTTCGCGATAGCGTGTGACCAGCCGCGCCTCGGCGAGCAGCTTCAGGTGCCGCGAGATGCGCGGCTGCGACTGGTCGAGAATTTCGGTCAGTTCCGACACCGTCAATTCGGCCTCGCCGAGCAACGCCAGAATGCGCAGCCGCGTCTCCTCACCCGCCGCCTTGAGCGCGGTGTTCAGAGCGTCGAAACTGAGCCTGTCCTTGGCTGCCATGACGTGTCCGGTGGTGCGGTTTTCCGCAGGGATTTGGGCAAAAGCCCACTATATAAGGAAATCTTTATACTGAGTTTAAGGCGTCAGCAAGGCCGCGCCCCTGGCAATTCAGTTAAGATGCTGGAATATCGGTCTAAATCCATACAATGACACGGGGATCGCGATGAGCAGCGGTGATTTCGGCATCCGCCCGGGCGAAGCGGCGGTCGATCTGCCGGCGCAGGCCGACGCTTCCGTCTACTTCATCGGCCGCATTCACACGCCCTGGAAGGACCGCAAGGACTGCCCGAAAAACGCCCGGGAATCCGACGCCGTCTGCACCATCGAACTCGACCCCCGCTATGCGCCGGGCCTCAAAGACGTCGAAAGCTGCTCGCATCTCGTGGTGCTCTACTGGATGGACAAGGCGCCGCGGAATCTCGTGCTGCAGACGCCCGCGCATTACGGCACCCAGCGCGGCACCTTCGCGCTGCGGTCCCCGGCGCGGCCGAACCCGATCGCGATGAGCGTCGTCCGCCTGCTCCGCATCGAGGGCAACAAGCTCTCCGTGATCGGCCTCGATTGCCTCGACGGCACGCCTCTCCTCGACCTCAAGCCCTATTTCGCCTCGACTGACAGCGTTCCCGACGCACAGGTCGGCTGGCACCAGAAGAAATAGGCCATTTCCGGCCAGTTTTTCCGTCTCCGCCGCTTTGAACCTCCCCGGCAGCCCCTGCGACCAACAGGCATCAAGGGAGACATCACATGTTCAAGCGCAGTTTCGGCCGTTTGGGCTTCTTGCCCGCCTTCGCCATCATCGTCTTCACGATAATCCTCGGCCTGCGCGCCGCCTCGGCCAACCCGCTGGCGCTGTTCACCGCCGCCACCGCGGCCCCGCAATACGCCGTCGAGACCACGGACGATCAGCCCGCCGCCGAGACCCCGGCCCGTCTGAAGCGACAGATCGTCGACTTTCCGACGAACGAAGCCGCCGGCACCGTCATCGTCGACACGCCCAACACCTACCTCTATCTCGTCCTCGGCAACGGCAAGGCGCTGCGTTACGGCATCGGCGTCGGCCGCCAGGGCTTCACCTGGTCCGGCGTCCAGCACATCACCCGCAAGACCGAGTGGCCGGACTGGCATCCGCCGCAGGACATGCTCGCCCGTCAGCCCTATCTGCCGCGTTTCATGGCCGGCGGCCCCGGCAACCCGCTCGGCGCCCGCGCCATGTATCTCGGCGGCACCGTCTACCGCATCCACGGCACCAACGCCCCCGCGACCATCGGCAAGCAGGTCTCGTCCGGCTGCTTCCGCATGACCAATGACGACGTCGCCGATCTCTACGAGCGCGTCTCGGTCGGCGCCAAGGTGATCGTGCTGCCGCAGAACCCGCGCATCGCGATGGCGAACTGATCCGTCTTTCCGCGCCGAACGTCTGAGTTCCTCCCCGCCTTGCGCATCCGGCATCCGCCGGATGCGTTTTTTCATCTTGGTCGACGGCACGCCGCTCTCTATACCCGTAGTAGGTAAAAGCCGGGGACGACATCATGCGTATTGCAGCCATGGCCGCCGGTGCGGTCGGCGGCTATTTCGGCGGCCGCATGGCGGCGGCCGGACACGACGTTTACTTCATCGCGCGCGGCGCCAACCGCGACGCCATCGCCAAGAACGGTCTCAGGATCGAGAGCGTCCACGGCGACCTGCATCTGCCCAAGGTCAATGTCACCGACGACCCCGCCAGGGTCGGCCCGGTCGACATCGTGCTGTTCGCGGTCAAGCTGTGGGACACCGAAAAGGCGGCCGAACAGGCCAAGCCCCTCGTCGGTCCCAACACCCGCGTCATCACCTTCCAGAACGGCGTCGACAGCGTCGAGCGCGTCGGCGCCGTCATCGGGCCCGAGAAATCGGTCTGCGGCATCGCCTATATCGCGACCGTGATCGCTTCGCCCGGCGTCGTCAAACATACGTCGAGCTTCGCCTCGATGCGCTTCGGTCACGCCGACAAGCACGACGATCCCGCGCTCACCGCCTTCGCCGAGGCCGGCAAGGCCGCCAAGCTCGACATCGCGCTGTCGCCCGACATCGAGGTCGAGCGCTGGCAGAAGTTCATCTTTCTCTCCGCGATGGCGGGGGCGACCGCGACGCTACGCTCGGCGATCGGACCGATCGTCGCGGACCCCGACCTGCGCGGCTTCTTCCGCCGGCTGATGGAGGAGGCCTATGCGGTCGGCCGCGCCAAGGGCGTGGCGGTGCCGGCCTCCTATGTCGACGAGCGGATGGATTTCGTTCTCAACAAGGTCGAGCCGGGCATGAAAGCGTCGATGGCGCACGATCTCGAGCGCGGCAACCGGCTCGAACTCGACTGGCTCAACGGCAAGGTGGTCGAACTCGGCCGCGCCCTCAAGGTCCCGACACCTTCGCACGAGGCCGCTTACACGGCGCTGAAACTGCACCGCATGGGTCGCCAGTAGGTCGCCAGTCGGTATTTGCCGCATTGGCAAGCACCGGCCGCGCTCACTAGATTGGGGTGCAACGGCGAATCGGCGCGGGAGCCCCCGGGAGCGCATCATGCGGAAAATCGTCATCGCGGTCGTGGCCTTGCTGGTGGTCGGCGTGTCGTTCGCCGCCTCGCTCTGGGTCATGGACACCTTCTGGCCGAGCGGCTCCAAGATGCAGAAGCCGGTGCTCGCCGAACTGCCGGCGCTGCCGCCGGCCGCGCGGCCCTCGCTGGTGATCGCCCCGGTCGCGATTGCGCTCTCCGCCATCCGTGTCGCGCTCGACAACGCCGCGCCGCGCGACTTTGTCGGCAAGAACAACAATCCGGTGACGCAACTGCTCGGCAAGGCCGAGATCGGCCTCACCGTCGGCCGCGGCCCGATCGCAATCGCCGGCCAACCCGAGGCGCTGACCGCTACCGTTCCGATCAACGGCAGCATCCAGATCACCGGCGAGATCGGCAATCAGGCCGGCCGCGCGCTCGGCGGCGTCGGCGGCGCGATCGGCGGCCTGCTCGGCGGCAATGTCGGGCGGCAGGTCGAACAATTCGCCACCCGCGCCCTCAATCAGAAGACCGATATCAACGGCGCCGTCGTCGTCCATTCGCGGCCGGCGCTGACGACCAACTGGCGCCTCGAGCCGAACCTCGCCGCGCAGATGAACTTCGGCAATACCAATCTCGCCATCGCCGGCCTGCGCATCAACCTGTCGAACGAAATCCGCCCGCTGCTCGATCCGGTCGTGACGAAGCAGGTCAACGCGCTGCAGGCGAAGATCCGCAACGATCCGATGATCGAAACCGCGGCGCGGCGCGAATGGGCGAAGATGTGCCGCTCGGTGCCGCTCGGCGGCGGCAACACCGGCCTGCCCGAATTGTGGCTCGAACTCAAACCGGTCAAGGCCTTCGCCGCCCAGCCGGTGATCGACGCCAATGCGCTGACGCTGACGATAGGCGTGCAGTCGGAAGCGCGCGTCGGGCCGAAGGAGACCAAGCCGAATTGCCCGTTCCCGGCGCAGCTCGAACTGGTGCCGCCGATCCGGCAAGGCCGGCTCGCGATCGGCGTGCCGATGGATATTCCCTTCACCGAGGTCAACAAGCTGATCGAGGCACAGTTGAAGGGCCAGACCTTCCCCAACGATCCCAATGCGTCGGTCCAGGTCGAAGTCCGCAAGGCCGCGCTCGCCGCCTCCGGCGAACGCCTGCTGATCTCGCTGCTGGTCAAGGCGAAGGAGCGCAAGAGCTGGTTCGGCTTCGGCGCGGAAGCCACCGTGCATGTCTGGGGCAAGCCGGTCATCGACCAGAAACAGCAGATCCTGCGCTTCACGGATTTGTCGCTCGCGGTCGAATCCGAGGCCGCGTTCGGCCTCCTGGGCGCCGCCGCACGTGCCGCAGTGCCTTATCTCGAGGAGTCGCTGAAGGAGAACGCCGTCGTCGACCTGAAGCCGTTCCTGGCCGATGCCCGCAACAAGATCGGCGCGACGCTTGCCGACTTCCGCCAGGTCACGCCCGGCGTCACCGTCGACGCCGCGGTGAGCGAGCTGCGCCTCGTCGACATCGCTTACGATTCGAAGACGCTGCGGATCATCACCGAGTCGCAGGGCACCGCGAAGGTGACGGTCACGCAACTCCCGAAGTGACGCGAGATTCGACCGTCAGATCTTCCGCCCGAACAGCACGATGGCGCCGATCGGCACGACGAATCCGAGCGCGACGACAACGATCAGCAGCCCGCCAAGCTCGGCATAGTCGCCGCGGCCGACGGTGAAAATCTCGTTGAGATATTTGGTCTGCAACTGACCGGCGACCAGCGCCATGTTCATCAGCGAGGCCATCAGCGCGAACCAGGTCGCGCGCCGCCCCGCCGGTGCGTAGAACGCGATCAGCGCCAAGAGCGGGATCATCGAGAGCTGCGCGAACGGCGAACTGGTCGCCGCGTCGATCACGGCGATGGTGCGGGCGCCGAAACCGAAATTCGCCTGCGTCCAGTCGGCGAGCCCGTAATAAAGCCCGAGATTGGGCAGCGACAGCACGGTGCCGGCGACGGCGAGCCAGAACAGCGTCCACTTCACGGAGTATTCGGTGATCTGCTTGCTGAACGCCCACATCGCGATCAGCGCCAGCACCGCCGCGGTCTGCCGCAGGTGGCCGTAGAACGCCGCGTCGAATTTCAGCACGTCGAGCGTCCACCAGAAATAGCCGTCGCCGACCGACGGCGTCGCGCGGAACGCGAAGATGATGACGGTCGTATAGAAGATCGCCATCCGCGAGCCGTGATCGAGCTCGCGCGTCACCAGCACCAGCATGGTGCAGATCACCGCCATCGACACGACGAAAATGATCTCCTGCGCGAACGGCACGCGGGCAAGCCCGAGCGTCACCACCACCGCGCCGAAGGCGATCCCGCCGCCGAGAATGCGCCAGTCGAGCGGCTGCCGCTCCGCGCTCTCGTGGCGATAGAGGAAGATGCCGGTGACCGACAGCGCCGGAATGACGAGGCCGATCAGAAACACCGTCTCGCGGCCGAGAACCTCGGCAAGCCAGCCGGACACGCCGGCAACGCTGAGAATGCCGGCCGACAGCGCGAGGCGCCCCAGCACCTGCACCATGCCGAGTTCCGCACGCACATCGTGCTCCGGACGCGGTGTGCCGTCGGGCTCATTGCGCGCGACCACTTCGGTCGACATCGCATCGGCAACGACGTCTTGGATCACGGTGCCGAGCACCATCATCAGCGCACCGGCGACGTAGAGCGCATCGGGGCGCATCGCGGTCAGCCAGCCGCCGGCCGCGCCCGCCAGCGTGACGAGACCCGCCGCGGTGAAAGCGGCGCCGATCAGGACATAGCTTTTCCGCTGCGAACCGAGAATTGGGACGCTGTCGACGAGCTGGCCGAACACCATTTTCACGGTCCACGGCAGCGTCAGCCAGACGCCGATGCCGGCAAGCTCCGCCGGCGTGAAGCTCAGGCTTTCCTTCACCCACAGATCGCGCGTCACGTCGATCAGGCCGAGCGCGCCGTAGGCGAAATAGACCATCAGCAGCGGCACATAGGCGCGGCGGACGGCCCGAATCGGTCGGACGAGATTGTCGATGAGCGGCAAGAACGGCTCCCGGTCGTCCGCCGTGATAGCACGGCACACCGGCCATGCGCCGCCGCCGCGCGGCGCACATTGACAGTCCCCGGCGCGGGCCTACATTAAGCCCAGTTCCGAGGGGTGTCCGGCGTATTCTCGGTTTGCCGGGCTGAGAAAAACCCTTTGAACCTGATCCGGCTCATACCGGCGAAGGGACAGGACAACATGCAGCGCTCCGTTTATCTCGCCCGGCTGATTGGCCCGCCGTTCATCGTGGCCGGCATCGGCATGCTGTTCAACGGCGCCGTTTATCGCGCGCTCGCCGAGCAATTCATCGCCAGCCCGGCGCTCATCTATCTCTCCGGCGTCATCGTGCTGCCGGTCGGCATCGCGCTTGTGCTCGCCCACAATCTTTGGGTCAAGGACTGGCGCGTCATCATCACCGTGTTCGGCTGGCTCGCCATTGTCGGCGGCACCATCCGCATGATCGCGCCGCAGGCGGCGCAACTCGTCGGTGGCGGCCTGTTCGACAATGCCTATGTGCTGCCGATCGCCGGCGCCGTCATCGCCGCGCTCGGCTGCATTCTGAGCTATTGCGGCTATGCCGATCTCGATGCCGACGGGACGGCCGCAGCGCCTGCCTCTACGAAGACGACAGCGCCAGGGAAGCCGCGCAGTGCGGCGCGCAAGCGCCGTGGAAAGTGAACGGAACAATCGCAATGGACAATGCGCGCCTGATCGCCCGTCTGGCGGGGCCGATCCTTGCCGTCATCGGCATCGGGCTTCTCATCAACAATGCGGCCTATCGCGAGACCGCGCTGCAGTTCCTGTCGAGCCAGCCGCTGATTTATTTCTCCGGCATTCTGGCGATGGCGGCGGGCCTCGCGATCCTCAACGCGCATCCGCACTGGACGCGCGACTGGCGCAGCGCGGTGACCGCATTCGGCTGGGTGCTGTCCTGCGTCGGCGCGTTTCGCATCACCGCGCCGCATTTCGTTGCCTTCATCGGCGCGGCGGCCAATCCCAACATCCTGGTCGGGTTCGGGGTCGTGTTCCTCGCGCTCGGTTCGTTCTTCACCCTCAAGGGCTACACCGACTGAGCCCTGCGGGCCTGTTCACGGAGACTGCGTCATGAACAAAGTTGTCACCACCGCCGATCTCGCCACGCCGAAGGTCACCACCGGCGCGCTGCCGGCCTCGCGCAAGGTCTACTCCGCGCCCGACGCGGCGGCGGACCTCCGTGTGCCGCATCGCGAGATCGAACTCGACGCCTCCTCCGGCGAACCGCCGCTTCCCGTTTACGACACCACCGGGCCTTACACCGACCCGGCCTTTACCGTCGATGTCGAAAAGGGCCTGCCGCGCACGCGTATCGAGTGGGTGAAGGAGCGCGGCGGCGTCGAGCAATACGACGGCCGGCCGATCAAGCCAGTCGACAACGGCAATGTCAGCGGCAAGCACCTTGCCCGCAATTTCCCCAACACACCGAAGCCGTACCGCGCCCTCGACGGAAAACCCGTCACGCAGCTCGAATTCGCCCGAGCCGGCATCATCACGAAAGAGATGATCTACATCGCCGAGCGCGAAAACCTCGGCCGCAAAAAGATGCTCGACCGCGCGCAGGCCGCACTCGCCGACGGCGAGCAGTTCGGCGCCTCGGTGCCCGCATTCAACACGCCGGAATTGGTGCGCGACGTGGTCGCGCGCGGCCGCGCCATCATCCCGTCCAACATCAACCACGCCGAACTCGAGCCGATGATCATCGGCCGCAACTTCCTCACCAAGATCAACGCCAATATCGGTAACTCTGCCGTCACGTCGTCCGTGGAAGAAGAAGTCGAGAAGATGGTGTGGGCGATCCGCTGGGGCGCCGACACGGTGATGGACCTCTCCACCGGCCGCAACATCCACAACACGCGGGAATGGATCATCCGCAACAGCCCGGTCCCGATCGGCACCGTACCGATCTATCAGGCGCTGGAAAAGGTCGACGGCGATCCCGTCAAGCTCGACTGGGAGGTCTATAAAGACACGCTGATCGAGCAGTGCGAACAGGGCGTCGACTATTTCACCATCCACGCCGGCGTCCGGCTCGGCTACATCCACCTCACCGCCAACCGCGTCACCGGCATCGTCTCGCGCGGCGGCTCGATCATGGCGAAGTGGTGCCTGTCGCGGCACAAGGAGAGCTTCCTCTACGAGCGCTTCGACGAGATCTGCGACATCATGCGCAAATACGACGTGTCGTTCTCGCTGGGCGACGGCCTGCGCCCCGGCTCGATCGCCGACGCCAACGACCGCGCGCAGTTCGCCGAACTGGAGACGCTCGGCGAACTCACCAAGGTCGCCTGGGACAAGGGCTGCCAGGTGATGATCGAAGGCCCCGGCCACGTGCCGATGCACAAGATCAAGGTCAATGTCGAAAAGCAGCTGAAGGAATGCGGCGAAGCGCCGTTCTACACGCTCGGGCCGCTGACGACCGACATCGCGCCGGGCTACGACCACATTACGTCTGCCATCGGCGCTGCGATGATCGGCTGGTTCGGCACCGCGATGCTCTGTTACGTCACGCCGAAGGAGCACTTAGGGCTTCCCGACCGCGACGACGTCAAGGAAGGCGTGATCGCCTACAAGATCGCGGCGCACGCCGCCGACCTCGCCAAGGGCCACCCGGCGGCGCAGCTGCGCGACGACGCGCTCAGCCGCGCCCGCTTCGAGTTCCGCTGGGTCGACCAGTTCAACCTGTCGCTCGATCCCGAGACGGCGCGCGAGTACCACGACGAGACGCTTCCCAAAGAAGCCCACAAGGTCGCGCATTTCTGCTCGATGTGCGGGCCGAAATTCTGCTCGATGAAGATCACCGCCGACGTGCGCGACTATGCCGAGAAGCTGACCGATAACGAGAAAGCGGCGCTCTATCCGGACGAGGCCAAAAAAGGCATGGCCCAGATGTCCGAGAAGTTCAAAGCGCTCGGCAATCAGGTCTATGTCGACGAAGCGACGGCGGTGAAGGAGAGTAACAAAGCGCTGTGACCCGTCGCGGCGCGGCCCGCTTTTCAACGTGCGGTTTGTGGTGTTGAATTCGGCCGCCGGGCAGCACTTTCATGGCGGAGCAACGATAATGAGCGGCGGGGGCACTGCGCAGTGGTATGTCGCGCAGAACGGCACGCGGAACGGGCCTGTTTCCGAGGCCGAACTGCGGACGATGTATGAAGGACGTCGGATCGGTCCCAATGACCTCGTCTGGTGTCCGCAGTTTCCGGAATGGAAGCGCGCCGGCGATGTGTTCGGCGTAACCGTCGGTCCGCCGCCACTGCCTTCCGCAGCGGCCAACGGGGCCCCCGGCGGGCTTGCCGTGTTCGCTCGCCAACCCGCAACGGCATCTCCCGGCGCCGCGTCCGGCGGCCAGCCGCACAGCGCCGCCTGGGCGGCGTTCCGCCGGTACAAGCTCAAAGGACTGGACATCGACGAACGGCCGGACGCCATCACCTTCAGCCAGCACAACGCCTATTCGACCCAGCGTGTTTTTCCGGCCGCCTTGCTCGCCGGAATGATCGGCTTTTCGCCGATCATCATTCTCCCAATGACCGCGCGCGACCCGCTGAGCGGTCTGCTCGGCGGCATCGCCATGTCGCCCATCACCATGATCGTCGCCCTGCTGCTCTACTGGCTGCTCTACCGGCGCTATGTCCACGGCAAAAACGCTGTCGTCGTGCGCCGGGGCACGGTCTATCTCGACAGGCCCGGGCAGAACGTCACGCTCAATGTCGCCGACATCGAGCGGATCACGGTCGCCACCGAGAGCGGACGCAACACCGTCGTGTTCTGGGATCACGGTATCCCGCTGCACACGTTGCTCCTCCCGACTCAGGAAGACGCCGAGGCGGTTCGTAACGGCATCACCGCCGCCATCGCATTGAAAAACGGATAGCCGCCCCCGCTCTTGCCTGATGGTGAAAAGTCCGGCTCGCGTCTCGCCCTCGCCGTGCTTCTCAACGCGTCATTTATTGTGTTGAATGACGGGGATCGCGCCCGGCCACCAGGCCACGGTCGACGAGGCCACGGCGGCAAAAGAAAGCAACAAGGCGCGGTAACGCGCCGACACATCAACAACACTTGGGGAGACGTCCATGATGAAGACAATGATCGCTGGCGCGGTCGGGCTTTCGCTCGGCTTTGCACTCGCCACTGCGCCGACATTCGCGCCGGCCGCCCAAGCAGCCGAGCTGAAAATTCTCGCCGGCGGCTCGATGACCGGGCCGATGAAGGAACTCGGGCCGCGCTTCGAGAAGGCGACCGGCCACAAGCTCACCTTCGTCTATGCCGGCACGCCGGAGCTGATCCGGCAGGCCGCCTCCGCGCCGTTCGACGCCGGCTTCGTGCCGGTGCAGGTGGTGGAGAGCGCGCAGGCGCGCGACAAGTTCGGCCCCTCCGTCAATGTCGGCCGCGTCGGCTATGGCGTCTCGGTCAAGGCCGGCGCGCCGAAGCCGGACATCTCGACCGCGGAAAAATTCAAGGCCGTGATGCTGAAGGCGGAGTCCTACACGCTGTATCCGGAGAGCGCTTCCGGCGCCATCATCGCCAAAACCTTCGAGAAGCTCGGCATCGCCGAGCAGATGAAGCCGAAACTGAAAGCGCAGGCCAATCCAGCCGGCATCGTCAGCGCGGTCGCCAAGGGCGAGGCGCAATACGGCATCTTCGTCACCCATGTGCTGAGCGCGCCGGGCCTCGAGCCGCCGGTGCCGTTCCCGGCCGAACTCGACCATCAGCTGGTGTTCGTCGGCGCCATCGCGAAAGGCGGCCCGAACGCCGCCGCCGCGCAGGCCTTCATCGATTTCCTGCGGACGCCGGAAGCCGTCGCCGTGTTCAAGGCCAAGGGCGTGACGCCGGGGTGAGCGCGGCGGCGGAAAGACGAACCGTTCCCATTTCACGGTCACCTGCACCGGAGGACGTCATGCCACGGAAGTTTATCGACTGCCGCGAAATCCCGAGCGAAATGAATTGCACCGTCGCAATCAGCGCCGACAGCGAGAAGGAACTGCTGGAGGCCGCCGTGCAGCACGCGGTGGCGGTGCACGGCCACCAGGATTCCGCCGAGCTGCGCAACATGATCAAAGGCGCCTTCAAGGACGGCAACCCGCGCTGAGATGCGCCGCGCGCTCGTCTATATCGCCTTCCTCGCCGTCGTGATCGGCGGCGGGCTCGCGATCGGTTCGGTGACGCGGCCGGACGGCTGGTATGCCGCGCTCGCCAAGCCGCCGTTCCAACCGCCGGGCTGGGTATTCGCGCCGGTCTGGACCCTGCTCTATGTGATGATCGCGGTCGCCGGCGCGCGGACCTACGAGCGCGTCAGCGGTTTTTCGCTGTGGGTGGCGCAGATGGCGCTGAACTTCGCCTGGACGCCGGCCTTCTTCGCGCTGCACCGCCCGGCCGTCGCGCTGGTCATCGTCATCGCGCTGCTCGCGATGATCCTGCTGTTCATCTGGACGCGCTGGACCGCCGACCGCACGAGCGCGCTGTTGTTCGTGCCCTATGCGGCGTGGACCGCCTTCGCCGCGCTTCTCAATGCATCGATTGTGGTGTTGAACTTCTAAACACGCTGCGCATAATATGCATTTGATCTCTTCTATAATTCTATTCATCGACAAAAATACTATTTATCTCAACATAAGAATTGGAAACTCCAATGGCGGAACAAAAGGGTCGCGTCGAGTCTGTGCTCGAGTTTAGAGGGAGTTTTGTTGAAATCATTGTTGTCGCGGTAGCGATCGGCCTGAGCATTAGTCTGTTTGCCGATGCGCTGGCACAAAAACTTGGGCAAATTTGGTCTGTTGCTGTTGGCACCACACTTTCAGGATTGGCCATCTTTATATTGATTGCGAGAGTTGTTCCAAAGATCAATCGACAGCTTTCATTAGAAGGCGTGCTGGTGATCGGGCCTCAGGGGAGACCCGTTACCATCGATCGTTATGTATTTTCGCGTGAGCTTTCTGATTCTTTCCGCGCATTATTCTTAGAGAACAAAGCACTCGAAAAAACTTGGCTAAAGCAAAAGGGAGCATTCCAAGTAGACGCCGCCGCAAAGAAGACGAGCAAAGAAGCGGTGATGGAAATGCAGGCCAACAAACGATTGGTGCGCGAAGGCGTTGAATATTTTGTCTTGGATTGCTTATCGCTAGAGCTTTCTGGCTATTTTAATCGAAATCCAGAGATCGACGAGAAGGCTATCGTTACCCTAGAGCGAAATGACATTCCGTCAGTGTTGTTAAGCAATCGCTTTCTCGATCTTTTATCTAGGCCGATGGAAGAGAGAGAGGTCTTCTCCAATTTTTCGCGAGGGGAGACTCAAGATGAGCCAGATAGAGAAATGAAATTAGTCGCGGCTTTTACCGGCGAAGGGGCCATATTCGACAGGTTTGAGTTGGTGCTTCCTAGAGGAAGCACAGTATCACGCGGAAGCGATCACTCATTGCTAATTGACACAAAGCGATTTTCGCTTCGTTTTGAGGTGAAATTTGACGGTTACGGCGCTGTGTTGCCCTTCAAATTCGAGGAGAGCTATTTAGGTACGAAGTTTGACAAGACCGCTTCCTATAAAGTGGACATTGTCGTGGATGTAAAATTTAAGTGGGCTACGATTCTATCAAGGTCGGGGTGGCAGTATTTCCGATGGATCGATCTTTTTATTCGTGAATTGGAACGAAGATTTTCGTTTGAGTTATTTTTAGATCACGTGGGATGGGAAACCGCCCGGACAATGATGTTAGTGAACAAGCAGATGCGACAACCACGGAGGTAAAAAAGAGAAGAACAAAAAAGCTTCAAGAAAGAATAAAACATTGGGCCGGAAATCTTATAACAGCGCGCAAAACACATCCGCCAATTGCTTTAGCAGTTGACTTTATTCTGAAATGGATTATATTCCTATCACCCGATCCACCGAAGGGCGCTTCATGAGGCGTCATGAATGTGGGATCGCCATTCGTGGGCCTGAACCGGGCAAGCCCGGCGCAGGCGGTGCGGTGCCCGCGTCTGCGTGTCGCAAACGCAGCCTCGGGCGGCCCGGGACCCCGCCCCTCCGGCACTACGACCGGGGTGCGTGGAGCACGCTGACGGAAGGGCTTGAAGCCCTCAACGAAAAGCGCGGCCCGGAGCTGACAAATCACCGCAAATCCCGCCGAAGCTCATGCCGCAAGGCATGAGCGAAGGCGGATGGAGCGCCGAGAGGCGCCGCGTTCGCCGCAAGGCGAGCGCGCAGATACGAACGGCTGCGCCTGTCGGCGCTCCGCTCCCTTCGTCTTGCAAAGACGGAGGAAAAGAGAAGACGGCGGACCCGGCGCCGGAAATAATACGGGCGATCCACCATGCCAATTCGACACATCTTGTCGCAAGGAGTCCGCCATGCGCGCAGCGCCTGCCCTCACCATCTTCGCCGCTCTCGCGGCCGTTGCCCTGCTCGCGCCGCCGGCCACATCCAAAGAACCCGCGAAGCCCGGCTATCCGCTGGTGCCGCTGCTCTCGACGGCCAAGACCATCACCGGCGAAACGATCCGCTATCCGCAAGGCGCGGCGCATGTCACCGCGGCGATCGTCACGCTGGCGCCGGGCGGGCGCACCATCGAGCACAGGCACGGCGTGCCGCTGTTCGCCTATATCCTGTCGGGCACGCTCGTTGTCGATTACGGCGCGCAGGGTCAGCGCACCTACAGACCGGGCGACGCCTTCATGGAGGCGATGGACGTCGCGCATCACGGCCTCAACACCGGCACCGAGCCGGTGCGCATCCTCGCCGTCTACATGGGCGCGGCCGGCGCGAAAGACGTCATCCCGGTGCAATGATCCACGCCCGCACGGCAGACCTGAAGCTAGTAACGAGTCTTGTCGGCCTTGCCGGCCCAGGCCTCGAAGGCGCGGATCGCGTGCTCCTCCATGAAGCGGCGCAGCGGCAGTTTGCGCTCGTGCAGCGGCCGGCCGACCTCGGCATAGATGTCCTCGTCGTCGAACTCGATCAGCGCGGCGTCGCGCCGGCTGTTGCCGTAGACGATCTCGCCGATGCGCGCCCACCAGATCGCGCCGAGGCACATCGGGCACGGCTCGCAGGTGGTGTAGATGGTCGCGCCCTCGAGCACGTGCGAGCCGACCGCCTCGCAGGCCATGCGGATCGCGACCACTTCGGCATGCGCGGTCGGATCGGCCGAGGGCACCACGCGGTTGGCGCCCTCGCCGATGATCCTGCCGTCGCGCACGACGACGGCGCCGAACGGCCCGCCGCCGGCGTGGACGCTTGCGAGCGACAGTTCGATCGCGCGTGTCATGAAATCGGCGTCGCTCATCGGCCTGCTCCCGCGATGTCCGGCGGGCGGCAGTCTGGCATGACGGCGGGGTTCCGCGCTATCGCGACCCACAAACGAAATCGGGCGGTGTCGCCACCGCCCGTCTCGCGCTTCAGGACGATGTCGTCGCGGCTATTGCACCGTGATGATGAGCCCGTTGAGATCGGCGGCGACGATCAGCCCGCGCTGCCGGCCGGCCAGCGTCAGCACCGCTCCCTTGTTGTTGGTCAGCACGAGCGCGCCGCCGCCTTCGACCGCGGCCGCGCCCGCGCCCGCCGCCGCGTAGACGCCGGCGACGTCCGACGGCCGCCGGATGTTCGACACCGTGCCGTTGAAGTCGGTCGCCGACGCGCCGAAGGTGAAGCCGTAGCTGACGCCGCCGATCGAGATCGGATAGCTGCGGCCGCGGAAATACAGCGTGCCGCTGCCGCCGGAGCCGCCGACGACGAAGCCCGCCTTGACGACGCGGAAATTGATGCGGCCGCTGTCGGCATTGGCGGCGGTTTGCGCGGCGGACCACACGGCCGCGCCGGTCAGCGTCACGAACGCGACCAGGATTGCAGACAGACGAAATGAATGTCGCATGGTGTTTCTCCCCGGATAAACCTGACGACCGCGAATCGGATTTCGCTCGGCCAAGATACTGCGGTCCTTGCCCCCTGCCTAACCGGCCATTGCGGCGGGACCATGCACGGCACGGCGAAGACGGCGCCGGAGGCCGGATTGCGAAGCCTCCCCGCCATTCCTATCTCACATGGCACATGCGCCGGCGCGGCCGGCCGACAACCCCGCCGCCCGCCCCGGACGGCGATGGAGGATTGACCCATGTGGGCTGCTTTCGTCCGGCAATTCGCCGCCTATGCCATCACCCGCCGCGGCAAAAAGCTGTTCGCGCTCGCCGGCGTGCTGCTGTTGTGCTTCGCCACCGCGCTGCTGATCGACATGCAGTTCACGATTTCGGCGGCCTTTACCGCTGCGCTGGCGGCCTGCGCGGGCGTCGCTTTCGTGGTCCAGCATGTCCGACTCAAGACGGCGGAGCGCGAGCGTTTGGCGCGTAAAGCCGAGGAAGCCCGTATCCGCGCCATCGCGGCGCAGGCCCGGCTCGACCGCATCGATAACGCGAAATCCGCGATCGGCGATGCCGCCGGCGCCGCCGCCCGCGTCGTCACCGAGAATGTGCGCGCGGTCGCCAACGAAGCGGTGCTGGTCGTGACCGAGGCCGCCGATGCGGTCGGCGACGCAGCGCAGCGCGCGACCGACAGCGTCGAAACCGCCGCCCGCGCCGGGCTCACCCCGCTGGTCAAAGGCTGGCGCTACCTGCGCGGCCGCGAGCGCACGGCGGCCTGACCGGTCGTTCAGAACGGCGCGCGAAAGATTTCGTGCGGACGGATGTCGAAGGCGTCGCGTTCGAGCTCGTGCACCATCATGTCGCCGCGCGAGGTGTCGGGAGCGCCGGAACTGTTGTCGGGCCGCGGTACGCCGGGGCGCATGTCGCGGAACGTCTGCATCGCTTTCTCGTCGCCAACGAAGACGCACTTGCAGTAATCCGGGTCGGCGTAGAGGTAGTAGCGGTCCTTGCCCTTGCCATGCGCGGCGAATTTTCGTGGCGGCAGTTTCTGGAGACTGTCGTGATGCTCCGGCTTGCTGGCCCGCCGCATGACAAAGCCGGCATCTTCAAGCCGCATGTCGGTCGCCAGTTGCGCCGCCACCGGCTCGCCGAAAAAGCCAGCCATCATGGCCGCGACAACACCTGCCTTCGTTCTTCGCATGGCGTCGGCTCCTCTACCGAATGTCCAGCCTACTGATATTTCTCGTCGCGCTCGAGCAGTTCCACCGAGATGCCGTGCGGCCCGCGCAGAAACATGACCCGGATGCCAGGTCGCTGGGTGTGGACCTCCTTCGTGAACTCCGCACCCTTGGCTTTCAGCTCGGCAAACACCTTGTCGACGTCCTTCACGAAGAAGCCGATATGATCGATGCCGAGACAGGGCGTCACCGGCGCAGCATTGACCTGTTCGCCGGGCGCGACCGGCATGATGAAGATTTTCTGCCCGCCGAGCTTGATGTCGACCCGCGGCTTGCCCTGCTGCATCGAGCGCAGAATCTCGGCGCCGAGCATACGCTCGAACCAGGCCGCCATGCCCTCGACGTCGGGCGTGCGCAAATGAACATGGTCGAAGGTGATCTGCATTGCGGAAGTCCTCTCGGGGTCGTTCGAAGGCGGGATTGAACCAGTCCAAGCACCATCAATGCAATCCCGACTGCGGCCACCGCGGCGCGCTTGCGTGGTGGGCACCGTTGCGCGCATGATCTGTAACGACAAGGAGCCGGGATATGGCGTTGCCTCGCAACCAGTCGACCATTGCCGCGCTCCTGTCCTTTAACGGCGGATTCGTCGATACCGTCGGTTTTCTCGGCCTGGCCGGGCTTTTCACCTCGCACGTCACCGGCAATTTCGTCACGCTCGGCGCCGCCCTTGTCATGGGCCATCACGGCATCATCAACAAAGTGCTGGCGCTGCCGGAATTCGTCGCAGTGATCGCGCTGGCGCGGCTCGCCGGCGGCTTGATGCGCCGGCGAAACTGGCCGGTGCTGCGGGTCTTTCTGGTCGTCGAGGTGGCGCTGCTGTTTGCATTCTTTGCGCTGGCGGTCTGGCTTGGACCGTTTGCCGATACCGACAGCCCGGCTGGCCTTCTGACCGGCGGAGTCGGGGTCGCCGCGATGGCGCTGCAGAACGCCTTCCAGCGCGTGCATTTTGCCGACCTGCCGCCGACCACCATCATGACCGGCAACACGACCCAGGCGACGCTTGATGCCGTCGATCTCGTCAGCGGTGTTCCGGACAGCGAACGCGCCCGGATCACCGCGCGGTTCCGCCGGCTGACCGTCAGCATCACCTATTTCGCCGCTGGCTGTATCGTCGCCGCGGGGCTCTACTGGGTGGTCGGCTTCTGGGCGCTCGGAGTTGCCGTGGTGGTCGGCGCGACCGCCGCGGTTCTGCGCCGCGACGAAGGAAAGGCCGCCTGAACCTCGACTATTGCCAGCCGCCCGCCTGGGTTGCAGACTGTTCCGCATTGGGGGCACCCCGTGTCCAGTTGCGTCTGCGTCTCGTGGAGCGCGTTGGCTCGCATGATTGCCGTGACGGCTTTGGCCGCCGCGCTCGCTGGATGCATGCGGGATCCGTATGTCGGCGGCGGCCTCGCACGCATCTCTGGCAACTGGCAGATCGAACGCGCGGAAGACCGAGTCGCCGGAAGACCGGTTTCGAGCGCCTATGTGTTCACGCGCCGCTCGTCGCACACCAATGCGTCGTATCCGCTGTCGGCGTCGATGCAACTCACCTGCTTCAAAAAGCAGCCGATCGTAAAGTTCGAGTTCCAAACACGGGTCGGCTCTAACCGCACCTCGGCGCTCGGCTATCGCTTCGACGACAGACCGGGGCGCGAGATCGAGGCGCGCTTCCTCCAGGACTACCGCACGGTACTCATCGAAGATCGCGCGGAAGTCGCCCGCTTCGTGAATGAACTTGCCGCGTCGGAGTCGGTTTACATCCGGATCGATTCGCTGAACGCCGGGCGCACCGCGGCGGAGTTCCAGCTACACGGCGCGGCGCGCGCGATCCACTCCGCGTTTGCCGACTGCCCGATTGGCGGCGCAGTGCCGGCACAGATCAGCGCAATCCGCTAGGCAGCAGCTCAGCGCGCCGGCGAGCGCACGAATATGCACGACCGACTCGACATAGAACCAGAGCGCGGGCTTCTTGTTGAGACGGCCCGCCGCATCATTGTGCCCTTCGCAGGACCAGCACGGATGAAAAGCGCCAAGCCGCTTGAGTTCAAAGGTCAGTGGCGCGACCAGCGGCTCGATCGGATAGCGCGAATCGGTCGACAGGCGGATCGCCGCCGACGCGCAGTGACGATGACAGCGAACGCTGTCCGACAGATCGGGGCAGTATTTGCAGCAGACCGGATCGGACACCGGGTCGAGCTCGCGCGCGCGCAACGTCCTTGGCAAGACGCTTGGCGCTGGCGGCCTGACGATCACGCGGTTCGATACGCGACGCCAGTCCCCTGGATACCGCTGCAACTCACGGCTCTTCGGTACCGGTTGTTATCTGCCAAGTTCGTAAACAATGGCCTCGCGTCCCGTCGACGTCCGATTTTCGGCGTACGAAAACAACGTCGGCAATGCTGGCGCGGAATGCCCGGTATTTCTTGCAATCGCGGCGGTGGCCACCGATAGTCCCGGCTGCTTTTGGTTTACCAAAACAGTGAAATCCGGCGCGCCATGCTCACGCTCTACAACACCAGTCATTCGACCTGCAGCCAGAAGGCGCGCCTCACGCTCGCCGAGAAGGGCCTCGATTTCAAGGATCACCAGATCAGCCTGCGCGACCTCGAGCAGTTCTCCGACTGGTATATGAAGCTCAATCCGAACGGCGTGGTGCCGACGCTGGTACATGACGACACCGTCGTGATCGAATCGACGGTAATCGGCGAATATCTCGACGAAGTGTTTCCCGGCGCGAAGCTCACGCCTGACGATCCGAAGACTCGCGCGCGCATGCGAATATGGCGGCAATATATCGACGAGGTGCCGACCGTCGCCGTACGCGTGCCTTCGTTCAATCTCTATCTGCTGCCGAAGTTCCTTGCCAACAACGCGAACTGGCTCGATACCCGCAAGGACAAGACCCCGCTGCGCAAGGCGGTGCTGCGCCGCATGGACAACAACGGCTTTCCACAGGAGGAGATGGACGACGCCCGCGACAAGTTGCGCCAGACCGTCGAGCGCATGTCGCAAGCGCTGGAAAAAGGACCATGGCTCGCCGGCGACGAGTTTACGCTCGCCGACATCTTCATGACGCCGAACATCGTGCGGATGGACGATCTCGGCCTCGCCCACATCTGGGCCGACCTGCCGCGCGTCGCAGACTGGTACGAGCGTATCAAGGCGCGGCCATCCTTCGCCAAGGCCTATTACGAGGGCTCGCGGCTGCAAATGCCGAAGCGATAACAACGCCTATACGCGGATGAAAATTCGCCGCTGATAAAGAGCGCGCGCCAGCAAAATGGCGAACAACAGCCCAAGCACATGCGCGGCTAAACGGCCGGTGCCGGGTGTCACGACGCGATCCATCCAGAGACCGATATCGCCGCCGACGAACCGGGTTGCTAAGCGCTCGAAGCTTGCGATGCCGTTAAGAAAGTAAAGTGCCAGCGCGTTGGCGCCGATCCAGACGAAGATTGCCACCCAGGCGCGTACGCCCCACACGTCGACAATCTCGTGCAACACACCAAGCAAGATCACGCTATAACCGCCGGCCACCAGCACAAATGACGATGTCCAAATTGCCTTGATCACCGGAAACTGGGTGCCCCAGAGATAGCCCAGCAGCACCAACGCAATACCGACGCCGATCAGGACAACCGATTTGCGCCCTCCTGGCGGTGCCGTGTCCTGAAAATAGAGGCCGGCAAGAACTCCGATTAGACAGGTCGCGATCGCGGGTACCGTACTCAGAATCCCTTCGGGGTCGCGCGTGCGATCCCACAGCCTGCCGGGCAGATAGTTCGCGTCGATCCAGTTGGCGAGGTTGGCGTCCGGCGCGTAGGAACCGGTGCCGACGCCCGGCACGGGAATGAACGTCATCGCCGCCCAGTAGCCAACCAGTAGGACAACGGTCGCGACAAGCGAACCGCGGCGGCCGCAATAGATCAGGATGAGCGAGGCGAAGAGATAGCAGAGCGCGATCCTCTGCAGGACGCCGAGCAGCCGTAGATCGGGCCAAAGCTTTGCGGCGCCGCCATAGAAAATAACGCCGAGCAGGAACAATAAGGCGAAGCGGCGAGCTATCCGCCCGTGAACACACGCAGGGCCCTCGCGCGCTAGGATGCGCGGCAACGATAGCGCTATCGATACGCCGGTAACGAAAATCAGAAGCGGGAAGATGAAATCGTAAAAGCGAAAGCCTTCCCACGCAACATGCTCAAACTGCTGACCGAAGAAACGGCCGGTCGCGCGCACCCACGGTGTCTTGTTGCGTGACATCTCGTCGAGTGCCCAGACCGCCCCATCGCCGCCAAGCAGCCAGAAAATGCTGAACCCACGCAGCGCATCGACCGACGTGAGGCGACCGACAGCAATCGACTGCGGAATCGCCGAAGACGCCGCGATCATGTTCGCCTCAGCATCGGCGTGGCGCCTCAGTTTTTCTTTGCGATCTGCTCCCGAGCGTCGGCCGCAGTGCAGGGGCCGTGGCTTTCGTCGATACGGAAATAATTGCGGCCCACGAACGATTGATCGTAGTGGTTCCAGGACACACCGTGGTCATAGGCAAGTACCCCGGAGAGAGTCACCGCAAACACCGAACTTTCCATGTCGCGGTCGCGCGCGGAGAGATTTTCGGGAAGCTTGGAGCTTGCATAGTCGATGTAATGCACCCGGCGAACGCACGACAGGTCGGCAACGGCATCGAGCGCCGACTTGGCAGTCATGATGTGATCCGAGTGATCGCGTGGATTGATCCGGTCATCGCGGTCGGCCACGTTGATCTGCACGTCCGGCGCCTCGCCGCGCTCGATGTCGATGATAGCGCGCACGGTCGCTACCAGATCGGACCAGCCGTGATAGGTGGCCGAGCCATCGATCGCCCTCATTGCGACAATGTTGCCGCTCGCCAGCCGCTTCAGCGACTGAAATCCGGTGTCGTAGTAGCCCTCGCCGAGCGGATTGCCGTCCGGCACACGGAAGAAGTAGCTAACCGTATTGCGGTAAGCGATACGGAAAACGTCGTGTCCGCGGACCCGGCTGTAGCCGGCCGACTTTGCAGTCGGCTGGCTGTCGGCATCGGCCATGAAGCGAATTGCCGCTTCTGCGCCGTTGTCTCGTGCCAGATAGAATGGGTGCTTGCGGCCGCCCTTGCCCATGCCAAGGCCGGCGTCGCCGGCGGTCATATGGACGAAGACGGTCTTGGTCGCGGCATTGGCGACATCCTTGAATGCAGAAGGATTCATAAAGAGCTGCCAGTCATCCTGATGCGCAGCGAAATAGAACGATGCCCTTTGGATTGGCTTAGTTTCGGCGGCAATAGCCGCGGCGCCCAGCCAGCAGCCGAGCGCCGGCAGGAGCACAAGCCAGAAACGATGTCGCGGCAAAGTATCCCCCCAAATCAGTGGTACTTGCTTATACAATATTCAAAATGACGAATGTAAGTGCGGCGGCGAACATCGCTAGTATTTTGATACAACACAATATTTACCAGCGCCTCGTCTAATCCGGCCGTCATACGCCGGAGACGACGGTGGACCTTTCGGGCATCACGGCCGGGCTTGGTTTTGTCGCCGATCAAATCGGCCGACTGCTGTTTTCGTTCGGATCGCATTTCTCGTTCAGTTCGCTCGGTGTCGCGCTTGCGGTCGCGACATTGTTCTATGCCGCCAAACGTGTCCGACGCGGCCGCCGCCTCAGCGCGCGCCTGCTGATCCGTGCGCTGTTTCCGAAACGCATCATCGCAAGCCCGTCGAACAGCGCAGACATCGGCTATCTGTTCTTCAACGTGCTGGTGTTCGGCATCGTATTCGGCTGGGCGATCCTGTCCTACGAGACCGTGACCAACGGCCTCATCGCCAGCCTCGTTCGCCTGTTCGGAGAACCCGACCCAAGCGCCCTGCCGTCATGGGCGGCGAACGGCAGCGTCACCCTAATGCTGTTTCTCGCCTACGAGCTTGGCTACTGGTTCAATCACTGGCTCAGTCATCGCGTGCCGGTCTTGTGGGAATTTCACAAGGTGCACCACTCGGCGGAGGTCCTTACCCCGCTCACCAATTTCCGTGTCCATCCGGTCTATGCCTGGATTTTCGCCAACATCCTCGCGCTCTCGACTGCGATCGCGAACGGCTTCGGCCATTACCTGTTCGGCAACACGGCGCATCAGTATGCGATTTCAGACACCAATATGATCCTGGTATTCTTCATCCACGCCTACGTCCACTTGCAGCACAGTCACGTCTGGATAGCGTTTCCTGGAGTGCTCGGCCGCCTCTTCGTCAGCCCGGCGCATCACCAGATTCATCATTCGACCAATCCTGCGCATTTCAACCGCAACTATGGCAGTTGTCTCGCGGTGTGGGACTGGCTGTTCGGCACACTTTATGTGCCGGCCCGCAAGCGTGAACCGCTGACCTTCGGCGTCGAGCCGGACCAATACCCAGCGCATACCGTGACGGGCGAACTGATTGCGCCGTTCCTGCGCGCGGGCCGCCGCATCGCGGCGTTGCTGCCGCGCCGTCGTGCCTTGCCGGCGATCGCCGGACAAAACGACAAGCCGAACAGCGCCGCATAGGCGAATTCGCGCAAACTTGTTTGCAAATTGCCGTCGTGTCACGGCGTCGTCATATTCGCAAAAATTTCATGCCGACGTGCGGATAGTGGCTGTCAAGCGTCGCGGTCCGGCATCGGGAATTTCTGTGAACGATCTCCACTATCGTGGACGGTTCGCTTTCGCTTTCGGTGCGATCATGTTTAGGCTTTGGTTGATTCCCATGAGAGCGCATCGATCAAAAACTGTGAGCGTCCCCGTGATGGCCGCCGGCGGCATCGTGATCCGCGGCGGACGCCGGCCTTTGTTTGCGGTGGTGCAGCGGCGCAAGGATAATTTCTGGGTTCTGCCGAAGGGCAAGCTCAAGCGGGGCGAAAAGCCGGCGGCCGCGGCAAAGCGCGAGGCCGCCGAGGAAACCGGACAGAACGTCCGCCAGCACGAGTTTCTCGGCACCATTACCTCCGAAGTCGGCGGCAAGCAGAAGATCGTTCATTTCTGGCGTATGCAGGTGACAAACGGGGCGGACCGCCGTCTGGCCAGCGACATCAAGGCGGTCGAGTGGCTGCCGCTTGCCTCGGCGGTCGGGCGGCTGACACAGCCAGTCGAGCGAACTTTTCTCGACCATATCGGCAGCCGCGCGCTGATGCTGTCGCGTGCGGCTGACGACGTCGATACGAAATCGGAAAAGCGCGAGCGTGCTGGCCGGCGGAGCGGCTCGTCGCCCGCGCGTAAAGCGCTGAGGCGCTCCGACGCAAAGACCGCGCGGCGCGACGGGCGGCACCCGTCGCACAATGCGGCGGCGAGAAAAAATGAGACTGCGCAGTCTGCGGCGCCATCGCAGGCCGCGCCGGCGGAGCACGCCAAGAAGAACATCTTGCGGCGATTTTTGGGCAGGTTGCGTCAGAACGCCGCGCTAACCTGACAAAAATTTAACCTGATTGCGCCCCCGTCAGGACCATTTCCAACGTCATATTCATCCGACGTTCACGCGGAAAATCTGACTCTTGCGGGAACGAAACATCGTCGTTTCGCCTTTTGACACAGGAAGGTGTGCCATGACGAAGACACTGACAGCCTTGGCCGCGGCAAGCACGATCGCTCTTGCGGCGGTCGCCACTCCCCAACAGGCCGAAGCGCGCGGGCGCGGCGGCGCGGTCGCGGCCGGCGTGATCGGTGGCATCGCGCTTGGCGCGATCATCGCCTCGCAGGCGCGCGGCGGCTACCACTACGGCGGCGGTCCCGCCTACTATGGTGGCCCGGTCTACTATCACCAGCCGCGGTGCTGGTGGCAGCGCCAGCGCGTCTACGACGGCTACGGCTACTGGCATGTTCGCAAGATCCGGGTCTGCCGCTAGACTTCGTGCCAATTTGACGAAAATTGCTGCGGAAAGCCCGGCCTTGCCTTCAGCATGGCCGGGATTTTCTTGATCGATACGCGGCAAATGCACACCCCATTTCCGACAAATTAATTCAGGTAATCTAATTGCGGCCGCCTGTTCCATGCGGTCGTTGGCGCGGCCTCTCCGGCCCGCCGATTTCGGAGGACAATTAATGAAAAAGGCCCTGATTGCTGTCGCGGCGATCGCGACGCTTGCTGCGGGCACGCTCGCGGCACCGGGTGACGCCAATGCACGCTGCCGTGGCTGTGGTGTCGCGGCTGGTGTCATCGGCGGCCTGGCGGCCGGCGCGATCATCGGCGGCGCCGTTGCCAATTCGCAGCCCCGCTACTATCGCCCCTCACGTGGCTATGTCGTCTATGACGACTACTACGAGCCGGCGCCCTATGGCTGCCCCGGCGGCTACTGGGCCCGCCGCCCTGTCGCCTTCGACCGCTGGGGCAATCCGGTGCGCTGGAGTCGTGCGCGTTTCATCTGCCCTTAAGGCAATCGTAACGGCCACCGGGCGATGATCGGGCCGGTTCAAACCGGCTCGAGATCATCCATGCGACTGACATCGATCGCGTTCGCCGTGGCGTCACTGGGCGCCGCGGCGCTTTCGTCTCCGGCGCAGGCCTATTGCCGCGGTTGCGCGATGAGCCCGGAAGCCGCCGCCGCGGCAGCAGCCGGTGCGGTCTACGGCTCCGCCATCGCCGCGGGCGCCGCTGCCCAAGCCTATGAACCGCCGCCGCCGATGCCGAATTCGAGCGCGAGCTATGGCGCCGCGAATACGAGGCCCGGGGATTCAGATTGTAAGAGCCCGGTCAGCCGCACCTTTGTCGCCGGCAGCAATATCCCGGCCGCGCGCATCGACAAGTGCGAGTAGACCCGCGCTGACGATAACGTCAGCGCATGTGGCCGAGCACGGCGGGCGTCGGCCAGCAATCGACCTTTAAGCCGTTGTTCTTCTGATAGGCGCCGAGCGCGGCGCGGGTGAGCATGCCCGCCTTGCCGTCGATCTTGTCCTTGTAAAGCCCGAGCGCGGCGAGCCGTTTCTGCATCGCCTCGACGTCGCGCGTGCGTAATTGCGCATCCTTCGCCCACGGCGTCTCGAATGGCTTGCCGCCGGCAATCCGCTCGCTGAGGTGGCCTACGAACAGCACATAGAGATCCGAGAAGTTATAGTCCTTGATGACGAAGTAGTTCGCCGGCGTGAGGAAGCCCGGACCGTAGCTGCCCTCCGGCAAGAGTAGCGATGCCGGCGCGGCAAGCGCGATGTCGGCAATCTGTCGGTCGCGGGCCGGAACGAAGCCGCGCCGCAACCACTCGGCAATGGGCTGTTTCATGGCCGGCTCCGCCTCGGTGCAATCGGCATTGGCAGGCACCCGGACCTCGATCGCCCAGGGCATGTCGCGCTGCCAGCCTTTCGCGACAAGTTGACGCGCGGCGGAGGCCAGCGCATCCGGCACCGAGTTCCAGATATCCTTGCGGCCGTCGCCGTCGAAGTCGACCGCGTGACTGAAATAGTCACCTGGCAGCAATTGGGTGAGCCCCATCGCACCGCCCCATGACGAGCGCATCAGTGAACGCGGCACGCCCTCCTGCAACATGCGCAGCGCGGCAATGAATTCGCCACGGAAGAAATCCTTGCGGCGTCCGGTGAAGCCTTGCGTCGCCAGCGCGCGGATCGCGTCATGCTGCAGCTTGAAGCGGCCATAGTCGGTCTCGCGGCCCCAAATCGCGAGCACGATCTCGCCCGGTACGCCGTAGTCGCGCTCGATGCGTGCAAGAGTGGCACGGTGCTCGGCGGCGAGCTTGCGGCCATGCGCGGCAAGCCGGGCAATCGTCGACTCTTTGAGATACTGCGACGGCGTCAAGACGAATTCGGCCTGGCCGGGCGGCGCCTCCTTGCGGCCAGGGATGTCGAGGTCGGGCAGCGTCAGGTCCGGTGTCAGGCCACGAATTGCTGAATCGAATGTGGCGCGCGAGACGCCGGCAGCCAGCGCCTCCGGCCAGACGCCATCGAGCCAGTTTCGGAACGCCGCGTCGCTGGCGCCCGCCGGCTGCGCCAGCAGTGCCAATCCAGCCATTGCCGCCACAAGTCGATGACGCAAGGCGCGCATTCTCATTCGGTTGCCATCGGCAGCGGACCAAAGGCCGGCGGCGGAATGCGGCGTCTCGATGCGGCTTCGTAGGTCGAGGCAATCTTCAGCAGCACGTCTTCCCGGCCCGGCTCGCAGCGGAACACCAGCGAGAACGGCAAGCCGGGCGCGGCGAGTCGCGTCGGCGTGTGCGAGGGCTTCGACACGTAGCGCGTCTTATCGGCATTGAGCGTGAACGTGGGATCATAGGCTGTGGTCACATAGCCGGCCGGGATCAGCACTTCGGTCAGACCTGCATTCGGGCCGCTCAGGGACTCGGGGCGCAGATTGCTCGGAATATCATACTGATGCGGGTGGCCGATCAGCGCCGGCGGCCACGGCGTATGCAACCGCACCAGGGCATCGAGCTTGTTTTCCAGGATCACCATCATATCGGCGCGGCGCAGAAGTTCGCGCAGCATGATGCGCTCGTTGACGCCCTGCCTCGAGCCCCACGGATTGCGCGGGTCGGCGACCTCTTCCCAGTTCTTGAAGGCCGAACGCTGGTCGTCGCCCCAGAACTTCGAGCGTGCATTGAGCGCGGCGAAATCGGTCAGCGTCTCGGTGAAGCCCTTGGCATTCCAGTCCGCCGCGCGCCGGCTGAGGTACTGCGGAATGTGAAAGCGGAACGCCATCGCCATTTCTTGCTGCTGGATCGTTCCGAGATCGAGGTTGATCGGCGGCGCGATCCGGCCTTCGGCGAGTTCGACGCAATAATCGATCGGCTTCATCGTGCCGGAACCGAACACCCTGCCGGGCATGAATTCGGTCGGCTCGATGGCTGCGGCGAATTCCTTGAACAGCGGCGTGCCGTCGCGGCCGAGCCTGAACAGGATATCCGGCATGAACACCGGAATGAGCCGCGCCAGCGCCACTCGATAGCCGACCGACATCTGCTCGAGGTCCGCGTCCGGCGTCCACAGTGGGTCGTCGCTCTCGACCAGCGTGGCGCCCAGATGGCCGTATAGAATCGTTTTGATCTCTTTTGCCGCCGCCGTGACGATCGGTTCTTCAGTCTTGCTATCCTTCGGATAGACCATCGACTCGCGGATGACGCCGAGCCGCACGCC
This sequence comes from Pseudolabrys sp., assembly GCA_050184975.1. Lineage (GTDB taxonomy): Bacteria > Pseudomonadota > Alphaproteobacteria > Rhizobiales > Xanthobacteraceae > Pseudolabrys. The sequence goes on along the minus strand of JBFWZV010000006.1, from coordinate 73,881 downwards.
CTTGAGCGCGCCCTTCGATCCTTCCGCCGCGACGTGGCCCGCATAAGGCGTTCCAAGCACCGAGGAACGCGGCACGGTCGTATAGACGTCGCGCGGATCGTAATAACCCGCGACGGGATCTTTCAGTGCATCGAGGATTTTCGCGCAGTCGCCGATGGCGCGGGCATGAATGCCGGTCCGATCGCAATAGATGTCGGCGCCGATCGCGCCGCCGTCGAAGCCGAGCATCGCCTTGTGCGGCAGGACCAATGCAACCGCATTATGATTGGACGGCCCGCGGCAGGATGCGCGCGTCTCTTCGCCGAGGCTCGCCATCACCATGTTCGTCGACACCGAGAGCGCCGACCCGGAACTCGAGCCGAGCGAGGCCGAGCGTGTGGTGTCGTAGGGGTTCGACGGATTGCCGGCCCAGGTCGAGCGTTGATAACCGCAGACCGAAGGTATGAGCATTTCGGGTTCGTTGCGCCCGCCGGGATCGCCGGCGCGGCCGTTATATTCGGTGTTCACCGCCTTGGCGAAGATGATGGCGCCCTTGTTGCGCAACTGCTCGACCAGAATGTGATCGCGCGCGGGAAAGTCGATGTCGTAGGCGGCGTCCCCGCCGCCGGTCGAGCGCATGTCCTTGGTGTCGAACGGATCCTTGAACGAGAACACCACGCCGTACATCGGCAGCTTGTCGAGGTCGGGGTTGCAACCGAATTGCGCGTCGAGCGCGGCGGCCTGTTCGAGCGCGTCGGGCAAATGGCGAAAATACTCGCAGACCGGCGGCGCACCCTTCGGCAGCGGACCCAGCGACGGATGGCGGTCGAACTCGCCCTTGCAGGTGACCGAGCGTTCGCCGCGGATGTTGAGCGTGCCGAGCGCGTTGACCTGGCCTGCGTTCGGAATCCCGACGATCATGCCGAATTGCTGCTGCACGCTCGGGTCGGAGGCAGTCGCTTCCATGCGGCCGTATTCGACCGGCGGGCCTCGATACCGGTCGAGATCCGGGAGGATGTCGGAGCCCTTGATGGTTCGTGTCGGAAATTTCAGCGGAGCGCCGCCGCGCACCGCGCCCGCCGCCTCGGCGACCTCCGCGCCATCCTCCGTGACAAGCATCGAGGCGACGCCGTTGAAGGCGTGGACACGCCTGAGATAGTGCTGCACCACCTGCGTGACGGTCACCGCGCCGGCGCGGATCGCGGCGTGCAGGTCCGCGATGGTCGCTTCCTCGAGCTGGAACGGCTGGTCCGGCGCGGCGGGCTTGCTCATCGGCGGGATGTTAGCGGCCGGCGGTCGCAGCCGCTAGTGGCTGCCGCCCGTGCGTGCCTTGTGTCCCTTGTCGTAGATCGGCGCGTTGAGCCGCTCCACCGCGGCAATGCCGATTGCGGAGACCACGAACAGGAAATGGATGATGGCCTGCCACATCACACCCTTCTCCGTGTAGGTGCTGTTTTCCAACCCCAGCGACCCGGCATAAATGAAAGTGCGCAGCAGGTGAATCGACGAGATGCCGATGATCGCCATCGCGAGCTTGATCTTGAGCACGCTGGCATTGACGTGAGAGAGCCATTCCGGCTGGTCGGGATGCTTTTCGAGTTCGAGCCGCGACACGAAGGTCTCGTAGCCACCGACGATGACCATGATGAGCAGATTCGAGATCATCACCACGTCGATGAGGCCGAGCACCACCAGCATGATTTCCTGCTCGGTGAACTTCATCGCGCCGGTGACGAGGTGCAAGAGCTCCTTGAGGAACAGGAACACGTAGACGCACTGGGCGACGATCAGGCCGAGATAGAGCGGCAGCTGCAGCCAGCGCGAGCCGAAGATGAGCTGCGGCAACGGGCGCAGCGTCTTGTATTCCCTCGGCGGCACCGGGACATCGGCGGACATCGACATCGAAACTTCCCCGTCAGTGGTCGAACCGTCCGCGCCGGACGGCGGCGGGCGCGCATGTCGCCCGGCATTGTGGCGGATTTATATGCGATTCGCGGGGGACAACTCCGGCGACACAGCGCCGAAACTGTGCTTGGGTTCGCATGAATCGGGCATGCTTTTCGAAGCAGCGCCGCGTGGCCGGACACTGGCGGGCGGCGGAACCAGCAAAGACCAGACCAAAGCAATAAAGACCAATAAACAGGAACCGGGCATGAAGAAAACCGTCACCGCCGCCGTCGCGGCCGCGTTTCTGATCGGCGCCACCTCGGCAGCCTCGGCGCAGTTGTGCATTGTCGGGATTTTCGCCGCCGCAGCGATCGTCAGCAGCCAGGACAACCGCGAGCTGACGGCCGAGGAGGCCTGGTCGTGCGGCCTGTTCATCGCCAAGGACAAGGATGCCAAGGCCAAGGCGGCCAAGGACAAGGCCGCCAAAGCCAAGACGGCCAAGAAGAAGGTCGCAGGACAGAACAAGCCCGAGAGCAAGCCGAAGGCGAACTGAGGCCATGCCATAGCGTGGCGGTTGCAGCGGGCGGCAGCCGCGGCCTGCCGCATGGTTGCCGCGGGCGGCCCGGCAGTAAGACAAAATTCACCCTGCCTTGCTTAAGTAACCGCATGGTTACACCGCCCGGACGTGGTGCGGCCTCGCGCGCTACTGTCGATGCGTTTTACGAGGCTTACCGGTCGCGCGATCCGCAGCGGATCGGCGCGATGCTCGACGACGACGTGGAGTGGATCGTCAGCGGCCCGACCGAGGTCATGCAGGTGTGCGGCAGCTGGCGCGGCAAGGGGGCCGTGACCGACTGGTTCGCCAACCACGTGCCGCAGATCATCGCCTTCGTTTCGTTCGAGACCGAACGGCTGCTGGTGGACGGCGAATGCAGCGCGATGTTCGGGCGCATCAATGTCCGCCACCGTCCGAGCGGCCGGATGATCTCCCACCGGGTCGCGCATCTGGTGCGCTACCGCGACGGCAAGGTGGTGTCGTTCCGCTGCCTCAACGACAGCCTCGACGCCGCCGAGCAATATATCGGCCACCCGATTCCGCTCACCGCCGACGCGCCGCCGGTCGCCGACGATCTCGTCAAGGTATAGCGGCAGGACCGCACCGCCATGAGACATCAAAACACCATTGATCCCGTCTCGCGCGCCACGGTCGAAGCGTTCTACGAAGCGTTCAAGACGCGCGATCCGCAACGGATCGGCGCCATGCTCGACGACGACGTCGAATGGACCGTCAGCGGACCGGTCGAGGTGATGCAGTTCTGCGGCACCTGGCGCGGCAAGAACGCCGTGATCGAGCGCTTCGCCAGCCATGTGCCGAAGCTGATCTCGTTCCTGTCGCTCGACATCGAGCATCTGCTGGTGGACGGCGATTGCAGCTCCATGTTCGGCCGTTTTACGGTACGGCAATGCGACAGCGGCCGGCTCATCAGCTACCGCCTCGCCCATATCGTGCGCTACCGCAACGGCAAGGTGATCGCGCTGCGCTGTTTGAACGACAGCCTCGACGCCGCCGAGCAGTATATCGGCCACCGCATCAACCTGACCGGCAAGACGCCGCCGGCGTTCGGCGACGTAATCGCGATCTGACTTCGTCATCCTTAGGTCAGCGATGCCCCTCCTCTTCCGTATCCTCTTCATCTTCGACATCCTGATCGCGCTGGTCGTGTTCTATTTCTTCGCCGTCGGGCTCAATGACGGCTCGGTGTCGTCGTTCAACATCTCGCTGTGGCTCGGCATGCTGGCCACCATCGGCGGCATCCTCGGCGTCGGCTATGCGCTCAATGTGCGCGGCCATCGCGTCGCCGCCAACATCGTGCTCGCGATCCTCGCGGCGCCCGGCGCGGCTTACGCGGCCTTTATCCTGCTCATTCTCATCACGCAGCCGAACTGGCGGTGAGGCGGCCTTAACCGTGCCGGCAGGCGGCCTCTGGCTCATTGGGGCATTTCGGCCACACCGCGGCGGAAGGCGGCGAGCGCCGTGAACCTCGCGCCCGCGCGGCGCGACCCATGACGGCAGAGCCCCAACCCCCTGGAGACCGCCGTCATGTCCAAAACCTTCGTTGCCGCCCTCCTCGCGATAGCCGCGCTGGCGTCCACTACGACCATCCCGACCGCAGCAGACGCCGCGACCGGCTATAGCCGCAGCGCCGGCCCGATCAGCCACTACACCCCGCGCCGCGCGCCGCCCCGCATCGCGCGGCCGCACAACCCGCGCCCGCCGGGCCTTCACCGCCCCGGCCGTCCGGGCCGCCCGGACATCGGACGTCCGCACCGCCCGCATCACCCGCACTGGCACAAGCACGTCCGCTACATCTATGTCGGCGGCCGTCAGGTGGCCTATGCGCCGGTGACGCTCGCCGGCCCCTGCACCTGCCTAACCAAGGAATACACGCCGGAAGGCCGCGTGCTGTTTAAAGACATCTGCACCAACGAAGCCGCGATCAACCCGCCGCTTCCGGTGCAGCAGACCAGCATGACCGACGCGCAGCCGCAGGCGGCGGTGCCGCAAGGCGCCGGCACCTATCAGGCGCAGCCGTCGAACATGATGCCGCAGCAGCCGATCCCGCAGGCGCAGCCGTCCACGCCGGAGCGGTAAGCGCAGACGGCACCCGTACCCACGCAGACCCCGGTTCGATGCGCATCGCATCGCGCCGGGGCATTGCCGTGGCGGTTCATCGACCCGGACTGTCCGGATCCGGTGATCCAAACGGCCGCGCCGAACGTTGTCCCGGCGAGGGATCCGCATGTCCGGCTTCGTGTTCCAGATTTACCCGTCTTGTCTTGCGTCCGGTCTTGCGCCGTTCCCGCGCCCGAACCCGCGCGGCCCTCGCGCGCGGGCGGCGTCCGCCTGCGCCGCCGTCCTTGTGCTGAGCAGCCTCCCGGCGTCGGCCGGCGTGGCGCAGGCGGACGACATTTTCGGCACCTGGAAGCGCGGCGACGGCAAGGCGCTGGTGCGGATCGCGCCCTGCGGCGGCGCGGTCTGCGCCACCAACGCCTGGATCATGGACCCGAAGGCGCAGAACGAGAATGTCGGCGACCGGCTGGTGTTCCGCATCGCCAAGGCGGGCGACGACTGGCGCGGCACGGCCTACGATCCGCAGCGCAACCTCACCTTCACCGCGACGCTGACCGCGCGCGGCGAGAGCATGACGACGCGCGGCTGCATGCTGGCCGGACTCGTCTGCAACACGACGTCGTGGACACGCGAGCAGCGTCCGCGCGAATAGCGGGCGCGGCGGCGCGCGATCAGATCGCGTCGGCGCCCCTGTAGCGGCCAAACACGCGGGTCTTGCCGCCGACCTCGAAGGCGATGACGTCATAGGTCTCGGGATCGCCGCCCATGCCGGGCGAACCGGCCGGCATGCCCGGCACGGCGAGGCCGCGCACATTTGGGCGCGCGGCGAGCAGTTTCGTAATCGCATCGGCCGGCACGTGGCCCTCGATCACGTAACCGCCGATCTCGGCGGTGTGGCAGGCCGCGAGATCGCCCGGCACACCGAGCCGCGCCTTGACGCGGTTGACCTCGGCCGTCTCGATTACCTGCGCGGTGAAACCGCTCGCACGCAGATGCTCGACCCAGCCGCCGCAGCATCCGCAGTTCGGGTCCTTGTGCACGGTGATCGACGGCGCGGCGGCGAACGCCATACGCGGCGCGGCCAGCGAAACGGCGGCGGCGAGCAAGGCCGCACGACGGGTGAAAACGGTCATCGCAATCCTCCGGGGTCGCCCGACGCCGAACTAAGCGCGGCGGGCGGACGGACGCAATTCACATCGGTGTGTGCGCCGCGTGCGATGCCGCAGATTGTGCGAACAGGCCAAGGCTGCGGCCTCATTTTCAGCCATGACGCGCCGCATTGTCGTTGCGCGCGCCGCACCGACGCGCGACAAAGGTGCAGCGGTCCGTCAGACGGAGGCGCCCGATGTTCCATTATTCGGACTATCTGCGCGAGCAGGCCGACAACTACCGCAAGCTGGCCGAGGCCGCCGACGACCCGTTCATTAAGAAGGAATTCATCGAGTTGGCGGATGTCTGCGAGGAAGTCGCCAACGACATCGATGAACGCCGCAAGGGCGGTTAGTACGTACCCATATATTCAAAATTCGCTAACCAACCGGCGCTAGATCTGGCCGCGATGAGCGCGGACAGATGAGCACAGACAAGCGCAAATATTCACGGCGGGAGATCGGGCTGCCGGCCACGGTGACCTGGCCGCGGCTGATACACTGCACGATTTGCGACATTTCGCAGACGGGCGCGCGGCTGCGCGCGGCGGACCTGCACCGGCTGCCCAAGGAATTCGACCTGTCGCTGAGCGACGACATCATGCGCAAATGCCGCGTGGTCTGGCGAAACCAGTCGCAGGCCGGCGTCGAGTTCCTGCCGAACCCGAACTTCAAACCAACGCCGACGATCAGCGGCTAGCCCTGTCAGCGCCTGAACTTCTTGTACTTCAGCCGATGCGGGATGATCGAATCCGTGCCGAGCCGGCGCATCTTGTCGGCCTCGTAGTCCTGGAAGTTGCCCTCGAACCACTCGACATGGCTGTCGCCCTCGAAGGCGAGGATGTGGGTGGCGATGCGGTCGAGGAACCAGCGATCATGGCTGATGATGACGGCACAGCCGGCGAAATCCTCCAGCGCCTCCTCCAGCGCACGCAGCGTGTCGACGTCGAGATCGTTGGTCGGTTCGTCGAGCAGCAGCAGGTTGGCGCCGGATTTCAGCATTTTGGCGAGATGGACGCGGTTGCGCTCGCCGCCGGAGAGCTGCCCGACCTTCTTCTGCTGGTCGGCGCCCTTGAAATTGAAGGCCGACACATAGGCGCGGGAGTTCACCTCCTTCTTGCCGAGCAGGATGATGTCCTGCCCGTTGGAGATTTCCTCCCAGACATTCTTCTTGCCGTCGAGCGCGTCGCGCGACTGGTCGACATAGCCGAGCGTGACGCTCTCGCCGATCTTGATCGCGCCGCCGTCCGGTTTTTCCTGGCCGGTGATCATGCGGAACAGCGTGGTCTTGCCGGCGCCGTTCGGGCCGATGACGCCGACGATGCCGCCGGGCGGCAGCTTGAAGGTCAGGTCGTCGATCAGCAGGTTGTCGCCATAGCCTTTGGTGAGATTGGTGAAGTCGACAACGTTGTTGCCGAGCCGCTCGGCGACCGGGATGACGATCTGGGCGACCGTATTGACCTTGGCGTTGGCGACTTTGAGCAGTTCCTCGTAGCGCTCGTAGCGCGCTTTCGATTTGGCCTGGCGGGCCTTTGGCGAGGAGCGCACCCACTCGGATTCACGTTCAAGGGTACGCCGGCGGGCCTCGTCCTCGCGGCCCTCCTGCTCGAGGCGCTTCTGTTTTTGCGCCAGCCACGAGGTGTAGTTGCCCTCATAGGGAATGCCGCGGCCGTGATCGAGCTCGAGAATCCACCCGGTGACGTTGTCGAGGAAGTAGCGGTCGTGGGTGACGATCAGGATGGCGCCGGGGTATTCGCGCAGATGGCCTTCGAGCCAGTTCACGCTTTCGGCGTCGAGATGGTTGGTCGGTTCGTCGAGCAGCAGGAGGTCCGGCTGGTCGAGCAGCAGGCGGCATAAAGCAACACGACGACGCTCGCCGCCGGAGAGCTTCGTCACGTCGGCGTCGTCCGGCGGGCAGCGCAGCGCGTCCATGGCGAGATCGACCTTGCTGTCGAGGTCCCACAGATCCTTCGAGTCGATCTCGTCCTGCAGCTTCGCCATTTCCTCGGCGGTCTCGTCCGAGTAGTTGGTGGCAAGTTCGTTGTAGCGGTCGAGGATCGCCTTCTTGGCGGCGACGCCCTCCATGACGTTCTCACGGACCGTCTTGTCGGGGTCGAGCTGCGGTTCCTGCTCGAGATAGCCGACGCGGGCGCCCTCGGCGACCCAGCCGTCGCCGGTATATTCGGTGTCGATGCCCGCCATGATGCGCAACAGTGTCGACTTGCCGGAGCCGTTGACGCCGAGCACGCCGATCTTGGCGTCGGGGTAGAAGGACAGATGGATGTTCTCCAGCACCTTCTTGCCGGTGGGATAGGCCTTGGTCAGGCCCTGCATGTGATAGATGAACTGCCGGCCGTTCATGGTCGCGTTGAACCCTCGAAAATGCTGGGGAAGTCGGCGCTGATGTAGCGGCGCGCCTGCCAAAGAGCAAGCGCCACGGGCGCGCGGGCCCGGCGGCCGGTAACGCCCCGGTAAGCCTGCATGGACAATTTTTCATCCAGCCGCCGCGCTTCCACCCGGTTTTAACCGCAGCCGCGCCATCATGCTCGTGCTTGAACCTCCTAAGTCGTCCGGACGACGAAGGTTCAGGAGGGCCTGCGGAACGCAGCGCCCACGGACGTATCGAGGCAGGTCATGGGACGCGCCATCGCGGCGATTTCAGGTTCGGCGGCAGGTTTTCTGCCCGGCGCCCTGCTCCGCCCGCTGATCGGGTATGTCCGTGGCCTCGGCCGCCAGCTCTTCAACAGCTACCATCCCGAACAGCACTATATGCGCGGCCCCGGCCCCGCCTGCCGGGCCAAGACCGGCCATGTGAAAAGCCTGCCGCCGCAGGCCTGACTTTTCAAATCGTCGTCTTGTCGGAGCCTCACGGCTGTGGTCAGTGAGACCGCAGCTTTCGTACCGTTTGCGTGAGGGAGATTCCATGGCGGGCAAAGTCAAAGTCGCGATCCTCGACGACTACCAGGGTGTGGCGCTCACCTGCGCCGACTGGTCGCCGATCGCCAAGGACACCGAGATCAAGGTGTTCCGGAACCCCTTCAAGAGCGAAGACGAGGCCATCAAGGCGCTGCAGGGCTTTGCCGTGGTGGCGGGGATGCGCGAGCGCACACCCTTCCCGCGCAAGGTGATCGAGGCGCTGCCCGACCTGAAGCTGCTCATCACCACCGCCGCCAAGAACGCCTCGTTCGACGTCAAAGCCGCGAACGAGCGCGGCGTCACCGTCTGCGGCACCCGCGGCGTCGGCACCCCGACCACCGGCATCGTATTCGGACTGATGCTGGAACTGACCCGCCGGATCGGTTTCGAGAGCGCCCGCATGAAGGCCGGCGAACCCTGGCAGGTGACGATCGGACGCGACCTCGAAGGTCTTACCCTCGGAGTCTTGGGCCTCGGCAAGCTCGGAAGCCGCGCGGCCGCCGTCGGCAAGGCGTTCGGCATGAACGTCATCGCCTGGAGCCAGAACCTGACGCCGGAGAAGGCGAAGGCCGGTGGCGCGGACTATGTCTCGCGCGAGGAGCTGTTCACGAAGTCCGACATCATTACCATCCATCTGGTGCTGAGCGACCGCTCGCGCGGACTGGTCGGCGCGGACGAAATCGGCCGCATGAAAAACGACGCGCTGCTCATCAACACGTCGCGCGGTCCCATCATCGATGAAGCGGCGCTGCTGGCGGCGCTGCGGGCGAAAAAAATCGGCGGCGCGGGGCTCGACGTGTTCAACACCGAGCCGCTGCCGCTCGACCACCCCTACCGCAAGCTCGACAATGTCGTGCTGACGCCGCATCTCGGCTATGTCAGTGCGCAGCAATACCGCGTGTTCTACGGCGATGTCGTCGAGAACATCCGCGCCTTCCTCGACGGCAAGCCGGTGCGGGTGGTGACGCCGTAAGGCGTGTCAGTGCCGGTCAGTGCTTGCGCGGATTGTCGTGGACGTCACCGGGGCCGGTAACGCCGGTCCAGCTCGGCGGGTCGGAGGCCGGAAAGCTCTGGTCGGAGTCCAGCGCGACCTCGTCTTCCTCTTTTTCAATGCGCTCGCGCTCCTTGGCGGAACGCTTCGCGGCTTTGGGATCTGTTTTCTGCTTGTGCTTCGGCATGATGCAGTCTCCCGTGGTTGGGAGCGATCATGACGCGCAAAGATGGCGGAAATGAACCGGCGTAACGCCCTGAATTCACGCTACATTCCCGCTTACGCGGGAATGAGCGGAGAAACTCGTAGTCGCGCTAGATATCCTGATTGACCCAGGCGCGCTGGACGTCGTCGCACCAGTTGCCGACGTTCCATTGCCCCCAGGCGCCGAGGCCGCCGTGCTCGTCCGGCCCGCAATAGACCGGCACATGCACGACGGACAGCCCCTCGTGCTCGTGCGCGGACTGCAACGCGCGCCGGAGCGCACCGGCGTCGCTGCCGCCGTCGACCGCAAAGACGCCGCTGACCGAGGAAGCGAGCGTCACGTAATCGACTGCAACGCCGTCACTGGTCTTGAAACCCGCACCGTATTGCGCCTGCTGCAGGCCCGTGATCGCCGCCATGCGGCGGTTGTCGAAGATCACGACCATGCCGCGCACGCCGTGCTCGACGGCATCGATCAGAATCTGCGGGTTCATCATGAAGGAGCCGTCGCCGCAGAAGGCGACGCCGTAGCGCGGCTCGTCAGCCAGCGCCGAGCCGAGCAACGCGCTCGCGGCAAAGCCCATGTAGGACGCGCCCGCCTCGGTGAAGGTGTCACCGGTGCGGTCGTCCTCGACGATCTGGAAACCGTTGACCTGCACGTCGCCGGCATCAAAGAATTTGGCGGCATCGATCGACCTGGCAAAATCGGCGACGATCTTGATCGCGGCCGGCTGCACCAGCACCGGCTTGCCCCAAGCCAGATCGCGCAGCGGCGGACAGTCGTAGCGGGCCTTTTTGTAGGCCGACCATTCGGCCTTTTTTTCCGCGCAATTTGTCAGCCAATTCGCCTTGCAGCTCCGTCCCGTGCGCCGCTCGACCTGATCGGCAAGGCGCTGGGCCACGGCGCCGATGTCGCCGGTCAACGCCATGGTGTTGTTGTAGTGCGTCGCGTCGGCGAGATCGCCGTTGATGTTGATGACGAACTTCGCCTTCTTGAACCCGATGCCGGAACAGTCGGCCTGACAGACCGCACGCGAGCCGATGACGATCACCAATTCGGCCTCGGCCATCGCATGATTGCCGCTGATCGAGCCCTTCGAGCCGCCGACATGCATGTTCTGTGGATGCGCGTCGGGCAACACGCCGGTCGAGCCGGGCGACAGCACCACGGCGGCCTTGGCCACTTCGGCAAGGCGGCGGATCGCGGCATCGTGACCGCGGCACCCGCCACCGGCCTTGATCGTGACGCTCGATACGTCGGCAATTAATTCGGCAGCCCGCGCATAGACCGCATCATCGGCCGGAGCCATTGCGGGAAGCGCCGGCTTGCCGGGCAGTGCGGAGAGATTGATCGAAACGAGTTGCGGCTGCGTGTTGAGCGGCAGCAGGAGATAGAAGGGACCGGCGCAATAGGGATGATGGACGCAAAGCGTGCCGCGGCGCATGGCGTCGCGCAGCGCCTCCGGCGTGTGCAGCACGTAGGACTGGCCCATGGTGGCGGTGAGACGCCCGAACAGGCCCTGCTCTTCCTTCGGCACCTGCTGCATGTTGTAGCCTTCGCCGAAGGTCGTCTCATCGCCGTAGATGTGATAGACGCCGACGCCGTTCGAGGCGGCCGCGAGCGAACCGGCCATCGCCTGCAGGGCACCCGGCCCGATCGAGGTGATGACCGCGGAGACCTCGCCGTACTGCCAGCGCAGCGCCGTCGCGGCATGGGCCATCTCGACCTCATTGCGGCAGTTGATCGTGCGGGTCGCACCTTCCTCTTCGTAGATTCGCAGCACCTCGCCGAGATCGGTCGAGCCGTGGCCAAAGATGGCGAAGTATTTGCGCACGCCCTGCTTCATCAGGCCGAGCACCAGCGCTTCCGACAGTGAGGTATCGACGAGCTTCGGGATCGTGCCGCCGGCAAGCGCGGCGTCGAGACCACCGGCCGCGGCAATCGCGCGCGCGCGCGCGCGCATTTCGTTCTGATCGATATGTGCCTGCCGTGTGAGCATGACTTAGACCTTTTGGACCTTTTGCTGTTCACGGGCGGCCGCGACTTCCTTGTCGCGCTGGCCGGCGCACACCTGCAAGACGATAATCAGAATCGCGAGGCCGAAGAACAACACTGCGGTCGGCGACGTATAAAAGATCGACGAACTGCCTTCCGACAGGATCATCGCCGTCCGGTATTCCTTTTCCAGCGTCGGCCCGAGCACAAGCCCGAGCACAATGGGGGTCACCGGAATCCCTGCACGCAGCAGAAGGTAGCCCATCAGCCCTGCCGCGGCCAAGGTGTAGACATCGAACACCGAGTTGCGAATGGCGAAAGAGCCAATCACGCACATGACCAGCACGGCGACGGACAGCAGATGCGCCGGCACCAGCAGGATCTTCACGAACAACCGGAGGCCGAGCAACTGCACGACCAGAATGACGACATAAGAGAGAATGACGGCGAGATAAACGCCGTAAACTTCGATCGGATGCTCGCGAAACAGCATCGGGCCAGGAAACAGCCCGTGAATCAGCAGTCCGCTGAGAATGACCGCTGTGGCGGGATCGCCGGGAATTCCGAGACTGAGCAGCGGAATAAAGGTGCCGCCGCTCACCGCATTGTTCGCGGTTTCCGGCGCGATCACACCTTCCTCGGCGCCCTTGCCGAATTCCTCGCGATTCTTCGAGAAGCGCCGGGCGTGGTCGTAGGCAATGAAGGCGGCGATCGGACCGCTGGCGCCGGGTATGGCGCCGATGATGGTGCCGATGCCGGAGGCGCGCAGCATCAGTCCGAACGTGCGCCGCATCAACGCGAAAGATGGCAGTTCGATCCGCGCATCCTGATCGTCGACCGGTTTCTGCAGCCCGGCCCGGTAAGCCGCAAAGCTGGTGATGATGTGCGGCACAGCGAACAGGCCGATCATCGCAACGACGAGATTGACGCCCTGCTGGAACGTTACGGTGCCGAAAGTCATGCGCTGGTCGCCGGTCACTTCGTCGAGGCCGACGGTCATCAGCATCAGGCCGATTACGCCGGCGATCATGCCACGTATCAGCGAACGCTCGGCAAGGCCGCAAATTGTCGACAGGCCGAATACGACGAGCGCAAAGATTTCGGCCGGGCCGAACTTGATCGCGAGCCGGGACACGACGTCGACCGACACCACCATGATCAGCAGGCTGACAATGCCGCCGACGGTGGAACTGATAACGGCAAGCCCGAGCGCGAGGCTCGCCTTGCCGTTCTGGCGCATCGGAAATCCGTCCGCGACCGTGGCCGCCGCCGACGGGGTTCCCGGCACGCCGATCAGGATCGCGGAGACCGAACCGCCGGTCATGCCGCCGATATAGGTGCCGACCAGCATGGCGATCGCCGGCATCGCCGCGGCGCCAAAGGTGAGCGGCAGCACCAGCGACAGCGCCATCGTGTAAGTGAGGCCGGGAACCGCGCCGAAGATCAGGCCGACGATAGTGCCGAGACTGACAGCGCCCAGCACGGCCGGATCGAGCACCAGATAGAGAGCGTTGACGAGGGCGTCCATCGGACCGCGGATCCTAGAGGTAAATCGGGATGATCTGGCCCGGAGGCAGATAGGTGCCGAGCAGCTTGCCGAACACGAGATAACTGCCGAGCGACAGGCCGATCGCCATGCTCACGATCAAGACCGGCGAAGTGATCCGCAAAAAGATCATCATCACGGCGACCACGACGAGCGCGGTCGACGGAATAAAGCCGAGAGGCTCGAGCAGAACGCCGTAGACGACAAGGCCGCCGATGGTCATGGCGACCGCGGTCCATTCGCCGGGCAGACCGGGCCGGACGTCGTCAGACAGCACGACCGACGGAGCCCTGAAGCTCTGCAGCACAAGCACCAGCGACAGGATCGCCAGCACGATGCCGAAAAACAGCGGGAACGCCCGCGGCCCCGCTTCGGTGCCCTGAGCCGGATCGATCGTCTGATAGACGAGAACGATCCAAATCAGGGCCACCGCAAGCAGGGCCGAACCGGCGATCCGGTCACGCAGGCTGGAGGCCATAAACCGTCCTAGCCTTTGCTGTCGTTACGCAAGATGACGCCCCCGGCTCAGCTCTTCGGCTCCTTCTTGATGCCGAGTTCGCCCATCACCTTGTCCAGACGCTTGTCGTCGCTGACGACGAGAGCCTGGAACTTGTCGGCCGGCAGGAAGACCACCTCGGCGCTGAGGTTCTTGAGCGCCGACTTAAAGGCGTCCGACTCGGTCGCTTTCTTCGCGGCGGCTTCGAGCTTCTTGAGCACGGCTTCAGGCGTGCCCTTCGGCGCCGCAAGTCCGCGCCACATCGACAGCGAGACATCCACGCCCTGCTCCTTCACGGTCGGCACGTCGGGATAGGCCGACAGGCGCTCGTCGGCGGTCATCGCCAGCATCCGGATTTCGCCGGCCTTCACATGCGACACAAACTGGCCGGGGAACTGCACGCCGACGTCAATACGTCCGGCGACGAGTTCGGTCGGCGCCTTGCCGCCGTCATAAGGAACATAGATCACCTGGTCGCCGATCCCCATCTCACCGAAGATGGCCGCGGCGGTGACGTGGGTGAACGAGCCCTTGGCGGCGGTGCCGACCTTGATCTTGTTACCCGACTTCTTCGCTGCCGCTGCGATGTCCTTCAGCGACTTGTACGGGCTATCCGCCTTGACGCCGATGCACAGCGACTCGACGCTGATGCGGGCGATCGGCGCGAAGTCCTTGTAGGACAACTTCATGTTGCCGCCATAGTGGGCGGTACTGACCGAGTTCGAATTCCAGACGATCGAATAACCATCGGCAGCCGAAGTGCCGACGTGATTGTAGCCGACTGCGCCGCCGCCACCGACGCGGCTGACCGGCACCACCGGCTTGCCCAGCGCCTTCGACATTTCATCGGCGAGAACCTGCGCAATGGTCTTGGCGGTCGAACCGAACAGCACGGTCATCTCGACCGGCTTTTCGGGAAATTCGGCACGTGCCGCGCCGAGCGGCGCGAACGTCAGCGCCGCAGCGGCGCCCGCCGCCACGACGAGATTGGCGAGTTTCCATTGTTTGTTCATTTGCATCCTCCCTTTGGTTTTCCGTTCTTCCGTAGCTTTTGTTGTCGATCGGTCTCTTGCTTCCAATGGCTCAATTTGCCGCGTTACTTGCCCGACAGACCATCCCCGATAATCCCCTCACCAGCGAGTTGTGCGAAGCGTCCGCCGTCATGCGTCACGAGGATCGCGACGTTCGGTTCTTTTTGGTTGATCGTATTGAGCCAGCGTAGTTGCCCCAGCACCGCCGGTACATCTTCCTTCACCCACGGCGCCGCCTTGCCCTTGACGCGGCGGATGTTCTCAAAATTCCATGCGGCATCAACGCTGTGCAGGATTTCGCGGCCGTCGGCGAGCGCGATATAGACCATCTGATGGTCCGGCGCGTGGCCCGCCGCCTTGATCAGCACGAGGCCCGGTGCCAGCGCATGATACTTATCGTAGTCGATCGCCTGGAACCGCGCAGCGCGCTCCGGCGACAATTTCAGATGCGGCCGGTGCGGCTTGTTCGCCATCAGATCGAGCGTGTGGCGCGTCGCCACCGTCTTGGCGGCAAGCGCATCCGAATTCGGCGCCTGTGTCACGCCGGCAACGTGGTCGGCATGGAAATGCGTCAGCACGATCAGGCGCGCGGCATTGAGCGCTTTTTGTAACTTGGCGAATTCGTCGGGAAAGTAAGGCTCGCGCTTGTCCGGCTCCGAGAACGAGTCGTGCGTCTCTTGATCGAGGCCGCTGTCGAGCATCACGGTATGGTCGGGATAGACGACCTGAAACGCCGTGCGCGGCATCTCGACCGGCGAATTGTCGCCACCCTCGAACACGAACTTCTGCGGGCGGATCGACGCCGCCACCTTGATGCCGTTGACGGCGACGGGCCTGGCGCCCGGCAGCTTATTCGCGAGCGCGCGGATTTCTGCGAGATCGGCGGCAAACGGCGTTTCCACGACTGCAGCTTTGTCGACAGATGCGGGCGCGTTCATCGCGATCACTCCGCCGCCTGCTGCGCGGCTTCACGGCGCTCTTTCTCGCGCAGCGCCATCAGCACTTTTTCCGGCGTCGCCGGCAGATCGAGAATGCGCACGCCGACCGCGTCGTAGATCGCGTTCATGATCGCGGGGATGGTCGGCACCATGGCCGGCTCGCCGATGCCTTTCACGCCGAGCGGGCCGATCGGATCGGGGTCTTCGACGATGATGGAGTTGACCCGCGGCACGTCGAGCGAGGTCGGCAGGATGTATTTGGCGAAGCCGTGCGTCGTGGTGTGGCCGTCCTTGAGCTGATAGTCCTCCATCAGCCCCTGCCCCAGCGCCTGTACGATGCCGCCCTCGATCTGGCCTTCGACGCCCTTCGGATTGACAGCGCGGCCGACATCGTGCGCGGCCCAGATGCCGAGCACCTGAACTTCGCCGGTGACCGTATCGACCTCGACTTCGGCGACCTGCGTGCCGAACACATAGGCTTGCCACGGCCGGCCCGAACCGTCGTCCGGCGCGAGACCCGTGGTGTCGGTGCCGAAGCTCGCAGAGCCGACCGGCACGACGCCGCGCTTCTTGCAGTGCTCGACCGCCTCGCCCATGGTTATGCGGTGATTGGTGTGCTCGGCCCAGACCTCGCCATTGGCGGTGCGGATGGTCGAAGGCGCGACATCCCACAGCTTCGCCATCACGTCGACCAGCTTGCCGCGCGCCTCGCGCGAGGCAAGCGCAACGACGTTGCCGATCATGTAGGTCTGCCGCGTGGCGCCGGCATGGGCTGCCTCTGGCGCGCGCGCGGTATCGTTGTCGCCGATCACGACGTCGTCGGGCTTGAGGCCCATCTCATGCGCGGCGATCTGCGCCAGCACCGTGAGGATGCCCTCGCCGATCTCGGTCACGCCGGTGACGATCTTGGCCGAGCCGCCGTCGTCGATTTCCGCCCAGGCGGCGGCGCGATCGACCGTCGCGGTGCGGGCGATCCCGTACCAGCAGGCAGCCATTCCGCGTCCGCGTTTGCGCGCCATCGTCCTACTCCGCCGCCTGCTGTTTGCCGTTGACGGCAAAACGCGCGCCGAGCGACACCGCCGGGCGGATGTCGTCGCGGTTGACGTCGCTGCGGGTCGCGCCGCGCTGCGACGGCGTTCCTTTTTCCCAACCCGAACCCTGCTCCGCCGCATCGAGGCAGCGGCCGAGGCTAACCGACCTGAGTTTTTGTTTCGTATGCGTCGTCGCGCCGTCGCGCATCATGTTGATACGGCGAATCTCGAACGGGTCGAGACCGAGCCGCTCGGCAGCGATGTCGAGATGGGTTTCCGTCGCAAACTGCGTCTGCAGTGCGCCGAACGAGCGGAAGGCGCCGGACGGCGTGTTGTTGGTGTAGACGCCGTAGGTGTCCATCACCAGGTTCGGAATATTGTAGGGGCCGGCGCCGAGGATCGCGGCCTTGCGCATCACGCCTTCTGTCGACAGCCCATAAGCGCCGCCGTCCGCCACCATCTTGAACGACACCGCCTTGATCCGGCCGTCGCGCGTCAGACCCATCCGCAGTGTTGTCTTGCTCGGGTGGCGCTTGGCGGTCGAGACGATCGACTCTTCGCGCGAGAACACGAGCCGCACCGGCCGCCGCGTTTTCATGGCGAGCAGCGCCAGCATGCCCTGATAGATCATGTCTTCCTTGCCGCCGAAGCCGCCGCCGACCGGAGACATAATGAAGCGCACCTTGGCGATGGGCTTCGCAATGATCTTCGCCAGCATGTGGCGGTGATGGGTGATGTTCTGGCTCGGCGAGACGATCGTGACCACGCCGTCGTGATCGACATAGGCAAGCCCGGCTTCCGGCTCGAGATAGGCGTGCTCGATGGCCTGCGTCGAATAGTTCTCCTCGATGACGAGGTCGGCTTCGGAAAAGCCCTTGTCGATGTCGCCGACACGGATCGGGATATGCGTCGTGATGTTGTCCGGCGCATAGTCGTGGATGACCGGGGCGCCCGGCGCGAGCGCGTCTTCCGCGGAGAACACCGCCGGCAGCGGCTCATAGACAACCTTGATAGCTTCGACGGCGCGGCGCGCAACGAGCGGATCTTCGGCGGCGACGGCGGCGACCGCCTCACCGACATAGCGCACCTTGCCGCGCGCCATCACCGGCTGATCGTGGACGAACACGCCGAAGCCGTCCTTGCCCGGCACATCGTCGCAAGTAATCACGCCTTCGACGCCGGCCATCGCTTGCGCGGCGGCGGTGTCGATCGACACGATCTTCGCGTGGGCATGCGGCGATCGCAGCACATGAACATGCAGCAGGCCCGGCATTGTCATGTCGCCGGCATATTTCAGTGCGCCCGTCACCTTGCCCGGCGCATCGAGACGGCGAACGTTCTTGCCGATGTAGTCGCCGGCTTCCGCATCGATCTCGTCGAGCGCGGCAGCCGGCAGGCGGCCATTCTGGATGTCGCGCGCCATCTCGACGGCGTCGAAAATCTTCTGGTAGCCGGTGCAGCGGCAGATGTTGCCGCCGAGCCGCTCCTTGATCTCTTCGCGGCCGGCAAACGGATTGGCGCGCAGCGCCGCGGTCGCCGCCATCACCATGCCGGGAATGCAGTAGCCGCACTGGCTGGCGCCCGCCTTGTGAAAGGCCTTCTGCAACAGCGACAGTTCGCCGGTACGCGCAAGGCCCTCGACGGTTTCGATGTCGGCGCCCTGCGCCTTCGCGACCGGCAAGAGGCAGGACTTCATCAGCACGCCGTCGACGAACACCGAGCAGGTGCCGCACTCGCCGGCGCCGCAACCTTCCTTGTTGCCGGTCAGGTGCAGGTCGTCGCGCACGAAGTCGAGGAGTCGCTGATGCGGCTGCGCCGCACGCGAGACCTTGCGGCCGTTGATCGTCGCGTTGATGCGCAACTCAGGCATAGGCGGCTTCCAGTCGCGGTTCGAGCGCAGCGGCATCGGCGCCGGCAGCGCGCGCCGCATTGATGAGGCCGCGCAGCATGAAGCCGCGCGTCACCTCGCGCCGGTAGTCCTGGCGGGTGCGCGAGGCGACAAGCCGCACCGGCATGGCGGCGGCCTGCTCGAGAATCTCGGCATCGAGCGGCTTTCCGCGCAGAAACGCCTCCGCCTCGGCGAGACGCTGCGGCACCGGGCCGATGCCGCCGATCGCGAGCCGCGCATCCTCGATGGCCCGGCCGGAGCGGTCGAGCTTCACCAGCGCCGCGAGACACACCAGAGAAATGACCAGCGAGCGGCGATGGCCTACTTTCTCGAAGCTGCCGCCATAGCCGTCGAGTGCGTCGCATTCGATGGATGTGACCAGTTCGTCCTTGGCGAGCGCCGTCTGACCGGGCCCGGTGACGAACTGCGTCAACGGCAGTTTACGGCGCGCGACGTTCCCGCCGTCGCGGCGGGCCATCTCGACGATTGCATTGTGCGCAATCAACGGTGGCGTACCGTCGGCTGCGGGCGAGGCATTGACGATATTGCCGCCGATGGTCGCCTGCGCCCTGATCTGGTCGTCGGCGAACCACACCGCGCAGCGCGGCATGCAGGGCATCGCCGCGACAAGTCGCGGGTGGTCGAGAAAACGCTGGATCGGCGTCGCCGCGCCCATGCGGACGCGGCCACCGCCAGCTTCAAGCGCGTTCAGTTCCGGAATCTTCGCGACGTCGATCAGCACCGGCACGTGAACGTCCCCGGCGCGGCCCTCGCGGGCCCAGGGGTAGGTGTCGGTCGCGCCGGCGACGATGCGGAAGCGGCCGCGATGGGTGTCCATCGCGGCGAAGGCTTCCTCAAGCGACGCAGGCGTCAGATAGTCGTCGCATGTGAGCATTAATGCTCTTTCTTGTTATTCGGCCGCCTGTTTCTGCGCGGCCATGCTCTGGTTCTTGACCACCACCTTGATGGCGTCTTCGACGCGGTCCTTGGCGTAGCGGATCGCGGTCGGCAGATCCTCGAGCGGGAACGTGTGGGTGTGGATGAGCGTGGCGTCGAAACGCTTCTGGCGCATATAGGCCTCGGCCCGATGCGTGGCGCTCTTGCCCTCGCCGCGGATGCCGTAGACGTAGATGTTGTTGCGCACGATATGCGCGACGTCGACCGGCACCTCCTCATGGGCGAAGGCGGCGAGACAGACCTTGCCGCCGCGATTGACCATGCGCACGGCGTCGTTGACGGCACTGGTCGCCGCCGAGCATTCGACAACGTAGTCGACGCCCTTGCCTCCGTTGAGCTTCTTCACCTCGGCCACGACGTCCGGCGTCTTGCGGACATTGATGACCGCGTCGGCGCCGAGCTGCTTGCCGATGTCGAGGCGGTTGTCGCGGGTACCGGTGAGGATAACCGGCTGGGCGCCGAGCGCCTTCGCGACCGCGACCGCCATCAGGCCGATCGGGCCGGGCCCGGTGACGACCACGCTCTCGCCGGCGACGAGGCCGCCGAGTTCAGTCAGCGCATACATCGCCGTGCCCGCCGTGACGACGAGCGTGCCTTCCTCGTCGGTCATCTCGTCTTCAAGTGCAACGAGAGTGTTGATGTTGTTGACCTGGTACTCGCAGAAACCGCCGTCGGTGGTGAAGCCGTTGGCGCGGTGGCCCTTGTCGAGATCGCCGTAATTGAGGCCGTAGTTGTGGCACGAGGTATACATGCCCTCGCGGCAGCGCTTACACTGGCCGCAGCCGGCATGGATTTCGACCGCGACGCGCTGGCCGATTTCGTATTCATCGACGCCCGGGCCGGTCGCCACCACGGTACCCATATATTCGTGGCCCGGCGTGAAATTCTTGTTGTGCGGCGCACCGCCTTGAATCGAGGCTGGCGGACCGTGATAGATGATCTCGAGGTCGGTCGCGCAGATCGCGACCGCGTCGATGCGCACCAACACCTCGGCCTTCTTCGGCACCGGGATCGGCTTCTCGGTCATGTTCAGTTCGCCGGGATTGCCGAGCACCCAGGCCCGCATCTTGTCCGGAATCGGAAACTCATTGTGATTGGTCTTGACGCCCTCGGGTGCGTACATCGCCCTCTCTCCTGAAACGGTATTGAACGTTCGTGATGTGTTGATCGGCGCGTGACGATCAGCCGGCGGCGGCTTCCTGGGCCTGGGCCGGTTGAGCCGTCGTCTGAGCGCCGAATTCGGCCGACAGCGCACGGGTTCCGGCCAGCACTTCGTCACGCACGCGCGCGATGTGCTCGTCGTTCGCCCGCATCGACGGCATCGACGCGCTGATCGCGCCGATCACGGTGCCGTTCTGGTCGCGGATCGCCGCGCCGATGCAGTAGACGCCCGGCAGAAACTCCTCGCGGTCGAACGAAAAGCCGTTGCGGCGAATGTGACGCAGCGTTTCGATCAGTGCCGGAAAGTCGGTGACGGTTTCGGGCGTATAGCGCTTCATGCCGTCGGCGAGCAGCCGGTGGATTTCGTTTTCCGGCAGCCAGGCCATGATCGCCTTGCCGATCGACTGCGCATGCGGCGCCGGAATCTTGCCGAGCTTGGCGGTCTCGACGCGAACGGCGTGACGCGCCTCGCGCACCGCCAGCACGACGATCGCCTCGCCCTGCAGCGCCGCGAGATGCACGGTCTCGCCAGTCTCGCGGTTGATGCGTTCGAGATAGGGCTGTGCCCGGCGCGGCAGATCGACCTGCAGGCAGGCGTGGCCGAGATGCATGATGCGCCCGCCGAGGGCATAAAGCCTGCGGCCCGGCACCTTGGTCGCGAAGTTGCGCTTGATCAGCGTCGCCAGCAGGTGGTGGCAGGTCGAGATGTTGAGACCGGCACGCGCGGCAAGCTCGGTGAGCGTCGCCTCGCCGCCCATCTCGGCGATGGTTTCGAGCAGCAGCAACGCGCGATCGACCGACTGGATGCTGTGACGGTCCGCGGTCCGTGTGGACTTCGACCGGCCGGCTCCGCCGGGACCGGGAATGACTTTTGCGACCATTGGTGGCCCTTCTGTTTGAACGTTTCTCCCACGGTTAGACAAAAGGCCAAGACAGGATGAGTCAAGAATTTTCGGAATGAGGAAGCAGGATTTCGTCATTTGAAAATGACGCATTCAAGTTCCTGCTCTCACGCATCAGCAGAACTTCTCAAAATATCAAAGGCTTACGCATGGCTGCTGTGACACGTTGACGGAAGACGGCGGCTGCGGCCCGCGATAATGTGCCTAACTTCCAGCCCACCCTGCCCGCCGGACCCCCCTCTTATTATGACGCAACCGACCCGCGACCCAGCGATGCAGCGCGCTTGGACCACGCTTGCCCTGCTTTGGCTCGCCGGCGTCTCGCTGCGGCTCACCATTCTCGCGGTACCGCCGGTGATCCCAGCGATCCATGACGACCTGCATCTATCGCAAACCGGCGTCGGCATCCTGACCGGATTGCCGTCGATGTTGTTCGCTCTCGCCGCCGTGCCGGGCGCGCTGCTGATTGCACGGCTCGGTGCCAAGACCGCGCTGGTGCTCGGCCTTGCCGCCACGGCCGCGGGTGGCGCACTGCGCGGCGCGGTGCTCGACGTCGGCTGGCTCTACGCGATGACGATCGTGATGGGCGCCGGCGTCGCGGTGATGCAGGTGTCGATGCCGCCGACGGTGCGGCTGTGGCAGCCGAGCCGCATCGGCTTCACCACGGCGGTCTATACGAACGGCCTGCTGATCGGCGAAATCCTTCCCGTCGCGCTGATGCTGCCGTTGGTCTTGCCGCTGGTCGGCGGAAGCTGGCCGAAGGGCTTTGTGGTGTGGAGCGTGCCGGTCGCGATCATCGCCGTGCTGGTCCTCGTGCTCGGCCCGAAAGCGAACAACGGCGCGGCGCAGACGAGTGTACGCCGCCGCTGGTGGCCGGACTGGAGCGACGGCCTGATCTGGCGGCTCGGCATCATGCTCGGGACCGTCAACGCGATGTATTTTTCCGCCAACGCCTTCCTGCCGGATTACCTGAAAAGCATCGCGCGTACCGACCTGATCTCGGCCGCGCTGACTGCGCTCAATGTCGGCCAGTTACCGGCCTCGTTTGTCCTGCTTGCCGTCGCCGGGCGGCTTGAGCGCAAGACCTGGCCCTATGTCGTTTCCGGCGGGTTGTCGGCGCTCGGCGTCGCGCTGATTCTGACTGGCTCCGGCTTCTGGATCGTCGCGGGATCGGCGCTGCTCGGTTGCGCGGCCGCGGCGACGCTGATCCTGGCGCTGGCGCTGCCGCCCCTGCTCGCCCCGCCCGACGACGTGCCGCGGGTGACGGCGGCGATGTTCACAATCAGCTATAGTTGCGCGGTGATCGTGCCGGTCATCAGCGGCGCGATCTGGGATCTGACCGGCAGCCCGCCGCTTGCGTTTATTCCCATCCTCGCCTGCGGCGGCATATTGATCTGGCTTGCGCCCGCGATCACGCGGGTCGGCCGCCCGTCTGACGTGTGAGAGCGAGACCATGCGAACCATCCCGGTCGGCGCCAAGGGCACCTACACGCTGAAGGTGACGCCGCCGCATCTTGCGAGCCAGTTCAAGGACGCGGCGCTGCCGCCGGTGTTCGCGACGCCGATGATGGTCACGATCATGGAAAACGCCGCGCTCAACGCGGTGCGCGACTATCTCGACGCAGGCGAAAGCTGCGTCGGCACCGCGGTCAATGTGCGTCATCTGGCGGCGACGCCGGCCGGGCAGACGGTGACCGCCGAGGCAGTGGTCACCAAAGTCGACGGCCGCCGCGTCTGGTTCACCGTCACCGCCCGCGACGAAACAGAGACGATCGGCGATGGCACCCATGAGCGTGCAGTCGTCGATCTTGGGCGGATCGCCGCCAAGCTCGCCACCAAGACGCCCCGGCGGTAACGCCGCGCATCTGCTTTCCGTCACATCATCTATATCTATCGATGAGGTTGGTGCTGCCGTGACAGGCAATCATGCGGTGCGCCCGGAACGCAGTTCCGGAGGACGGCAAATGCCGGGAGCACTGACGTGGCGACGGACACTTCCTTCAAAAAAATAGAATCGACCGTCAATCAGACTGGAAAATCAAGGTAATGGTGAAAAGCTGCGTTCGTAAACTGGCTATCGCGCTCACAATCAGTCATTCTCCGCATGGCTTGAGGTTTGGCAGATTTGGCTGCCCTCAGGGCCAGGCGGCGACACCGGCGGCCTGCTTTTCTAAGAATGATTTCAAATCTCAAACGCATTCGGGAGTCGGAATGATGAGAAGCTACCTTACGAAAGCGGCGATCGCGCTGGCGATGAGTCATTTCGCGGCGACGGCGGCATTCAGCCAAGCCGTCTGTCAAAAATACGGTCCGCAGACTCCGAGAGATATTTCGAGCAAAGCCGGCACCAACCCGCGCAGCTTCGCGCTTGCCGGACCTTCGACTTCGATGAATCTTTGCAATATTCACTTTCACGCCCAGGCTGAACACAAGGGACCGGGCTTCTCCGTTTCTGCGGGGAAAGGACCGCATGGCGGTTTCAAGTGCAACGCCGGCGGCAAGTTGACCAAGGCTGAGCTGACACCGCCCGCAAGCGACGCGTGCAAGGGCCTGAAGCCCGGCGACACCATCGAAGTACACTGGGTTTACAGCTCGTGCGACATTGCACCCGGCAAGGGCCTGGGTTCCTGCCTCTCCGAACAGTGCAGCAATCCAACCCTGCGGGTCGAAACGCAGGTCTTCCTTGTCGTCAACAGCAAGTCAGCGGCGGACTTCACGAAGTTTGACTACGCGGGGAAAAAGTCCGCAAACGGACTGCATCAACCGAAATCGCTGCCGGCCAGCACCGGCAGGCCGGTCGTGTTCGCCGGATCGACCACCGGGCCGAGCTACACGGAACAGAAGTGTTCGCCGCTTCAGGTGACCTGGAGCGTCCGTCCACAATGCGCCAAGGTCGACATCAATTCGCTGCAAAAGTGGTGCCAGAGCAACGCCTTCGCGGAAGACCACGCCCATGGCGTGCGGGATCTGGTGACATCGCCGGCGCTGTTGTCGCGGATCAGATAACAGGGGACCGTCGCCACGGTTTCGACGGCAGCGCTCTCGCGTCGCCCCGTCGAGCCGCCACGTCGACGACATGCCCCGCCCGACGTGACGATACGCTGTTCGAGGCCGCCCGTTGGGCGGCCTCAATGCCTTGATATATGCCGATATGTTTCGGCGACCGCGGACTTTGCCGGCGCGGCGAGGCCGTTCCGCCGCACCGCGTATGTGGCGAAATTCCATTTTGCCTGCGCTCTGGAACCGGGCATTAATGTCGTGCTGAGAGTGGCAGAACAGACGACGGAGCGTGCGATGGCGGGTGTCGAGCAGGACGGCAAGATCTTTGTCGGCAAGAGCGTAAAACCGGAATATCTCACACTGCATTTCGCGAACCGGCACGGCCTCGTCACCGGAGCGACCGGTACCGGCAAGACCGTCACGCTGCAGATCATGGCGGAGGGCTTTTCGCGCGCCGGCGTGCCGGTGTTTGCCGCCGACATCAAGGGCGACCTCGCCGGCATCGCCGCGGTCGGCGAAGCCAAGGACGGCTTCCTGAAGCGCGCCAAGGAGATCGAGCTCGACTACCAGCCCGACGAATTTCCGGTGATGTTCTGGGACGTGTTCGGCGAGCAGGGCCACCCGGTCCGCGCCACCATCTCCGAAATGGGGCCGGTGCTGCTCTCGCGGCTGATGGAGTTGAACGACACCCAGGAAGGTGTGCTCAACATCGCCTTCCGCGTCGCCGACGATCAGGGCCTGATCATGCTCGATCTGAAGGATCTGCGCGCAGTGCTGACGCTGATCGCCGAAAATGCAGCGGAACTAACGACGCAATACGGCAACGTCTCCAAAACCTCGGTCGGCGCGATCCAGCGCCAGATTCTCGTGCTGGAAAACCAGGGCGGCCTGAAATTCTTCTCGGAGCCGGCGCTGGCGCTGACCGATTTCATGAAGACCGACCGCGACGGCCGCGGCTACATCAACATCCTCTCCGCCGACAAGCTGATGGCGAGCCCCCGCCTCTACGCGACGTTCCTGCTGTGGCTGTTGTCGGAGCTGTTCGAGCAGTTGCCCGAGATCGGCGATCCCGACAAGCCAAAACTGGTATTCTTCTTCGACGAGGCGCATCTGCTTTTCAACGACGCGCCCAAGGCGCTGCTCGAAAAAATCGAGCAGGTGGTGCGCCTGATCCGCTCCAAGGGCGTCGGCGTTTATTTTGTCACGCAGAACCCGCTCGACGTACCCGAGACCGTGCTCGCCCAGATGGGCAACCGTGTGCAGCACGCGCTGCGCGCCTTCACGCCTCGCGACCAGCGCGCGGTGAAAGCCGCCGCCGAAACGTTCCGCCCCAATCCGAAGCTCAACACTGCGCAGGTCATCACCGAACTCGGCAAGGGCGAGGCCCTGGTCTCGTTCCTCGAGGGGAACGGCACGCCGTCGCTGGTGGAACGCACGCTGATCCGACCGCCGGCGGCGCGGCTCGGCCCCATCACGGACGCCGAGCGCAAGGCGGTGATGGCGAAAAGCCCGGTGAAAGGGAAATACGACACCGCGGTCGACAGCGAATCCGCCTACGAAATCCTGCAAAAGCGGGTGAAAGAGGAAGCGGCGCCGGAAGGCACTGCCGGGGCGCCGGCCGGCGGCGGCGGAATCCTGGGCAGCATCGGCGGCTTTCTCGGCGGCCTGTTCGGCACCAATCGCGCACGCGGCACCCGGTTGTCGACCGGGCAAAAGATTACCCGCGAGGTCACCCGCACCATCGCCAACCGCGTCGCCGGCCAGATTGCCGCCGATCTCGGCAAGAAGATCGGCGGCTCGATGGGAGGCTCGGTCGGCCGCGCCATTATCCGCGGCACGCTGGGCGGAATTTTGCGCGGCTAAAATCAGAAAAATGAAACGCCGGCTGCGGGGCAGCCGACGTCGCATCAGGACATAAGATTTGACGACGTGAGCGGCGATCAGCCGACGGTGTCCTTCACGCATTTGGTGGTGAAGCTGTTCTTGGCCGCACCCGCGAGCTTCTGGTCGGTGGCTTTCTTGTCGCAGGACGCCTTGGCGTCGGTCTCGCACTTCTTCATATAGCTCGTGAGCGCTGCGCCGGCGAGCATCTTGCCGTCCGATCCTTTGGCGTTAGTCTTGCAGGTCCCTTGAGCGAACGCGCTTCCGGCGACGAGGCAGAATGCAGCGGCGATTGCGAGCGTCTTCATGATGGTTCTCCTTGAATAAGACTCCGCAGCGACAGTCGGACAAGACTACGTCAAGTCAATGAACCGCGGCAGAAGCCCCGGTTCATCCGCACATAAAAATTGAATGAACGCCCATTCAGACTTCGCGCAATGCGCGAGGCGCTCAGCTTAGTTCCTTGCGCACGATGGCCGCGCCATCGACCATGGCCTTGAGTTTCCCGAAGGCAACCTCGCGCGGCAGATATTTCATGCCGCAGTCCGGCGCCGGAATGAGGCGTTCCGCCGGCAGATGCTTGAGACCCGCGCGGATGCGCTCGGCGACCGCCTGCGGCATCTCGATCTTCGGGTCGGAGAGATCGATCACGCCGAGCATGACCTTTTTCGGCGCGAGGTCTTTCAGCACGCCGAGATCGATCTTCGGCTGCGCGCTTTCGATCGAGATAATGTCTGCCGTGGTTCCCGCGAGTTCGGCAAGGAAGGCGTAGCCGTGCGGCTTGGTATCGCCGGGTACGACGGCGGCATAGCCGAAGCACAGGTGAATGACGGTCGGCACCTTGACGCCCTCGAGCGCGCGGTTGATCGCTTTCACCGCAAACTTCTTCGCCATCTCCGGATTGTTGCGCACCCACGGCTCGTCGAGCTGGATCACGTCGGCACCGGCCTTGACGAGGTCCTTGATCTCTTCGTTGGTCGCGGCGGCGAAGTCCATCGCCATCGCCTCGGGGTCTTTATAGAACTCGTCCTTGGCTTGCTGCGCCATGGTGAACGGGCCCGGCAGCGTGATCTTGGCGGTCAGCTTGGTATTGGCGCGCAGGAACTGCATGTCGCGCACCTCGACCGGCCCCTTGCGGCGGACCTTGCCGACCACGCGCGGCACTGGCGTCGGGCCGGAGCGCGCCTGCACGATGCCGGGCGTCTCGATGTCGACACCCTCGAGCGCGGTGGCGAAGCGGTTGGAATAGCTTTCGCGGCGCATCTCGCCGTCGGTGATGACGTCGAGACCGGCGCGCTCCTGGTCGCGGATGGCGACGATGGTGGCGTCGTCCTGCGCCTGTTCGAGCCACTGTTCGGGCACGCGCCACATCTGCTTCATGCGCACGCGCGGCACCACCTTCGACAGCATCTCGCGGTCAACCAGCCAGTCCGGCTGCGGATAGCTGCCGACGACGGTGGTGGGGAACAGTTTCTCGGCCATTGCAGTCTCCAGTTCGATTTTCTTTTTGAACTCTTATGTCGCCGTTACGCGGTCGCCGGGGCGCCAAGACCGGGGCGCGCGGCCGCGGTGGTCGGGCGCTCGCGGCGGCCGGCGGTCTGCCACATCAGCGTGCGGCGCTCGATCCAGCGCGCGGCGAGATCGAATACCACCGACAGCACCAGAATGAGGATGATGGCGGCGAACACCCGCGGGCTGTCGAGCGTCGTGCGGTTCTTGGTCACGAGATAGCCGATGCCGTCGGCCGCCGTGAGCATCTCCGATACCACGACGCCGATGATAGTGAGCGCGCCGCCGAGCCGCAGGCCCGCAAGCACGGTCGGGATCGAGGCGGGAATAATGACGCGGGCGATCAGTTGCGCGAGGTTCGCGCCCATGCTGCGCGCGGCAAGCAAATACTGTTCTTCGATGGTGCGGATGCCGGCGGCAGTTGACAGCATGACGGGGAAGAACCCGTAGACGCCGGCGAAAGCGATCTTGGACTCCGAGCCGATGCCGAACCATGCCGTGAAGATGGGATAAAGAATGACGATCGGCACCGCGTAGAGGCTGGAAAAGATCGGCAGCATCAGGATACGCAGCCGGGCGACGCCGCCGACCACGGCGCCAAGCAGAATGCCGGCGCCGCAGGCGATCAGCATGGCGACAGCGACCTCGTAGACCGTGATCCACAGCGCATGGGCGTAAATCCAGCGGTCGATCCACAGCACGTAAAGCGTCTTGGTCAGCGGCGGAATGAACAGTTCCGGCAGCAGGCCGAGGCGCGGCACCGCCTCCCAGGCGACGAGCAGCGCAATCCCGATCAGGCGACGGAAATTCTGTGGCGTGGGCCAGAACATCGCGGCTTCCCCTTAAGGCCCGGTGCGGATCTGTTCCCAGATTCGCTCGCGCAACGCGCCGAACTTGTCGCTCGCCATCATCTGATAGGTGCGCGGCCGCGGCAGGTCGACTTCGATCCGGTCGAGAATACGGCCCGGCCGCGCCGACATGACGATCACCTCGTCGGCAAGGTAGACGGCTTCGGTGAGACTGTGGGTGATGAACACCACGGTTTTGGTGGTCTGCGACCAGATGCGCAGCAATTCATGGCCCATGGTCATGCGGGTCTGCTCGTCGAGCGCGGCGAACGGCTCGTCCATCAGCAGCACCGGCGGGTCCTGCACCAGCCCGCGCGCGATCGAGACGCGCTGCTTCATGCCACCGGACAGTTCATGCGGATATTTGCCGCCGAAGCCCTCGAGACCGACAAGTTTCAGCATCGCCTCGGCGCGAGCCTGACGGTCGGCCTTCGGCGCGTGCTTGAGCGCGAGCGGAAACTCGACATTGTCGAGCGCGGTGAGCCAGGGAAACAGGCTCGCTTCCTGGAAGATCACACCGACGCGGGACGGGTCGGGTTCGGCGATCGGCCGGCCGGCGAGCAGGATTTCGCCGCGCGACTGCGCACGCAAGCCGGCAAGCATCATCAACAGCGAGGTCTTGCCGCAGCCGGACGGGCCGACGATGACGACGAACCGGCCTTCCGGGACGGTGATGTCGATATCCTCCAGCGCCGGCACCTCGCCGTCGCGGCCGGAATAAACATGGCTCAGCCCGCGGACTTCCACCGCCGGCTTCAGGGCTTGCGCGGCGACGCCGCTCATGTCCGCCATGTGCTGCATCGGGCCTCCAGAGCACGGATGAGTTCGTTGAATGCCATCGCCGCGGCGGCGAGCAGAATGACGCCGGCGAACAGTTCCGGCATCTGGAAGTTCTCGCCCCAGTTGGCAATCAGGTGGCCGATGCCGGTGCGCGAGGCATACATTTCCGCGATCATGACGCCGGTGAAATTGAAGATCATCGAGATACGCAAGGTTTCGAGCAGGATCGGTAG
This sequence comes from Pseudolabrys sp., assembly GCA_050184975.1. Classification (GTDB taxonomy): domain Bacteria; phylum Pseudomonadota; class Alphaproteobacteria; order Rhizobiales; family Xanthobacteraceae; genus Pseudolabrys. Next base: position 43,927 of record JBFWZV010000006.1, on the reverse strand, counting down.
CATACTCGGCACGTAGACGCGGCGCAGGATCTGTCCGCGCGTCGCCCCATAGGAGCGCGCTACCAGCACGTGGTCGCCCTTGACGGATTCGATCGCGGCGGCCGCGCTCATTATGACGATAAAGATGGTGGAGAACGCCGCATAGGCGACCTTCTGGTGAAAGCCGATGCCGAACACCAGAATGAACATCGGCAGGAAAATCGACTTCGGGATGCTGAACACATAGAACAGCATCGGCCGGAAGATCTCGCCGAAATAGGCGTTCTCGGCGGCGAGCACACCGATCGCGCCGCCGAGCGGCACCGCGATCAGGAAGGCGACGATGACTTCCGCCGCGGTGACCGCCATCGCCTCATGCACCCGGCCCTGCGACGAAATCTCAAGCAGCGTCTCAAGAACCTGCGACAGCGGCGGCAACAGCATGGGATTGACGATGCCGGTGCGCGGGAGGAACTCCCACGCACCGGCGACCAGCGCCAGAAGCGCGAGCCGGACGGCAATGATGGTTGCCGGTCGCATCGTTGTGATCCCCGCCCGGCCCTACTTCTTGGTCGGGACCGCCTTGAACTTGGTCGTATAGACCTCGTCGATGCCGGCGAGGTCGGACATGCCGACCAGCTTTGCCATACCGAAGGCGCGCTCGACCCAGACCTTCTGCATCTCGCCGGTCTTCGACAGCTTCTTGATGTTGCCGTCGAGTTCAGCCGCGGCGATCTCGGGCGTCAGCTCGTCGATCTCGGCGATCAGCTTGACGGCGGTGTCGCGATCCGAATTCAGGACAGCGATGCCGCCGAACAGCGCGTTGACCGCCTTCTGCACGACCTGCGGCTTCTCGTTGATGAGCTTCTCCGAGACAATCCAGACGCCGCTGAGATGCTCCGGCACTTCCTTGCCGAAGTCGACCAGAACGTTGACGCTCTTGTCCTTGAGCACCTTGAACGACAGCGGCGAGTAAAGAACGATCGCCTCGACATTGCCGGACAAGAGGTTCGGCACCAGACCGCCGCCGCCGAGCGGCACACGCGTGAAATTCACCTTCTTCTCGGCCTGGGTCCAGCGCGCGAGGATGTCGGTGGCGGAGCCGGCGGAGGTGATGCCGACCTTCTTGCCTTCGAGATCCTTGACGCTCTTGATCGGCGAACCGGCCTTGGTCATCAGGTACCAGCCGTAATAGCCGAGGCCGGCGCCGGCGACCGCCTTGGTCTTGACGCCCTTCTTGATGCCGCCGGCGACGATCGCGATCGAGCCGACGGTGAAGTCGGCGGCACCCGCGGCGACCGCTTCGAAGGCTTCGGCGCCGCCGCGATAAACGGTCAGTTCCGCCTTCAGGCCTTCCTTGGCGAACAGGCCCTGCCGCAGCGCGGTCTCCGAAATAATGGTCGGGTAGTAGGTCTTGGTCGGCAGCGCGATGCGTACCGTATCCTGAGCGTAAGCCGCCGGACCGCCTGCGATGGCGTAAACAGCGAATGCCAAAGCAGCCGACAGAGCCGCGACACGCGCGCGCGAAATCAGAAACGACGTCATGACGATTCCTCCCGCATGACTATTGTGTGTGACCCGTGCGCGCCCCGTCTTCTCCAGCAAGGCTTCGCCTGGGCGCCGCCAGCATGGCAGCAAGCCACAGGTGGGACAAGGATCGTCGCGGCCCACCTTTGCAGTGGCGGACGGCGATCGCTCGCGCGGGACTTGCGATGGGCCAGCCTTATCACGCTTTCAGTCGCAGCCCGTGGCCGACGGTCTGCGGCGGCGTCATCGTCCCATCGCGGGCGACGGCGGGCCAGCCCTCGAAGGCGCTTTCGATCAGCGGGAACTCTTCCAGCAGAAGATCGCCGCCGAACGCACCGGCAAGATGCACGAACAGGCCCGGCAGGAAATGCGGCGCAACCGTCACGCCATGCCGCGCGGCATGGCGCGCAACCGCGAGCGCAGGCGTGAGCCCGCCAGCCATCGCGAGATCGGGTTGAATGTAGCGCGCGTAGCCGTCGGCGATCGCGGCGACGAAGCGGTCATGGCCCTGCATGTGCTCGCCGGTCGCAAGCGGCACGCGCGGCGTCAGCGCAGCAAGCGTCCGATAGCCGAGCACATCGCCAGACGGCAGCGGCTCCTCGATGAAGGCCGCGCCGAATTCAGCGGCGCAAGCGAGCAGCCGCGTGGCGGAAGCCACTTCGCCCTTTTCATTGGCGTCGGCCATCAGCGGCGCGGCATCGCCGATGCTGTTGCGGACCGCGGCGAGCACCTTCTCGTCGCCGGGTGCCGCGTTGACGCGAGGCTTCACGCCGCGATAACCGGCGGCGATATAGCGCGCGGCGAGTTCGGCCGACTGTTCCGGCGGCGCCGACGGGCTGAAGCCACCGCTCGCATAGACCGGCACCGGCGCAGGCGCGCCACCGAGCGCGACGCAGAGCGGCACCTCGTCCTGATGCGATTTCAGATCCCATAGCGCGACATCGAGCGCGGCAAGCGCCAGCAGGTTCGGTCCGTCGCCGGTGCGATTGAAGCTCTTCCTGATCTCCGCCCAGTGCTCGGCCGGCGGCCGGAAAGACCTGGCGACCAGGAAACGGTCGGCAAGCTCGCGCGCAATAGCGGCGATACGTCCGCCCGCACCGCCGCCGATCACATAGCTGAAGCCGACACCGGCACGGCCGTCATCGTCGGCGGCCTCGGCGACAATAATGTCGACGCCGGTGACGCCGGAGCCGCCGAGCGGCTTGTCGAATTTCAGTTCGATGAGATCGACGCCGACCTGCCGGATTGCGCTCATAAATTGCCCATAACCCGTCCTTTGGGATTGTTAGGCAATAATCTTGCGTACGGCGCAAGGGCCGCCTTTTTGGCGCGGCAAATCCGCGCGCAAGGGGCGCGTCGTCATTGAAACGCCGGCGGCGGGTTCCATTTTTCAGGGCAGCAACCGTGCCGGACCAGCACGGCTCCGGCATTTGTCAGGCACTACACGCGCAGCGGAGCAGAACGATGCAGAAATCAGATACCCACGACTACGCGTACAGTCTCTATGCAGCGCACGGCGACAAATCGCTCGCCGAGGCCGCGCAAAGGGCACGCCAGTTCGAAGAGAACGGCAAACACGATGATGCGCACACCTGGCGGAGCATAGCGGCAACGATCCGCGAACTGCGCGGACCGAAAGCGAGCTGATCGCGGAACGCTACCAAACTCAGGCGGCGGCTCGCCGGCTATTGACTGAGTCGGGCCACCGCCTCGTCCTGCGACGGCGAAATGTCGAGAAAGCCGGAGAAGCCGCTGATGTCGAAAATCTCGCGGATCGGCGCATTGAGCGCGCACAGCGCGAAGCGTCCGCCGCGCGACTTCATCTGCTTGGCGGCCTGCAAGACGATGCGCAAGCCGGCGCTGCTGATGTAGCTGAGTTCACCCAGGTCGAGCAGCAGCCGGTCGGCGCCATCTGCAATCGTGCGGGCGATTTCGGCCTCGAGTGCCGGACTGGTGGCGCTATCGAGCCGCCCCTGCGGCCGCAAGATCGAAACATTGGTGGTCATATTGTCATTCTCCATTGGTCCGATGGCTCGCGCCCGGGCCACCGCACATCGTCACCGCGGCCGGCTGCCTTCAAGCAGCAGTTTTATCTTGCCGAGCAGCCGCGGCAAGTCGACCGGCTTGGTATCGAAATCGTCGCAGCCGGCCTCCATCGCCCGCTCCCGATCGCTCGCCATCGCATGGGCAGTCAGCGCAATGACCGGGATCGCGCGGGTCTGCGGATTGGCTTTGATTTGGCGGGTCGCCTCCCAGCCATCCATGATCGGCAGGCTCAGGTCCATCAGGATCAGGTCCGGCCGCTCGGTGACCGCCATATTGACGCCCTGACTGCCGTCGACGGCGACCGCAATCGTATAGCCGTTGCGTGACAGCCGCCGCGACAACATATCGCGGTTCATTTCGTTGTCCTCGACGAGCAGAATTTTCGGCATGGGCAAATCTCAGATGCTTTGCAGGGCCCGGCTCGCCGGCGCCGCTCCGCGTTCGGCGATCGCCGCCAATGCATGGCCAAGGCTCGATATCGGTTGCGCACTCTTGCTCAGCACCAGGATCGTGCGCTCGGCGAGAAACACGCGCTCTTCGTCAGTGAGGTTTTTGGCGGTCAGCACGACGACCGGGATGTCGGCCCACGCGCCGTTTTCCCGCATCCGGGTCAGGAATCCGAAACCGTCGACTTCCGGCATCATCATGTCGAGCAGGATCAGCGCGGGGGCCGGATGCGCGGCGAGCCAGTCGAGCGCGGCGCGTCCGTTGACCGCCTCCGACGCCTTGAGCCCGGCGCCCTCGACAGTCTGCCGCACCACTGCGCGGGTGTCGGCATCGTCGTCGACAATCAGGATGGTCGAGTTCTTCTGGCGGTTCGCGAACTGGCCTATCAGCGCAACCAGGCGGACGCGGTCGATCGGTTTGGTCATGAATTCGGACGCGCCGAGCGAGAAACCGAGATTGCGGTCGTCAACGATGGTCACCATGATGACCGGAATGTCCTGAAGATCCGGATCGGACTTCATGATGCCGAGCACCGACCAGCCGTCGGTCTGCGGCATCATGACGTCGAGAGTGACGATGTCCGGCCGCGACTTGCGCATCATGGTCAGCGCCTCGGCGCCGTCATGGGCATGCATCAGCCGGTAGCCTTCCCGGGCGAGCGTCGCCGACAGCACTTCATGAACTGTCGGATCATCGTCAACCACCAGAACGGTGATGTCGCCGTCTGTGGCCGGCGCGGCGACGCGCTTGGCGCCGCTCATTGCCGGAGCCGATTTCGCCGCCTGATCCGGCAATTCAATCGAGAAGGTCGACCCCTCGCCCGGCTTGCTGGTCACCGTCACGTCGCCGCCAAGCAGATTGCAGAAGTGCCGCGTAATGGTGAGGCCGAGGCCGGTGCCGCCAAAATGCCGGGTCGTCGAGGAGTCGGCCTGGGTAAAAGCCTGAAACAGCCGCCCGACCTGCTCCTCGGTCATGCCGATGCCGGTGTCCGACACCGCAAACCGCACCCGCTTGACGCCGTCGGCACCGGCCTGCCGGCTGACGGCGAGCCTGACGTCGCCCTTGTTGGTGAATTTGGCGGCGTTGCTCAGAAGATTGATCAGGCTCTGCTTGAGCTTGGTCATGTCGGTGCGCAGCGAGCCGATATCCGCCGGGCAATCGATGACGAGGCGGTTGCCGTTCTTGGCGACCATCGGCTCGACGATGGTGCGCACATCCTCGATCAGGCGCGACAGGAACACCTGCTCGAAATAAACGTCCATGCGGCCGGCCTCGATCTTGGACAGATCGAGAATGTCGTTGATGAGGCCGAGCAGATGCTTGCCGGCGCTTTGAATCTTGTTGAGGTCGCCGACGCTAGCCTCATCACCGCGGTCCTGCGCGTCCTCGACCAGAATCTCGCTATAGCCGATGATCGCATTGAGCGGAGTGCGCAGCTCATGGCTCATATTGGCGAGAAAAGCGGACTTGGTCTTCGATGCTGCTTCGGCCTCGGCACGCGCCTTTTCGGCCTCCTCCTTGGCCGCGCGAATGCCGCGGGCGTTCTCGCGGAACACCACCAGCGCCCGGCTCATATCGCCGAGCTCGTCTGGGCCCGCTTCGGGAATCGGCGCGCTGAGGTTGCCCTGAGCGACCGCCAGCATGCTGCGGGCGAGCGCGACGAGCCGCGCTACCACGTAGCGGTGGACGAACAGCCAGACGATGATGCCGGCGAGAAACACGCTCGCGACCGCGATGACGATGAGCCACATGCGGCCTTCCTGGATCGAGCTTGCGGACTTGGCGTGGTCCTCCACCGACTCCTTCTCGGCCGCGGCGACCAGCCGGGTGACCGTGTCGCGCATCTCGTTGCCGCTGTCCTGCAGCGATTTTTGCAGCGACTGGATGCCCTGCGCGGCACGCAATTCGCTTTCTCGCAACGTGAACAATGCGGTTCCGCCGGCGGCCTGACCGGACAGGAACGCAACCGCCTCGCGCAGTGCCGGTAGCGTCGGCAGATCGGGGGCGCGCCGGCTCACCAGCGCAAAGTCGTTCGTCAGCCGCCGGCTCGCCTCTTCATAACGCGTCCGCAGCGCATTGAGACGCACCGTGCGCTCCACCGCGCCAGCCTGACTCAAAAGTGCGCCGACCAGGTTGGCGTCGACCCTGAGATTTTGTAGCGCGGCTGCCACGGCCTCATCGACAGCACCTGCCGGACTGCCGTTGATCGACCGGCCGATCTTCTCGATCGCGACGGAAATTTCCCCGGTCAGCCGGCCGCGGCGGTCGCCGAGCGCGATCCGGTCCGTAACGGCACGGCTAAGTTCGCCAACCTTGCCGTCGATCGACGCGACTTGCTGCTGCAACTGATTGACCGGTCCGGACTCGCCCGCCGCCTTTTGCAAGGCGTTCAGCCCCGTCCAGAGATCCTGAATCTGCTGGGTCAACGCTTCGTTCTGCTCGAACAGCTCGACGCTGTCGTCGGCACTGCCGAGCTGCGCTGCGGTGACCGCGACCTGCGTCGCCTTGGCCTCGAGGCCGAGCGCAAGGCGGACCACCGGCAGGCTCACGTCGATCAGCCGGTGCAGCACGGTATCGAGCGCATTGAACCGCACGATCGAGAGCTGCGTCGCCGCCAGTGTGAGCGCGACGATGAGGCCGAACGCCAACAACAGTCGCGAAGCGACGCTGCCGTACCAGGAGCGGTCTTGCGAAACGAGAGACGTCGGATCGGCAGGCTCCCTCATGATGCGCCTTTCGTTGATGCCGGCCTGCGCGGAATCGAGAACCGGGTGCAATTCCGCCCGTCGCGCCGCGCATAGTCGAAACGGTCGGTCAGGCGGTGGATCAGAAACAGGCCGAGCCCGCCGACCGGGCGATTGTCGATGCCGGCATTGATATCGGGCGTAGCGGCGCCGCGCGGATCGAACGGCATGCCGGTGTCCGAAATCTCGCCATTGACCGCGGAGGGCTCGATCATGACCCGAACCGCGGCGGCGACGCCGCTGCCGCCATGCTCCGCGACATTGGTGAGGATTTCGTCGCAAACGAGGACGACATGATGCGCGGTGCGAGGGTCGACGCTGCCCGCCTCGAGGAACCCGGAGATGCGCTCGGTCAGGGCGCTGACGGCGGGCGTCGAGACATCGAGTTCGGCTTCAAACAGCGTCGACATCTCCGCCCCGCTCCTAGCCACGCCCGAGTGTCAACAGGACGGCGGCGATGTCGTCCGATGCCGGCTGCCCGGACTCAAAACCGCGAATACGAGCGAGCAGGTTTTCGAGCGGTTGGGAACCGCTTTCCTCGATCGTGGCAAGAAATTCGGCGGCGCCCTCGTCGCCGTAAAGCCGTCCGTCCGGCGCGAAAGCCTCGGTGACGCCATCGGTGACGGCGAGCAGCCGGTCGCCTGGCGACAGTTTCGCGGTCCCCGCCCGGTATTCGATCGACGCCTCGATGCCGAACGGCGGTCCGCTCAACACGTCGAGCCGGGCGATCGACCCGGTGCCGTTGCGGTGAAACGGCGGTACATGGCCGGCACGGACATAACTGAGCGCGCCGGTCGCGCAATCGAGGGTGGCGAGAAGAAACGTCACGAACATGCAGCTTGAATTGCCCTCCGCGAGCGCTGCGTTGACGATCCCCGCCGCTTCGCCCGGCCGGCGAAACAGATCGGCCGCGTCGGGACGAACCGCGAGCCCGCGCACCATGGCATGGGTGCGCGCCATCATCAGCGCCGCGCCGGCGCCCTTGTCGGACACGTCGCCGAGCGCAAGCACAATCAGGTCGTCGCCGATCCGGAAATAATCGACCAGATCGCCGCCGACCTCCTTGGCCGGTTCGAGCAGGATATCGACGGCGATGCCGCCGGAGGCCGGCGGAGCGAGCGGCGGCGGCACCAACGACAGCTGGAGCGTACGCGCTGCATTGAGCTCTTGCTGCTTGCGGACGAGTTCTTCGCGAGTGCGATCGCTCAATGCCTTTTTTTCGAGCGTCGACAGAACCCGCGCCCGCAGCAGCGTCGGATTGAACGGCTTGAAGATGAAATCCACGGCGCCAAGCTCGACGCAGCGCACGACCGGCTCGATCTCGCTCAGCGCGGAAATTACGATCACCGGCAGTTCGTTGATGCGGCCATCGCGCTTGAGCGCCTCAAGCACGCCGAAGCCGTCGAGTTCCGGCATCATGATGTCGAGAAGCACGAGATCGTAGCGGGCAGCGGCAATCGCAGCCAGCGCCTGAACGCCGTTTTCCGCCTGATCGAGATTCTTGAACCCCAGACGCTGCAACCGGCGGATCAACAGATCGCGGTTTTCGGCAACGTCATCGACGACCAGGATCTTGACGTTGTGGTCCGTCATTACCGGCTCATACGCTGGCGCGGCCTCACGCCCCGGTCATTCGCGCGCATCGTGACAAGTCGCTGTCGATATCGTGTGGGGTGACCTTGCGGCGACAGCACATCGGATTGGACCGGACAATCACCGCGGAATGCAAGCAATTTGGCTACCTGAGTCGAGTGCGCAAAGTCTGCAGTGCCGCTGGCATACGACCGCATCTAATTCCAAAAATTCGCGCACGACGACGGCCGGTCCGCATCGGGCACCGGATGCCCGTGGGTAATTACGTGATTATAAAATAGGCATATTTGCTGAATTGTATGCAATAGGGCGGCACTGTTCCTGGTGTCCGGTCACTTCCGGAAATTTTCCTGAGTGAAATCAGGTTGTTAAGCGGCCCGCCACACCGGCGGCGGTTTGGCACGACCCTTGCGGAAAGGGCTGCAGTGCAAACGGGAGGTTCCTATGAAGCGTCGCGACTTTCTGAAATCGACCGCCGCGCTGGCGGCCGGCACTGCCCTGTCCGCGCCCGCGGTGTTCTCGGCAAACGCGCAGTCCCGCAAGGAAACGCTGCTGCTCATCACCGAGAACGGTCCCAACAACCTCGATATCCACGGCGTCGGCACCAATCGGCCCGGCTACGAGGCGTCGTGGAACTGCTATGACCGCCTCATCACCCATCCGACCAAGACCCTGTCCGACGGCTCGTTGTCCTACGACCGCGACAAGTTCGTGCCCGAACTCGCCGAGGACATGAAGACCACCGACATGTCGGTGACCTTCAAGCTGAAGAAGGGCGCCAAATTCCAGGACGGTACGCCGGTGACGGCGAAGGACGTGAAGTGGTCCTACGACCGCGCCATCGCGGTCGGCGGCTTCCCGCGCGTGCAGATGAAAGCCGGCTCGCTGGAAAAGCCGGAGCAGTTCGTCGCCGTCGACGATCAGACCTTCCGCGTCGACTTCATCAAGAAGAACCACCTCGCGATCCCCGACATGGCGGTGATCGTGCCCGGCATCTACAACTCAGGCCTGCTGAAGTCGAAGGCGACCGAGAAGGATCCGTGGGGGCTCGAATACACCAAGACCAACACCGCCGGTTCCGGCGCCTACAAGGTAACGAGCTGGAAGCCCGGCGTCGAAACCGTCTATGAGCGCAACGACGCCTGGGTCGGCGGCAAGCTGCCGCAGCTCAAGAAGGTGATCTGGCGTACGATTCCATCGGCCGGCAACCGCCGCGCGCTGATGGAACGCGGCGATGCCGACATCTCGTTCGGCCTGCCGCCGAAGGACTTCGCGGAACTGAAGTCCGGCGGCAAGCTGAAGATGATCTCCAATCCGATCGGCAACGGCATGTATTCGCTCGAGTTGAACGTGGTGAAACCGCCGTTCAACAACGAGAAGGTACGACAGGCGATCGCCTACGCATTGCCCTACCAGAAGATCATCGACGCCGCGATGTTCGGCAATGCCAAGCCGCTGTTCGGCGGCCCGTCGAACAACGTCGCCGACATCGATTGGCCGGCCAAGTCCGGCTACAAGACCGACCTCGCCAAGGCCAAGGCGCTGATGGCTGAATCCGGAGCCGGCGAAATCGACTCGGTGATTTCGTTCGACCTCGGCGACGCCGTGATCTCCGAACCGATCGCGATCCTGATCCAGGAAAGCCTCGGCCAGATCGGCATCAAGCTCGCCATCAACAAGGTGCCGGGCGCCAACTGGCGGAGCGAAATGGCGAAGAAGTCGATGCCGATGATGGTCAACTTCTTCTCCGGCTGGCTCGATTATCCGGAATACTTCTTCTTCTGGTGCTACTCGGGGCAGAACGCGATCTTCAACACGCCGAGCTACGTCAACAAGGATCTCGACGCCATGATCGACGGCGCCTATGCCGCCGCCGCCATCGGCGACAAGGCGAAATACGCCAAGGACGTGAAGGGCTTTATCTCCAAGGCCTATACGGAAGTCCCGCGCGTGCCTCTGTTCCAGCCTTACCTCAACGTGGCAACGCAGAAGAACATCTCCGGTTACCAGTACTGGTTCCACCGGCAGGTCGACTACCGCAAGCTCGTCAAGGCATGAGGCTTGCATAACCTGACATGACAACAACGGCGCGCACCATCCGCGGTGCGCGCCGTCCCCGCGACCGGAGACGCGGACATGCTGACAACCATCGGCAAACGGCTTTTGACGGTGATCCCGACGCTGATCGGGGTCGTGATCGTCACCTTTTTGCTGACCCGCGTGCTGCCCGGCGATCCGGCGGTCTATTTCGCCGGCCCGGCGGCGACGCCGCAATCGATCGCCGAAATCCGCAAGACGCTCGGCTTCGACCGGCCGCTGCCGGAGCAATTCGCGCGCTATGTCGGCGATCTCGCGCAAGGTAATTTCGGCAATTCACTCTCGACCGGCCGGCCGGTGGCCACCGAAATTCGCAGCCGCCTGCCCGCGTCCGCCGAGCTGACATTGCTCGGGCTGATCGTCTCCATTCTGATCGCGGTGCCGCTCGGAATCCTCGCGGCCATCAAACAGGGATCATGGATCGACCACACCTGCCGGGTGGTCGCGACAGCGGGCGTTTCGCTTCCGGTGTTCTTCACCGGCCTGCTGCTGGTCTATGTCTTCTACTATCAGCTTGGCTGGGCGCCCGCGCCGGTCGGCCGGCTCGACGCTTTCGCCACCGCGCCGCCCGACATCACCGGCTTCTATCTGATCGACAGCCTGGTCACCGGCCAGTTCGAGACCTTCCGCGCTGCGTTCGCGCAACTGATCCTTCCGGCGATGACGCTCGCAATCTTCTCGCTGGCGCCGATCGCGCGCATGACGCGCGCCTCGATGCTCGCCGTGCTCGCCTCTGATTTCGTGCGCACCGCACGGGCCAGCGGCCTCGACGACCGCACCGTCATCATCACTTATGCGTTCAGGAACGCGATGCTGCCGGTCGTGACCACACTTGGCATGGTGTTTTCGTTCCTGCTTGGCGCCAATGTGCTGGTCGAGAAGGTGTTCGCCTGGCCGGGGATCGGCTCCTACGCCGTCGAGGCGCTGCTGCAATCCGACTTTGCGCCGGTGCAGGGCTTCGTGCTGACGATGGCGGTGATGTATGTCGCGCTCAATCTGTTGATCGACGTCCTCTACGGCGTCATCGACCCGCGCGTGAGGCTCGAAGGATGAGCGAGAGCGCCACCATCGACCGGCCCGCGGCGAAGACGGCGACATCAGCGCCGCAACGCGACTCGATCTTCAAGCACGCCCGCTACATTGCGGCGGAAAATCCGGTGACCGGATTTTCGTTCTGCCTGTTCGCGCTGATCGCGGTGCTGGCGCTGATTGGCCCTTACGTCGTTCCCTACGATCCGCTGGCGAGCAACGCTGCCGCGACCCTGCAGCCGCCGTCGGCGGCGCACTGGTTCGGCACCGACCAGCTCGGCCGTGACATCTTCAGCCGCGTGGTGGTGGCGACCCGGCTCGATTTCGTGATCGCATTGAGTTCGGTCGCGCTGGTGTTCGTGGTCGGCGGCTTCGCCGGCATTGCCGCTGGCTTCTTCGGCGGCTGGACCGACCGGCTGGTGAGCCGGCTTGCCGATACCATCATGGCGTTTCCGCTGTTCGTGCTGGCGATGGGCATCGTCGCGGCACTCGGCAACACCGTCACCAATATTGTGATCGCGACCGCGATCATCAATTTCCCGCTCTATGCCCGCGTCGCCCGCGCCGAGGCCAATGTCCGCCGCGAAGCCGGCTTCGTGCAGGCAGCAAGGCTCTCCGGCAACAGCGAATTCCGCATCCTGCTCGGCCACATCCTGCCGAACATCATGCCGATCATGATGGTGCAGATTTCGCTGACCATGGGCTACGCGATCCTCAACACCGCCGGACTGTCGTTCATCGGCCTCGGCGTCAAACCGCCGACTCCCGAATGGGGGATCATGGTGGCGGAAGGCGCCACCAACATCATCTCCGGCGAATGGTGGATCGCGCTGTTCCCCGGCGCGGCGCTGATGCTGGCGGTGTTCTGCTTCAATCTGCTCGGCGACGGCTTGCGCGACCTCGTCGATCCGCAGCGGCGGACGTGACGCCATGATCAAGCGCATCATCAAGCGGAAGATCGCAAAGAAGCTCTCGCCTGTGGCGCGGCACGCCTCGGGCGGCAAGCTGCCGCTGCTCGAAGTGAAAGACCTGGCGGTCGAGTTCTCGACCCGGCGCGGCGTCGTGCGCGCGGTCGAGCATATCGACATCACGGTCGCCAAGGGCGAGACGCTCGGCATTGTCGGCGAATCCGGCTCCGGCAAATCGGTCACCTCCTACGCCGTGATGCGTATTCTCGACCGCGCCGGGCGCATCGCCGACGGCGCGGTGAGATTTTCCGGACTTGATCTGCGCGCCGTGCCCGAGGCCGACATGCGCGACATGCGCGGCCGTGAAATGTCGATGATTTTCCAGAACCCGCGCGCGGCGCTGAACCCGATCCGCAAAATCGGCAAGCAGATCGAGGACGTGCTGATCCAGCACGCGCAGGCGGGTTCGGGCGACGCCGCCGAACGCGCCGTCGAGACGCTGGAACAGGTGCGAATTGCGCGGCCGCGCGAACGCTATCATGCCTATCCGTTCGAACTCTCCGGCGGCATGTGCCAGCGCGTGGTGATTGCTCTCGCGCTCGCCTGCCGGCCGCAGCTCCTGATCGCCGACGAACCGACCACCGGCCTCGACGTCACGACGCAGAAGGCGGTGATGGACCTCGTCGTGGAACTCACCCGCGAGCGGGGTATGTCCACGATTCTCATCACCCACGATCTCGGCCTCGCCGCCGCTTATTGCGACCGCGTCGTGGTGATGGAGAAAGGCCATGTCGTCGAGACGGCGCCGTCGGAGAAGATCTTCAAGGCGCCGTCGCACCCCTATACGCGCAAGCTGATGAAGGCAACGCCGCGCGACGGCGTCACGCTGCGCGATCTGCTGCCGGACGGCGGCAAGATGTCGCTGACCAAGAAGCCCGCCGCGAAAGGCGCGGCAACTCCGTTGCTCAAGGTCGACAATCTGATCAAGGAATACCCGCGCAAGGGCGGCGCGTCCGGCCTCGCCAAACTGTTCGGGCCGAAGCCGGCGCCGGAACCGGAAGTGTTTCGCGCCGTCGACAATATCAGCTTTACGGTCGGGCGCGGCGAGAGCGTCGGCCTTGTCGGCGAGTCGGGCTGCGGCAAGTCGACCACCTCGATGATGGTCATGCGGCTGATCGACAAGAGCGCCGGCACCATCCTGTTCGACGGCGAGGATATCGGCGCGATCCCCGCCAACCGGTTCGCGCGGCTGCCGCAGCGCAGCCGCATCCAGATGGTGTTTCAGGATCCGACCGACAGTCTCAACCCGCGCTTCACCGCGGCGCGCGCGATCGCCGATCCGCTGCTGCAAATGAGCGACCTCAAGCGCGGCGAGGTACGCGAACGCTGCGAGGAACTGGCGACGCAAGTCGGTCTGCCGCTCGACCTCTTGGACCGCTTTCCGCACCAGCTCTCCGGCGGACAGAAGGCGCGCGTCGGCATCGCGCGCGCCATCGCGCTCAAACCCGACCTCGTCATCCTCGACGAGCCGACCGCCGCGCTCGACGTCTCGGTCCAGGCGGTGGTCCTTAACCTCCTGCAAGACCTCAAGGATTCGCTCGGCATGAGCTACCTGTTCGTCTCCCATGACCTCCATGTGGTGCGGCTGCTATGCGACCGTGTCATCGTGATGCAGGCGGGTCGCATCGTCGAACAGGGCGCGACCGAGGACGTCATGGTCGCGCCATCGGCGGCCTATACCCGCGACCTGCTGGCGGCGATCCCGCATCCGCCGGGCTAACGGAGGCGAAGAACGATGGCTGACCCGCTCGACGACATGATCGCAGGCGCGGCGCGCACGCTCGAAATCCCGGTCGACCCGGCATGGACCGCATCGATCAAGACCAACCTCAAAGCGACGCTCGACCACGCCAGAGCGGTGGAGCAATTCCCGCTGCCGGACGAGGCCGAGCCGGCGCCGCTATTCAAGGCCTAGCTGCCATGCCGGGCGACATTGCGTGGATGACGGGAACAGAGATCGCGCGCGCGGTAAACGCGGGCGAAACGAGCGCGCTGGCGGTGACCAACGCCGTGCTGGCGCGGATCGCGAAGCTCAATCCGACGCTCAACGCCTTCACCGATGTCACCGCGGATCGCGCACGGAAAAAAGCGCAAGCGGTCGACGATGCCCGCAAGCGCGGCGCCAGGCCGGGGCCGCTCGCCGGTGTGCCGTTTGCAGTGAAGAACCTTTTTGATGTTGCCGGGCTGCCGACGCGCGCCGGCTCGAAGATCAACCGCGCGCTGCCCCCGGCCAAACACGACTCGCCGCTGATCGAACGGCTCGAAGCGGCAGGCGCCGTACTGATCGGCGGACTCAACATGGGCGAATATGCTTACAATTTCACCGGCGAGAATGTGCACGACGGGCCGTCGCGCAATCCGCACGATCCGACCCGCATGACCGGCGGCTCGTCCGGCGGCTCCGGCGGCGCGGTCGGCGGCGGACTGGTGCCGCTCGCGCTCGGCTCCGACACCAACGGCTCGATCCGGGTGCCCTCTTCGTTGTGCGGGATTTTCGGATTGAAGCCGACCTATGGTCGCCTGACCCGGGCGCGGACGTTTCCCTTTGTCGGCAGCCTCGATCATCTCGGACCGTTCGCGCGCTCGGTGACCGATCTCGCGGTCTCCTACGACGCCATGCAGGGGCCGGACGCCGAAGACCCGGCCTGCACGGACCGCGCGGCGGAGCCGGTTGCCGATTTGATCGACAAGGGCGTCGACGGGCTTCGCATCGCAGTCGCCGGCGGATACTTCAGGAAGGGCGCATTTCCCGAAGCGCTCGACGCCGTCGCACGGGTCGTCAAGGCGCTCGACGTGAAGAGCGAAATCGAGATTCCCGAGGCTGCGCGGGCGCGGGCAGCGGCTTATGTCATCACAGCGACCGAAGGCGCAGCGCTGCATCTCGACCGGCTGCGCAAGCAGGCCAACGACTTCGATCCCGCGGTCCGCGACCGCCTGATCGCCGGCGCGATGTTCCCGGCGGCACTCGTCGTCAAGGCGCAGAAATTTCGCCGCTGGTATCGTGAGCAGGTGCTCACACTCTTCAAGGATGTCGACGCCATCATCGCGCCGGCGACGCCCTGCACCGCGCCGGCGATCGGCCAGCAGACTTTCACGCTCGACGGCGTCGAACTGCCGGTGCGGCCCAATCTCGGCATCTACACGCAGCCGATCTCGTTCATCGGCCTGCCGGTCGCCGCCGTGCCGCTGCCGCTGAAACCCATGCCCATCGCGGTGCAGATCATCGCTCCGCCGTGGCGGGAAGACATCGCGCTGCGGATCGCCTATGCACTGGAGCGCATGGGCGTCGCGGCCGCGCCGCGGCCGAAGCTGGGAGACAGACATGGCTGCCGGGGTGGAGATCGATCTGCCGGAGGTCGTCGCCGAGGTAACGGCGGCCTTCGAGCGCTACGAACAGGCGCTGATCACGAACGATGTCGCGACTCTCGACGCGACCTTCCGCGACGATCCGCGCACCATCCGCTATGGCGCCGCCGAGAACCTCTACGGCTTTTCCGAGATTGCGGCGTTCCGCGCCGCGCGCTCGCCAGCCGGGCTTGCTCGCACGCTGTCGAAGACCGTCATCACGGCCTATGGCCGCGACTGCGCCGTCGCCTCGACCCTGTTCACGCGCGAAACGGTGCCCGGCAAGATCGGCCGGCAGATGCAGACCTGGGTGAAATTTCCGGACGGCTGGCGGGTGGTCGCCGCCCATGTCAGCCTGATCGACACGCCAAAGGGTCCGAGCGCATGAGCCTTGCTGCGACGAGCGCCGGCCTGCAGCCTTGGGAGGGCAAGACCCGCTCCGAAGGCCTGCGGCTGCAGCTTGCCGACGAGATCGTGCGCGGCTCGCTCGCGCCCGGCACGCCGCTCGACGAGATCGAGATTGCGCGGCGTTTCGAGGTGTCGCGCACGCCGGTCCGCGAGGCGATCCGTCTGCTCGCCGCGAGCGGCCTCGTCGAACTGCGCCCGCACCGCGCAGCGCTGGTCGCGCAGCCCGGCACCGATCAGCTTGCCGGCATGTTCGAGATGATGGCGGAACTCGAGGCGCTGTGCGCAGGCTTTGCTGCCGAGCGCATGACCGTCGCGGAACGCGACCGGCTCGAAGCCATGCACGAAAACCTGCGTCGGCTGATTCAGGACGGCGACCCGCAACGCTATCACGAGCTCAACGAGACGTTTCACGCCGCGATCTATGCCGGTTCGCACAACGACTATCTTGCCGATATGACGCTGACGACGCGCGCGCGGGTACAGCCGTTCCGCCGGGCGCAATTCCGCAATCTCGGCCGTCTTACCAAATCCTATCTCGAGCACGACAAGGTCGTGGAATCGATCCTGCGTGGCGAGCGCAGCGCGGCTGCTGCGGCCATGCGGGCACATATCATCACCGTCGGCCAGGAATACGAAGCCTATACCGGCGGGCTTTGAGCGGCCGCCGTCGCGAGACCTACCGCAGGCCAGCCGCGCCATGCGGCAGGCCAGTATCGGCATGGAATACACGGCCAATGGCGGCGAGCAGGGCGTCGGCGCCACCCGGCGCAAGCAGCGTCACGCCGAACGGCGTGCCGTCGTCGGAGACCGCCGCCGGCAGCGCGAGCCCGCACATGTCGAGCAGGTTGACGAAATTGGTGTAGGTGCCGAGCCTGCTGTTGAGCGTGACCGGATCGGCCTCGACCTGCGCCACGGTATAGGCCGTCGGTGCGGTTGGCAGCGCCATCAGGTCGATCTCGGCGAGCGTGTTGCCGGCGATGCGCCGCAGCTCCTCAAGACGATAGAACGCGGAAAAGGCGTCGGCCGCGCTGGGCTTGCGGCCGCCTTCGATGATCTGCCGCGTCACCGGGTGCAGCGCCTCGGGCTTCGTATCGATCAGCGACTTGCAGGCGAGATAGCGCTCGGCGACCCACGGCCCTTCGTAGAGCAGCCGCGCGGTTTCGTAGAACGGCGTCATGTCGATTTCGACGAGCTTGCCGCCGAGCCGCTCGAGCCGCGCCAGCGCCGCCGCGTAATGCGCCTCGAAACGCTTGTCGCCGAAGAACTCGCGCTGCGCCGGCCGCGGCACGCCGAGCGTCCAGCCATGACGTGCGCCGTCCGGCTTGCCGAGCATCCTTTTGCGAGAATAAGGATCGGCCTCGTCGTAGCCCGACATCGCGGTGAGAACCGCCCAGGCATCCTCGACGGTCAACCCGAAGATCGAGACACAGTCGAGCGTTCGGCAGGCCGGCACCACACCACGCGTCGAGGCAAGACCGAGGCTCGGCTTCAGGCCCACAATGTTATTGAGACCCGCCGGCACGCGGCCGGAGCCTGCGGTATCGGTGCCAAGCGCGAACGGTACCAGACCGGCCGCGACCGCAACCGCGGAACCCGAACTCGATCCGCCGGGAACGAGATCCGCCTTCACGGCGTTGCGCGGCACACCATAGGGCGAGCGCACGCCGACCAGACCGGTGGCGAACTGGTCGAGATTGGTCTTGCCGATCACGACGGCGCCGGCAGCGCGCAGCTTCGCCACCGTGGTCGCGTCGCGCGACGGCGTATAGGCGAAGGCCGGACAGGCCGCCGTGGTCGGCAGACCGGCGACGTCGATATTGTCCTTCACCGCGAACGGGACGCCATAAAGCGGAAGCGAGGTGGCGCCTTGCGCAGCGAGCGCTTTCGCCTCAGCCAGCGCCTCGGCCTCGTCGCGAAGCGCGATGAAAACCGCGGGATCGCCATGTTCGCGGATGCGCGCGAAACTCAGGGCGACAGTCTGCTCGGGTTTCGCTGCGCCGGCGCGATGCGCAGCGACGATCGAGGCAATGGTCTCACTCAAGCGGGGCTCCCTGACGCCATCAGCCGCCCTGCCCGGCGCCGGGGGCAATCGACTTCAACTTTCCGACCTTGCGTTTTTGCGGGGTTTCGGCCCGGCACGCAAGAGCGAAGACGGCCTCATCCGAGGCAACGTGAACTAAAAACCAGCATTACCATAGGTCGCACCGTAAGGTCGCGCGCAACGCGGTTGCGGCACGGTAACGCCACATTCGAAACCCCATGTCGAGAGTGCACCAATTGAAAGGAGGATCACGATGACACATCAGAACACGCTCGATCAGCGCGATCCCCGTCGCCGGGATTCGGAGGCGGCCGGCGCCTTCTCGATGCGCACTATGACGCAGTGGCAGTTGTGGGGTATCAGCATTGCCACGGTGTTGGCCGTAATTGGGCTGCTGGTCTACGCGAACACTCTGTAGGTCACGGCACTGAGGCTAGCCCTTGTTCGCGAGCGGCTGCGTATAGGCGCGGCGGCCGTAGATCAGCGTCGAATCCTCGGCCTCGATGATCTCGACCACGCGGCCAAAAAACACCGTATGGCTACCGGCCTGATGCAACGAATGAAGCATGCAGTCGAACGCGGCCACCGAGCCCTTGAGTAGCGGCACGCCGGTCTTGCCAGGGAGCCACTCGGCAGAATCGAAATCGAACGGCGTAAGACCCTCGCGCGGGCGGCCGGCAAAACAGTCCGACAGATGTTCCTGACCGACCGACAGGACGTTGACGCTGAAGACGCCGTTTTTGACGATCGCTGCGTTCACCGGCGAGCGTTCGTGAATGCAGGCAAGAATGAGCGGCGGATCGGCCGAGGCCGAACCGGCGGAACTCACAGTGATCGCGAAGCGTCCAGCCGGACCGTCGGTGGTGACGATCGAAACCGAGGAGAAGACACGGCCCATCGCGCCGAGAAAACGCTCGCGCGCGATGCTCGGCTCTTCTTCAATTCGGTCGTCGATCCGCGTATCGGTCATCGTCGTCGGTTCGTGGCTGCCATACCGCCAGAATCTGCCCACTCACTATAGCAGCGTTTCTCCGCAGATGGGCAGAGGAACGATGCCTGCGCAGCATGTTATTGCATGACCAGATTTCATGAGGCGCGAAATCGGCCACGGAAACGGCTCCGCTTTCAATGCACGAAAAAAACCGGCGCAAATTCCTGCACCGGTTCAATGGCTGGAGAATGGAGCGCTTTGAAGATCTCGTCAGCGCTCACTGGCGGATGTCAGGCTCGACGAGTTTGATCAGGTTTTGCAGCGACTGCTGCCAGCCCATGTAACACGCCTCGGCCGGGATCACGTCCGGCACCCCTTCCTGGACGATGCTCAGTTCGGTGCCGCACGATACTTCCTTGAAGGTCGCCGTGACAACGATCTCGCCGGGCAGATTCGGGTCGTCGAAGCGGTCGGTATAACGCAGCCGCTCGTTCGGCTTCATCTCAAGGTACTCGCCGCCGAAAGAGTGGCTGTGTCCCGTCGTAAAGTTCCGGAACGACATTCGGAACGTGCCCCCGACCTTGGCATCCATCTTTTCGACAGTGCAGGTGTAGCCGTCCGGCGGAATCCACTTCGCATTCGCATCCGGCTCGACGAACGCGCGATAGACTTTTTCCGGCTTGGCGGCGATGACGCGGTGCAGGCGGATCGTGTGGGACATCTCACTTCTCCTTACGCGGGTTTGAACTGAACAGACTCTCGAGATAACGGCGCAGATGCATCAGGCTTTGCCTGGCGATCTCGTTTTCCTGCTTCGCCTTGGCGAAGATGAACGAGCCCTGCAGCACGGCCTGAATGAAGTAGCCGACGCTCTCCGCGCTCCAGCGCGCGCGCGGCGCGTAGAGCCGTTTGGCAGCTTCGATATCGGGGATCAGAGTGGCGATGTGGGACGACATGCCGTTGTCGCAGGCTTCGCGCACGGCCGGATGGGTGGCGTAGGTTTCCTGCACCAGCGTGCCGAGCAGGCAAGTGAAGTCGGAAACCTCGCCTTCCAGAATCGCGATACGGAAATCGACATAGCCAAGAATGCGGTCGCGCGGATCCTTGAGTTTCTGGTACGGCGCACTGGCGAAGGCGCCGCCCGTCCAGTCGTTCCAGTAGTCGACGGCGTCGAGCACCAGCGCTTCCTTGCTCTTGAAGTGGTGGAAGAAGCTGCCCTTGGTGACGCCGGCGGCGGCGCAGATGTCGTCGACAGTGGTCGCGGCGTAGCCCCTGGCGCGGATCACCGACAGCGCCGCTTCGAGCAGCTTCTGCCGGGACCGGTGCCTTGTTTCCGTGGCGGCGCTCATCGCGCGACCTCCATACCAACTGGTTGGTTTAATACCGACTAGTTGGTATGTCGTCAAGCGCGATTTCGGCCTAAGGCGGAGAGGCTCAAGTCACCGAAATATCGTTGTTTTTCAGATTGTTAACGAAGACCACTGTGGGCGCGTTACATGATCGCCGACGGCAGCCAGGTTGCGATTTTCGGAAACAACACGATAGCGATCAGCAACAGCAGGCTCATGACGATGTAGGGCGTCACCGCCTTGAAGATGTGCAGCATCGTCACCTGCGGCGGCGCGACGCCCTTCATGGTCATCAAGAGCAACCCGTGCGGCGGCAACAGCAGGCCGAGCTGCATGCAGATCAGATACAGCACGCCGAACCAGATCAGATCGACGTCGAGCCGCTGCACGATCGGCATGAACACCGGCAGCGTGATCAGCATCATGCTGACCTGGTCGACAAACACGCCGAGAAAGATCAGCAGCAGCAGCATGCCAGCGATGATCATGGCCGGCGACAGGTTGTGGCTGAAAATCGTCGAGACGATGCCTTCGGTCGCGCCGGAGAAACTCAGAATCTGCGAGAACGTCGTGGCGCCCAGGATAATAAACAGGATCATCGCCGAAATACCGATGGTGCCCTTGAGCGATTGCAGCAACGCATCGAACGACAGCGAACGATAAAGCGCGGCCAGGCCAATCGTGGCGATGGCGCCGAGCGCGGCCGACTCGGTCGGCGTGGCGAAACCGGCGGACATCGCGCCGATCACCACGACGAAGATCGACAGCAGCGGAATGACGTAGAGCACCAGCAGGCGGTACTTCTGCCAGCCGGTCTGCGGCTCGATCGGGGTTGCCGGCGCGAGCTCCCGGTTCATCAGCACGCGGACGACGATATAGCCGACGAAGGCCGCGCTGAGGATCAGGCCCGGCACCACGCCGCCGATCAGCAGCCGCGAGATCGAAATGCCCGACAGGCTGCCGAGCAGCACGGTCAAAGCCGACGGCGGGATCAGCATGTCGACGGCGCCGATCGCCATGATCGGCCCGGTCGCCATCTGCGGGTGATAGCCGCGCGCCAGCATCACCGGCAGCATCAGCGAACCGAGCATGGCGGTGGTCGCAATCGTCGAGCCGGAAATCGCGGAGAACACCGTGCCGGCGACGACCGCGACCACGGCCAGCCGGCCCGGCACCTGCTTGATGAGACGCTCGATGCCCTCGATGACCTTCAGGGCAAGCCCGGTGTGAAACAGAATCTCACCCATCAGCACGAATAGCGGGATGGGCGTCAGCGCGAAGTTCGACACCGCGATGACGCTGTTGCGTACGATCTGCTCGATGCCGACCTCGCCGCCGAGCCAAAGCATGGCGCCAAGGATATTGACGGCAATGAAAGTGAAGGCGACCGGAATGCCGAGGAACAGCAGCACGGTCGAGCCGCCGAGCAGCAGAAGCGCTGAGAGCTGCCAGGTCATGATGCCGCTCGCGCCGCGGTCACGACGCGGAGACCGCGTCCGATCGCGGCACGCGCTCGGCCAGCGCGAGCTGGCGCATTCGGAAGATAAATTCGACGGCGACCATCAGAAAACACAACGGCAGCGGCGCAAAAATCCACCATTCCGGAAAGATGATGGTCTTGATCGACACCGAACCGGCGGCGTAGCTCGCCACGGTGACGCGCAGGCCGTACCAGATAAAGAACAGGCAGCAGACGAAACCGACGACATCGCCGACCCATTCGAGCGCCCAGGCGGTGCGCGGCGGGATCATGCGCAGGATAATGTCCACTCGGATATGCTGGCCGCGCCGGAGCAAGCCCGGCGCCGCCAGAATTGTGGTGAGGTACAGCCCGTATTCGGACAGTTCGTTGCTCGGCGGAATGCCGCCGGCCCCGACATTGCGCAACAGCACGTCGAAGCCGATCATGAACGTCACGCCGAACAGGATGACCGCGGCGACCACGATCATCCCGTCGAGCAGACGCCCGTAAAGCTCCGCCAGCCGTTCCATTGCCCGTCCAGGCCCCAAACCGCCGCTTGTCGCGGCGGTGCGCTTGCACAGCGCGCTTACTTGGCGAAGAAGCTCTTGAGCTTCGGCCCGTGCTCCGGGCTCTGCCGAATCACGCCGGCCCAGCCCGCCTCATAGGCTTCGTCATAGAACTTCTTGGCACCGGCGGCGTCGAACTTGATGGTCTCGATGCCGGCCTTGGCCTGACGCTCGGTATCGGTCGCATTGAGCTTGGCGAACTCGGCCGCGGCCTCCGCTTCGCCCTGCTCCGCGGCCTTGGTCAGCACGGCCTTCTGCTTGTCGTTGAGCTTGTCCCAGGTCGACTTGTTGACGAGGATCGAAACCTCGGCCGAGTAGAAGCCGGGATCGACGCGGAACTTGGTACGTTCGTGCCAGCCGAGGTCGAAGATACCGGTGATCGGCCAGCCGTAGCCGTCGACCACGCTACGCTCGAGCGCGGTGTAGACCTCGCCGGGCGCGGTCTGCACGACGGTGGCGCCGAGCTTCTGGAAGAAGTCGCGGTAGACCGGCGTGATGCGCAGCTTGAGACCCGTGAGGTCCGGCTTGTCGATCTTCTTGTTCAGATAGACATGAAACGGATTGTTGTCGACGAGCCGCGCGAGAAAGATCGCATTGAGCTTCTGCGCATAGAGGTTCGCCATATAGGCGTAACCGCCGTTTTTGCGCAGCTCCGACATCGGACGCTGGGTCAGCTTCCAGGCGTCCGCCTCCGGCATCAGATTGGTGTAGAAGGCGCCGGTGACGTTGGCGACATCGACGACGCCGTTCTTCACCGCGTTACCGACCTCGAACGGCGGCATGGCCTTGGGGCCACCGATGTAATTGATCTTGATGACGCCCTTGCCGGCCTCGTTGACGCGCTCGACAAAGCGCTCGAAACCGCGTGAATAGGTGGTCTTCTCCGCGAACGACGACACCGCGCGAAGCGTGACTTCCTGCGCCGTTGCCTGCGCGGATACCGCGAGGATCGCGACGGCCGCAGTGAGAACAATCTTACGCATAACCCCTCCTGTGTGGTCTGAGTTCGGTCTGCTTTTCGGTCGGGAAACCGACAATTTAGCCCGCGTATCGACAGCCCAATCATTTTATGTTTGAAATATTAGTATCGTAGCCGCGCGCCGAAGGGAAGCCGGGGCCGTCCGGGCTCTGAAGGACGTGGATTTTCGCCACGAGGTTATCAGATGGCCGAAAGGTCGTTCGCCAGCGAGGTTCACAAGCTGACGCTCGGTGACGGCGAGGAGTTTCGCGGCGAAGGCATCCTCGCGATTACCAAGGCGCTGCTGCAATCCGGCGTCGGCTATGTCGGTGGGTACCAGGGTGCCCCGATCTCTCATTTGATGGACGTCCTGTCCGACGCGCAGGAACTGCTCGCCAGGCTCGGCGTGCAGTTCTCGGCGTCGGCCTCCGAGGCGGCCGCGGCAGCTTCGCTCGCCGCCTCAATGGTCTATCCGATCCGCGGCGCGGTGACATTCAAGGCGACGGTCGGCACCAATGTTGCGGCCGACGCGCTCGCCAATCTCGCCTCGAGCGGCGTCAAGGGCGGCGCGCTCATCATCGTCGGCGAGGATTACGGCGAAGGCTCCTCGATCATGCAGGAGCGCTCGCACGCCTTCGCGATGAAGTCGCAGATCTGGCTGCTCGACCCACGGCCGAACCTTCCTTCGATCGTCAAGGCCGTCGAGGACGGTTTCGCGCTGTCGGAAGCCTCCAATACGCCGGTGATGCTCGAAGTGCGCATCCGCGCCTGCCATCTCACCGGCTCGTTCACCGCCAAGGACAACAAGCCGCCGGCCTTCACACTGAAACAGGCGCTGGAAAATCCGGTGCAGGATCCCAACCTGGTCGTGCTGCCGCCGGCATCCTACGCGCACGAGCGCGACAAAATTTCCAAACGGCTGCCGGCCGCGGTCGAGTTCATCAAGTCGCGCAAGCTCAACGAGGTCTTCGAAGGCGATGCCAAGGAGATCGGCATCATCGTTCAGGGCGGCATGTACAACGGCGCGATGAATGCCTTGCAGCGGCTTGGCCTCGCCGACATCTGGGGCAAGACGCGGGTGCCGCTCTATGTGATGAACGTCACCTACCCGCTGATCGACGACGAGATCGTCGAATTCTGCGCGGGCAAGAAATCGGTGCTGCTGATCGAGGAAGGCCAGCCCGACTATATCGAACAGGCGATCGGCAGCATCCTGCGCAAGCGCGACGTCAACACTGCGTTGCACGGCAAGGACGTGCTGCCGATGGCGGGCGAATACACCGCCGACGTCATGATCAAGGGCTTGCGCGGTTTTCTCAACGCAGCAGCGCCGGGATTGCTCGACGATCAAGCCCGCGCGCCGAACCTGCCGAACGCCGCGGACGACCCGAAGATGAAGGCGCTCGCGGACGTGGTGCCGCCACGCGGCCCCGGCTTCTGCACCGGCTGCCCGGAGCGGCCGATCTTCGCGGCGCTGAAGCTGGTGGAGAAAGACCTCGGGCCCCATCACATCGCCGGCGACATCGGCTGCCATCTGTTTTCGGTGCTGCCGCCGTTCAATGTCGGCGCCTCGACCATGGGCTACGGCCTCGGCCCCGCCTCGATCGCGGCCTTCAACGTGCCCGCCGACAAGAAGGCGATCGCGATGATCGGCGACGGCGGTTTCTGGCACAACGGGCTGACCACCAGCATCGGCAACGCCGTCTACAACAAGCACGACGGCGTCATCGTCGTGGTCGACAATTTCTACGCCTCGGCGACCGGCGGGCAGGATGTGCTGTCATCGCGCGCCGACAACGCGACGCGCTCGACCCAGCATCCGCTCACCAAGGCGGTCGAAGGCATCGGCGTCGAGTGGGTCCGGCAGATCGACCGCACCTATGACGTCGGCAAGATGCGCGACACGCTCAAAGAGGCGCTGACGACAAAAACACCGGGGCCGAAGGTGATCGTCGCGTCCTCGGAATGCATGTTGAACCGCCAGCGCCGCGAGAAGCCACTGTTCAACGCGGCGGTGAAACAGGGCGAGCGGATGGTGCGGCCCCGCTTTGGCGTCGATGAAGATGTCTGCACCGGCGACCACGCCTGCATTCGCCTGTCGGGCTGTCCGTCACTGTCAGTCAAGAAGACCGATGATCCGCTGAAGGACGATCCCGTCGCCGCGATCGACAATTCTTGCGTCGGCTGCGGCAACTGCGGCGAGGTCGCGGAGGCCGCCGTGCTGTGCCCGTCGTTCTACCAGGCCGACATCGTCTACAACCCGACCGGCCTCGAACGGCTGCGCGCGCGGCTGCGCGGCGCCATCATCGGCTTCCTGCAGCGGCGGCGCGCGCGGCGGCACCCGGTCCGGACGCAGGCCGCATGAGCACGACGCCATGAACACCGCGACCGCCCGCACCGCGCTCGACACCACGCGGCCGCTCGCCATCGCCGTCATGGCGATGGGCGGCCAGGGTGGCGGCGTGCTGGTCGACTGGATCGTCGCGCTGTGCGAGGCGAACGGCTGGGTGGCGCAGGCAAGCTCGGTGCCCGGCGTGGCCCAGCGCACCGGCGCGACCATCTATTACATCGAGACGCTTGCGATCCCGCCGGCTGCGAAGGGCAAGGTGCAGCCGGTGCTGAACCTGATGGCGGCGCCCGGCGAGGTCGACGTGGTCGTCGGCGCGGAATGGATGGAGGCCGGCCGTGCCATGCTGCGCGGACTGGTGACGCCCGACCGCACCACGCTGATCGCCTCGACGCACCGCAGCTACGCCGTGGTGGAGAAACAACAGCCCGGCGACGGCGCCGGCGATCCCGCGGTGGTGTTCGAAGCCGCGAAGGCAAGCGCCAAGCGCTTGATCGCCTTCGACATGGCGGCGGTGGCGGAAGCAACCGGTAGCGCGATTTCGGCGGTGCTGTTCGGCGCGTTGGCCGGCGCCAAGGTGCTGCCGTTCCCGCGCGAGACCTATGAAGCGACGATCCGCGAAGCCGGCATCGGCGTCGAGGCGAGCCTGCGCGGCTTTGCAACGGGCTACGAGCAGGCAGGCGCGGAGCCCGCCGCAAGCTGGCCGAGCAAGACAGCCGCCACGCCTTCGCTCCAGCCGACTGGCAACGCGGCATTCGACGCATTGGTCGAACGGGCGCGCAAGGAGTTTCCCGCGCCGTGCCACGACATGATCGCGGCAGGTCTCGCCCGCGTGGTCGACTTTCAGGACATCGCCTATGGGCGCGACTATCTCGATCTGCTGGCCGGCCTGCTCGCGCTCGACCGCTCGCGCGGCGGCGAGGCGCATGGTTTCGCACTGACGCGCACGGCGGCGAAATATGTCGCCAACGCGATGGCCTATGACGACGTCTATCGCATCGCGGATCTCAAGACCCGCGGCAGCCGCTTTGCCCGGGTGCGCCGCGAGATCGCGGTGACGCCGGACCAGATCGTCGACACCACCGAATACATGCACCCGCGCATGGAGGAAGTGGCCGGCTCCCTGCCCGCCGTTCTCGGCCGCTTCATCGAAGACCGCCCGACGCTGTTCAAGGCGCTCGACCGGCTGGTCAATCGCGGGCGGCGAGTGCGCACCACGCGGCTCGGCGGCTTCCTGATGCTCTATACGCTCGCCGGCTTCCGGCGCTTCCGGCGCGGCACGCTGCGGCACAAGACGGAAGTCGCGCATCGCGACGCCTGGCTCGCCCGCGTGCGCGAGGCGGCGGCGGACGACTACGATCTGGCGGTTGAGCTTCTGGCCTGCCGGCGGCTGGTGAAGGGCTATTCCGACACCCATGCGCGCGGGTTGTCGAAGTTCGACCGCGTGATGACAGCCGCGCAGCGCCTCGAAGGCCGCGACGACGCCGCGTCATGGGTGCGCCGGCTGCGCGAGGCCGCGCTCAAGGACGAGGCCGGCAAGGCGCTCGACGGCGCGCTGAAGACGATCGAGAGCTTTCTTTAGTTAAATGACCAGCGAGCCGACGCTGGAGCCGCCGCAGACATAGAGCGTCTGCCCGGTGACGAAGCCGTTGCGGCGATCCGAGAAGAACAGCACCGCGCGGGCGACATCGTCGCTGCGGCCGAGTCGCTTGACGGGAATCGCCTGCGCCAGCGACTTCTCGCGCGGATCGCCTTCCGGGATGACGCCGCGGAACATGTCGGTGTCGCCGATCGGACCGGGCGCGACGACATTGACGGTAATGCCGGCGGGCGCGAGCTCCAGCGCCCAGCTGCGCGCCATGCCGATCACGCCAGCCTTGGTCGCGCCATAGGCGGTGCGGGCGGCAAGGCCGAGCGCGCCGCGCGTCGACATCAGCACGATACGGCCGAACTTGCGCTCCTTCATGCCGGGCAGCACGGCCTGCACGAGCGTCAACGCCGCGCCGAGATGCAGTTGCGTCAGCGCATTGAGATCATCGAGTTTCGCGTCCTCGATCGGCGCAGGACGGATCGCGCCGGCATTGTGGACGACATGGGTGACGGCGAATTGTTTAGCAACCTCGGCCGCGGCCTGCGCCACCGCTTTCTCGTCGAGCAGATCGACCGTGACCGCGTGCAACTTGGCGTGTGACTGCTTCGGCCTGTCGCGGTCGAGCACGACGATCTCGTAGCCGGCCTCCAGCATCTGCCGGGCGATCTCGGCGCCGATCCCGCCCGCTCCGCCGGTGACGACCGCGATGTTGGCTTCCGCGCTCATGCCTTGGCCTCGACCAGAGCCAAAACGCGCAGCGGGCTACCCGAACCGTTCTTGATCTTCAGCGGTGCGGCGAAAATCACTGCGCCGCGCGGCGGCAGCAGATCGAGATTGGTCAGGCATTGCAGGCCGTAGCGGCCCTTGCCGTGCATATAGAAGTGCGCCGGATACGGTGGATTGAAGTGCTGCGCCTGGCCGTAATCAGTACCGATCGTCTCGGTGCCGAAGCCGTGGACGTCACGCTCCTCGACCAGCCATTTGACAACGGCCGGCTCCGGGCCCGGCGTGTGCGCGCCGTCGTCGGTCAGCCCGGCATATTCCGCGTAGGGCTTCTTCGACCAGTCGGTGCGCAGCAGCACCCATTCGCCGGCGCCAATGCGGCCGTTCTTTTTCTCCCACGCCTCGACGAAGGGAATGGTCAGCACGAAGTCGGGATCCTTGGCGCATTCCTGCGAGCAGTCGATCACCGCGGCGGGCGCGATAAACTTTGCCGGGTCGATGGTATCGACCGCGTTGTTCGGCAGATCCTTGCCCGAAATCCAGTGGACCGGCGCATCGAAATGTGTGCCGCAATGCTCGCCGACCGTGATGTTGTTCCAGTACCAGGCCGGGCCGCGCTCGTCGTAGCGCGAGACTTCCTCGATGCGGAACGGCGCACACTGGCCGAATTCCGGCGGCAGGGTGATGATGGGAAATTCCTGCGTCAGCGTCAGCGTCAGGTCGATCACCTTGATCGAGCCTTGGGCGACGCGCTGCGCCAACCTGAGAAGATCGTCTGCCATCGTCTTCTCTCCTTAACCCGACAGCTCGCGTTCGAGCGCCTTGGGATTGACCGCAAGCCGCGCCCGTACGTCCTCGGCGATGTCGCCGACAAAAATATCCTCAAGTCCGCGCTGAAGCGCCTGCACGACGGCCTTTGCCAGCGCCGACGGTGCGACCTTGGGCGGCGGCACGGTCTGGAACCACTCGGTGTCGAGCGGACCGAAGAACGCATTGAGCACCTTGACGCCGCCGGGCCGCAGCTCCGCGCGCAGACATTGCGCGGCGGAGAGACAAGCCGCTTCGGCCGCCGAATAGGCACCGAATTGCGGCCAGTTCATCAGCGCATGAACCGACAGCAGATTGACGAAGGCGGCCGCCGAATTGACGCCGTCGGTGCCGCGGTTGCGCATCGCGGGACCGAACGCCTGCGCGAGCCGCATCAGCGCGAAATAGCGAATGTCCATTTCCTCGCGCGCCACGGTGAGACCGCGCCGGCCGAGAATGCCGCCCGGCCGCACATGCTCGGCGGTGTTGACGACGATGTCGATGCGGCCGCCGTTCTGTTCGGCCAGTTCGGTGACGGACTCCGTGTCGGTCACGTCGAGCGCGACGATCTCGATCTTGTCGATCGTCTTGAGCGCGGCCTCGCCCGGGAACGGCTTCCACGGATCGGCAACACCGACGAAGACGATATTGGCGCCGGCCTCCGAGAACGCCTTCGCCATCGCCTGCCCGACCGCGTTGCGGCCGTCAGTGATGAGCACCCGGCGGAATTTCGGATCGCTGGTCATTTCGCGCAGTTGCGGATCGTCGGCCATGTTCGGCGTATCCTTCTCGGGCAACGCAATCAGCACCGGCGCGCCGCCCTTATCGAGTTTGAGGTCGAGCCGCACGCGATCGCCCTCTTTGACGTCACCATGCAGATGCGTGAGCACCACCGGCCCGGCATCGAGCTTGGTCAGCCCGGCGCGCCAAGGCGTGCGCTCGCGAAAATAGGGATCGGTCGAGGTGCGGATCGTCGTTTCGACGGTGAGTGTGCCACGATTGTCGACCGGCACGAACGGCACGCGTGCGGAGAGACAGGCCGGGCAGGCGTCGCGCGGCGGATAGAAGACCGTTGCGCAATCGGCGCACTTCTGAAGCTCGAAACGGCCCTGCGCCGCCGCCGAGGTCAGTCCCTGCGCGGTGCGGCTGCGGATCGCCTGCGGATAGAGCGGCTGCCGCGTGCGCTTGAGCGGATTCTTGCGCTTGGGGCGGGCGAGCGGTTCGGTCACGAGGCCCTCGCGAGAATGGCGGCGCCGGACGACAGGCCGCGGTCGTAATTGATCATACCGAAACCGGAGACGACCGCGAGATCGGCCTTCCTGACGCGGTGGCCGATCGGCTTGCCGGTCAGTTGCCGCATCGCTTCGGTCAGGCCGAGGTAACCGCCGGCAGCGCCGGCCTGTCCGGTCGACAACTGGCCGCCGGAGGTGTTGTGCGGAAACGAGCCGTCGGTCGTGAACGTATGGCCGCGCACGAAGTCCGGCCCCTCGCCCTTCTTGCAGAAGCCCAAGTCCTCGAACTGCATCAACACGATGACCGGGTAATCGTCATAGGTTTGCACCATGTCGACCTTGTCGGGCGCCACGCCGGCCATCTGCCACAGTTCGCCGACATCCATCGCCCAGCCGCCACGATACTGAACCGTGTCGCCGGGAAAGGCGTTGTGGCGCTCGATGGTGGACAAAATTCTCACCGCCGGCAGGCCGAGCGCCTTGGCGTCGGCGGCCCGGCAGACCAGAAAGGCTTCCGCGCCGGCACACGGCATCACGCAGTCGAACAGGTGCAGCGGGTCCGAGATCGGCCGCGCATTCATATATTCATCGAGCGTCAGCGGTTTCTTCATCATGGCGAACGGAATGGCGAGCGCGTTCTGCCGCTGCGCCACGCAGAGCTTGCCGAAGTCCTCGCGCGTCGCGCCATACATATTCATGTAGTTCTTGGTGATCAGCGCGAACGAGGCATTCGCGCCGCCCGAGCCGTAAGGATAGACGGCGTCCTGCGCGAAGCGCGAAAAGGTCGACAGCGTTCTGCGGAACGAGTCAACGTGGTTGGTGTCGGCGGCAACGCAGGCGACGAATTGAGCGTCGCCCGCCTGCACCGCGCGGGCGGCGCGGCGCAAGCCGACGACGCCGCTGGCGCCGCCGAGCGGCACATGGTCGAGCCAGCGCGGCGAAAGACCGAGATGCTGGGTGACGCCGACGGCGCTGTCCGGCCCCATCGTGAAGCTCGACAGCACGAGGCCGTCGAGCTGCGCAGGCTTGAGACCCGCGGCGCGCGTCAGGTCATGCAGCGCGCGGCCGATCCACCAATGCGCGGTGTTGATCGAATAACGGCGGTACGGAACCGTGACCGGAGCACAAACGACGATGTCGTCGTAGGCCGCGCGAACGGAGGCGCCGCTCATGCGCGCACCGCCGTCGTCGCTGCTGTCCGGCCGACCCGCATCACATGAAGAGCTGAATGTTGCCGAATGCCGCCTCGCTGTTGACGAGGTCGACGCGCTTGAGCCTGATCTTCAGCTTGCCATCCTGCATCGTCAGCGTGTGGGTCGCCCAGGCGGCGTAAAGCTGCTGGTCGTCGAAGCGCGTCTCGATGTAGTGCATCGGCGTCCAGGTGACGTATTCGTTCTTCGCCTCGTCGCGGCGGTCGACCTGCGGCGTCTGCAAGACGTGATGGCAGCGGCTCTTCGGCTTCTGCGAAAAGGTGCGGTTGCCCTTGAGCCGCTCGACGCGAATTTTCAGGAGCAGCTTGTCCTCGTACATCAGCGAGGCGACCAGCTTGGGATCGGTCTGGCCCCATTCGAGCGGCATCCAGTAATAGGCATCGTCGGTAAACAGATCGAGCCACTCCTCGAACCGGTGCTGGTCGATGAGACGCGCTTCGCGGATGACGAAGTCGATCAGTTGCTGATCGGTAGGAGCTGACATTCGGCGCGCCTCACATCGACATCGTCATGAATTTTTGCCAGGCGTGGAACTGGTTGCGCATCTGCCATTCGGTGGTGCCGTTGGTCTCGGCGGTCACGTCCGGCTTCTCGTCCTTGGAATAGAGCCGCTGCACGTTGACCCACTGGTTGGCGTCGACATGCAGGCCTTCCTGCGCGCGCTCGTACATTTCGAGGTCATCGTGGCCGACCACCGAGGTCGGCGCATTGATGAGCCGGTTATACATCAGCGTGCGCTCGAGCAGCATGTCGGGCGCATCGACCAGCCGGAACGTCCAGGACTCCACCAGCGTCTTGTTGGCCGCGAGCGGCTTGAACAGGCGGATCAGCTGGATCGGCCCCTTGATCATCAGGTTCGGGAAATAGACAGTGTTGTGGCGGTTCTCACCGAGGATCTTTTTCGCGCGCTCCTCGCCATAGGCGGCGACCATCTTGTCGAAATAACCTGGGATCGCCGAGTAGTCGGAGTGGATCGAATGATGCACGCCGGTGTGGCCGTGACCGTTCGGCCAGACCCGGATGCCCATCTCCTCGAAAAACTCATAAGGCGACATGAAGGGCGCATAGATTTCGACCGCCATCGGCTTCTTGGTGCCGGGCGGCGCTTTCTTGAAAACCTCGATCGCGGTGCCGGCCGATGACTCGTGCGCCACCATCGGATGGCAAGTGTCGGTCTGGTTCTCGACCAGCATCTTCCAGTTGCAGTTGTGCATGTAGCGCAGCACGCCGCCGGCGACCTCGAGCTTTCCGGCCGGCGAGCGGTCGACCATGTTGTCGAAACTCGACAGACTGTCGCCGAAAAACTCCTCGAAGCCCGGCCCGGTATCGTTGAGCTTGGCGAACACGAAGCCGCGGTAATTGTGGACGTGACGAACCGGCGCCATGCCCTTGCCGGCATGGCTCTGCTCGAGGCCGGTGTTCTCGTAGCCCTTCTTCAGCGGGATCGCGAGCAGCGAGCCATCGGTCTTGAAGCTCCAGGCGTGGTAGGGGCAGCGGAAGAACTTGCCGGTATTACCGCAAGTCTCGGTGGTGATGCGCGTGCCCTTGTGCGGACAGCGGTTATAGAGAACCTTCACCGTATTGTCGGTGTGGCGCACCATCAGGATCGGCTGGAGGCCGATGGTGGTGCCGAAATAATCGCCGGGATTGGGCACCTGGCTGTCGTGGCCGACATAGACCCAGGTGTTGGCGAACAGGTGCTCCATCTCGAGCTGGAACACCTCGTCGTCGATATAGACGTCGCGATGAACTTCGGTCGGCCGGACCAGGTCGCTGACGGCCTCGCGGTTGTTGCGATATCGGTACATCGCCGGTCTCCCCGTTCCTAAAGATCGATGACCAGTCTGGGCGTCTTCGACCGCGACACGCAGATCTGCATCAATTTGCCTTCCGCCTTCTCGCCATCCGACAGGATGTAGTCGCGATGGTCCGGCACGCCTTCGAGCACCGTCACCTGGCAGATGCCGCAATCGCCGCGCTTGCAGTCGTGCAGCGGGTCTTTGCCGGCCTCGATCAGCACATCAAGAATGCTCTTGTCCGGCGGAATTTGAAAGCTCTCGCCGGTCCTTTTCAGGACGACCTCGAAGCCTCCGTCGCCGGCGCGCGGCGCAGCCGCCGCGAACAGCTCGAACCGCAGCCGGCCCTGCTCCCAGCCGAGTTCCTTGGCGGTCGCGATCGCCGCCTCGATCATCGGCAGCGGGCCGCAGCAATAGACGCGCTCGCCGTCCTTGAGCGATGCCATCAGCGCCCTGATGTCGAAAAAGCCGCCCGCCTCGTCATCGGCGTGGATCGTGAGGTTGCCGCCGCACAGCGCCTTGATCTCGGACAAGAATGCCAGATCCTGCTGCCGGCGGCCGGCATAGTAGAAGCGGAACGGGCGCCGCTCGGCGATCAGCGCCGCCGCCATCGAAACGATAGGTGTCACTCCGATGCCGCCGGCGACCAGCACGACCGGGCGGTGGTCCGGCTCGAGCGGAAAATTATTGGCAGGCGGCGTGACGCGGACGCGGTCGCCCGGCTTGAGGCCGTGCATGAAACGCGAGCCACCGGTGCTCGCATCTTCGAGCCGGACGCCGAGGCGATAGGCCGCCGGGCGCGTGCCGGCGTCGGGGTCGCCCTTGAAATTGATGAGTGAGTAAGAGCGCTCGCCACCGTCGGGAAGCTGGATGTCGACATGCGCGCCGGGCTGCCAGGACGGCAACGGTTCGCCATGCGGGCGCGACAGTCCGATCGAGCGGATCAGCGGGGTCTCGCTGCGCACCTCCGTGACGACAAGGTCCAGTCCGTCGCTTTTCGTCATCACCCGCTCGATAAGCCCGCGCCTTGCTCACAATCCCGTTTCACAAACCCTTCGGATGGGTCATGAACTCTTCGATGATCTCCGGCGGCGGCATCACATATTCGCCGGCGCGGCTGACGCCGAGGCCCGCGAGTTTGCGCAGCTTCACCGCCATTTCCGCCATCTTCACTGCGATCGGAATTCCGTTGATGACGGGCGCACCGTCGACCGTATGTTCATGCAAGGCCGAGAACAGCAGCATCGGAATGCCGCCACCGGGAATAAGCACTTCGCAGCCGCCGGCCACGAGCGGCTTCGCCTGCTCGGCAAACAGGTCTTTTACTTCGTCGGCGAGTTTCTGCGATTCATAGGACTTCAGGATTTGTCCCGGCTCGAACTGCATGGCGTGGATACCGGTGACGCGATGCTCAAGGCCGTATTTCCTGATCTGATGGTGGAACCAGGGGATATAGCGCGTGTTGATGGTGACGATGCCGATGCGCTGGCCGAGCTGACAGCTATAAAGCATCGAGGCTTCGCCGAGCGCGATCACCGGAATCTTGACCACCGAGCGCGCTTCGTAAAGTCCAGCGTCCTGGAAGTGCCCGATGATGAAGGCGTCATAACCTTCCCGCTCCGCGCGCACCGCGTTGCAGATGACCTCGCGGGCGCAGCGCATCTCGACGATGGAATGAGCGTAGGAATCGTGTGGAGTGATCCCATTGACGTCGACCTGCGTGCCATCGTCGACGATTTTGGCGAGGTGGGCGCGCAACCGGTCCCAGTAGGTCTTGCCGTTGTCGTAGTCGACGTAGCTCTGATACCAGATGCGAATGGCAGCCTCCCATCGTTGCAAAACCGACGTATCGGGAGAATCGCGCTGTGCCGTCGGCCACGCGACCAGCTTCCCTCCAATATACTTTAAGGTTAAAGTAATTGTCCAGAATGACCGCCGCACAGACCCCGCATCCGCCTCATACGCTCGTGGCGCAGTTCGTGCCGCGCGAGCGCACGGTTCCGGCCATGCTGACGAAGCAGGCGGAGCGGCACGGCGATAAACTGCTGGTCGCGACAGGCGGCGCGAACTGGACGTTCACGCAGGCCCGCGACGCCGCGAGCCGTTTTGCCGCGACGCTTGCCGGGGCCGGCATCAGGTCCGGCGACCGCGTCGCACTGATCTGCTCGAACCGCATCGAATTTCTTCAGGTTTTTCTCGGCTGCGCCTGGCTCGGCGCAGTCGCGGTGCCCGTCAACACCGCCTCGCGCGGCGTTCAGCTCCAGCACATTCTGTCGAATTCCGGCGCGCGGCTGATGGTCATCGAAGGCTCATGTCGCGGCAATCTGGACCAGATCGATCTCGCCGCGCTGCCGCTCGAGACGATCTGGACCATCGACGCCGATGCGCCGATCAGAATTGGCAAGGTCACCTCAACGCCCCTGCCCGTGCACGGAGCAACGTCGGCCGCGGCGGACATCCGCCCCGACGACATGCTGACGATCCTCTACACCTCCGGCACTACGGGGCCGTCGAAGGGCGTCTGCTGTCCGCATGCGCAATATTTCTGGTGGGGCCTCAACACCGCCGAACTGCTCGAACTGCGCGACGACGACGTGCTCTGCACGACACTGCCGCTGTTCCACACCAACGCGCTCAACACTTTCTTTCAGGCGCTGCTGATGGGCATTCCGGTCACCTTCGAGAAGCGCTTCTCGGCCTCGGATTTCTACGCGGCACTGACACGCTCGAACGCGACGGTGACCTATGTGCTCGGCGCCATGGTGCCGATCCTGCTGTCGCGGCCGAAGGGTCCGGAAGAATCCGCGCATCGCGCACGCCGCGCGCTGGCGCCCGGCGTGCCGGCCCGCTTCCATGCCGAGTTTATCGAACGCTCGAAAATCAAACTCATCGATGGCTGGGGCTCGACCGAAACCAACTTTGCGATCGGCATCACCGCCGACAAACAGCGGCCCGGCCTGATGGGGCCGGCGCATCGCGGCTTCGCGGCTCGCGTCGTCGACGACAAGGGATATGACCTGCCGGACGGCACGCCGGGCGAACTGGTGGTCCGCGCCGATGAACCGCTCGCCTTCGCTTCGGGTTACTTCGCGGCCCCGGAGAAAACCGCGGAAGCCTGGCGCGACGGCTGGTTTCATACCGGCGACCGCGTGGTACGGGAGCCCGACGGTTATTTCCGCTTTATCGATCGCATCAAGGACGCGATCCGCCGGCGCGGCGAGAATATTTCATCCTTCGAAGTCGAGCAGGTTCTGCTCAGCCACCCGGCGGTCGCCATTGCCGCAGCTTTTCCGGTGCGCTCGTCGCTCGCCGAGGACGAGGTCATGGCGGCGGTCGTGCTGCACCCCGGGCAGGCGCCGGCGCATCTCGACCTCATCACGTTCTGCGAGCCGCGGCTCCCCTATTTCGCCGTTCCGCGCTACCTGGAATTCGTGACCACGCTGCCGACCACCGAGAATGGCAAGGTGCAGAAATACAAGCTGACCGAACGGGGCGTCACAGACGCGACCTGGGACCGCGAAGCCGCCGGCTATCGCGTCAAGCGCAACTAAATTTCGCCGTGCAGCGCTCCGCATCCGGCTGCCCGGCCATTTCGCCAAACCGGCGGAAAATCGCATAAACCGCGCCGGCCACGCTGTTGACAAGGGCAAAGCCATCATTTTAAGTTTAAAGTAATTTGGCGGCCGGACGCCAATAAGAATTCGCGACACGCGCCGTTCACCGGCGCGGTTGCACGGCGAGACGATCGCCAAAGTCGGCCGCGAGGTTCGTGATGGGGCACGAGGCATCGGAGTGGTTCTGGGTCGGTCCGTGTCAGACGACGGACAGAACCGCCATGCCCCGCTCGCGCCGCAACAGCGTCCCGTCTTCCCGTCGTCATTTGCCGATCACTGCAACAGCGGAACGCCGCCCCGGCATGTCTGGCGTCAACACGCCGCATGCCGCGCGTCGGGCCGACAGGTCCAACGCCTGACACGCGTCAGGTCAAATACGGAGAGTACGATGAAAAAGTTTGCTTTCGTCCTCGCTGCACTCGCCGGAGCCTCTATCGCCGCGACACCGGTCACGGCCCAAGAGATCACCGTCGGCTTCGTCACCTCGCTGAGCGGCAAGGCCTCCTCGATCGGTCTCAACTACGAGAAGGGCTTCAACGCCGCCGTCGCCTACAAGAGCGAAGTCGACGGCCACAAGATCAAGGTGATCCGTCTCGACGACGTGTCCGACCCCTCGGCTGCGACGCAGGCCGCGCGCAAGCTGGTCGAGCAGGAAAAAGTCGACATCATGATCGGCACCTCGAGCGCCCCCGGCGCGACGGCCATGATGGGCATCGCCAACGAGCTCAAGGTTCCGCTGATCGCAATCTCGCCGGTGCTGCTGAAGATCCCGGCCGAAGGCCATCCGTGGGGCGTCGCCATGACGCAGACCCCGAGCCTGATGGTGAAGGTGATCGCCGACCGCATGAAGCGCGACGGAATCAAGACCGCCGGCTTCATCGGCTTCAACGACTCCTGGGGCGACCTCGTCTACAACGGCGCCAAGGCCGCGGAAGCCGCCGGCGGCCCCAAGGTCACCAGCAACGAGCGTTACTCACGCACGGACACCACCGTGACCGCGCAGGCGCTGAAGGTGCTCGCGACCAATCCGGACGGTCTCTATGACGGCGGCTCCGCCACCCAGGGCGCGCTGCCGCTGCTCGAACTGCGCAAGCTCGGCTACAAGGGCGGCTTCTTCGGCACCCCGTCGCTGCTGAACCGCGACTTTGTCCGCGTCGGCGGCAAGGCGGTTGAAGGCGTCCAGGTTTCGGCCGGCCCTGTGATCGTCACCTCGCAGCTCCCCGACTCGCACTTCTCGAAGAAGATCGGCACCGCGTTCCATGACATCTTCAAGAAGGCCAACGGCATCGACGCCGACGACGGCTTCTCCGGCTATGCATTCGACGGCTGGCTGGTGTTCCTCGAAGCCGCCAAGGTCGCTCTGAAGAAGGCAAAGCCCGGCACCCAGGAATTCCGCGCCGCGCTGATGGAGGCGATCTACGCGAACAAGGACATCGCGGGCGTCCACGCCATCTACAACTTCAACCCGAAATCCTATTACGGGGTCGACGAGCGTAGCCTCGTCGTCGTGAAGCTGGTCGACGGCAAGTGGACCTACCAGCCTTGATGCGCCGAGACTTCGGCCGCGGAACGCTGCGAACCGCAAAATGACCGCGCAGATCGCAGCAATCCTCACCATGGATGGCGTCGCAACCGGCGCCATCTACGTCTTGATGGCGCTCGGTTTCGTCCTAATCTTTTCAGTGACGCGGATCGTCTTCGTCCCGTTTGGCGACATCGCCGCCTTCACCGCCCTGACCCTGGCGGCGCTCGAAACCAAACAGTTCCCGGGCACCGTCGGCCTCGTCGCGGTGCTCGCGGCCGCTGCCACCGCGATGGAACTCTATGGCGTGTTGCGCGCGCGGGCCTACCACAGGGTTCCGCGCGCGATCTTTTTCTATCTGATCCTGCCGATGCTGCCGGCCGCCGCGGTCTGGCTGACGAGCGGCCTCACGCTGAACGCACCCGCACGCATCCTGCTGACGATCGCACTGATCCTGCCGATCTCGCCGTTGCTCGACCGCATTATTTTCCGGCCGATCGCGGATGCTTCGGTCCTGCTGCTGCTGGTCGTCGCGGTCGCGCTGCACTTCGCACTGTCCGGCATGGGGCTGATCTTCTTCGGACCCGAAGGCGTGCGCACCCAGGGACTGACGGATTTCTCGATGATGATCGCCGGCGTACCGATTTCCGGCGAGACCATCCTGATCATCGTCGCCGCCGGCATCTTCTGCCTGATTCTGTACCTGTTCTTCGAGTTCAGCATCCAGGGCAAGGCGCTGCAGGCGACCGCCATAAACCGTACCGGCGCGCGGCTGATGGGCATCCGGCCCGCGCATGCCGGCACCGTCGCCTTCCTGCTCGGATCGGTGATGGCGGCCATCTCCGGCGTGCTGATCGCACCGGTCAACACGATCTTCTACGACTCCGGATTCATTATCGGCCTTAAGGCATTCGTCGGCGCCATCATCGGCGGCCTGGTCAGCTTCCCGCTCACCGCGGCCGGCTCGCTGTTCGTCGGCGTGCTTGAAAGTTTCGCGGCCTTCCAGAGCAGCCCGTTCAAGGAAGTCACGGTATTTTCGCTGCTCATTCCGGTGCTGCTGTGGCGTTCCTACACGTTGATTCACGCCGAGGAAGAGAGCGAAGAATGAGCGCGGCGTGGACGAAGTTCGCGATCGCCATCGTCGTCCTGGCGCTCGCCGGGGCGCCGTACTACCTCGGCGCTTTCACCATCACGCTGCTCAACT
Source organism: Pseudolabrys sp. (assembly GCA_050184975.1). Taxonomy (GTDB): domain Bacteria; phylum Pseudomonadota; class Alphaproteobacteria; order Rhizobiales; family Xanthobacteraceae; genus Pseudolabrys. The sequence goes on along the minus strand of JBFWZV010000006.1, from coordinate 4,390 downwards.
ACATCGGCATCTACGCGCTGGTCGCGCCGGCCTCGTGTTGCTCACCGGCGTCGGCGGTATGGTGTCGTTCGGCCAGGCCGCTTTCGTCGGCATCGCCGCCTATTCGACCGCCTGGACGACGGTGCTGATGGGACAGTCGCCGTGGCTCGGTCTCCTCGTCGCACTGGCGATGACCGGGCTGGTCGCCGCCGTTCTCGGTGCGGTGACGCTGCGGCTCGGCGGGCATTTCCTGTCGCTCAGCACGATCGCCTGGGGCCTCGCTATTTATTTCAGCTTCGGCAATATCGAGGGGCTGGGCAGCTACAACGGCATCGCCTCGATCCCGCCGATCTCGATCGGCGGTTATGCGCTCAGCGCCAGCAGCGACATCTACTACCTGATCTGGGCCGTGCTGCTCGTCACCATGCTCGCGACCTACAACATGCTTAATTCGCGTGTCGGCCGCGCCATGCGGACGCTGCGCGGCGGCAACGCGCTCGTCGAGTCGCTTGGCATCAACGCATTCCAGGTTCGGCTCGTCACGTTCGTCATCGCCGCGCTGATGGCGGCGTTTGCCGGCTGGCTCTACGCGCACATGGCGCGCTTCATCAGCCCGACGCCATTCGACGTCCATGTCAGCATCGAATACCTGATGATGGCGATGGTCGGCGGCTCCGGCTATCTGCTCGGCGCGGTGGTCGGCGCCGCGCTGATCATGCTCCTGAAGAACTCCATCCAGGACTGGCTGCCGCTCCTGAAGGACGCCAACATCGATTTCCTCTCGCTGACGCCCGGCACCCTGGGCCGGCTCGAGACGGTCATCTTCGCGCTCTTGTTTATTTTGTTCCTGCAACGCGCCCGCGACGGCATCGTGCCCTATATCGCGCAGCGGCTGCCGGACCATGAGCCACCGCACCCGGAGCCGGCCGAGCCGCTGCCCCGCCGCGAACAGCCGGCGGTCGGTACTCCGTTGCTCGAGGTCGACACCGCGGTACGCCGCTTCGGCGGCCTGATCGCCGTCAACGATGTCAGCTTCGACGTCCGCGCCGGCGAGATTCTCGGCCTGATCGGTCCGAACGGCGCCGGCAAGAGCACGATGTTCAACCTGATCACCGGCGCGCTGCCGGCGAGCAGCGGCAGGATCGTGTTCGCCGGCAGCGACATCACGCACGCGGCCCAGCGAAACATCGCGCGGGCCGGCATTGCCCGCACCTTCCAGCACGTCAAGCTGCGTCCGAAAATGACGCTGCTCGACAATGTCCTGCTCGGCATCTATCCGCGCACGCAGGCCGGCTATTTTTCGAGCGCACTGCGGCTCGACCGCGCCGAGGAACGCCGCGCCCGTCACGAGGCGATGAAACAGCTTGAGCGCGTCGGCCTCGGCAGCCGGCCCTATGAACTCGCCGGCAACCTGCCTCTCGGCAATCAGCGGGTGCTCGAAATCGCCCGTGCGCTCGCGGCCGACCCTGTGCTGCTGGTGCTCGACGAGCCGGCCGCGGGCCTGCGTAAGCAGGAAAAGCTCGCGCTCGCCGACCTGCTGCGTTCGCTGCGCGCGGAGGGCCTGACCATCCTGCTGGTCGAGCACGACATGGATTTCGTGATGAATCTCGTCGACCGCATCGTCGTCATGGACTTCGGCTGCAAGATCAGCGAGGGCGATCCGAAAACCGTGCGCAACGATCCGCGCGTGCAGGAAGCCTATCTGGGGGGCATCGCCTGATGGCCCTGTTCGCGATCGAGAACGTCAGCGTCTCCTACGGCAAGGCGGAAGCCGTCCGCAACGTTTCGCTTGCGGTCGAGGCGGGTCAGGTCGTCACAGTGATCGGACCGAACGGCGCCGGTAAGACGACGCTGCTCAACACCGCAATCGGCCTCTTGCCCTGCCAGGGCCGCATTCTGTTCAACGGCGAGGACGTCACCCGGCTCGACACCGAGGATCGTGTCGAATTGGGCTTCGGGCTGGTGCCGGAGCGGCGTGAACTGTTCGCGGAAATGTCGGTCTACGACAACCTTTTGCTCGGCGCCTACAGCCGCAAGGACGGCACCGCGGCGGCCAAGCGCTCGATCGACGACGTATTCGACCGCTTCCCCCGGCTCAAGGAACGCGGCAGCCAGCATGCCGGCACGCTCTCCGGCGGCGAGCGGCAGATGCTGGCGCTCGGCCGCGCGCTGATGAGTCGGCCGACCTTGCTGATGCTCGACGAGCCCAGCCTCGGCCTCGCCCCGTTGCTCGTGAAGGAAGTCTTCCACATCATCCCGTCGCTGCGCGATCTCGGCGTCTCGATCCTGCTGATCGAGCAGAACGCGCGCTCGGCGCTCGAGACCGCGAACTACGGCTATGTGATGGAGACCGGCGAAATCGTGCGCCAAGGTGCGGCGAGCGACCTGATCCACGATCCGCAACTGATCGCGACCTATCTCGGCGGCCACGACAGCGCGCATTGAGCGCGCGGAGCCGACGCCGTCAACGCTCGAGGACAACTCATGAAGATCGCTGTGCTGGGGGGTGGCAACGGATCCTACGCGGCGGCCGCCGATCTGTCGGAAGCTGGCCATGAGGTTCGGTTCTGGCGGCGCGACGGCGCGGCGCTCAAACCGGTGCTTGACACGAAAACCATTCGCCTGCGCGACTTCAAAGGCACGCGCGACGTCAAGATCGCGAAGCCGACGGCCGATATTGGCGAAGCGCTGCGCGGGGCCGAGCTGATCGTCGCACCAACGCCGGCCTTCGCGCAGGACGATCTCGCCATCACGCTCGCACCGCATCTGGCCGACGGACAGGTGATCTTTCTTCCACCGGGCACCTTCGGCTCCTACCTGATGACCAGGGTGCTGCGCGCCAACGGCTGCCGCGCACAGGTGACCATCGCCGAGACCGCACCCTGCCCTGGCTTACCCGCAAGCACGGACCGGCAGAGGTTGCCATCACCACGCGGGCGACCCGGCTGCCGACCGGCGCGTTTCCGGCAAAACGCTCCGACGCCGCGCTCAAAATCATCGCGCAGGCGTTTCCCAACGCGATCGAACCTGTCGAGGATGCGCTGTCCGGCGCGCTGATGAATGCCGGGCCGATCATCCACCCGCCACTTATCATCATGAATGCCGGGCCGATCGAGCATTTCGACCGCTGGGACATCCACAAGGAGGGAACGCAACCCTCGATCCGCCGTGTCCACGATGCGCTCGATGCCGAACGCATCGCCGTGCGCGAGGCGCTCGGCTATCGCGCGCCGCACTTTCCGCTCGCCGACCACTACACCACGTCGAACTGGATGTACGGCCAGCTCGCTCACGACAAGCTGGTCGACTCTGGCGACTGGCACGAGAAGCTCGACCTGAAGACGCATCGCTACCTGCGCGAGGACGTCGCGCTCGGCCTCGCGCTGATCGTCACGCTCGGCGAATGGACGAAAACGCCGGTGCCGGTCGCCGCCGGCCTGCTGGCGATTGCTGGCGCGGCAAGCGGCAACGACTTCCGCAAGACCGGCCGCACCTGGGCTTCGCTCGGCCTTGCCAGCGAAAGCAAAGACAGCCTCAGAAAATTGCTGAACGAAGGGCTCTGACCGTGAGCGCGAAACTCCCTGTCGTCGCGTGCATCGGCGCCGGCCGCATGGGCCGCGGCATCGCGCATTGCTTCGCCTATGCCGGCCACCCGGTGCGGCTGATCGACGCCAAGCCGCGCTCGGCGGAGGACCAGAAGCGTGTGTTCGACGAGACGCTCGCCGAAGTGCGCGGCTCGCTCAAACTGATGGCGGATCTCGGTGCCTTCGACGCGGCTGCCATCGACGCGATCATGAGCCGGGTGTCGCTCTATTCAAGCGACCAGACGGCCGCCGGCCTTGCCGGCGTGCGCTACGTGTTCGAAGCGGTGCCGGAAACCGAGGACGCCAAGCGCGCGGCGCTGAAGCTGATCGATGAAACGGCGGACAAAGACGCCATCGTCGCTTCGACAACCTCGACCTTTCTGTCGACGCAGCTTTCCGGCTACAGCAGCCGGCCGAGTCACTTCCTCAATGCGCATTGGCTCAATCCCGCTTTTATCGTGCCGCTGATCGAACTCAGCCCGACGAAAGAGACCGACCGCGCCGTGGTCGAGGAGTTCAGCGCACTGTTGACCTCGGTCGGCAAGGTGCCGGTCGAATGCGCGGCCTCACCCGGCTATATCGTGCCGCGTATCCAGGCGCTCGCCATGAACGAAGCGGCGCGGCTCGTGGAGGAAGGCGTCGCCACCGCCGAGGACATCGACAAGGCGGTCAAGTACGGCTTCGGTTTCCGCTTCGCCGTAATGGGCCTGCTCGAATTCATCGACTGGGGCGGCGGCGACATTCTCAATTACGCGAGCCGCTATCTCTCCGGCGCGAAGAACGACCAGCGCTTCGAGGCGCCGGACATCGTCAACAGGAACAAGGCG